>NZ_JAUSLG010000050.1 GCF_030646615.1 Phenylobacterium sp. | reverse complement strand
CGGGGCGCGGTTCGCCTCGGCCTCGCCAACCTGGCCGGACCCCGCTCCGCCGCCCGCACGGCGACGCCGGCCATCGGCCTCGGCGTCGCCCTGCTCTCAGCCATCGTGCTGATCCAGTCGAGCCTGCTGGCCCAGGTGAGCGAGGTGGCGCCCCGCACCGCGCCCTCGCTGGTCTTCACCGAAATCCCCGCCGACCGGGTGGACGCCTTCGACGCGGTGATCGACCAGGCGCTGAACGATCCGGGCCCCGACCGCTATGCCCGCCTGCCGCTGATCACCGGCCGCATCACCCGCCTGAAGGGCCAGCCGGTGGACATCGAAACCATCGACCGGGGCGAACGCTGGGCCTTTGACGAGGACCTGACCCTGTCGGCCCTAGACGGCCCGCCGGAGGTGTCCGAGGTCACCGCCGGCGCCTGGTGGCCCGAGGGCTATGCCGGCCCGCCCCTGGTCGCCTTCGAACAGGACGCCGCCCGCGGCGCCGGCCTCAAGGTCGGCGACACCATCACCCTGCAGGTCCTGGGGCGCGAGATCGACGCCCAGATCGCCGTGTTGCGCGAGGTGGACTGGGGCGGCTTCGGCGCCAACTTCGCCGTCATCCTGAACTCGGGCGCCATCGAGGGCGCCAGGCCCCGCCACGTGGCCATCGCCATGGCCAGCCGCGCCGAAGAGGCCGCCGTCACGCAAGGCCTCGCCGCCGACTTCGCCGGCGTCAATGTCATCAGCGTCCGCGACCAGCTGGAACAGGCCGCCACCCTGTTCGACCGCCTGGCGCTGGCCATCCGCGGCGCCGCGGCCGTGGCTGGCGCGGCCGGCGTCCTGGTGCTGATCGGCGCCATCGCCGCCGGCGCCCGGTTCCGCGCCCGGGAGGCCGCCACGCTCAAGGTGCTGGGCGGGACCCGCGGCCAGATCGTGACCGCCTATCTGGTGGAGTACGGCCTGGTGGGGGTGATCGCGGGCCTGGCCGGCGCAGCCCTGGGCGCGGCCGGCGCCTGGCCGGTGGTGACGCAGGTGTTCAACGCCGCCTGGCGCGTGGACTGGCCGGTGATCTTAGGGATTCTCGGCGGAACCACGGCGCTCGGCGTCATCGGCGGGGCGCTGGCGGCGTTCGCCGCCCTGTCGCGCAGGCCGGCCGCGGTGCTGCGCGAGGTGGGCTGAAGCGCGCTCCAGTCCGCCTCGCGCCGGGGTCCTACGGCCGGTGCAGGGCGCAGAGCTTGTTGCCGTCGGGGTCGCGCACATAGGCCAGGTGCAGGGCGCCCATGCCGCCCTCGCGCAGGCCCGGCGGGTCCTCGATGGAGACCCCGCCGTGGGCCACGGCCACGTCGTGGAAGGTCTTCACCTGTTCAGGGCTGTCGCACTTGAAGCCGATGGTGCCGCCATTGCCGAAGCTGGCCTTCTCGCCATTGATCGGCTCGCTGACGCAGAAGACCGACCCATTGTGGATGTAGAACAGCCGCTTGTGCCCGGTGGGCGCCGCATTGGCCATCGGCTGCCCGGCCCCCAGCGTCGCGAGCACGGCGTCATAGAAGGCCTTGGACCGTGCGATATCGTTGGTCCCGACCATGATGTGATTGAACATGTGTTTCCCCTAACCTCTGCCTTTGTCCGGCGAGGTTAGGGGCATGGGACCGGGTCCGTCTACGGGGCTCAGCGAACCCCTTGCGGTTTAGCGCCGGACGCGGGCGGTGGTTTCCAGCTGGCCGATCCGCCGGTCCAGATAGGCGCGTTCCTCCGCCGTCGGGCTTACCCGCTCATAGGCCGCGGCGAGGCGGTTCAGGTCTTCATGCTCGATCCGGAGCTGGGCCTGGGCGCTGGCCGACAAGCCGGAGCTGGGCAGGGCGCGAAGGACGTTGTCGAGGCGCGCGCGCGGCGTCTGAACGGCGCCATTCCCATAGGCGACATCGCCGACGCGGGCGTCCAGCTGGTCAAGGCGGGCCTCCAGGTCGGCCCTCTCGTTGGCCGTGAGCTGGCCATCGCGCAGATAGCCCTGCTCGATCTGGACCAACTGGGCATAGTCGGACTTCAGTCGGGTCCCCTCGGTGCGGGGCAGGCGCCGCGCAGCGACGGCGGCGTCCAGCCGGCGGTCGAACGCCGCGCGGCCGTCCGCCACCATGGCCGTGTTGTATCCGCCATCAGAGTACTGACCATCGGCCAGGACCTGGGTGAGGGCGCCATAGCGCTGGGTGAGTTCAGCGCGCTCCTGGTCCGTGAAGCGGCGGTCGGCGCCGTAGCGGGTCTCGAGCTCCACCAGGGCGGCGTAGTCACGCTTCAGGCGCAGGCCCGTGGCCTGGTCCAGGGCGCGGGCGCGGATGTCGGCGTCCACGCGGCTGTCGAACTGGCTCTGCTGCGTCCGCAGCGGGGTGAGGCCTGCGGCCCATTGGGACTCGACCGAGGTGGTCACGCCGATGCGGTCCCCGAACAGGGCCCCCAGGATGGCGCCGATGCGCTCCTGCTGCTCAGTCGAGCCCTGGGAGCTGCTTTGCGCCAGCGCCGCGGGCGCCACCGTCAAGGACAGGGCGAGGGTGGCGGCGGACAGGGTCCGGATCGAGGTCATCGGGCGCTCCTAGGAAAGGCTCAGCTTGTAGAACGGCTGCCCCGCCCCTCAGTTGCCTGAGGCGCCTTCGATGTCAGGGAAGCTGGGAGGTCCTCACGGCTTCGGCGGCTTGAGCTGCGCCGTCAGGGTGAGAGACCGGAGCCTGGTCGGTCCATAGCCGCCAGACCGCGTCCAGCCCTGCGCCGCCTCCGCCTGGGGCGCCCCAAGGCTGAGCCACGGGTCGAACAGGGTGTCTTCGGGCGTCAGGCGCAGGAAGGCCTTGGGCTGGATGTGACGGGTGGCGAGGCCGGCGAGAAAGCCCGTCAGGTCGCAGTCCAGGGTCTCCATATCCACGACATCGCGATCGCACAGGAAGATGCGCCAGGTCGACGGCGGGCCGTCCACGATCCAGAAGACGGTGTCGCCGAACTCCGACCGTCCCACCGGCAGCAGCCCGCCGGCCTGCGGCCACAGGGGATAGGGCAGCTCGTCGGCTCCGCGCAGGGGCTCGCAGATCTCCCGGATGCTGGTTTCGAAACGGATGTGCGAGACCCGGCTTCTGGGGATGTGGATATGCAGGACGTCGAAAAAGGTCCCATGCCCATAGCGCCGGACCAGGGCCTTGTAGTCCTCCGGCAGGGCGGTCCCGAGCTGATGCTCCAAGGGCTCCCAAGGCCCCTCAAACGGCGCCGAGGCCACAACCGGCGGCGGGATCGCCTTGATGAGCGCCTCGATGGTCATGGCTGGTTCGGCTTCTTTACAACGATGACTCGGCTCATTTGCAGCCCCCGCGAGCCAGTTGCCGTCATCAGAATTATTGAGGGGGATTGACCTGGACCATCGTAAAGCGGCTGAACATGATATTTGACGACTTCACCTAATTTGGCCCGATCGCGGACAATCTTTTCAAACTCCCACATATATCGGTTTGTTTTCTTCGGAATTGTGACGAGATTTCGAGGGTCCTTTCCGGTGCCGCCTAGAACATTCGCGAGTAGATGGCCTCTTTCCTGATCATGTCTCGGCTTGTCTGGCAGTGGTTTTTGCCAGCCTGGCGGCTTGATTGACCTCGCAGCCTCCGAGCCGGCACCCACTTGCTTGCTTGTCACCGTGCTGTTGGTGCGTGTCGCCTGGCCGCTCGCTTTCGGGAGCCCGAACCGAACAGCGGGCTGCTGCTGGGTGGGAGAGGCGACGCGCCGCGGCGGCGCGCGCGGCGTCCGAACTACGCCTCCGAATCGCGCGGACCCCAGCGCGATGTCTGCGATCGACCCAATGCCGAGAACAGAATCTGCAAGTCCGTCGCTTGCGCCCAGCAATTTAGCCACGCCATAGAGCCCCGAGCCGATCGTCGCATGGGTCTGCGTTGTGAACCGCTCTGCATCCCGTCTTCGCCGCGCATCATCTGACGGTGACCACGGGCGAACCTCCTGCAGTGGAACCAATGCTGTTGAATATCCAGTATCTACCGCATAGAATAGTGCATCGCCTATTTCAATTGTCGGTATTGAGGGTGGGCTTGGACGTTTTAAGAGTTGGCGTATGTAGTCCAGAGGCGAGGGGTAGATCAGATAGGCGCTTGAATTTTGTATTCCGGGTTGGACAAACGAGTAATCATTCGTGCTCATCAGCGGCGAGCCTAATTGGTATCTCGAATTGGAGATGCCTCCAGCCCTCTGTTTCATCGCACCGTCCTTGCATGGGTTGACGCCCCGATATTCTCACGGGTATTGATTTTCGGAAAGAACAAAGTAGGAACATTCTCGCCTGCCTGCGTAGCCGTCCTGGTTGTCGGGCTGGCCTTTGCGAGTGTCTCGACGATAGTGGGCAAGGCAGCGCGCTCGTGCGCGCAAGGCGCCGCCCACAATCCGGCGGCAGAGGGGGAACTAGCCGTGAATGCTCTGTTTCAACGGCTCCGCCGATGGTTCGGCCGGGGCGCATCGGAGGGTGGCGCCGCCGAGGCGTTCGACGCCGACCAGCTTCTCCGCGAAGCTGGCTACGAGCCCGGTCCGGGAGCCCCTGTCGGCCCCGACTGGTCGTATGTGGACTCGCCAGCGAAGGCCAAGGCCCTGGTGGAGGAGGGCGTGCTGGTCGAGCTCCTGCTGCTGCCGGAAGAGTTCGGCGGCCCCCGCGTGCCGGAGAACATCGTCTATGTTCCGCCCTTTGTGGAGGAGATGAAGTATCGCACCGACATGAACATCATCCGCCCCCTGATCCTGGATGGCATGGCCACCGAATACACCGCGACGCCGGAGCATGTCGGTCCCTGCATGGTGCCGATCGCCATCAGGGTGGAGGCCACGGAGCCCGGCCAGTTCGCCTGCAATCTGGCGATTTGGGGCGAGGCGCTCCGCCGAGGCTGAGGCCGAGGCGGCTCCAGGTCCCAGATCCGAGCCCCAGGCTTCAAGTGACGTGAAAGTCCACGCCCACCAGCTGCCCGCCCAGGCGCTGGGCGACCCGCTGGGACGCCAGATTGTCCCATGAGGTGCTGTAGAAGGGCGTCGCGCCACAGGCGCGCACCGCTTGCGCCCAGCCCGCGACGGCCGCCAGGGCATAGCCCCGCCGCCGGAAGTCGGGATGGGTCTCCACCCCGGCGCAATGGACCGTGGGCGAGATGCGGACGCTGGCGCAGATGGCTGCGGCGGCGCCCTCGGCGATCACGGCCACGAAGGGCCGCCGATGGGGGACGTCTTCGAGCCAGTCGTCGAACCGGCCCGCAAGCCGTTCGCGGGCGCCTTCATCGATGTTGACGACGTCCAGGTCGGGCGTCGCCGGCGGCAGCACATAGGCCGGCCCCGCCCATATCTTCTCCACCGGCGCGTGCTCGGCCAAGACCGTCAGGTATCGATCATGCTCGGCCGGAAGCCGGGTGAAGGCCTGGTCGGCCGGCTCCCTGAGAGACAGGGCCTGGAGCCTCTGCAGGAGATCAGCCGGAAGGCCCGCGCGGCCCCGCAGGATCGGCCTTGCAGCGGTTCGCATCAGGTGAAACCGGGGCGCCGGCCGGCTGTCCCATTCGTTGGTGGCGAGGAGGCGGCCATCGCTATCGGTGCGATAGAGGGCGCCGATGCGCGCCTCGAGAAGGCCAGATCGCAGTTCCTCGCTCACCTCAACGCCCCCTCACCCCATCGGGTACAAAATCTCCTTCGACACCTTGTCGATGGCCTTCATGACCTCGTCGCTGAGGGTCAGGTCCATGGCGGCCAGGATGTCGGGGAGTTGGTCTTCGTGGGTGGCGCCGACGATGGTGGAGGCGACGAAGTCGTGCTGCTTGCTCCAGGCTGTGGCCAGGGTGACCAGCGACATGCCGGCCTCGGCCGCGATGGCGGCGAAGCGGTCGGTGGCGGCCATCGTCTTGTCGTTGACGAAGCGCTGGGCCATGGCGCCCTGGCGCCCGCCCAGGGCCAGATAGTTGGAGAAGCGCGCGCCCTCGGGCCGCGCGCCGTCCTTGTACTTGCCTGACAGCACGCCGCCGGCCAGGGGCGAATAGGGGATCAGGCTGACGCCCTCCTGCCGGCAGGCCTGGGCCAGCTCGTCCTCGAACCGGCGGTTGTTCAGGCTGAAATTGTTCTGGATGGTCTCATAGCGCACCGTGCCCTCGCGCTCGGCGACCGCCACCGACTTGGTCAGGCCCCAGCTGGTTTCGTTGGAGCAGCCGATGACGCGCACCTTGCCGGCCTGGATCAGGTCGTCGAGGGTGCGCAGGGTCTCCTCATAGCCGACCCCGTGGTCGGGCCAGTGGGTCTGGTAGAGGTCCACATAGTCCACATCCATGCGCATCAGGCTGCCCTCGATGGCGCGGGTGATGTTGTGGCGGTCCAGCGCGGTCATGCCGGCCCGCATGGAGCCCTTGATCCAGCCATGGCTCGGCCCGCAGACCTTGGTGGCGACGATGACGGCGTCACGGTTCTTGGTCTTCAGCCAGCGGCCGAAGATCTCCTCGGTGCGGCCGGCCCATTCGGGGCTGGGGGGCACGGGATAGTTCTCGGCCGTGTCATAGAAGTTGATCCCGGCCTCGAAGGACCTGTCCAGGATGCGGTGGGCCATGGCCTCGTCGGCCTGGCCGCCAAAGGTCATGGTGCCCATGCAGATGTCGGAGACCACGATGGCGCTGCGGCCCAGTCGCTTATTGCCCATGACGGTTCTTCCCCAATGGCCTGATCGGAATTCTGATTGGCGACTGGGATAGCATCGCTTTGCGATCCCTCGCCAGCGGCCTGAACAGCTGCCGCAACGTCATGCGTGCAGGTCCCTGGCGGCGGCCGCGGAATGGGCTAGCTTGGCCACAAAACAACATCGGGAAACGTTCCATGAGTCACCACCTGATCCGCAAAACCGTCCTCGCCGGCGCCGTAGCCGCCGCAGGTCTCGTCGCAGCGCCGGCGCTGGCCCCGGCCCACGCCCAGGTCCCGCTGGACCCGGCCACGCCCAACTTCCTCATGTGGTCGCCGGAGCTGCAGAGCCGCGGCTACCGGGCCATCGAGGACGTCTTTCAGGTCAACACCATCGAACGCGGCGAGGCCGTCCGACCCCTGGTCATGGCCGATCGCCAGATCGATCCCACCTTCACCCACGACGGCCAGGACTGGACGGTTGCGTCCTACATGGAGGCCTTCAACGTCTCCGGCGTCCTGGTGCTGAAGGACGGGCAGATCCTGCTGGAGCGCTATGGGATGGGCCGCCAGCCGGCCGATCGCTGGACCTCGTTCTCGGTGGCCAAGTCGGTGACCTCGACCCTGGTGGGGGCGGCCATCCAGGACGGCAAGATCGCCGGCCTGAACGCCCCCGTCACCGACTACATCCCCGAACTGGCGGGCTCGGCCTATGACGGGGTGACCGTGCGCCAGCTGCTGATGATGAGCTCGGGCGTGACGTGGAACGAGGACTATACCGATCCCAAGTCGGACGTGGCCAATGCCGGCGTGGCCCCGGGCGAGCCCGGGATGAACGCCATGGTCAGCTATATGCGCCGCCTGCCCCGCGCCAATCCGCCGGGCGCGGTGTTCAACTACAATACCGGTGAGACCGACCTGGTGGGCCTGCTGGTGTCCAATGCGACGGGCCAGAGCCTGGCCGCCTACGCCTCTGAGAAGATCTGGAAGCCCTATGGCATGGAGCGCGACGCCATCTGGATGGTCGACCCCACGGGCCAGGAGCGGGGCGGCTGCTGCATCTCGATGACGCTCCGCGACTATGGCCGGGTGGGCCAGTTCGTGCTGGAGGGCGGCATGGCCGGCGACCGGGCGGTGCTGCCGGCCGGCTGGGTGGAGGCGGCGACCACGCGCCAGATCGACAATGGCGCGGCCGGCTATGGCTACTTCTGGTGGATGAACCCGAGCGGCGCCTATCAGGCCTCGGGCATCTTCGGCCAGTCCATCACCACCTATCGCGACGACGGCCTGGTGATCGTCATCAACTCCGCCTGGCCCCGGGCCACGGGGGCCGACCTGTCGGCCGCCCGCTCGGCCTTCCTGGACGCGGTTCACGCCGCGGCGAAGGAATAGGCCGATCAGGCAGGCGGCCGCCTGATCCCCTGCAACTCACAGACCGTTGTCGTGCGATTGACTTGCAATAACCCCTCCCGGCGGTTAGGCGAATGCGACGCGTTCTTATCCGCCGGGGGAGTCCATGCCTGTACATCGTCTGACTGCGCTTCTTTGCGGCGTCGCCGTTTCGGCGATGGCCACGTCACCAGCGTGGGCGGCGACCCTGGACGATGGGCCCGCGCCCCTGCTGGACGCCGTCCTGGTGACGGGCTCGACCACCGATTCCCGCGACCTCGGGGGATCGGTGCAGGTGCTCGACGCCGAGACGCTTTCCACCTTCGCCTATAGCGATGTGAACCGCATCCTGCGCCAGGCCCCGGGGGTCTATCTGCAGGAAGAGGAAGGTTTCGGCCTGAGGCCCAACATCGGCATCCGCGGCTCCGGGTCTGATCGCAACAGCCGCATCACCGTGATGGAGGATGGGGTGTTGATTGCGCCGGCCCCCTATGCGGCGCCGGCGGCCTATTATTTTCCGCGTATGACCCGCATCGCCGCCGTGGAGGTCAGCAAGGGCCCGGCGGCGATCAAGTACGGGCCGCTCACCGTCGGCGGCGCCCTCAACCTGTTCTCCACCCCGATCCCGGATGTGGAAGCGGGGCGGCTGTCGGGGCGGCTCGACATCCTGGGCGGCGACTACGGCGGACGTCGCGCCCTGGGTTCAGTCGGCGGCTGGGCGGGGCTGGGCGGCGGCTGGGAGATCGGTGGTCTGGTCGAAGGGCTCTATGAGGCTTCAGACGGCTTCAAGACTATCGATAACGGTGGCGACACGGGCTTCGAGATCACCGATGGCCTGGTGAAGATCGGCCTGCGCTCCGACGATGGCCGCCACCAGTGGGAGGCCAAGTACCAGCGCTACGACGAGACCAGTGATGAGACCTATCTCGGCCTGACCCTGGCCGACTTCAACGCCAGTCCCTACCGTCGCTATAACGGCAGCGGGGCCGACGTGATGAAGGTCGGTCACGAGACCTGGCAGCTCACGCACCGCTTCCAGATTTCGCCCAATGTCAGCCTGACGACGCTCGCCTATCACCATGAGACGGCGCGGGCCTGGTACAAGCTCAATGACGTACGCAATACCGCCAACACCGGCTGGGTGGGCATCGGCGCCGTGGTCGCAGATCCGACCGCAAATGCAGTGCAGATGGCCGATCTGGTGGGCGCCCCCGGGGTCACCGGTCGCGCGGGCGCCCTGCGGGTGCGCAACAACAACCGCCTCTATTCAGCCACCGGGCTTCAGACCGTTGTGGCGGTCGATTTCGACACCGGCGCCATCGATCACGGGCTGGAGTTCTCGGTTCGCCACCATCGTGACGAGGAAGATCGCTTCCAGCAGGATGACCGCTACACCATGGTCGACGGGGTCATGGTGCTGGCCTCGGCCGGCGCGCCCGGCAGCCAGGAGAACCGCCTGGGCGAGGCCCGGGCCTGGTCCTTCTTCCTGCGCGATGAGATGAGCATCGGGGCGGTCACCCTGACCCCTGGCCTGCGCTATGAGACGATCCGCCTGAAACGCACCAACTGGTCCCTGACCGATCCGGCGCGTACGGCGCCGACGGGCGTCATCCACTCGGACGTGGACGTGTGGATTCCCGGCGTGTCGGCCACGTGGCGGGTCAATCCCGAGGTCCTGCTGCTGGCCGGCGCGCACCGGGGCTTCGCCAATCCGGGTCCAGGCTCCACCGCCGAGGCCGAGACAAGCTGGTCCTATGAAGCGGGCGCGCGCTGGACCCGCGGCGGCTGGCAGGCCGAGGCCATCGCCTTCCTGAACGACTACGACAACCTGTTCGGAACCTGCACGGCCTCCACGGGCGGGGGATGCAATATCGGCGACCAGTTCGATGGCGGGGCCGTGGAGGTGCGCGGCCTGGAGGTCACCGCCTCGAACCGCTTCGGCGACCTGGCGACCCGTGGCTTCGCCGTGCCGGTTTCGCTGGCCTACACGCTGACCGACGCAGAGTTCAAGTCGAGCTTCGCCAGCGCCTATGGACCCTGGGGGGCGGTGGTCGCGGGTGACGAACTGCCCTATCTGCCGGAGCAACAGATCAACCTCACGATTGGCCTTGAGCTTGCGCGACTGAAACTTACCAGCGGATTCAACTGGGTGGCCGAAGCCCGCGAGACGGCGGGATCGGGGCCGATTCTGCCCGGCGAAAAGATCGATGAGCGCCTGGTGATTGATCTGGCGGCGCAATACGACCTGACGCCAAACTTCGCTCTGTTCGGCACGGTCCAGAACCTGGCCGATGAGACCTACAACGTGTCGTTCTCGCCCGCTGGCGCCCGGCCAGGGGCGCCGCGTCTGGTGATGGCCGGGGTTCGGGCGCGCTTCTGACAGCTCCGGGCGGCGAGGCTCAGATCGGATCCACCAGGGCGGCGACGGCCAGTTCCAGGGCCTCAACCGTCCGTTTGGCGGAAAGGCCCTGATCGCGGCGCAGACGGGCCCAGGCCTCGAAGCTCAGCAGCATGTCGAGGGCTTCGAAGCGGGCCTTGTCGCGGGCGGCGTCGGCCGGCAGTTCCCGCTGCAGGATCTCCCGCGCCAGGGCGACGAACCGGGCGTGGTCGGCCTCCAGCACATGCGAGCGCAGGCGATGCACGTCGGCGGCCCGGCGGAAGGGCGCGATCCGCTCATAGGCGCTCGCCCGGCGCTGGACCAGTTCCACGACCCGGCCGCGCCAGTCCTCGGCCTTGAAGGGCTGGGCGATGACAGCCTGCAGCTCGGCCCCGATCACCGCCGACATTTCGCGATAGAGGCTGTCCATCTCGTTGAAGTGCCGGAACACCGTGCGCAGGCCGACCTTGGCCCGGTCGGCCACCAGTTCGGCCGGCGGAGAGGTCTCTCCGGCATAGACCAATTCCAGCATCGCCTGGACGATGCGCGCCCGGCTGTCCTGGGACCGTCGACGGCGGCCGTCGGCGTCCTGTGCCGGCGCGGGCGTGGTGGCGACGCCGGCCTTCTTGCGCGGTGTGCTGACGGCTGAAGACTTGGACCCGGTCATGATCGCTGCTTAGAACGCAGCGGGCGAAGGCGCCAGCGCTTCACGCGTCAGGGGCGAGTCGGATGCGCCGCCTGCCCAAAGGCCGCCCCTTTGCGGGCAGATCCATATCACCCTTGAAATCAGCACGATATATGCCAATAGTTTGCTAGATCTCACGCCGCCGAAACCTGTCGGCGAGGGGAGGGGACATCGATGAGGCGCGGCGTAATGCATGCCCTTGGGCGGGTTCGTCTCGGCATCCTGCTGCCTGGCCTGGGCGCCCTGGCGGCCTGTGCGGGGTCGGACGCCGCGCCCCAGGCCTGCCTGGCGGCCCCAGAGCTTCCGGACCCGCAGGCGCCGACCGCGGGCATGGCGCGCCTGACCGGTGGGACCTTCGTCATGGGGGCGGCGGCGGAGCACGCCGAGGAGGGGCCGCCGCGGCAGGTTCAGGTGGGCGACTTCTGGATCGATCGCACCGAGGTGACCAATGCGGCCTTCGCCCGCTTCGTCGAAGCCACCGGCTATGTGACCCAGGCCGAGCGTCCCCTGCCGGAAGCGGCCTATCCGGGCCTGTCGGCCGAAGAGCGGCGGCCGGCCTCGCTGGTCTTCGTGGGCGCCGGCGCCCCGGGGGGAGATCCGGCCGCCTGGTGGCGGATCATACCGGGCGCCGACTGGCGCCATCCCGAGGGCCCGGCCAGCTCGATCGACGGCAAGGACAGCTGGCCGGTGGTGCACATCGGCTGGGAGGACGCCCTGGCCTATGCCCGCTGGCTCGGCCGCGACCTGCCCACCGAGGCGGAGTGGGAATACGCCGCCCGGGGCGGGCTTGACGGCGCCCGCTACGCCTGGGGCGATGAGCCGGCGCCCAGGGACGCGCCGCTGGCCAATACCTGGCAGGGGGTCTTCCCCGTGGCCGACACCGGCGATGACGGCCACAAGGCGCGGCCCGCCCCGGTGGGCTGTTTTCCGGCCAATGGCCACGGCCTCTACGACATCACCGGCAATGTCTGGGAATGGACGTCGGACTGGTATCGCCCCGGCCTCGTCCCGGCCGCGGTGCTGGAGCAGGGCGGACCCTCCCGGGCCATGTCCCGGGACCCTGACGAGCCGGGCCAGCCCAAGCATGTGATCAAGGGCGGTTCCTTCCTCTGCGCCGACAACTTCTGCTTCCGCTATCGCCCGGCGGCCCGGGCGCCGGGGCCCCATGACAGCGGCGCCTCCCATGTGGGGTTCCGGACGGTCCTGCGGGTCCCCGCCGCGCCGGCGCCCGGCTGATCCCGCCAAGACTGAACCCGGAGCCTCGCCATGCGCTGGCCTGCCAAGCTCGCCCTCATCCTTCTCGCTGTGGTCCTCGTCGCCGGGGGAGGGCTGTGGCTCGCCCGCGGCCCCCTAGCCCTCGCCCTCATGGACCGGGTGATGGCGCGGAACATGGCGGCCGATCCCCTGGCCGACCTGCCCGATGGCCTGCATGTGGCCCTGTGCGGCGCCGGCTCGCCCATGCCTGACGTCGCGCGCTCGGGCCCCTGTACCGCGGTGATCGCCGGCCGGCGGCTGTTCATTGTCGACGCCGGATCCGGCGCCAGCCGCAACCTGACCCTGATGGGCCTGCCGCCGTCCCGGGTTGAGGCCATCCTGCTCAGCCACTTCCATTCCGATCACATGGACGGGCTGGGGGAGCTTCTGATGCAGCGCTGGGCGTCCAGTTCGGCGGCGGCCCCCACGCCGGTCTATGGCCCGCCGGGCGTCGAGACCGTGCTGGCCGGCTTCGCCCAGGCCTACAGCCTCGACAGGGGCTACCGGATCGCCCACCACGGACCCGATGTCACGCCGCCCTCCGGCTATGGCGGGGTTGCGCGACCCTTCGCCATTCCTGAAGGCCAGACGAGCCTGGTCATCCTCGACGAGCCCGACCTGAAGATCACCGCCTTCCGGGTCGATCACGACCCCATCGAGCCCGCCGTCGGCTACAGGTTCGACTATAAGGGCCGCAGCGCCGTCCTGAGCGGCGACACCACGCCTTCGCCGGTGGTGGAGGCCCAGGCCCGGGGCGCCGACCTGCTGGTCCACGAGGCCCTGTCCCTCGATCTGGTGAACCGGCAGCGCGCGGCGGCCGAGGCCGCGGGGCGCGCCAACCTCGCCCAGATCTTCGGGGACATCACCGATTATCACACCACGCCGGAACAGGCCGCCCAGCTCGCCGAACGGGCCGGGGTCAAGTTCCTGCTGCTCAACCACATCGTGCCGCCCCTGCCGATCGCCGCCCTGGAAGGTCCCTTCCTGGGGGAGGCCCGCCAGCAGTTCTCCGGTCGGCTGAAGGTCGGCCGTGACGGGGACCTGATCTCCCTGCCAGCGGGGAGCGACCAGGTGCGCCAGGGCCGCCGGATGAGCGCTCAGCGCTGACCTGGCGTCGGCAAGATGGTGTTGCCAAGGCAGGGCTTGCGAATACAATGACATTGTTCGTGTCATAAGGAGCGCGGGTTTGATGGCGATCTGGATGGCGCCTTGGGGCCTCGCCCTCCTGGCCTACGCCCTGTTTCTGGCCTGGTACGTCAACTGGCGCGGTCCCCTGTCCAAGGCCGAGGTCCAGTCGGCCCTGGCCGAGCTCATCGCCACGGGCCTGGAGATGGACGGGCGAAACGACCTGGCGACCCTGCAGAGCTTCCTGGAGGCCGACGACGGCCGGGAGTTCTTCATGCTCAACCTGGTGCGGATCGCCCCAGGCGACATTCCAGATCCCGTCAGCGGCCAGCCCCGGCCGGCCCGGCAGGTGATGGAAGGCTATACCCGCATGTTCCTGCCGGCCCTGTTCGCCCGGGGCGGCCACCCGGCCATCGCGGCGCGCAAGATCGGCGGCTATTTCGACGCCTGGGGGTGGAGGCCGACCCCGGTTGGTCGATCATCGGCTATATGCGCTACCGCAGCCGCCGCGACCTGGCCGCCCTGGTGGTCGATCCCCGGTTCGCAGGCGCCCATGAGTTCAAGTTCGCGGCCATGCCGCAGACCTATTCCTTCCCGACCCAGCCCCAGATCATGACCCTGGCAGGGCCCAAGGTCTGGGTCCCCCTGACGCTCGCCCTGGCCGCGGCGCTTGGCCACCTCGCCATCCTTCACGCCCAGCTGAACTCGACCCCGATCCTGGCCGGTTGAGGCCGGCCAGCTCCTGGAGACCGCCATGAACGTTCTGCGCACCCCCGACGCGCGCTTCGAAGGCCTGCCCAATTTCCCGTGGGCGCCGCACTACCTCACCATCCAGGATGATGACGGGACCGATATCCGCATCCACTATGTGGACGAAGGGCCGAGGGACGCCGAGCCGATCCTGCTCATGCATGGCAATCCCACCTGGGCCTATCTCTATCGCAAGATGATCCCGGGCCTGCTGGCCACCGGACGCCGGGTGATTGCCGTGGACCTGGTGGGTTGCGGCCGGTCGGACAAGCCGGCCGCCAAGGAAGACTACACCCTGGCCCGCCACTACGACTGGATGGGCAAGTGGCTCACCGCCATGGACCTGCGCCACATCACGCTCTTCTGCCAGGACTGGGGCGGCACCATCGGCCTCTATCTGGTGGCCGAGAACCCTGAGCGGTTCGACCGGGTGGTGGCGGCCAATACCGGCCTGCCCATCGGCGAGGGCGAGAGCGACTTCATGAAGATGTGGGTCGGCATGATGAACGCCGCCACCGCCTTCCCCTGGCCCATGCTCGACCAGGGGATGGAGAACAAGCTCAGCGCGGCCGAGCGGGCGGCCTATCTCGCCCCCTTCCCATCCTCGGACTACGAGTGGGGCCTGATCTCCTTCCCCCTGCTGATCGCCGTCCAGCCGGACAATCCCGGCGTTCCCCTGAACAAGGCCGCCTGGGAGAAGCTCTGCCGCTTCGACAAGCCGTTCCTGACCCTGTTTGGCGAGCTGGACCCCGTGGCCAAGGGCTGGGAGGTCCGCGCCCAGGCGAGCATCCCCGGCGCCAAGGGCCAGAAGCACCAGATCATCCCCGGGGCCGGCCATTTCATCCAGGAGGACGCCCCGGACCAACTGGTGGCCGCCGTCACGGCCTTCCTGGCGGTCAACTAGGCGGATCTGGCCGGCCTGCGGCTCCCCGCGGGTTGCCCAGGTCCTTCTGGCCGTGGTCTTCTTGGTCCTCTCCCGATGCGGGCGGAAGGGGGCGTCGCCATGATCATCCAACTCCAACTCCGGCGCGACGCGCTGACCGAAAGCCGTGTTGTGGAGCTGCCGGTCCCCGAACTGGCCGAGGGCGAGGTGCTGCTGGCCATCGACCGGTTCGCTCTGACCGCCAACAATGTCAGCTACGCCCTGTCGGGCGCCACCATCGGCTATTGGGGATACTTCCCGGCGCCCGAGCCCTGGGGCCTCGTCCCGGTCTGGGGGTTCGCCGATGTGGTCGCCTCGGGCCATCCCGATCTGGCCGTGGGCGAGCGGATCTATGGCTTCTTTCCCACCGCCTCCCACGTCGTCCTGGCCCCGGATGCGGTCGGACCGCGGGGCTTTGTGGATTCAGCGGCCCATCGCGCGGAGCTGCCGGCCTTCTACAATCACTACCAGCGGACCACGGGCGAGCCTGAGGCCATGACGGCCCTCGAGGACGAGCGGTGCCTGCTCCTGCCGCTGCTGGGCACCGGCTATCTGCTCTATGACTATCTGATCGATAACGGCGTCTTCGGCGCCGAACAGGTGCTGGTGGGCAGCGCCTCGTCCAAGACGGCCATCGGCCTGCTCAACATGCTGGCCCGCCATCCGGCGCCGCGGCCCCGGGTGATCGGCCTGACCTCGCCGGGCAATCTAGCCTTCGTCGAGGGGCTCGGCCTCTGCGACCAGGTGGTCGCCTATGGGGACATTGACAGCCTCGACGGCGCGGTCGCCTCGGCCTTTATCGACATGGCCGGCGACGGGGCGGTCATCGGCGCCGTCCACCGCCGGTTCGGTCCGCAGCTGAAGCTCAGCTGCGCGGTGGGCCTCACCCATTGGGATCAACCCCGCTCCACCGGCAAGGTGGAGGGCGCGCCCTCCCACGACTTCATCTTCATCCCGGCCCATATCGCCAAGCGCGACGGCGATCTTGGACCCGGCGTCATCCAGCGCCGCATCCAGGCGGAGACCATGCGGATGGTCGAGGAGCTGAAGGGGAGCCTGTCCCTGCGCCATGTTTCCGGCCCAGACGCCGTGCGTGCGGCGATGAGCGATCTTGTCGCGGGCCGAACGCCGCCCACGGTCGGATTGATCGCCAGCCTCGCCTGAAAGAGTTCTCGGCGGCTAGGCCGCGCCCCGTCGCTGCAGGAACAGATCCAGGTCTGAAGGGCGGCGCGCCACTGCGGCGAAGGCCGCCTCGGCCGTGCGCAGATAGGCGACGCCGTCGGCGGTGATCCGGGGAGGGTGGGGCTGGCCCATCATCCGGGCCAGTAGACGAATTCGTCGGCCTCGGTGGCGGGATCGCCAAGGGTCTTGTCGACCATGACGGGCACCGAACCGACATTGGGGAACAAGGGCCCGCGCCCGGCCGCCTGATGGGCCGCCAGCAGGGCCTTCAGCTCCGCCACCTTCTGGGGATTGGCCTGCGCCAGATTGGTCTGCTCCGTGGGATCGACCGCCAGGTTGTAGAGCCAGTCCTTCTTGGGCAGGTCAGAGGTCTGCAGCTTCCAGCCCTTGTGCAGGACGGCCCGGTAATAGCCGCTCTGCCAGAACAGGGTGTCGTGCGGCGCCCGGCCAGGGCTCGCGCCGGTGAGCCAGGGCGTCAGGTCCACCCCGTCGATCACCCGGTCGGTCGGCGTCTGCGCGCCGGCCGCCGCCGCCAGGGTCGGCATCAGATCGATATGGGCCACCGGATCGCGTAGCACCGTGCTCGCGGCGATCCGGCCGGGCCAGGAGATGAACATCGGCGTCCGCAGCCCGCCCTCGAAGAAGGTCATCTTCCATCCGCGATAGGGCTGGTTGACCTCGGGCAGGCCGATATAGCCGGCCCCGCCATTGTCGCTGGTGAAGACCACGATGGTGTTGTCCGCCAGGCCCTGGGCCTCGAGGGCGGCCATGATCTTACCGACGCTACGGTCCAGGGCCAGCATCATGGCGCCATAGACCCGCAGGCGGTGGTCCTTGATCTGGGGCAGGGCGTCATAGTCGGCCCGGGTGGCCTGTAGCGGGGTGTGCATCCCCCAGTGCGCCAGATAGAGCAGGAAGGGGCGGTTGCGGTTGGCCTCGATCACCTTCACCGACTCCTCGGTGTAATAGTCGGTGAGATAGCCCCGCGGGGCGAACATCGGCCCGCCGTTGAACTTGGCGGCCGCCTGCATCCGCGCCCAGAGGAACTTGTCGATCGGGTCGAAGTCCACCTTGGCGTTGACCACATTAGGGTCGTTCTCGGGCAGATAGAGGCCGCTGGCCATCAGCAGGCTTTCATCGAAGCCCTGGGCGTTGGCGCTGAACTCCTCGGTGTCGCCCAGGTGCCACTTGCCGATGTGGACCGTGTGGTAGCCGCGGGCCTTGAGCACCTCGGCCAGGGTGATCTCGCTGCCTGGCAGGCCCTGCTCGACCATGGGCGGCATCTCGCGGGCCCGTTCGGCGTCCCGCAGCATGGGATGGGGCCGCGAGCCGTCATTGTAGAACAGCGGGAGAATGCGGGTCATGCCGTCGGGGGTCGGGGTGAACTCGAACCCGTGCCGGGTGGCGTAGCGTCCGGTCATGATCATGGCCCGGGACGGCGCGCAGGTCGCCTGGCCCGCATAGGCCTGGGTCAGGTTGGCGCCCCGGGCGGCCAGGGCGTCGATATGCGGCGTCTGCACCAGACCCCCGGCGATCCCGCCGCCGAAGGTGCTGATGTCGTTGATCCCCAGGTCGTCAGCCAGGATGACGATGACGTTCGGCGGGCGCTCCCCGCCCACCGCCTGGGCCGGGCCTCGATCCCAGATGATCTCCTGGTTGGCGGCGATCTCCTGCTTGCCCAGATTGCCCACCAGGAAGAGGAGGATGGACTTGTAGTTGGCCGCTCCGAGGGCGACCACGACGACGAGCGCCGCCGCAAGGCCGAGCCAGATTTTCCGCGCCATTGTCGCCCTCCCCAGGCTGTCATTATATTGGCACGATACACGCCAATGTGTGCGGGGCTCAAGGGCTTTCCCCGAGCGCATCCGGGGGATCACCCCTGGACGACAGTCCTCGCCGCGGCCTATTATGGCACTTAACATGCAACAATAAGCGTCAGGTGGAGGCTTCGATGTCGATCCGCGCGATCTGGACAGGAATAGCCCGGACCCGTCGAGCGTCCGGCGCCTGCGGGCTCGGGGTCGTCTTCGCCGTCCTGGCCGCCAGCCTGGCCCTGGCGCAGCCTGCGGCCGGGCCGCCCAATATCGTCCTGATCCTGGTGGACGACGCCGGCTATACCGACTTCGGCGCCTATGGGAGCGAGATCGCCACCCCGACCATCGACGCCCTGGCCGCCCGCGGCGTGCGCTTTTCCAACTTCCACGCCACCCCCATGTGCGCGCCCTCGCGGGCCATGCTCATGACCGGGGTGGACAGCCACAACGCCGGCGTCGCCAACCTGCCGGAATCGACGCCCCGGGCGCACCGGGACCTTCCTGCCTATCAGGGGCGTCTGGCGCCGGGCGTGGAGACCCTCGCCACCCGGCTGAAGCGCGGCGGCTACCGGACCTACATGGCCGGCAAGTGGCACCTGGGCCATGGACCCGGCGACCTGCCCGACTCCCATGGGTTCGACCGATCCTTCGCCATGGACGCCACAGGCGCCGACAACTGGGACCAGCGATCCTACTTCCCCCTCTATGAGCGGGCGCCCTGGTTCGAGGACGGCCAGCCGGCGACTCTGCCCAAGGACTTCTATTCCTCCGCCTTCCTGGTCGACCGGATGATCGCCTATATCGACGGGGCGCCAGGGGGAGAGGCGGCCCGCCCTTTCTTCGCCTACCTGCCGTTCCTCGCCATCCATATTCCGGTCCAGGCGCCGGAGACCTTCGTCCGCAAGTACGAGGCGACCTATCTGGACGGCTGGGCCGCGCAACGCGCCCGGCGTCGAGAAGGGGCGATCCGCTCAGGCCTGATCGCCGCCGACACCCCCATGGGGCCAGCGCCCGGCAGCGTCGCCGACTGGAATGCTCTGACGGCTGACGAACAGGCCCTGGCCGCCCGTAGCATGGCGGTGAACGCCGCCATGCTCGAGGCCATGGATCACCACCTCGGCCGCCTGGTGGCGCACCTCAAGGCCCGCGGCCAGTACGACAACACCCTGTTCGTGGTGCTGTCTGACAATGGTCCAGAGGCCGGCGACCCGACCGCCCATCCCCTGTTTCGGGCCTGGATGCGGCGCCAGGGCTATAGCCAGGAGGTCGAGACCCTCGGCGGGCCGGGAACCTACGCTGCGATCGGTCCCGGCTGGGCCAGCGCGGCGGCGGCGCCCGGCGCCCTCTACAAGTTCTATGCCGGCGAGGGCGGCTTGCGCGTGCCGCTGATCCTGGCCGGTCCCGGCCTGCCACAGGGCCAGACCGAGCGGGCCTTCACCTTGATTTCCGACATCGCGCCCACCGTGCTGGATCTGGCCGGAGTCCCCGGTAGCGGCCCCCCCATGCAGGGTCGCACCCTGGGTCCGGTTCTTCGCGGGCAGGCCAGCGCCGTCTATGGGCCGCAGGACCCGGTGGGACTGGAGGCGGCCGGCGAGGCGGCCCTGTTCAAGGGCGACTACAAACTCACCCGCAACGCCGGCGCCTGGGGCGATCCGGCCTGGCGGCTCTATGACATCGTCCGTGATCCCGGCGAGACCCGGGACCTGGCCGCTGAACAGCCCGCCAGGGTCGCCGAGATGCTGGCCGATTATCAGGCCTATGCCGAGGCTGTCGGCGCGGCCGAGATTCCGGAAGGTTTTTCCGCCGACCGGCAGGTCGCGGCGAATCTGGGGCTCCATATCCTCGCGGACTTCCGCATCCCGCTGCTGGCGGGCCTCGGCCTGGTCATTGCCGTCATCGCCGCCGTCGTCCTTGGCGCGCGTCACTATGGCCGCCGCCAGCCGGAGCGGGCGGCGCGCCTGGGCCGGTTGGCGATGCGGGGCCTGTTGGGCGCGGTGGGCCTGCTCTTCGTGGCCATCGCCCTGCGCATCTGGACGCGCCCGGAGTCCATGGCCGCCACCCTGGGCCTCGCCGCCCAGAGCCCGCTTGGCCTGGCCACCCTGCGCGCCGACATGGGCGCATTCTTCGCCGGCGGCGGGCTGTTCGTCCTGGCGGCGGCGGTGCGGGACAAGCGGTCTTGGCTGGCGCCAGCCCAGGCGCTGCTGAGCCTGGCCCTGATGGGGCGGGTCGTCAGCCTGCTGGCGGGCGGTTGGGACCTCATGTCGCTTCCGCCCATGGTGCTGGAGGCGGCGCTCATCCTCATCCTGGCCGCGGGCTGGCGCGTTCTCACGCCCCGGTGAGCGTCTCACAAGCTATGGTTAACGCTATCTTCAGCGCCAGGGGGTGAGACTTCGGGGCATTCTGGGAGGCCCCATGCCCGCCGTCCGCGCTTCAACCCCGGTTTCCAGTCATCCCGCCATCGACGATTTTGCGCGGGATGGCGCGCACGTCTTTGAGGACTTGGTGGATCCCGCCGCGGCGGCCGCCCTCCTGGCCGACATCCGCGCCACGCGCCCCTTCGACCATCGGCTGTTCCTCACCGAGGCCGAGTTCGACGCCGATCCGCAATATGTGGGCGTCAATCCCCGTCCGGGGCGTAACCTGCTGGAGCGGTTTGAAGACCGGCTGGGCTTCGTCGATCAGGCGCCCCACATCGCCTCGGCCCTCCAGGCCCTGCTGGGGGAGGGCTACGAACTGCTCAATCGCAAGGTGGTCTGCGGCGTGCCTCAGGCCTCCGTGCCCGACTGGCTGCGCCAACGGATCCTCGGCAACCCGGTGAACAATCTCGGCGCCTATGTGCGGCCGGAATACCGGGACGTGACCTATTTCTACGGCATCGATTTCCACCAGGACCTGATCGACTACCGAGACCGGCCGGCCGACTTCCTGACCCTCTATGTCTATCTGCATCCGGTGGGGCGGCAGGATGCGCCCCTGTTCCTGCTGACCGGCAGCCATCGCCTGGGGGGCACGGTGTTTCCCCACGATCTTCAGCGGGATGGCGCTGAGGCCTGGACCTATCGCGACGGCCGCGGGGGCGAGGTGACGGTCCATCAGCGCCTGCTCACCGGGCCGGCGGGCTTCGCCGCCATCTGGCACGCCTGCACCCTGCATGGCACTCAGCCCGACGCGGCCGACCACGAGCGGATATCCCTGCGCTATCTCCTGGCCCGGGGGCATGGTCCCGCCGGCCTGGACACGGTGAACGCCGGCCTGACGGGCCCGCTCGCCCTGCCACAGACCCGCACCGACCTGGCCCCTGACGGCCGCGCGGCCGTGAAGGGCAATATCGTCAATCAGGTCTGAGGCCCGGGCTCGGGTCTCTTCAGTGGCTGAGCAGCAGATAGCGGCCGGGCTCGTCCAGCAGCGTACGGGTCACCCCGCCGAACACCCATTCCCGCAGCCGGCTCTGGCCATAGGCGCCGGCGACGATCAGATCGGCGCCCAGAGCCTCGGCGGCCTTGTTCAGTTCGCCGACCACGCCCGCCTCGGCGGCGAGGCTGACCTGTCCCCGAGCCGCCACGCCGCGGCCAACGAGATAGGCGGTCACGTCATCCACCTGCGCCTGGACGGCGCCCTGCTGATCCTTGCCGCACACCCCCATGACCAGCACCTCCTCAGCCCGATGCAGGAAGGGCAGGGCGTCGGCCAAGGCGCGTCGAGCCTCCCGGGCGTCCTTCCAGGCCACGACGATGCGCTTGCCGCTCAGAGGCTCGGCGGAGTCAGGCATGACCAGCACCGGGCGAGCGCTGCGCATGACCACCTCGGCGGGGTCGGCGGCATGGAAATAGTTCGTGCTCGGATGGGCCGACACGACGATCAGGTCACAGGCCCGGGCGACGAGGGCCAGGGCGTGGGCGGGCATGTCGCGCGCCTCGCGCCATTCGCGCTCCACGCGGGCGGCGAGATGGTCGAAGCTCGTCCTGGCCGCAATCAGGTCGGTCTCCACCTGCTGGGCCATGGCCGTGACCCATTCGGCGGTGTTCACGCCGCTGTAGGGGGTGGCCAGCAGGGGCTCGACCATCTCGGCGCCCAGGCCGATCAGCCGGGCGTCCAGTTCTTCGGCCAGGGCGACGCTTACGCGTAGCCGACTGGCCGAGTCCTCGCCTGGACCGACATGGACAAGGATGCTCCCGATGGCGGGCGGTGAGGCTTTGGATGGGGCGGGCATGGGCATCTCCTGGCGTCTGGCTGTCGGCCATCAGGATACTGAGCCCGACGATCCTCTTCGCCATTGATCTGGGTCAGACCCTGGGGCGCGCCGTCAAGCGCTGGCCTTCTGCAGGGTCTCGGCCATGGAGGGCACGGGCAACTGATCGACCGGCCAGGACCGCCCGCCCATGGGCTTGGATTGCAGCCGGCAGACCGCGGGGCCGGTGACGAACGGCAGCCGCGCCTCCAGGGCGAGGTCCAGTTCCCGCTGGTGCCGCACATTGGTCAGCGCTGGCCAGATCCGACGACGCTTATAGGCGTCGATCTTGCTGAGGAAGCGCCGCAGCACGATGAGCCGCCGCTCCGGTTCGGCCTGAGGCAGGACCAGGGTGACGCTGGTCACCGCCTCGGGGTTGAGCTGCTCGATCTCGAAAGCGGGGTCGCGGGTGCGTAGGTCGATGGCGCTGAAATGCTCGTCCAAAGCGCTGTGCAGCTGCTTCAACGCCTGGAACGAGGGGGCGCGGGGCACGTCATAGACGGCCGCGGAAAGCCGTCGTCGTTCGGAATGCGGCAGGATCGACAGGATCTCGGCATAGGCCGCCCGCGTGGACGGCCGCAGCAGGGTCGAGAACGAGACCGGCAGGTAGAGCGGTGTGTCGGCCTGGCTCTCGGCCAGGAAGGCCATGGCGGCGATGACGCAATCGGCGTCGAAGGCCGCCGCTTCCGGGGGAAGATGCTCTTCGCCGTCCACCAGGCTGTAGCGGGTGCGAGACTCTCCGGGCGTGCTGCTGATCACGTCGCCGACGAAGATCTGGCGGGCGGCGTAATAGATGCCCTGCAAGCCCTCCACATTCGGCTCGCGATCGCGGGGCGGGGCAGGACGGCGCCGGGGCCGGACCTCGTCTTCGGCTTCAGCAGGGTTCGAGCCTTCGGGGGGCGGCACCTGCAGGCGAGTCCCGTCGATGGCGATGCGGCTCAGCCGGCCGCCTTCCGGAGCCGCCGCCGGCTCGACCATGGCCCGTTCAAGCTCGCCGTCGCTGAGTTCGGCGAACTTCGCCATGGCGGCGTCTTCGCCCTCGAACAGCAGGACGATCACCTTGGCGCTCTCATCATCGGTCACGCCGAACAGGTGCGCATGAAGTTCCGCCGACAGCCGGCCGAGCTCGGCGGTATCCAGTTCGGAGGCCGTCGGGTCGCTGAGCAGAAAGGCGTAGGGATTCAACGCCGAAAACTTGCGCGGCCACGACCAGCGCACTTCCAGAAAGGCGCTGGTGAACTTGGCGACAAGCGCGCTGAACATGGCTTCTGACAGGTTGGCCTGCTCGGAACGAACCACAACGCGCAGACAAGCCAGGGCCGACACGGGCGCACTCCTCCAAAGACGCGTAACCTTGCAGGGCGGGGTGAAGGGGCCGTTAGCGCCAGGATAGACCCCAGGGAGGCTGACATGGGCCGATTGCTGATCTCAGGCGCCAGGGCGTGGATCGTGGCCCTGGCGGTGGCGTGGACCACCGCGCCTGCCCCGGCCTTCGCAGAGCGCCCCGCCGACATTCGCCTTGAGGGGGAACTCAACCGCCAGCGCCATGAGACCTATGTGGAGCTGCCCTTCGCCGTGCCGCCAGGGACCGGGCGGCTGACGGTGGTGTTTCGGCATGACGGGGCCGCCGACCGTACGACGATCGATCTTGGCCTGCGTGATCCTCATCGGTTCCGCGGCTGGAGCGGCGGGGCGCGGGATCGTTTCACCGTCGCCGAGGCCGACGCCACGCCGGCCTACCTCCCCGGCCCGCTCCCAGCCGGGACCTGGAACCTCGTCATGGGTGTCCCAAACCTCCGCCCCGGGGTGACGACCACATATGTCGCCGAGATCTGGCTCGACCCAGAGGATGCGCCCTTTGCGGGCCTGTCGGACGCGCCCCTGGCCCCAGGCCCGGCCTGGTGGCGCGGCGATCTCCACGTCCACTCAGGACACAGCGACGGAACCTGCCGCAGCCGGCGTGGCGCGGCCGTCCCCTGTCCGCTCTTTCGTGTCGTCCAGACCGCCGCCGAGCGGGGCCTCGACTTCATCGCCCTCACCGAACACAACGCCGCCTCCCACGCCCAGGCGCTGCGGGAGCTGCAGCCCTATTTCGACGACATCCTGCTGATCCCCGGCCGCGAGCTGCCCACCTTCCAGGGGCACGCCAATCTCCTTGGCCTGATCGCCCCGCTGGAGTTCCGGCTCGGTGCGCCGGGGGCGGCAGACCTGGACATGGTGCTAGACAGGGCCACGGATCTGGGCGCGACCATCTCGGTCAACCATCCACGCATGCCGTCAGGCGAGGCCTGCATGGGGTGTGGCTGGCAGGCGCAGACCGACTGGTCGAAGGTCCACGCCATCGAGGTTCTCAACGGCGGCGCCATGGCCGCGTTCGGGGGGCGCGCCGAGAGCCCGCTCAGCGGCGTCGGCTTCTGGGAAGGCCTGCTGGACCAAGGCCACCGACTGACCGCCATCGGCGGAAGCGACAGCCACGATCCAGACCGATCGGCGGGGGAGGCCGGCGCCCTTGGGCGGCCGGCCACGGTCATTCACGCCGCCAGTCTCTCGCAGTCTGACCTGATGGCGGGCCTCCGGGCCGGCCGGGCCTTCGTCGATCTTGGCCTGCCCGGCCTGAAGCGGCTCGAGCTCGAGGCCACGGCGGCCGGGCGCACGGCGGCCATGGGCGGCGCCCTGGATCCCGCCGACGGCGCGCTGGTCTCATTCCGTGTCACAGTCGACGGCGCCGCGGGGGCGCGGATTGAGGTGATCGAGCCGGGCGGCGCCCGCGAGCTGCTGCCCGCCCAGGCTGGAGACTCGATCGTCCAGACCTTCACCCGCCGCAGCGATGGTCGGCGGCGCTGGCTGCGCATCAACCTGAGGAACGAGCACGGCGCCCTCCTGGCCATAGGCAATCCCATCTATCTGAACTGGGGGGACACCCCCTAGGTTGGGCAGGGCGCCGTCCAGCCGAACATGCTTAATCGGGGTTTAACCAAGCTGCCCCATTCATGCCTTCGAGAGACGGGAGGATCGCCACCGCCTTTGGAGAATATTCGCATGGACCGTCGCACGCTGATCGTATCGGGCCTGGCGGCCGCCGGCACGGCAGGCCTGGGAGCCTGCGCCACAGCCCAGACCACTGAGGGCCTGCCGCCGCCGCAACACGATCCCAACTATCCGGCCTCAGGCCAGGCCGAGACCTATTCCCGCGACGAGATCGTCCGCGACGTGTCGGACTTCATGGGGGTGACCGCCGAGGCCGCCGGCGGCGCGGTGGAGCGCATCTTCGCCGAAAACGGCCGTCCCACGGGCTATATCGCCGGTGAGGAAGGCTCAGCCGCCATCGCCATCGGCGCCCGCTACGGTCGCGGCCTGCTCTACATGAAGAACCGGCCGACGCAGGAGGTCTTCTGGCAGGGGCCGTCCGTGGGCTGGGACTTCGGGGGCAACGCCAGCCGCGTCTTCACCCTCTGCTACAACCTGCACTACCCCGACGCCATCTTCCAACGCTTCCCTGGGGTGGAAGGCACGGCCTATCTGATCGGCGGCATGGGGGTGAATTACCAGCGGGCCAACGACATCATCCTGGCGCCGATCCGCGCTGGGGCGGGCCTGCGGCTGGGGGCGAATGTCGGCTACCTGGCCTATAGCCGGCAGCGCAACATCTTCCCGTTCTAAAGGGTCGGGCGCGGCCCTCGCCGCGCCCATTATCCTAGCTCCGCAGTTTCGCGCCCACCGCCTTGGCCGCGGCGGCCAGCACCTTGGCCGAGAGCTGCTCGATCTCGGCCTCGGCCAGGGTGTGGTCCTGGGGTTGGACCAGGATCTCGACGGCCAGGGACTTCACCCCCTCGCCCAGGTTCGGCCCGCGATAGACGTCGAAGACCCGCGCCTGGGCGATCAGGGTCTTGTCGGCCCCGGCTACGGCCCGGATCAGATCGCCGGCCGCCACCTTTTCCTCGACCACGAAGGCGAAGTCGCGGCTGAGCGGCATGTAGGGCGACAAGGCCAGGGCGGGCTTGGTCTTCACCGCCTTGCGCTTGCCCTCGGGCAGGGCGTCGATGTTCAGTTCGAAGGCCAGCACCGGACCGGCCACATCCAGCGCCTTCAGCACCTGCGGGTGCAGTTCGCCGAACTCGGCGACGATGGTCTTGGGGCCGAGCTGCAGACGGGCCGAGCGACCGGGATGCCACCAGGCCGAGGTTGAACCCTGGGCGGTCTGCAGGGCCGGCGCGCCCAGCTCCTCAAGCAGGGAGGTCAGATCGGCCTTCAGGGCGAACAGGGCGTCATCGCCGCCCCCGTCCCACCGCCGCGGCGGGTGGGGCGCCACCAGGCCGGCCACCACCATGGACTGGCCCTCTGGCGTATCGTCCCGATAGATCGGGCCAATCTCGAACAGGGCCACATCGGCGAAGCCCTTGCGGGCATTGCGGCCTGCCGCCTCGATCAGATTGGGCAGGGCCGAGGGGCGCATGCAGTCCAGATCCGCCGAGATCGGATTGGCGATCATCAGGGCGTCATCGCCGCCGCCGAACAGGCGGGCCGAAGCGCGCGGCAGGAAGCTCCAGGAGACGGCTTCGGAAAAGCCCATGGCCGCCATGGCCCGGCGGGCGATCCGCATGCGGCCCTGGCGTACGCTCAGAACCCCGCCGGCGGGCCGCGGCATCTCCGGGAGCGGCTCGGTGGGCAGGGCGCCATAGCCCTCGATCCTCGCCACTTCTTCCACGAGGTCGGCGCGGCCGTCCACGTCCCGACGCCAGGTCGGCGGGGTGACCTGTGCGCCGTCCACGGCGAAGCCCAGATCCTTCAGGATCTGATCTATGCGGTCATCGGTCAGGGCCAGGCCCGTGAGCTGGCGCACATAGCTTCGGTCGAAGCTGATGGGACCCGGCGCCGCGGGCGCCTCGCCGGCCACGACGACGTCGGACGCCTCGCCCCCGCAGAGGTCCAGGATCAGCCGGGTGGCCAACTCCAGGCCATCGACCACGAAGCCCGGATCGACGCCGCGGGCGAAGCGATACTGGGCGTCGGAGGTGATGCCGGTGGTGCGGCCGGTCTGGGCGGTGCGGATCGGGTCGAACCAGGCGCTCTCGACGAAGACCTCGGTGGTGTCCTCCGAACAGCCGGTGCTCTCGCCGCCCATCACCCCGCCCAGGCCCACCGGGCGCTCGCCGGCCGCGTCGGCGATCACGCACATCTCCGAGGTGATGTCGTAGGTCTTGCCGTCCAGGGCGATCAACTGCTCGTCATGGTGCTCGGCCGGCGTCGCTTCATCGGTGTGGGCCGGGGCGTTTGCATCCCGACCGGCGCCCAGGCGGGCGACGATGACATCCCCCACCAGCTTGGCCCGGTCATAGACGTGCAGGGGCCGGGCGCGGTCGTAGGAGACCAGGTTGGTGATATCGACCAGGGTGTTGATCGGCCGCAGACCGATGGAGATCAGCCGCTGCTGCAGCCAGGCGGGCGAAGGCCCATTTTTCACGCCGCGGATCAGCCGCCCGGCGAAGATGGGGCAGGCGTCAGGCGCATCCAGGCGAATGGCCACCGGGCAGGGGAAGGCGCCCTTCACCGGGTCGGCCGAGGTATCCTTCAGCACCCCCAGGCCGGCGGCGGCCAGGTCGCGGGCGATGCCGGCGACGCCCAGCCAGTCCGGGCGGTTGGGGGTGACCTCGAAATCGATCACGGCTTCCAGCCCCAGGGCCTCGGCGGCTGACGTCCCCACGGCGAGATCGCCGGGCAGCTCCATAATACCGTCGGACTCCTCGGCGGTCTCAAGCTCGGACGCCGAGCAGAGCATGCCGTTGGAGACCACGCCGCGCACCGGCCGCGCTTCCAGGGTGATGCCGGAGCCGGGCACATAGGCCCCCAGCGGCGCATAGATGGTGGTCAGGCCTGGCCGCGCATTGGGGGCGCCGCAGACGATCTCTTTGCGGCCATCCTTGGTGTCCACCTGGCAGACTCGCAGGCGATCGGCGTTGGGGTGCTGCACCGCCTCGACGATCTTGGCCACGGAGAAGGCCGCCAGCTTGGCCGCCGGATTCTCCACATGCTCGACCTCCAGGCCGGCCATGGTCATGGCCTCGACCACCTGATCGACGGTGGCCTGGGTCTCCAGGTGTTCCTTGAGCCAGGAAAGGGTGAACTTCATCGTATCAGCTCGTCAGGTCCATCCCCTCCTGCGAGGGGGCTGGCCAAGCCGCGAGGCGGACCTCGCGCTTGCGCCCGGGGGGCGCCCCCAGAGGGGCGCTTCGAACAGAGGTCAGCTCAGGCCCGTGGCCGGGTTGGGGGCGGCGAAGGGCGAGAAGCCGTAGTGGCCCAGCCACCGGGTGTCGCCGGCGAACATGTCGCGCAGATCGGGCATGCCGTATTTCAGCATCCCCAGCCGATCGACGCCGAAGCCGAAGGCGAAGCCCTGCCAGATCTCGGGATCCAGGCCACAATTGCGCAGCACATTGGGATGCACCATCCCGCAGCCGACCACTTCCAGCCAGTCGGTCCCCTGGCCGATCTTGATGTCGCCGCCGGAGCGGTCGCACTGGACGTCCATCTCGGCCGAGGGCTCGGTGAAGGGGAAGTGATGCGGCCGGAAGCGGCTGACCACGCCTTCGGTCTCGAAGAACCGCGAGATGAAGGTCTCCAGCGTCCATTTCAGGTGGCCCATATGGACCGCCCGGTCGATGACCAGCCCCTCCATCTGGTGGAACATGGGGGTGTGGGTGGCGTCGGAGTCACAGCGATAGGTGCGGCCGGGGACCACCACACGGATCGGCGGCGCCTGGCCGGTGGCGACCCAGGCCGGGACCTTCTCGTTGATCTGGCGCATCACCCGCACCTGCACCGGGCTGGTGTGGGTGCGCAGCACCTTGCGCTCGCCGGCCTCGTCAGCCGCCATGAAGAAGGTGTCGTGCATCTCCCGCGCCGGGTGCTTGGGGGGGAAGTTCAGCGCGGTGAAGTTGTTGAAGTCGGTTTCGATGTCCGGCCCCTCGGCCACCGAGAAGCCCATCTCGGCGAAGATCGAGACCATCTCGTCCATCACCTGCATGGTGGGATGGACGCTGCCGCGGCGCCGGGGCGGGGCGGGCAGGGAGAGGTCGACGCCCTCGGCGGCCAGGCGGCGATCCAGCTCGGCGGCCTCCATCTGCGCCTTGCGCTCGGCGATGCGGGCGGCGACGGCGTCGCGCAGGCCGTTGATCAGCGGCCCCTGCTCGCGGCGCTCGTCCGGGCTCATCTTGCCCAGGGACTTGAGCAGCTCGGAGATCTGGCCGCTCTTGCCGAGGGCTGAGATGCGGATCGCCTCCAGGGCGGCGGCGTCGGGCGCGGCCTCCACCTGGGCGATCAGGTCGGTCTTCAGGGTGTTGAGATCGGTCATGGCCTGGGTGCTCTATCGCGTGGTCGTATCGGCGGGAAGGGCGCGCAGCAAAAAGCCCTCCGGCGGCGGCGCCGGAGGGCTTCTCTGTGAGATCGGAGGCGGGTCGGAGACCCCCCGCAATCCTTAAGCCAGCGAGGCGCGAACCTTGTCTGCGATGGCCTTGAAACCGGTCGGATCATTGCCCGCGATGTCGGCGAGCACCTTGCGATCCATCTCGATCCCGGCCTTGTCGAGGCCGAAGATAAAGGTCGAATAGGTCATGCCTTCCAGACGCGCGGCGGCGTTGATCCGCTGGATCCACAGCGAGCGGAAGTTACGCTTGCGCACCTTGCGGTCGCGGTAAGCGTACTGGCCGGCCTTGTCGACGGCGGCCTTGGCGGTCCGGATGGTGTTCTTGCGGCGGCCGTAGAAACCCTTGGCCTGCTCGAGAACCTTCTTGTGTCTGGCGTGGGCGACCACACCGCGTTTGACGCGTGCCATATCTTATGCGCTCCCGATCACAGGCCGTAGGGCAGGTAGGTTTTGATGATCTTGGCGTCAGCCGCGCTCATCACCTTCGTACCCCGGTTCTGGCGGATGTACTTGCTGTTATGGCTGATCAAACGGTGGCGCTTGCCCGCGACGCCGGCCTTGATCTTGCCGGTCGCCGTCAGTTTGAAGCGCTTTTTGGCGCCTGACTTCGTCTTCAGTTTCGGCATTTCACTTGCGGAGCGCCAGGCGCCCCGTCCTCTGGCGTATTGATGAGCCGTCCTGGCATGCCTGTTGGCCAGACGGCTCCGAAGGGGCGGGTGCTTACGCCAGGCTCGGACAAAAGGCAAGTCTGACCCGTGCCTTGGTCGGCGGTTCAGGCTCTGCGGTCGGGGACCCTGGCCATGATCTGCAGGCACAGCCAGATGGCCGGCAGGATCAGGAGGGCCGTCAGCGCGAAGGGCGCCCCCGGCGCCACCAGCGAAAAGAGCTGGCCGGCCAGCACCGGTCCGCCGATGCGGGCGAGCGCGCTGTTGGACATGTTGAGTCCCAGCACCTCTCCCTGTCGCTCGGCCGGGGTGGCCATGGAGATCAGGGCCACCAGGTTGGGGAAGGTGAGCGACTGGCCAAAGACCACGATGGCCAGGCCCAGGACCGCCATGGGCCAGCCCACGGCGGCGAACTGGGTCAGCATGCCGACGAACATCAGGCAGAGGCCGGCCAGCAGGACGCGGCCCTCGCCATAGCGGCGCACCAGCAGGCCGGTCAGCGAGCCCTGGGCCACCACGCCGATCACCCCGGCCAGCATGAAGGCCAGGCCGATCTCCCGCGGACCCCAGCCGAAGCGGGCCTCGGTCCAGAGGCCGTAGGTGGCCTCGATGCCGGCGAAGCCCGATATGGTCACGAAGCTGATCAGGAAGACCCGCAGGATCACCGGATCGGCCAGGGCCTCCCGCAGGACCAAGCCCCGCGGCGCGGTGGGCGGCCGGGTTGCGCCCTTGGCCTGCGGAACGATGGTCTCACGCATGAACAGCACGACGCCGAGCGCCGAGGCCAGGCCGAAGGCGGCGGCCGCATAGAGGGGGATCTGGAAGCCTGTCGGCCCAAGCTCTGGCCGGGCCAGCAGGCCGCCCAAGGCTGGACCCACCATGAAGCCCAGCGAGAAGGCCGATCCCATGATCCCCATGCGCCCGGCCCGTTGGAGGGGCGGGGTGATATCGGCCAGATAACCCTGCAGGGTCGAGATATTGCCGGACAGGAAGCCGCTCACCAGGCGAACGGCGAGCGCCGCCCAGATGCCGGGCGCCAGCGCCAGGGCCACATAGGCCAGCGCCCCGCCAGCGGTGGTGAGGATCAGAACCGGGCGCCGGCCGATGCGGTCCGAAAGCTTGCCCCAGAAGGGCTCGCCCATGAACTGGCCTACCGAGAAGGCCGAGAACATCAGGGTGATCTGCCAGGCTGGGGCGTCGAACGCCTGGCCAAAGAATGGCAGCAGCGGGATGACCAGGCCAAAGCCCGCCATGTTGAGAAAAATGACCGACAATAGGACGATCAGCGCCCGGGGATCATCCTTGGGCGCCTCGGAGGTCACGGCCGACTGGCCTCGACTTCAGCCAGGTCTTCAACCTGGGCTTCCAGGGCCGGCGCGCGCCGGCTGGCGGCCAGGGCCAGCCATATGGCCGGCGCCAGCATGAGGGCGGCGATGAAGAAGGGGCCGCTGATGGAGATGCCCGCAAAGGCCAGGCCTGCGCAGAAGGGGCCGATCACCCGGGCCAGGGCGCCCATGGCGTTGTTCAGCCCCAGAATCTGACCGGTGCGGTGCGGGTCGGCCGTGCGTGAGATCAGGGCGCTGACATTGGGGAAGGCCACCGACTGGCCCACGGCCATGCAGCACATCAGGGCGATGACCACCGTGCCGTTGGGCGCAAAGGGCTGGGCGAGCGCGCTCACCATGGTCAGGCCCATGCCGACGGCCAGCATCTTGCCCTCGCCATAGCGCTCCGAAAGGCGGCCGGTGACAAACATCTGGGTGGTGGCCGCGCAGACGCCCACGAAGGCGAAGCAGACGCCGATCTCCCGCGGACCCCAGTCGAAGCGCGCCTGGGTCCAGAGGCCGAAGATCGATTCGACGCCGGTGAAGGCGAAGCCGACCATAAAGGTCAGCAGCATCAGGCGCCCGACCACGGGGTGGCTGGCCGCCTCGCCGATGGCCGACCAGCGGCTGGGCTGGTGTTCAAAGACTTCCTGCCGGGCGCGGCTTTCGCGGATGAAGACCAGGATCGACAGGGCCGAGGCCGCCGCCAGGCCCGAGGCGATCAGCAGCGGCAGGCGGAAGCCCAGCGGCCCGGCCTCGGGGTGGGCGAAGATGCCGCCGACCGACGGGCCGACGATCAGGCCGACATTCCACGCCGCCCCCATGTGGGACATGCGGCGCGCACGCTTCTCTGGCGGGGTGACGTCGGCGATATAGCCCTGGATCACCGAGCCGTTGCCGCTGGCCAGGCCCCCCAGGAACCGCACGGCCAGGGCGATCCAGACATTGGGCGCGAAGGCCAGGGCCAGATAGCAGAGGCAGTTGCCGGCGATGGTGCTGATCAGGACCGGCTTGCGGCCATAACGGTCTGAAAGCCGGCCCCAGAAGGGCTCGCCGAAGAAGGCGCCGGCGGAATAGGCGGAGAAGATCAGGGCGATCTGCCAGGCCGGGGCGTCGAACGACTTGGCGTAGAAGGGCAGCAACGGAACGATGATCCCGAAGCCCAGCATATTGATAAAGATCACGGCGATCAGCGACGGCGCAGCCATAGCGGACGGAGTCGCCGCGCTACGCGCAGTCTTCGACATGGCGGGGTTGTTAGGCGCAGCCTCGAATTCCGGCAAGGCCTCTCGTAACGAGATTTTCTGAGGCCCGCGTCAGTCCGCCTCGCGCCTTTGATGCCGGCGTCAAAAAAGGGCCGGCGTCGCCGCCGGCCCTTCATCTGTCGTTAAGATCGCCCGGCTCTAGCGGGGCGCCAGGATCATGATCATCTGGCGGCCTTCCATCCGGGGCTCGTATTCCACCTTGGCCACTTCCTCGAAGTCGGCCTTGACCTTCTGCAGGAGCTTCATGCCGAGTTCCGGGTGAGCCAGCTCGCGACCGCGGAAGCGCAGGGTGACCTTCACCTTGTCGCCCTCTTCGAAGAAGCGGTGCATCGAGCGGGACTTCACCTCGTAGTCGTGGGTGTCGATGTTGGGGCGGAGTTTGATCTCCTTGATCTCCACCACCTTCTGCCGCTTGCGCGCCTCGTTCTTCTTCTTCTGTTCCTGGAACTTGAACTTTCCATAGTCCAGAATCTTGCAAACGGGCGGATCCGCGTTGGGCACGATCTCCACCAGATCGAGGCCAGCTTCCGCGGCCGCTTCGAGAGCGGACGACGTGGGCATGACGCCCTGCTTTTCGCCCTGCTGATCGATCAGCAGGACGCGCGGAACACGGATGTCCTCGTTGATGCGCGGCCCTTCCTTTTGGGGCGGCGCTTGCATGGGGCGGCGAATAGGCAAAGCTCCTAAGTCTGTTTCAGTGACGAACGTCGTGGGGGCGCGCGGGCGCGCTCACCGAACGACAGACTATATGACGATGGCGCTGGACGCGATCAAGCATTCGCCCCGCCCGGAAACCGCGTCAGGGCGCGGGCGGCCTGCATGACCTGCGCGACGGGCATGTCGGCCAGGTCCTGAGCCTGCAGAGCCGCCACATGCCCCCGGGGCGCCGACAGAATCGGATCGGAGGCCTTGGAGAACAGCACGAGGGTCGGCGGCCCGGCGGCGGCGGCCAGGTGAACGGGTCCGGTGTCATTGCCGACCACCAGGGCGGCGCGGGCGCCCAGCATGGCGATGCGGGCGAGATCGGTGCGCCCGGTCAGGTCGCGGGCCTTGCCGACCGACTTCTGAATGGTGCGAGCCAGGGCGCTTTCCTGGGGGCCGCCGACCACGACGATGTCGAACCCGACATCATAGAGCTCGCGCGCCAGCTGGGCGTAGCTCTCGATGGGCCAGCGTTTCTCCGGCCGATGGGCCGAGCCGCCGGGCGCCATCAGCACATAGGGCCTGGCCTCGATCCCGCCGGCCACCGGCCGCGGGGCCTCGACCTTGCGCAGGATCCAGGAGACGTCGGGACCAGGCGCCGAGCCGGGGTCGGTGGGCGCGTCGGGCCATATGCCGGCGGCCTTCAACTGGTCGGCATGCCGCTCCAGGGTGTGCATCTGGTCGCGCCGCGGATTGCGATGGGGCAGGGCGCAGCCGGCGGCGATCCCGGACCACTCCGGGGCGAAGGGCGACAGGCCATAGAAGATCATGCTCGACCGGGACGAGGTCTGCAGGTCGTAGATCCGGTCGTAGCGCGCCTTGCGCAGGCGTCCCACCAGGGCCAGCCAGTCGCCAAGTCCCTCCGGTCGCCCGTCGGTCTCCACGGCGTTGAAATAGGGACAGAGCTTGGCCAGCCCTTCGAACGGCGGGGTGGTCAGCAGGGTGATCTGCGCCTTCGGATGGGCCTGGCGGATCTTCTTGGCCGCCGCCAGGGCGAGGATGAAATCCCCCATGGCCGACAGCTTGATGACCAGAACCTTCTTGATCTCGCGAGGGGCCATCAGGCGCGCGCCTCCAGAACCCGTTGATAGGCCTCAAGGGTGGCGGCGCACATGGCGTCCACCGAATAGAGCTGGCGCGCCCGGTTGGCGGCGGCGGCGCCCATGGCGGCCAGGCGGACGGGGCCGGCCTCGATCGCCCGGGCCAGGCCTGCGGTCCAGGCGTCGACATCGCCAGGGGGAATGAGCCAGCCGGTTTCACCGGGAATCACGGTCTCGATCATGCCGCCCAGCTGCGAGGCCAGGACCGGCCGGCCCATGACCTGGGGCTCCACCGCTGTCCGTCCGAAGGACTCCGGCACGATCGACGGCAGAATGGCCACGTCGGCCAGCAGATAGGCCGCCGGCATGTCGTCGCAATGGCCCACCAGCCTCACCTGATCGCCGAGCCCGGCCGCCTCGATTTGAGCCTCCAGCTCGGCGCGATAGGCCACCCGCCCTTGGTCGTCGCCGACCAGCAGGAGACGGAAGTCCTCGCGGCCCTGGGCCTTCAGCCGGGCGCAGGCCTCGATCACCGGGCCGTGGCCCTTGATACGGGTCAGGCGGGCGGCCAGCAGGAAGGTGGTGCGGGTAGGGTCGGGCGCGACGTTCCAGGCCTGGCGCAGGGTTTCTACCCGCTCAGGCGTGACCCAGTTGGGATTGAAGCGCTCCAGGTCGACGCCGCGGGGGATGCTGACGATACGGGCCGGATCGAGCTGGTGTTCGGCCAGCACGTGGTCGCGGGTGAAGTCGGAATTGGCGATCACCAGATCGCCCCGGGTCATCACCGCATTGTACCAGCGCTTCAGGCTGGAGCGCGCGTTGTAGACCCCGTGATAGGTGGCCACGAAGGGCGTGCCGGTGGCCTGGGCCGCCCACAGGGCCGAGAAGGCCGGGGCGCGGGACCGGGCGTGGACCAGGCTCACCTTTTCGCGGCGGATCAGGTCCGCCAGCCGGGCGGCGTTGCCCAGCATCACCAGGGGATTCTTGGTCTGCACCGGCATCTGGGCCAGCCGGCCGCCGTCGGACTCCAGCCGCGCGGCCATGCGCCCCCCACGGGTGGCCACCAGCGCCTTGCCGCCGGCCCGCACGATGGCGTGGGCGACATCGATCGTGGTCTGTTCGGCTCCGCCCGTGTCGAGCTCGGGCACGACCTGCAGAAGCGTGAAGTCCGGGGGCAATGTCACGGCGCCCTGCATAACGCAGAACACGGCTTGGTAAACCCCGCACCACCTGGGAAGGCGCCTGGACCCGCGCTATAGACCCTCATGGGCGAAGAGACTGGCATGCTGAAGCGGCCCGACGGGGCGGACCTGGCCTGGCGCCGCGTGGCGGGCGAGGGGCCCACCGTGGTCTGGATGGGCGGCTTCCGGTCCGACATGGCCGGGACCAAGGCGCAGGCCCTGGCGCAGTGGGCGCAGGCGACCGGCCGGGCCTATGTGCGTTTCGACTATTTCGGTCACGGAGAGTCCGAGGGTGACTTCGCCGAGGGCACGATCACCCGCTGGCGGGAGGATGCGCTCGCCGTTCTCGACGAGCTGGCGCCGGGGCCGGTCGTTCCGGTCGGCTCGTCCATGGGGGGCTGGATCGCCTGCCTCGTCGCCATGGTCCGGCCCGAGCCGGTGCAGGGTCTGGTGCTGGTCGCCCCGGCCCCGGACTTCACCGAAAAACTGATGGGTCCGGAGATCGATGCGGCGGCCCGGCGATCGCTGGAGGAGACCGGCGTCTGGATGCGCCCCTCGGACTATGGCGCGCCCTATCCGATCACCCGCAACCTGCTGGAGGATGGCGATCGCTGGTCGATCCTCCCGGGTCCGGTTCCGGTGACCGCGCCGGTGCGCATCCTGCAGGGCGGGGAGGATCCGGACGTGCCCTGGCGCCACGCCCTGGAGCTGGCCCAGGCGATCAAGGGCTCCGACGTGGTCTTCCAGCTGATCGAGGACGGCGACCACCGCCTGTCGCGGCCCCAGGATCTCGCCCGCCTGATCGCGGCGGTGGAGGAGCTGGTTCAGCCCCCGGCCTGAAGGATGGCGCTCAGGCCTTCGCGATAGGTGGGATAGGCCGGTCGCCAGCCGAGCTCGGCCTTGGCCCGGGCGTTGGAGACCCGCTTGCTCTCGGCATAGAAGCGCTGCGCAGGCCCCGCCAGGTTCGCCGCCTCCACCGGGATTTCCGGGGGAACGGGCAGGCCGAGCAGCTCCGCCGCATAGGCCACCACCGCGCTGTTGGGGGCCGGTTCGTCGTCGCAGAGATTGTAGATTCCGCCGGCCCGCGGCCGGGCGATGGAGGCGGCCAGGCCTGCGGCCAGGTCGTCCACATGGATGCGGGAAAAGACCTGGCCTGGCGCGGCGATCCGTTTGGCCCGGCCGGCCCGAAGCCGATCGAAGGTCGAGCGCCCCGGGCCATAGATGCCGGGCAGGCGGAAGATGGCGGTGGTCAGGCCCATGCCCTTGCCCACGTCCAGCCAGTCCCGTTCGGCGGCGACCCGGCGGGCGCCCTCCATGGACTGGGCCGCCAGACGGCCAGTCTCGAAGACCCAGCCCCCCTGGCGATCCCCATAGACGCCGGTGGTGGAGAGATAGCCCAGCCAGTCGGGAAAGGCCCCGGCCCTGGCCATGGCCGGAACCAGGGCGCGCAGGCCCGGGCAGCCCTCGGTGTCGGGGGCCGCGGTGACCAGGACCGCGTCGGCGGCCTTCACCGCCTCGGCCAGGGCCGCCGGATCGCTTACGGAAACCGCCTCGACGTCCAGCGCCTTGAGCCGTTCGGCGTCTTCGGCTCGGCGATAGGTGGCCGCCAGGCTCCAGCCCAGGGCCATCAGTCGCGTCCCCAGGGCCTGGGCTGAGAACCCGTAGCCGAAGGTGAAGAGCCGCACGGCCCTATTCCGCCGCCACCGCCTTGCCCGGCGCGCTGGCCGCAGCCGCGCGCTCGGCGTTCCAGTGCGAGTGGCAGGGGATCTTGCTCAGATCGGCGCGGTCAGCATAGGCCCGGGCGATCTCGGCGACCTCCATCAGGAGGCCATCCTCGAGCCGGATGGGGTTGAGGCCATAGTCCAGCAGGCACTTGTTCTCCACCACCAGGTCGTTCTCGTCGGCCTCGGCGCGGGGGTTGGGCAGATGGGCGACCTCGGCGTCGGTCAGCCTGGCGATCATCTGCGCCAGGTCCCGGACCCTCCAGGTTTCGGTCATCTGGTTCATCACCTTCACCCGGTCCCCGCGTTCGGGCGGGTGGGCGAGCGCCAGTTCGACGCAGCGCACCGTGTCCTGGATATGGATGAAGGCCCGGGTCTGGCCGCCGGCCCCGTGGACGGTCAGGGGATAGCCCACCGCCGACTGCATCAGGAAGCGGTTCAGAACCGTGCCGTAGTCGCCATCATAATCGAACCGGTTGATCAGCCGCTCGTCCTGCCGGGTCTCCTGGGTCTGGGTGCCCCAGACGATGCCCTGGTGCAGGTCGGTGATCCGAAGGTGGTCGTTCTTGGCGTAGAACTGGAAGAGCAGGGCGTCCTGCGTCTTGGTCATATGGTAGATCGACCCCGGATTCGCCGGATAAAGGATCTCCCGTTCAACCCAACCGTCCGGGGTCTCGATCTTGACGGTCAGATAGCCCTCGGGGATCGCCGCGCCCGCCGTGCCGTAGCCATAGACCCCCATCGTCCCCAGGTGGGCCAGATGGATGTCGAGGCCAGAATCGACGATGGCCGCCAGGACGTCGTTGGTGGCGTTCAGATTGTTGTCGACCGTATAGCGCTTGTGCTTGGCCGACTTCATCGAATAGGGCGCGGCCCTTTGCTCGGCGAAGTGGACGATGGAGTCGGGCCGCCAGCTGGTCAGCAGCTCGAGCAGGGCGTCGTAGTCCTTGCCCACCGTGATGTCGTGGAAGCCGATCTCATGTCCGGAGACCTCTTTCCAGGCGGCGATCCGCGCCTGGATGTCGCGCACAGGGGTCAGGGACTGAACCCCCAGTTCGTCATCGATGCGGCGTCGGGACAGGTTGTCGACGATCGCCACGTCATGGCCACGGGCCGAGAGGTGGAGGGCTGTAGGCCATCCGCAAAAGCCGTCACCGCCGAGAATGAGTACGCGCATCGCCGCTCCGATCCGTACAGGTTTCACCTGCGCCAGGGCTAACAAACGCCGGGGCGTTGTGAAAGCGTCGTCCGTCAGAACGGGCTCAAGAGGTCAGGGTTCAGACGTTCCGCGGGTTATCAGAGCAGGGCCGTAATCGCCTCTCGGGCAGCTCCGCCAAATGTCGGATGGCGCAGGGCGAAGGCCACATTGGCTCGCAGGAGGCCGATCTTGTCCCCGCAGTCATAGGTCACGCCCTCATATTCCAGGGCATGGAAGTCCTGGACCTTCATCAGCTCGGCCATGGCGTCGGTCAGCTGGATCTCGCCGCCGGCGCCCTTCCCCTGCTTTTCCAGCAAGGGGAAGATGTCGGGCTGCAGGATGTAGCGGCCGCTGATGAACAGGTTCGAGGGCTCGGTCCCCGGAGCGGGCTTTTCCACCATCCCCCGCATGCGGTTGATGCGGCCCTTCTGGCTCTCAAGGTCGACGATGCCGTACTTGTGGGCCTCGCCCTCGGGGGCCGGCTCGACGACGATGATATTGCCGCCCACCTGATCATAGGCGGCCACGGCCTGGGCCAGGGTCGGGGTGTCGGCGGCCATCAGCATGTCAGGCAAGATCACGGCGAACGGCTCGTCGCCGATGATGTCGCGGGCGCACCAGACGGCGTGGCCCAGGCCCAGGGGCGCCATCTGGCGGACAAAGCTCATCTGGCCAGGCTGGGGCAGGTCGCGGCGAACCTCGGCCAGGATGTCGGCCTTGCCCTTGGCCTCCAGGGCGCCCTCGATCTCGGGGGAGGCGTCGAAATAGTCCTCGATCGCCCCCTGGCCGCGGCCCACGATGAACACGAAGTGCTCGATCCCCGCGGCGCGGGCCTCCTCGACGATGTAGGACAGGATGGGACGGTCGAAGACGTTGAGCATGTTCTTCGGCGTGGTCTTGGCGCCGGGCAGGACCCGGGTCCCTAGTCCTGCAACCGGCAGCACAGCCTTGCGAACCTTGGTGCTCATCTCGTCCTCCACTGGCGTTCAGACTCGCCTAGACGAGGCGCTGCGCGAAATCCACCGCCGATCAGCGAAACATTCCCGGTTCCGGGCGCCCTTGGCCCAATCGGGCTAAAAAGCTGGGAACACGGCCTTGTGATCGTGCGTTCCGGGAAAAGGCAATTCGCCCCAGGGAGCCAAAAACCGTGAGCATTCGCACCTTTTCCACCTTCACCGTCGGCGCCCTCGCCGCGCTGACGCTCGCCGCCTGTTCTGACAACAATGCGGGCGACACCGCGGACCTGACGCCCGCGCCGGCCGACAGCATGACCACCACCCCGGCCGAGCCCATGCCGCCCGCGACCACGGATCCGGCGATGGATCCGGCCATGCCCGCCGACGGCATGACCCCGCCTCCGGTCAATGACCCCGCGGCCATGGATGGGGCGGCCACCTCGCCGGCCACCGGCGCCCCGCCGGCGCCCTGATCCGAGTGACGACGATACGGCCCCGCTCAGGCGGGGCCGTTTTCTTGTCGGGACGTTCTGTCGCCCTCAGACCTTCTCGCTGATCTTGATGGCCGTACGGCATCCGGCTCGGATGATCGCCGACAGCAGGCCGTAGCCCGGCGCGCCGTGGGCGCCTTCCTCGACCGCCAGGTCCCTGTGGGCCAGCTCCTCGTCCCGGAAACGGGAGAGTTCCGCCGCCAGCTCCGGCTCGCGTTCGGCCAGTTCGGCCACCTGACCGGCATAGTGCTGCTCGATCACCGACTCCACGGCCTCGGTGCAGGCATGGGCCGCCTTCTCCCCCATCAGGGCCGTGCCGGCGCCCAGGGCGAAGCCGGCCAGACGCCACAGGGGCGTCATGACCGTGGGGCGCACGCCGTGTTCATTCAGCAGGGCGTCGAAGCGGGCCAGATGGACGGCCTCGTGCCCCTCCATCTCCTCCAGCTGGGCGGCGATCCGCGCCTTGTCCTTGGCCGCGCCCAGCACAGCGCGCTGGCCCTGATAGATATGGACCGCGCCCAGTTCGCCGGCGTGATCGACCCGCAGGATTTCCGCCAGCCGGGCTTCAAGGGTTCCGGCGCCAGGACGGGCGGGAATGGGCTTCGCGCTCATCGCTTGCCTCTTTCATAAAACGCAGCCGCCAGGCTCAGCGCCGCCAGGGCCAGGGAGATCAGGGCGTTCCAGCCGGCCATGGACAGGCCGGCGAACACCCAGGGCGCTTCGTCACAGGCCGGGGCGCGGACGGCGGCGCCGTCCAGCAGACCTGTCAGGGCCTCCAGGCTGACGGCGGCGCCGGTCGAGGCGCAGGTGGACGGGCCGGGCCACCATTTCCACTCCGCGCCGGCATGATAGGCCGCGACACCGAAGCCCACCGCGAACACCACGGCGAGGCCAAGATTAAACGCCGGGCGGAATTTCGCGCCGCCCTGCAGCCGGGTGAGGATCATGCCCGCCAGCGCCAGGCCAACGGCGACCCAGTAGACCTCCCGCTGGCGCAGGCACAGGGCGCAGGGGGCGAGTTCGCCAAAGGTCTGGAATCCGTGGGCGATGGCCAGCATGCCGGCCGAGGCCACCAGGGCCGAAAGCCGCCAGCGATGAAGGATCGGGTCGAGACCTTTGATCATGGAGTCCGATTGAACTGCATATTCGGCCTGTAAGCCACGGGGGACTGAAGAAAGCGCAAGCCCGGCTGGCTAGCGACCCTCCATTTGCTAGCAGGGACGCGGTGGCTTGTCTCTCGCCGCCGCCGGGTTGATAGTTGCATATGATACTATCTCGCTGGCAGGAGACGTTCATGGCTAAGCTTGCGCCCGCGCCGACCACAACCCCCGACCTGTTCGAGAACCCGCTGGGCACAGACGGCTTCGAATTCGTCGAGTTCACCTCTCCCGAGCCCGAGCGGCTGGGCGGCCTGTTCGACCTGATGGGCTTCACCGCCGTCTCGCGGCACAGGTCCAAGACCGTCGTCCGCTATCGCCAGGGGGACATCAACTTCCTGCTCAACATGGAGCCTTCGGGCCAGCCGGCCGACTTCCGTGAAGTGCACGGTCCCTCGGCCAACGCCATGGCCTTCCGGGTGCGCGACGCGGGCAAGGCGCTGGCGCTCGCGATCGAGCGTGGGGCGACCCCGGTCCAGGGGCCCGTGGGACCCATGGAGCTGAACATCCCGGCCATCGAGGGCATCGGCGGCTCGAACCTCTATCTGGTGGACCGCTACGGGGCTCAGGAGATCTACGACGTCGACTTTGTCCCCATCCCCGGCGCCGCTGAGGCGGAGGCCGGCAAGGGCGTTGGCCTGACCTATCTCGACCATCTGACCCACAATGTGTTCCGCGGTAACATGGCCAGGTGGGCGGACTTCTATGAGCGGATCTTCAACTTCCGCGAGGTCCGCTATTTCGACATCGAGGGCGCCCAGACGGGCCTTCTGTCCAAGGCCATGACCAGCCCCTGCGGCAAGATCCGCATCCCGCTGAACGAGAGCCAGGACGACCACTCGCAGATCGAGG
>NZ_JAUSLG010000047.1 GCF_030646615.1 Phenylobacterium sp. | reverse complement strand
CGCGGTGATCGGCTCGGCGTTCAACGACAGCCTGTTCGGCAACAACAACCACGAGAGCCTCTCAGGAGGCGCAGGAGATGACCTGATCGCCGGCACGGGCGGCAACGACACCCTGGATGGGGGTTCAGGGGTCGATACGGTGACCTACTACAACTCACTTTACGCCCTCAATGTCAGCCTGGCCGTGAGCGGGCCGCAGAACACCTGGAACGCTGGGGAGGACGTCCTCCTGAACTTCGAGAACCTCACCGGCGGGACGGTCAATGACATCCTCTCCGGAGACGGCGGAAACAACGTCATCGACGGACAGGCCGGAGACGACACCCTCACGGGCGGCGCTGGAAACGACACCCTCATCGGCGGCGATGGAGCAGATCAGTTCAACTACTCCGGAGTCGGCAACGGCTTTGACGTTCTGCAAGGCGGCGGCGGGGCCGATCGCGCCATCGCCCTGACGGACGGGACCATTATCGGCCTGAAGTCTCTGACCGGTGTTGAGACCGTCACAGCCAACGGACACGCAAATGTCTCGGTTCTCGGCTCGGCCCAAGGCGACAGTCTAGATTTTGGCGCGACGACTCTTGTCGACATCGTCAAGATTGATGGCGGTGACGGCGCTGACACCATCATCGGAGCTTCTAGCGCCGACACACTCGTAGGCTCCGGAGGAGACGACTCCCTCGTCGGCGGCGCCGGCGATGACCAGTTCCTCTATTCAGCCGCGGCAAATGGGTTTGATGCGGTCAATGGCGGGAGCGGGAATGACGCCATCCTGGCGGTAGAGGACGGCGCCGTCATTGGCCTGCGGTCGCTCAACGGGATCGAGATCATATCGGCCAATGGGCATATGGGCGTTTCGGTCCAGGGATCGTCGGGCAACGACCTTCTCGACTTTTCCGGCGTCACGCTCCAAGGCGTATCGCGGATCGACGGGGGCGGCGGCGCCGACACCCTCATCGGTGGGAATGGAGACGACACGATCTCTGGCTCGGGCGGCGCGGACTCCCTGTCCGGCGGCGATGGTGACGATCGCTTCGTCTATCTCGGCTCCAGCAGCGGCAGCGACCGTATCAATGGAGGCGCGGGCAATGATGCAATCTTTGCCGAGGGCGACGATACTATTATCTTCGTGTCGTACATTTCTGGAGTCGAGATTATATCATCCGACGGCTGGTCGAATGTAAGCATCGAAGGTTCGAGTGCCGGCGATCTTCTGGATTTCGGAGCAGTCAGCTTGTCGGGCGTGGTCGAAATCAGAGCCGGCGGGGGCGCTGATACGGTCATTGGCTCGAGTGCAGCCGACACAATTTCTGGCGGCGCGGGCGCTGACTCGCTGGCCGGTGGCGAGGGAGACGACCTGTTCCTCATTGGCGCTGGCGACGGCGCCGATGACATCGACGGCGGCGCAGGGCACGATATTGTCAGGGCGAAGGCCGATGGGGCGATCTTCCAGCTCGAGAGCCTCATCAGTATCGAAGAAATCGACGGGGGCGGCTATGCGGATGTGGCCGGCCTGGGCTCCAGCGGCGGCGACTCCATCGACCTCTCGGCCCTGACTGTCACCGGTCTGGCCTATCTCGACGCGGGAGACGGCAATGACAGCCTCGTCGGATCCGGTGGCGCTGACACGATCAGGCTCGGATCAGGAGCCGACACCTTGGCCGGCGGCGCGGGCGGAGACGTGTTTCAGATGCTGAACGCCAGCGACAGTGGACTTGGCGCAGATGCGGATCTGATCCTAGACTTCACCTTAGGCGCCGACCTGTTGGATCTGAGCGCTTTGGATGCTGACCTGATCACGACAGGCGACCAGGCTTTCACGTATATCGGAAGCGCGGCCTTCTCTGGAGTGGCCGGTGAGCTAAGGGCTGTCGCGGGGTCACTAGGTGACACCATCGTTTCCGGAGATCTGGACGGGGACGGCTTGGCTGATTTCTCCATCGTCATGAGCGGCAGCTTGACGCTCAGCACAGGAGACTTCCTCCTATAGAGGGTGTGGCCACCTCCAGCACGCCAACCCCGGCCGCTCTGCGGCGCGAGCCAGGTTGCGGCTATCGCCCGCTCTGGTGAAAGCTGGCCGAGAGCCTGTTCCGGCCACGGCTGGCGCGGGCAAGGACAGCCCGAATGGACCCCGGACATGTCTCGTCGATCCCTGGCTCCAGGCGAGTTTTTCGGCGAGCGTTCGCGAGGGGTCCTGGCCCACGGCTACAGGATCGACCTTAGGATCGCGACCTTGCCGGCCGAGCAGGTGCAGACCCATTCGCACGAGGACGCCCACTTCGTGCTGGCGCTGGACGGCGGGTACCGAAGCCTGGCCCATGACCCGATGACCCCGCGCGACCGGGCGTTCGGCCCCGGCGCCCTTGTCTGGAACCCGGCCGGGGTCGAGCACCGCGACTGTTTCGATGTGGTCGGGGGGCGGTTTCTGGCGGTCAGCTTCACGCCGCCGGCCGGCGGCGCCCAGGGCGGTCCCCTTCGGCTGAGGGGACGGCCCGAGGTGGCGGCGCGACGCCTGGTGGGCGCCGCGGCCCGCTTTGCGCCGGGCGATGAGCTTATCCTCCAGGGTCTGGCGCTCGATCTTTCCGGGGCGGTCCTGTCGGCCGAGGAGCTCGATGAAGATCCTGCGCCTGAGTGGATGTGGCGCGCGCGGGAGGTCATCGGGGATCTGGCGACAAGGCCTGGAACCGAGGTCAGGGGCGTCGCCGCCGAACTCGGCGTGCATCCGGTCTCCCTGGCGCGCCGCTATCGCCGCCACTATCGCCAGTCTCCGACAGCGGCCATCCGGCAGGCGCGAGCCGACCGCGCGGCGAGCCTCATGGCGCGCGGCGCAGACCTGGCCGCCCTGGCCGATGAAGCCGGTTATGCCGATCAGAGCCATATGACCCGCGAGTTCGTCGCCATCTACGGCCTGACGCCCGGCCGCTACCGGGCGCTTTTCCGGTGACGGTTTCACCTGTTCAAGACGACCAGGGACGAGCGTGCGACGGACGACCCCCTCCCGGAGATTTCTGCATGTCTCGAGCCCTCATCGCCGCCAGCGCGCTTTTCCTCGCCGCCACCTCGGCCACCGCCCAGACGCCCTGGCGCACGGCCCCGCCTGAAAGCCAGGGCATGGCGTCCGAGCGCCTGGCCGCCATGGACGCCGCCGTCCGGGCAGGGTCCTTCGAGAAGGTCACCAGCGTCCTGATCGCCCGCCACGGGCGGCTGGTGCACGAAGCCTATTTCGACGAGGGCGGTCGCGAGGCGGGGCGGGACACCCGCTCGGTGACCAAGACCGTGACCGCCATGCTGGTGGGCGCGGCGATCGCCGAAGGCGCGGTCCCTGATGTCGCCGCCCCCGTCACACCGCTGCTTTCGGCCTATGGCCCCTTCGACAATCCCGATCCCCGCAAGGACGAGATCACGATCGAAGACCTCCTCACCATGAGCTCGCTGCTCGAATGCGATGACGGAAACTCATTTTCGCGCGGCAACGAGGAGCGGATGTACCTGATCGAGGACTGGGTGAAGTTCGCCTTCGACCTCCCGATCCGCGGCTTTCCGGGCTGGGTCCCCAAACCCGCCGACCAACCGTATGGCCGCGCCTTCAGCTACTGCACGGCCGGCGTCACGGCGCTGGGCGCGGCCGTCCAGTCCGCCGTGGGCGAGCCCCTGGACACGTTCGCGCACCGGATCCTCTTCGCGCCGCTCGGCATAGAGGGCGAGCAGTGGCAGAGGTCGCCGGTGGGGACGCCGCAGGGTGGCGGCGGCCTGCGGTTGCGCAGCCGCGATCTCCTGGCCCTGGGCCAGTTGCTCCTCAACCGCGGCCGATGGGAGGGACGTCAGATTCTCCCCGAGCCCTTCGCCCTCGCCATGACGACGCCGCAGGTCTCGGTCGACGCGCAGCGGGGGGACTACGGCTATCTGACCTGGCTGCCCGCCTACAGCGTCAACGGACAACAGCATGCCGCCTGGGCCATGGCGGGGACCGGGGGAAACAAGGTGGTGATCGTGCCCGATCTCGACGTCGTGGCGGTGGTGACTACCGAGAACTACAGGGTTCGGAACGCCCACGGCCTGAGCGACAGGCTGCTGGTCGAACATGTGCTCGCCGCGATCGAGACGCGTCAGGCGCCGACCGAGCCCTGATCGGTGGAGTGGAGCGCTAGTGCCCTTTCCGATCTGACAGATTCCGTCTGATTCTGATAAAAATCCCTCTAAATCAAATGTTTAGACAAATTTTGAGCCGATGGCCGTTTCACGCCGTGACGGGGCGCCGAACATCCGGGCGTACTCGCGGCTGACCTGGGACCCGCTCTCATAGCCCACCGAGAAGGCGGCCGGCCCCGCCCGCTCGCCTTTGGTCAACACGCGGCGGCGGGCCTCCAGAAGACGCAGGTGCTTCTGGTGCTCGCCCCCCATCGACAGGCCACACCGCCATTGGCAAGCGCGTCACATCACGCTACTTTTAAAGTATCATGATGGAGCGACGAAATGAAAGCATTTGAGGACTCCAGCCACTGGGACACGGCGGCGCAGCACTACGAGCAGACCGCCCACCCGTTCACGGCGAAATACGCCAAGTCCGCCCTGGCCATGGTCACCCTGTCACCCGGCGCCCGCGTTCTGGATGTCGCGGCCGGGACCGGCGCATTGGCGCTGGAGGCGGCGCGGGCGGGCGCACAGGTGCTGGCGATCGACTTTTCGCCCGGCATGGTCGCTCGCATCGCAGCTCAAGGCCTGGCCAATGTCGAGGCCAGCGTCATGGATGGCCAGGCCTTGATGCTGCCGGACAGCGCCTTCGACGCGGTTTTCTCGATCTTTGGCGTGATCATGTTCCCAGACTGGCGGAAGGGCCTTTCGGAAATGGCGCGGGTCACCCGCCCGGGCGGGTATGGCGTCGTCGCCACCTGGCGCGACAGCGGCGCGGCCACCTTCCTGCTGCTCAGCCAGGTGCGCCAGACCCTGTTTCCCGGCCGCGAGACGATGGCCATGCCCAACGCGGTCTCAGCGCTGAGCGAACCCCAGGACTTCGCACGCGAAATGACCGCCGCCGGCTTTACGGACCCGCAGATTCAGGCCGTGACCTTCGACTTCGAGCTCGACATCGCCGCCCTGGATGAGCCCGACACCCTCTTTGGCATGTCGCCGGACTGGACCAGCCTCACCGACGCCGACAAGAGCGCCGTGGTCGCCGAGGTGCGCCGGATGGCGGGCGACCGGGCCATCCTCCCGATCCCGTCCACGGCCCTGATCGGCGTGGCGAGGCGCTAGGCGCTCCGCCGGCCCTCGCCCTGCTGATCACCCCCTGAGGCCGGCCGGCGACAGGGCAGGTCGACCAGCCTCAGGCCTCCGACCCTTTGCGCCCCATCACCGCCGCGAACCGCGCATCGAAATCCCGCGCGATATCGGCCAGGGTCACCTCGCCGAAGCGGGCGATGACCAGGGCTTCGGCGGCGGCCAGGGTGTCGGCGACGGCGGCGTTGACAGCCTGTTCCACCAGGCAGCGGGGGTCGTCGTCGGCCAGGCCGATGGCGAACAGGCGCGGGTCGCCCAGGGCCCGGTAGATGTCCAGCAGGCTCACCTCCGCCAGGGCGCGGTTCAGCGCCCAGCCGCCGCCGTGGCCCTTCTCCGAGCGCACAATCTCCTGGTCGCGCAGGCCGGCCATGGTGCGGCGGACCACCACGGGGTTGGTGTTGAGCATCTGTGCCAGCTGCTCCGACGTCATGGCGCCGTCGTGGCGGTCCATATGGATCAGGGCGTGCAGCATGCGCGAGAGGCGGCTGTCGCTTCGCATCGGGGCTCTCCGGTTCGCCCTCGACCATAGCTCATGTTTCTTGAAACAACAGGAGTTGCATGATCGAGCCCCAAACCCCATCATGTAACTTCTGAAGAAGCGAGACAGGTCGCGAATGGCCCTCGAAGGAGTTTTCCATGTCCTATGACGTCATCATCGTGGGCGGCAGTTTCGCCGGCATGTCGGCCGCGATGCAGCTCGCCCGGGCACGGCGGCCGATCCTGGTGGTGGATGCAGGGGCGCCGCGCAACCGCTTCGCCGAGGCCTCCCACGGCTTTCTGGGTCAGGACGGCGTGGCGCCCGCCGCCATCATGCGCGAGGCCCTGCGCCAGCTTTCCGCCTATCCGAGCGTGGACTTCGTCCACGGCCGGGCGACGGCGGCCTCAGGCGAACTCGACCGGTTCGAGGTGACGCTGGAGGATGGCGCCGCCCACGCCGCCCGCCGGCTGGTCCTGACCACCGGGGTCACCGACACCCTGCCCGACATCCCGGGCCTGGCCGAACGCTGGGGCCAGAGCGTCATGCACTGTCCCTACTGCCACGGCTATGAGGTCCGCGACCGCCGGATCGGCGTCCTGGCCAACCATCCCATGTCCAGCCATCAGGCCCTGATGCTGCCCGACTGGGGGCCGACCACCTTCTTCACCCAAGGCCTGGTCCCGGTGGAGGCTGAGCTGGCGGGCAAGCTGGCGGCCCGGGGAGTCGAGGTCGAGACCACGCCGGTGGTCGACGTGCTGGGCGAAGGCCTGGCCATCTCCGGCGTCCGCCTGGCCGACGGCCGCACCGTGGCCCTGGAGGCCATCTTCACCGCGCCGCAGACCGCGCCCACGAGCCCGCTGGCCGCCCAGCTCGGCTGCGCCTTCGAAGACGGCATGACCGGGCCGCACCTGAAGCTGGAGCCCGGCCAGCAGCGCACGAGCGTGGCCGGCGTCTACAGCGCCGGCGACACAGCCAGCCCCATGCACAACGCCACCCTGGCCTCGGCCGCCGGCGTCATGGCCGGCATTGGCGCGCATCAGTCGCTGATCTTCTGACGCCGCAAATGCGTGATCAGGAGCCGATGACGCCGCCGTCGATCTTGGTGATGACCACCGTCGCCGAGCGCGGCGGCCCGCCGTTGTAGTCAGGGAAGCCCGAACCATAGTCCCCGGCGGCGAACTGCGCCGCCGTGGCGTGGGCGCCGGGATGCTGGAAGTTGACGAACAGGGTCCTGCCGTCCGGCGTGCCGACCACGCCTGTGCACTCCTGCCCCCAGGGTCCGGTCATGAAGCGCTTGATCTCGCCGGTGGCGGGGTCGGCGGCCAGCAGTCCGTTCATGCCAAAGGGCTTGAGCGGCCCCTCATAGGCCGGGCCGAGATCGCCCATGTCGGTCTGAATCCACAGGCGGGACTGAGCGTCGAACCAAAGGCCGTCGGGACAGGCGAAAATGTTGTCGTTGTTCAGGGTCGCCCCGTTGGCGACCACCGAGTTGCGGGCGTCCCCGGCGATGACGAACAGGTCCCAGCTGAAGCTGCCCGCGGTATGATCGCCACCGGCATAGGTCCAGCGCACGATCTGGCCGAAATTGTTCGCTGCCCGCGGATTTACCGCATCGACCTGCGCCTGGGTGCGGAGGGTGTTGTTGGTCAGGGTGAAATAGACCGCGCCGGTCTTCGGATCGACCGCCCCCCATTCGGGACGGTCCATCTTGGTGGCGCCCACATGGTCGGCGGCCAGGCGCGTATTGACCAGGATGTCGGCCAGGTCGGCAAAGCCGTTGGCTGGGGTCAGGCCATTGCGGCCCGGCGCCAGCGCCAGCCACTCGCCGCCGCCGTCATCATTGAACCTCGCCACATAGAGCGTGCCGCGGTCGAGGATGCCGCCGTCCGTCTGGCCGGGCGCGAAAGCCTCGTCGGAGACGAACCTGTAGATGTATTCGAACCTCGCATCATCGCCCGAATAACAGACCACCGGCTGGCCCGGGACGGCCGGGGCGAAGACCACACCCTCATGGCCAAAGCGGCCCAGATGGGTGCGCTTGATGGGCGTGGCTGTGGGGTCGAAGGGATCGATCTCCACCATCCAACCCATGGTGTTGGGCTCGTTGCGATAGTCCTCGACGGCCGAAGCGGCCCTGGCTGAGGCGTCGAACCGCACATATTCGTCCGCGCCGGACCGGGCCAGATGCCAGGCGAACCGCCCACCCCGCGCCGATCGCGGAACGCCATAGCGCGCGTGCTCTCGGGGATGCTCGGCGTCGGTGTTGGAGAAATAGCCCGCCCAGTTCTCCTCGGCGGCCAGGTAGGTGTTCCAGGGCGTGACCCCGTGGGAGCAGTTGTTCAGCGTGCCGCGGGCGCGCAGGCCATCGGGGCTGAACATCGTGCGCACATGGGCTGCGCCGCGCACCGGGCCGCCGATCTCCACCGGCGTGGCGGCCGTGATCCGGCGGTTGCGCGGGTCAGCGACCACCGACCAGCTTCCATCGCCCTGACGGCTGGTGCGATAGATCGAGACGCCGTGCGCGGCGATCTCCATCCGCACCTCGTCATCATCGCGTCGGCCCTCGGCGTCAAAGGCCACCCCATAGGCGTTGAAGGACTGGCCCTTGTAGGCGGGCTTTTCCGCATGCAGGAACCGGGGTTCGATATATTCGTGGTTCACCACGAGGAGGCCGTCGGCCGACGAGCCGTCGATCGGGAAGAAGTGCATCCCGTCGTGGTGCTGGCCGGTCTGATGCTCCTGCTCGGCGCCGGTATTGGCGCCCGGGCGCGGGGCCGGCATGTCGCCGGAGATCGGCGTCCCGGTCGGGGCGAGCACCTGGAAGCGATAGCCCTCAGGCACGACGACCCTGTCCTCGAAGCCGACCGGAACCGACTTGAAGCCCAGCAGCGACGGGGCCGCGTCCTGGGCCTGGGCCGGCTTGGCCGCGAGGCCGCCGCCGATAAGGCCCGTGGCCAGGGTCGCCAGGCCGCCCATCAGAAACTGGCGACGGGCGACCCGCGCCTCCATCACCTCATAGAAGGTGCGGTTGGCCGAACTGTTGCAGGGCGGCTCGTCGCCGTGCTGGTAGCCCATCGCCTGGGTGTGGTCGGGATAGTCGCGCTCAAGGTCTTTAATTGTCGGCCCCAGTGCTGGATCGGAGAAGGCAGTCTCGGCGAGGTGCGTGAAACTAGACACCCTATGTCACAGGGCCATGAACCGCGGCCATATCGCCGCCCCTGCTAAAAGGCCGATCACTCAACCCGGCTGGCGCATGTGCCGCTGAACGCCTAGCTGGACAATCGGCGCCTGCAGGGGCGCTATGGGACCGTTGGAGACTGTTGAAATGGCGACGGAAGCAAGCGGACTGAGCCTGGGTCACGCCGTGGTGCTGCTGGGCGCGGCCGTGATCGCCGTGCCGCTGTTTAGCCGGCTGCAGCTCGGCTCGGTGCTGGGCTATCTGGCGGCGGGCCTGGTGATCGGCCCGTTCGGCCTGGCCTTCATCTCCGAGCCTGAGACCATCCTGCATGTGGCCGAACTTGGCGTAGTGATGTTCCTGTTCATCATCGGCCTGGAGATGCGGCCGGCCAAGCTGTGGAATCTGAGGCGGGAAATCTTCGGCCTCGGCGCGGTCCAGGTGCTGGTCTGCGCCGCCCTGCTGTCGGGCCTGGGGGTGCTGGCGGGCCTGCCCGTGGTCGCCGCGGTGATCGGCGCCAGCGGCTTTGTGCTGTCCTCCACCGCCGTGATCATGAAGATGCTGGACGAGCGCGGACAGACGGCCAGCCCCGCCGGTCAGCGGGCGGTGTCGATCCTGCTGCTGGAAGATCTCGCCGTCGTCCCCCTGCTGGCCCTGGTGGCCGTGCTCGCCTCGGTGTCGGGGCAGGACGTGGAGGCCGGCCGGCCGGTCTGGGTCTCCATCCTCATGGCGATCGGGACCCTGGCGGCCCTGCTGGCGGCCGGCCGCTGGCTGCTCAATCCCTTCTTCGGCCTGCTGGCGCGGACCGGAGCCCGGGAGATCATGACCGCGGCGGCCCTGCTGGTGGTGCTGGGGGCGGCCATGTTCCTCGACTGGGGCGGGCTTTCCATGGCCATGGGCGCCTTCATGGCCGGTGTCCTGTTGTCGGAATCCACCTTCCGCCACCAGTTGGAGGCCGATATCGAGCCCTTCCGCGGCATCCTGCTCGGCCTGTTTTTCATCAGCGTCGGCATGTCCCTGAACCTGGCCGTCGTGGCGGAGTCCTGGATGCTGATCGCCGGCGGCGTGCTGGCCTTCATGGGGGTCAAGGCGGCCGGCATCTACGGCATCGCCCGCCTGTTCCGAGCAAGCCCTCGGGAGTCGATCCAGCGGGCGGCCCTTTTCGCGCAAGGGGGCGAGTTCGCCTTCGTCCTCTATGGGGCGGCCCTGGCCGGCGGCGTGATCGACGCCCGCACCAGCGCCGTGATGACCGCCATCGTCATCCTGTCCATGGCGTTGACCCCTGTGGTGATCATCGTGCTCGATCGCCTGACGCCGCGGCTGAAGCTCTCCATGGACGGCATCGAAGAGGCCAATGGCCTTCATGGCCAGATCCTGCTGATCGGCTTCGGCCGCTTCAGCCAGGTGGTCAGCCAGCCCCTGCTGGCCCGCGGCTTCGAGATCGCGCTGATCGAAAACGATGTGGAAATGATCCAGGCCGCCGCCAATTTCGGCTTCAAGGTCTATTATGGCGATGGCGCGCGCCTCGATGTGCTGCGGGCCTCCGGCGCCGAGACCGCCGAGGCGATCATGATCGGCGTCGACAAGCCCGAGGTGGCCGACCACATCGTCGAGCTGGTGAAATCGGAATTCCCCCACGCCAGGCTCTTCGTGCGCGCCTATGACCGCGGCCATTCCATGCGCCTGACCCAGGCTGGAGTCGATTTCCAGATCCGCGAGACCTTCGAGTCGGCGCTCACCATGGGCGAGCGCCTGCTGCTCGACCTGGGCGTCGAGCCCGACGAGGCCGCCGAGACCATGGCCGAGGTGCGCCGCAGCGACGAGGAGCGGTTCGAGGCGCAGTTGGTCGGCGGCATCGAGGCCGGCCGCGGCATGATGCGCGGCAATATGGTGACCCCGCAGCCGACGCCCTTCTCCAAGCCTCGCCGCGAGGCCCAGGCGATCAATCCCGAGGCCGCCGGCCTCATCGCCGACAAGGCCGCAAACCGCGAGACCGAACCCACCGCCTAGGCTTGGGCCAAGACTTGAGGAGGCGCCTGCATGGCCGGCCGGACCTCCCTGCGCTATGGGAGCGTTAACCCATTTCGCCCCATAAACCCTGTTGGAAGAGAGCGTGCGCCCATGCCTATGACCCAGGCCGATCTGGAAACCTCCCTGCGCGAGGCCTTTCCCGACGCCCAGATCGCGATCGAGGACCTCGCCGGAGACGGCGACCACTATCGCGCGCGCATCGTCTCGACCGCCTTTCAGGGCTTACCGCGGGTGCGCCAGCACCAGCTCGTCTACGCCGCCCTCAAGGGCAAGATGGGCGGCGAACTGCACGCCCTCGCCCTTGAGACCTCGGTTCCAGGCTAGGGCGGAGAGGCCATGCGCTACCGGCCGTTCGGCATCTCGGGCAAGGCGGTCTCGGCGCTGAGCCTCTTGCTGCGCGACACCGGCCGCAGCCAGGCCCCTAGCGCTTGGCGGACCCTGGCTGTCTGCGCCATGGAATGCGGGATCAACGCCTTTGAGCTCGAAGCCGGCGTCGCCCCCCTGGCGGCCGGTTTCCGGGACGCCCTGGAAGCGGTGGAACGCCGCCTGCTGTTCGTCGCCTGGCGGATCATCGGCGATGGTCGCACCCCCACCGATGCACGCTATCTGCAGGACGCCGTCCGCGAGGGCCTGAACCAGACCGGGGCCGGCTATTTCGACCTGCTGACCCTGGACGAGGCCGCCTATGCGACCCTGACGCCCGAGGGCGCCGCCACCCTGGACGATCTCCGCGCCGCGGGCCTCGCCCTGCAGATCGGCGTGGCCGGCGTCAGCGCCCTGGTGGACCAGGCGGTCGCCACCGGCGCCTTCGACGCCCTGGCCTCGCCGTTCAACCTGACCTCGGGCTGGCACATCCGCCGACGCATCCGCGAGGCCGCCCACCTCAACATGTCGATCACCGGCTTCGACGCCTTCCCGCCCGAGCTGTGCCGCCCGCCCGCCCAGATCGCGGCCAAGCCGGCCCTCTTCCGACGGGCCGGCCCCAGCGCCGCCAGCGTCGGCGCCTACGCCTTCCTGCACGAGACGCGCAACTGGGCGGCCGACGAGCTCTGCCTGGCCTACGCCCTGACCGAACCTGCCCTGGCCTGCATCCAGATCGAGGCCCATCGCCCCGACGTGATCGAACGTCTGGCCGCCGTGCCCGACCGCGAACTGCCCACAGGCCTGGCCGCCCAGATCGAAATGGCGCGGATCGACACCCCGGCCGACGCCCGCTCGGCATAAGCGGCTATTGACCAGGGGCCGGCGCCTCCCTAGCTCTGGGTCTTGAGTTTCTGACCCCATCGAAAGGCCGTTCCCATGAGCGAGGCCATGACCGATCCCGCCCACGACTTCATCGCCAAGACCCTGAAGGACCATCAGGTGGTCCTGTTCATGAAGGGCGTACCCGAACAGCCCCGCTGCGGATTCTCGGGTCTGGTGGTGCAGATCCTCGACCATCTCGGCGTGGACTTCGTCGGCGTCGACGTGCTTCAGGACGATAGCCTGCGCGACGGCGTCAAGACCTACACCGACTGGCCGACCATCCCGCAGCTCTACGTCAAGGGCGAATTCGTCGGCGGCGCCGACATCGTCCGCGAGATGTTCCAGAACGGCGAGCTGAAGCCCTTCCTCAGCCAGCAGGGCGTCCTGGCTGCGTGAGCCGGGCCTTCGAGCCCCCGCCGGGGCGGCAGGTCTTTTCCCGCAGCTTCACGCCGACGGCGGCCGATATCGACGCCAATGGCCATGTGAACAACGTGGTCTATCTGGGCTGGGCGCAGGATCTGGCCATCGCCCACTGGGACTCCGCCGCCGACCCTGAGGAGTCGCAGACCCTGGCCTGGGTCGCCCTGCGCCACGAGGTGGACTACCGCCGCGCCCTGCTGCCGGGCGAGACGGCGCTCGGCCGCACCTGGGTTTCCGACAAGGCCGAAGGGCCGCGCTTCGACCGTTTCGTGCGCATCGATGGCCCCGACGGCGCCATGTGCGCCCAGGTCAGAACCGTGTGGTGCCTGATCGAGAGGACGACCGGCCGCCCCCGCCGGGTGCCCGCCGAGCTGGTCGCCCGCTTCGGCTAAGGCTTAGCGCCCTGGCGCAGCTTGCGGCATGATGGCGCCACAGGAGGCGGTTCATGGACGGTTTCGCCAGTCTCTTCTCGGCCTTCGGCCTGGCCAGCGCCGCCGGCTTCAACGCCTATGTGCCCCTGCTCACGGTCGGCCTGGTGGCCCGCTACACCGACCTGGTGTCCCTGGCCGAGCCCTTCGACGTGTTGACCCAGCCCTGGGTGTTGGCGGTCATCGGCGCCCTGGCGGTGGTGGACTTCGTCGCGGACAAGATCCCCGCCGTAGATACCGCCTGGCATGGCCTGGGCGCCCTGGTCAGCCCCATCGCCGGCGCCGTGCTGTTCGCCAGCCAGCAGAATGTGCTGAGCGACATGCACCCGGCCATCGGCGCCCTGGCCGGCCTGGTTGTCGCCGGGGGCTTTCATGGAAGTCGGGCGGCCGTGCGGCCCGTCTCCACCGCCACCACCGGCGGCCTGGGCAATCCCGTGCTGTCTCTGCTGGAGGATCTGCTCTCGGGCTTGCTCAGCGTCCTGGCGGTCTTCCTGCCGGTCCTCGCCTTTGGCCTCGCCGGCCTCGTGGCGGTCATCGGGGTGCTGATGCTGCTGCGCGCCGCCCGGGCCTGGCGCGAACGCAAGGATGCCCGTCTGCGGCCGGGCTGAGGTTCAGAGGCCGGGCCAGCCGATCAGCGGATTGAGCAGGAAGACCGGATCGCGGGCCACCAGCCCCAGCTCCTCATAGCTGAAGGTCAGCGACACATGCCCCGCCACCAGCGAGCGGCATTCGTCCAGCCGCTTGCGGCCGAAGGCCAGGGTCACCGCCTCGCCCTGCCGCTCCACATAGAAGGCGAAGTCGCCCTTGGTGGTGCAGCCGTTGGAGGCCACCTTGATGGTCAGCTCCCGCCGGCCGGCCTCTGCAGCGTAGAGCGGCTCCAGTTCGGCCAGGGGGACCCCCGAGGGCGCAAGGATCGGCGGCGGCGGAACCGTGGCGCAGCCGGCCAGCAGGGCGGCGACCGAGGCCATCATCAGAAAGCGGCGTGTCATGCCCCCTATCGGCCACATCCGCGCCGCCAGGGAAAGCCCATGTCGCTGGCAAGAGCGGGTCGATGTCCATGGAGAGGCTCAGACTATCCCGCCTTCAACGCCGCCCTTGGGATGCTTGGGCTTGAGCAGCGAGAAGATCACGCCGCCGGCCAGCAGGCTGACGGTGATGCCCAGCGACCAGGGGGCGGGGAACTTTCCGCCGAAGAAGAGGTCGCCGGCGAAGATCTTGAAGCCGATGAAGACCAGCACCAGGGCAAGCGCCACCTTCAGATAGTGGAAGCGGTGGACCGCGTTCTCCAGGGCGAAATAGAGCGCCCGCAGCCCCAGGATGGCGAAGATGTTGGAGGTGTAGACGATGTAGGGGTCCTGGGTGATGGCGAAGATGGCCGGCACCGAGTCGATGGCGAAGACCAGGTCGGCGAACTCCACCAGCACCAGGGCCAGGAACAGCGGGGTGGCGAACAGCACCACCTTGCCGCTGACCGGATGGGCCTGGCGCACGAAGAACTTCGAGCCCTGGAAGGTCTCGGTCACCCGGAGATGGCCGCGCAACCACTTCAATATGGCGTTGTTGGTGAGGTCCTTGGCCTCTTCCGCGTCGCTGGAGAAGGACTCCTTGAGCATCTTGGCGCCGGTGAAGAGCAGGAAGGCGGCGAAGATGTAGAGGATCCAGGCGAAGTTGGTCACCAGGGCCGCGCCGATGCCGATCATGATCGCCCGCAGGATGATCACCCCCAGAATGCCCCAGAAGAGCACCCGGTGCTGCAGCTCCCGCGGAACGGCGAAATAGGCCAGGATCAGGGAGATGACGAAGACATTGTCGAGGGCCAGGGTCAGCTCGAGGAGATAGCCGGTATAGTATTCCACCGCCTTCTGCGAGCCGAGGTCGTACCAGATCCAGGCGCCGAAGGTCAGGCCGAGGGCGATATAGGCCGCCGCCGCCTTCACCGATTCCGCGGGACCAATGACGTGGTCCTTGCGATTGAAGACCCCCAGGTCGAGGGTCAGGACCGTGAGGACGATCCCAAGGAACAACAGCCAGAGCCAGGTGGCCTGACCGAGGAACGGCGTTTGCAAAAATATAAGGAGAGCGTCCATCGGACCCCGCACCTCTCATAGTCACGACGCCGCGTCCGCGTCTGGAGAGTGAAGATCCGACATCGTCGCGACCGCCGTCGCGACCAGAGGGGCCCGGACCGAGCGGCGGACATAGGGGGACAGACCGGCCCCGTCAACAGGGTCGAAGCGTCTTCGGGTCGAATAGACCCAACAGCGACGTCAGTCGGCGCCTCAGCCCCCGATGTCATGGGAGGCTCCGACATAGTCCCGAGCCTTGAAGGCGGGTGTCGCCCTAGAGACCCGACAGGGGATTGCGGGGATCCAGCGGCAGGCCGGCGGCCTGCCTCTGCTTCAGCAGGCGAAGCCAGCCATGCAAGGCCTCGCAGTCGAGCCCGTGGAGCATCAGCCGCTGTCCCGCCTGGACCGTCGAGAGCGGGACCAGGGGGTGTCCATTCTTCACGAAGGACATGTGGTAGTCGGTCCCCAGGATCTTGCCGATATAGATGGCCACCGTCTCGTCGAGCTGGAGCGACTGGGCCGCGCGGATGAAATCGGCCCGCGGCAAGAGCAGCGCATAGAGCGGCGTATAGGCCTCGATCGCCGTCTGCACGTCGGCGAAGTTGAGCCGCCCCTTCGGCAGTTCGCCCAGCTCGAACGGTTCGTCCGAGATCATCGAGAAGTCGGGGCGCTCGACCGGCGCCAGGTCCCGCCCCTGGCCGCGCAGGCTGGCGCCCAGCTGGATGATGAAATTGAAGATGTTGAGGTCGTGCTGAAGAAAGACGTTGTCCTCCAGGTCCTTCAGCGTCCGCGGCCGCAGGGGAACGGTCTCGACCTCGACGGGACCGGCATTGCCCTTGATGAAAGCCAGCAGCTCGGTGCCCACATGAAAATGGCGCAGGATCAGGGTGTTGGCTTCCGGGGTGCAGAAGGTGCGCAGGCCCCAGTGGATCAGCCGGTGAAGGGCGCCGTTCAGGTTGGGATGGTGCGGTGAGATCCCCCGGACGATCTTCACCAGGATGAAGAAGACGAAGATCAGCGGGCGGCTGACCGGAAACAGCCACCGCCGCGACCAGGAGGCGTTGCCCATCAGCAGCGCCTTCTTGGCCTCCGGGGCGATCGGCAGGCCCTGGTCCAGATAGAGCGCCAGCCACGGGTTGGGGTCCCGCGGATCATAGGCTGACAGGTCGAAGGCCGCCTCAGTCACCGGTGATCTCCTCGATCTGCAGGGCGTAGAGCCGCGCGGTCACCCGGGCGGTCTTCACGATCTTCGCCGCCACCGCCGCATCGGGCAGGACCATGGCCAGCATGGCCTCGAACTCCTTGATGTGCTCGAGGTCGTTCTCCCCATGATAGAGCAGAAAGCGGAGCGCCTCGTCGGGCAGGCCGAGCCGCCGCTGGACCAGCCGGCCCCATTCGGCGGCCTTGATCGAGCCCAAGCCCTCGATGATCCACATGGCGCCCAGAAGGCCGAAGGGGTTGGGCCTGGACGCCTCATGGAACATCCAGGCCGAGAGCGCCTCGGATCCCAGGTTCTTCTCCGCGCCCTGGATCACCGCCAGGTCGCCGCCGGAGGTGACATAGTCGCCCTCCAGAAGCCGGAAGTCCCGGTGCTCGGTCACGGCGTGCCGCATCAGGGCGGAGCGAAGTTCCAGGTGGCGCTCATCGATATTGGACGCCGCCCGCGACATCCACAGCGCCCCATCGGCCACCTGCTGGCGCAGGCCGACCAGAAAGGCCTGATAGTCGGCCAGGTCGAAGCGGCCCCGGGTCAGCTTGCGGATCAGCGGCGTCTGTTCGAGCCGCCCCTCGAACTCCGTAAAAACAATCGTCAGCTGGCGCAGGACGTCCGGGACTCCGGTCATTCCACCGCCTCCAGCAGCATGAAACCCACCAGAGCGCGGCCGCTCTCAGGCACGACGCAGAGCACCTGCTGGCCGGGCGACAGGCGACCCGATCGCAGGAAGGCCTCCAGCATGACCCAGATCGAGGCCGAGCCCACATTGCCCACGGAGCTCAGATTGGAGAACCACCTGTCGCGGTCGATCATGCCGGCGGTGCTCTCCAGCAGGCCCTCGATCTCGGCCCGCAGGGACCGCGCCGAATAGTGGCAGAGCAGATGGTCGATCTTGGCGGGCTCGATCCTGCCGGCCTCCACCTTCTGCAGATAGACCCCGACCCAGGCGCGGATGACGCGCTTGAGCAGGTCGAAGTCCTGCAGCAGGGCGACGGCGCCCTGCGCATGGGCGGCGACCGGTCCGGCGAACGCCCAGGTGGACAGCGGGTCGGCGCGCGATTGCGGCGCGGCGCCGGCCCACATGCAGGGGTCAAAGCGATCGGCCAGCGAGATCAGGTCGATGAACCGCACCTTCAGGGACAGGCCGGAGGGACACGGGCTGGGCTCCATCACCACCGCCCCAGCGCCGTCCGAGAGGGTGAAGCGAAGATAGTCGGCCTCCGGTCGCAGCCGGCCCTTGGCGTCCACCAGGGCCGAGCCCTCATAGAAGGCGGGGCGGAACCAGCGCGACGAGAACTCGCTGGCGGCGGCGGCGGCGACGTCATGCTCGCCCGCCCGCACCGACAGCCAGGCCGACTTGGCCGCCATCAGGGCCGAACCGCAGACCGACTGGAAGCTCGCCACCTCCAGCGGCCCGCCCCCCAGCTCGCCATGCACATTGGAGCCGTGGCCGGGGACCAGATAGTCCCCCTGGGTGGTGGCGGTGGCCAGGAAGGTGAGATCCTGCGGGCTTAGCGCCGCCTGATCCAGGGCGGCGCGGACAGCATCGGCGCACATGGCGGCGTTGGAGGTGGTCGGCCGGCCCTCAGCGTCAAGGGCGTAGTGGCGGGTCTCGACGCCATTCCAGCGCAGGGCGCGACGCCCCAGGGCGCTGTCCCGGCCGCCGATCCGACCGATGTGATCCTCGATCGCGGCCGACGGCACAGGGGAGCCGGGCAGGTGCGCCCCGACCCCGGTGATGTAGACGTCGCGAAGCTCGTTCATGGCCCCTCGGCGAGGACAGACGCCACATGCGCCCGTGTGCGCAGGACTTATCAGGGTGATGCGCACGGGGGGCAACCGTCGCCACGGCCGGCAGGACAAAGGAAAAGGGCCCCGGATTGCTCCGAGGCCCTTCGATATCGCGGAATAGCCGGCGCCTTAGGAGGCGTAGAATTCGACCACGAGGTTTGGTTCCATCTTCACCGGATAGGGCACTTCGGCCAGTTCCGGGGCGCGGATGAAGCGAGCCGACAGGCCCTTGGCGTCGAGTTCGATATAGTCGGGAACTTCACGTTCGCCCGAAGCCTGGGCTTCCAGCACCAGGGCCATGTTGCGCGAGCGCTCGCGCACTTCGACCACGTCGCCGGGCTTGACCCGATAGGACGGGATGTTGACGCGCTTGCCGTTCACGGTCACGTGGCCGTGGTTCACGAACTGGCGCGAGGCGAACACGGTGGGCACGAACTTGGCGCGGTAGACCACCGCGTCCAGGCGCGATTCCAGCAGGGCGATCAGGTTTTCCGAGGTGTTGCCCTTGCGGCGCGCGGCCTCGGTATAGGTGCGGCTGAACTGCTTTTCGGTCAGGCTGCCGTAATAGCCCTTGAGCTTCTGCTTGGCGCGCAGCTGAAGACCGAAGTCGGAAACCTTGGACTTGCGGCGCTGGCCATGCTGGCCCGGGCCGTAGGACCGCTGGTTCACCGGCGACTTGGCGCGGCCCCAGATGTTCTCGCCCATACGGCGGTCGAGCTTGTACTTGGCGGAATGACGCTTGGTCATGAACACTCTTCATCATCGACACGGCCCGGCGCTTCCGAGAGTGGAGGCGCGATCTCAACGGCGGGGCCCGTATCACCCGTAATGGTCTTCGCACCGCGCAGTCGCCCGCCGGTGTGAAGGAGCGGTCTATGCCCACCGGGGCGGTGGGAGTCAAGGCGAGCGGCGGCGCTAGGGCCTAGCGGCCATGGCGGACAGAGCCATGGCGTCATTAGCCGGACGGGACGGAAGCTCACCCAGGACCTTCCGCCGCACGATCTCAGCCAAGGCCCGGACCTCGGCGGCGGCCTGGCCCCGGGGCTCCCATTCGGTGACCCCCTGTCCCTCCGACAGGGCCGACTGATAGGCCTGGCGCACCCGAAGGGGCGCGGCGGCCACGGGGACGCCGGCGAAGCGCAGGGCGTCCAGGGTCGAGGACACTTGGTTGGGTTCGCGGCCCTGCCGCGCCGAGGGACACTGGTTCAGGACGATCAGCCCGCTGGCCCGAAGCTGGCGCAGGAGTTCCAGGGTCTTCAGGGCCGCCGCCACATCGAGATAGGTGGGGCGGCTGACCACCAGGCAGAGATCGGCCACCTTGATGGCGGCGACGACGTCACCCTCCGGGGCGGCCGGCGTATCGATGATCAGCAGATCTCCGCCGCTGCGTCGGGAGGCCGTGGTCAGGGCGAACAGCTTGGAGGCCGAGGTCTCCACCACTGACAGGCTATGGGCCCGCAGCGCCTCACTGGAGGATCGCAGGGGATCGGCGTCGGCCAGTACGGCGCGAGCGCCCCGCTCGCGCAGCGCCGCCGCCAGATTCACGGCCACCGTGGTCTTACCGGCGCCGCCTTTGCGGGAAATGACTGCGATGGTCTTCATGATCGCCCCCGCCGAAACCCTAGGTCCAACTTATCCACAGGATCAAGACGTCCCCACGGGCGAGCCAGCGCCACCATTGCGGGCGCCGGCTCCCCAAGCTCCGATCAAGACGTGTATTTTGAGAGCGGGCCCTGCGGCTTCACGTCACGTTTACTATGTTCAGGAAGATGTCGATAACCATAATCGCAACAAGCTCAGCCGTACCATAAGTATCATATTGTCTGCGGTTGGCGATTTAACTGGTAACCCGACCCCAAGTCCCGACCAGTTCATTCCATAGCTCAAAATGAGCATTCACTTCGTCGCTTATTCTAAAGATGACGAAGTAAATTGCCGCTCATGAACGTTGCACGCGGTATCTTTTTGGGCGCGGCCCTGATCATCGGTCCCTTGGCCATGGGCGCGGCAATTTTCACCCCGCTGCCTCTCCAAGGTCAGATCATCTTCGGGATTGCGACCCTGGTGGCGGCCCTGATCCTCAGCCGCAACGCGTCCCGGGGCGCGACAATCGCCCTATGCCTGATCTCCCTGGCGATCAGCACGCGTTACATGGTGTGGCGCACCACAGAAACCCTGGACTTCCTCAATCCCCTGGGCGCCGTCCTGGGGATCGGCCTCTACCTGGCGGAGGTCTATGCCTGGCTGATCCTGGTGCTGGGCTATGTCCAGACCACCTGGCCCCTGCGGCGGCCGGTGCGGGCGCTCGGCGGCGGCCCGGCCGACTGGCCGAGCATCGACGTGATGATCCCCACCTATAATGAGAGCCTGCAGATCGTCCGGGACACGGTCCTAGCGGCCCTGGCCATGGACTACCCCCCCGAGCGATTCACCGTTCACCTGCTGGACGACGGTCGGCGGCCAGAGTTCAAGGCCTTCGCCGAAAGCGTCGGGGTCAATTACGTCACCCGCCCTGACAATCTCCACGCCAAGGCCGGCAACCTCAACAATGCGCTGAAGCAGACCCGCGCCGACCTGGTCTGCATCTTCGACGCCGACCACATTCCTACCCGCGCCTTTCTGCAGATGACGGCCGGATGGTTTCAGGAAGATGCGCGTCTGGCCCTGCTGCAGACACCGCACCACTTCTACTCCCCCGATCCGGTGCAGCGAAATCTGGTGACCATGAAGGACGTGCCGGACGAGGGCGCGCTGTTCTATGGGGCCGTACAGCCGGGCAACGACTTCTGGAACGCCGCCTTCTTCTGCGGTTCCTGCGCGCTGATCCGCCGGGCGGCCTTGGATGAGACCAACGGTTTCGCCGGTGAAACGGTCACGGAAGACGCCCACACGGCCCTGAAGCTGCAGCGCCTCGGCTGGAACACCGCCTATCTCGACATCCGCCTGGCCTCCGGCCTGGCCACCGAGCGTCTGGCCTTGCACATCGGCCAGCGGGCCCGCTGGGCCCGGGGCATGCTGCAGATCTTCCGCGTGGACAATCCGCTGTTCGGCCCCGGCCTGAGCCTGGGTCAGCGGCTTTGCTACGCCAACGCCATGCTCCACTTCATGTTTCCGCTGCCGCGCGTGGTGTTCCTGACCTCGCCGCTCGCCTTCCTGCTGTTGGGTCAGAACGTCATCCAGGCCGCCGCCTCGATGATCGCAGCCTATGCGGCGCCCCATCTGATCCTTTCGATCGGCGTGGCCAACCGCATCCAGGGCAAGGACCGCCGGGCCTTCTGGGGAGAGGTCTATGAGAGCCTGCTGGCCTTCCATCTGATCAAGCCGACGCTCCAGACCCTGATCGATCCCCGAAGAGGCAAGTTCAACGTGACCGACAAGGGCGGAATCCTGGAACGGGCCTATTTCGATATCCGCCTCATGTGGCCCCATCTGCTGGCGGCCAGCCTGCTGATCGCCGGCGTCGCCATGGGGTTCGGCAAGCTGGCCTGGCCCGATCGATACGAGGTCAACCTCGGAACCCTGCTGCTCAACACCACCTGGTCGGCCTTCAGCCTGCTGATCCTGCTGGTCGCCCTGGCGGTCGGTCGCGAAACGCGCCAGTTGCGAGCCTTCGTGCGGGTCGGCGCCCAACTGCCGGTGCGCCTGACCCTTCGCGGCGGCGAGGTGGTGGAGACCACGACGAGCGAAGTGTCCATGGGCGGCTTTTCCGCCCCGGCCGTGGGCGACGCCGTGACGGCCGAGAGCCTGGCGAGAACCGAAATTCTCTGCGGCGACCGGTGGGTCAACCTGCCGACCAAGGTGGTTGGCCCGCCTGGCCCCACCCTGCGGGCGCAGTTCCTCGACATCCCCCTGGACCAGCGGCGCGAACTCGTGGCCGCCGTGATGGGTCGCGCCGACGCCTGGCAGCCGGCCTCCAAGCCCCCGCCGGCCAACCCCTTCGCAGCGCTCCTCAGCATTCTCCAGGCCAGTCTCAGTCTGTTCCACCGGGGCGGCCACCGCCAGCCGGGACCTGCGCCGCAGCGCCCGTTGCGGCGGGCTCGATCCACGGGGGCGGTGGTGGCGCTCGCCGCCTGCCTGGGGGTGACCATGCAGGCCTCGGAGGCCAAGGCGCAGGATGCGAGCGCGCCGGCCCTGGCGGCCCAGCCCATGGCGGCGACGCCTGGACCCGGGGCGCAGACGCTCCGCCTGACCCTTCGAGATCTCGGCGTCGACCAACCCCTGCGACTGGTTTCAGTGGACGGCCAGGCCGGCATCCCGTTCCGCCTGGGCGCCGACGAGGTGGTCACCGGCGCGCGTCTGACCCTGGCCTATGCCCACTCCCCGGCCCTGCTGGAGGACCTCAGCCATCTCACCGTGCTGATCAATGACGAGGTCGTGGCCACCGCGCCCCTGGCGGCCAGCACGGCCGGCGGCGCCCGGTTGTCACTGGAGCTCAATCCAGCCCTGTTCCTGGTCGAGAACAGACTTAACCTGCGCTTCGCCGGCCACTACACCCGCGACTGCGAAGACCCGCTGCACTCCTCGCTCTGGGCGGTGATCAGCAACGCCTCAGTGCTGGAACTGGACATCGAGCGGCTGCCGGCGCCCCCCAACCTGGCGCGCTTTCCCGCGCCGTTTTTCGACAATGCCGACCGGCGCCTTGAGCTGCCCTTCGTGTTCGTCGGCGCGCCGGGACGCCAGGCGATCCAGGCCGCCGGGGCCCTGGCCTCCTATTTCGGTCTCCAGGCCAGCTATCGCGGTTTCCGCTTCCCGGTGCTCATCGATCAGCTTCCTGCCGGCGACGGTGTGGTGTTCGCCCTGGCCAACAGCGGGGCGCTCGGCCTTGAGCTGCCGCCGATCAATGGACCGACCGTGGCGGTGATCGCCAATCCGCTGGATACCAGCCGCCGCCTGCTGCTCGTCCTGGGCCGCGACCCGATGGAGCTGCGCCAGGCCGCCCTGACCCTGTCCCTCGGCGCCCCTGGCCTCAGCGGGGCCAGCGCGAGCCTCGGCCCGCCGACCGTTCCCACCCGCGCAGCCTATGACGCGCCGCGCTGGATCACCACCGAACGCCCCGTCAAGCTGGGCGAAATCATGGACCCGGCCCTGCTTCACGCCGATGGCCTGCCCCCAGGCCCGGTTCGGGCCTCGTTCCGCCTGCCGCCGGACCTGCTCTTCTGGCCGCAGAGCGCCGCGCCGCTCCGGCTACGTTACCGCTATCCCATGGGCCCCTGGATCGACCGGAGCGCCTCGCGCCTGGACGTGTCGGTGAACGGCCAGTACCTCCGCTCGCTGCGCCTGAACCAGGCCGCCGAGGCCGCGGGCTGGCGCCACCGCCTGTTGACGCCCTTCGTGCGCAACGAAACGACCATCAGCCTGCCGGCCTACAATCTGTTCGGCAGCAATGAGCTGCAGTTCTATTTCGACCTGAAGGCCCGCAAGACGGGCGCCTGCGAAGGCCAACTGCCCACCAATGTCCGCAGCGGCATCGATCCAGACACCGAGCTGGACCTGACCGGCGCCCACCACCTCACCAGCCTGCCCAACCTGGCCTATTTCGCCAGCGCCGGCTTCCCGTTCACCCGGATGGCCGACCTCGACCAGACCGTCGTGCTGCTGTCGGCGCGGCCGTCGCCAGCCGAACTGGGCGCATATCTCCATCTGATGGCCAGGTTTGGGGACGCCACCGGCGCGCCCGTCACCCGGGTCCACCTGGCGAGCCCCGACGACGTCGAAACGCTGCGCAACCGGGACATTCTGATGATCGGACCGTTGAGCCTGCTGGCCGAGAACGCTGATCTCAGCGCTGCTGCGCCTATAGAGATGGGCCAGGGGCGCCTGACCCTTCGGGTCCAGGACTGGGCGCGGCGGCTGTTCTCCACCTGGGGGACATTCATCGGCCGGGATGACGCCGACAGCCGCCAGCGCGCCGCGAGCCTGCTGGTCGAATCCGGCCCGTTCTCCGGCCTGATGAGCTTCGGCTCACCCTTTGGCCAGGGCCGCGTGGTTGTCGCCCTCCTCTCCGACAGGCCGGAACAGATCCTGGCCATCGCCCAGGGGCTGGACGATTCGGAGGTCAATGCGCGGGTGGCCGGGGACCTAGTGGTCGGCACTGGCGAGGGCCTGAACGCCTTCAAGGTCGGCGCCACCTTCCAGGCCGGCGACATGGCCTGGGGCTACCGGATCTTCTGGTGGCTGAGCCGCTATCCCGTTCTGATGGCCCTGGGGCTCGTCCTGGCCGCCATCATCGTTTCCGTCCCCCTGACGTTCGCCATGCGCCGCCACGAGCGCAGGCGCCTCGGAGCCATGGCCGACCAATGACCTTTCATCGCCTTTCCACTTGGCTGTTAGCTGGCGCGGCGGGCGTCGCCTTGGCCGTCGCCGCGCCCGCATCGGCTCAGACCTCGCAGGAGGCGGTCGCCACCCTTGTCCGCCAGGCCGCCTTCTGGCGCGAGCGCGGGCGGGCCGATCTCGCCCAGCAGGCCCTGGAGCGCGCCCTGGTCGCCGATCCGCGGAACGCCGACGCCCTGGCCGCCCTGGCCCGCTACGCCGCCGAGGATGGCGACGCCGCCACCGCCCAACGTTGGGCGGCGCGCCTGCGGGCGGCCGCGCCCAACGATCCGCGCTTGGCGACCCTGGCCCAGGGCGCCCAACGCCGGCAAGCCGAAGCCCGGGATCTGCCCGAGGCCCGCCGACTGGCCCAGGCCGGCCAGACCCAGGCCGCCGTCGCCGCCTATCGCCGCGCCTTTGGCGGCGGTTCGCCCCCGCCGGCCAATGCCCGTGAGTTCTATGAGACCTTGGCGGGCTTGCCATCCGGCCGCGACGAGGCCATCCGCGGCCTCAAGGGCCTGGCCGACGCCAGTCCCCAGGACGCGGGCCTGCAACTGGCCTATGCCCGCGCCCTGACCTACGCCGAGTCCAGCCGCCGGGATGGCATCGCCCGCCTCGCGCGGCTGGCCGTCGGCAGCGGCCAGACGGCGACGGCTGCGGCCCAGGCCTGGCGCCAGGCGCTGCTCTGGCTCGGCGCCGCGCCCCGTGACGCCGGCCTGTTTGAAGCCTATCTCAGCGCCCGCGGCGCCGACGCCGAGGTGTCACGCAAGCTCGCCCAGGCGCGTGAGTCCCGCGCCGTCGCCCAGGCCGCCGTCGATCCCGTCGCGATTGAGCGGACCCAGGGTTTCGCCGCCTTGGAGCGCGGCGACACCGCCGACGCCGAGGCGCGGTTCCAGACCGTCCTGGCCAGCCGGCCCAACGACGCCGACGCCCTGGGCGGGTTGGGCCTGGTTCGCCTACGGGCTGAAAGCTTCACCGAAGCCGAGGAGCTTCTGCGCCGGGCGAGCGCCGCGGCGCCGGCGAGCGCCCAGCGCTGGCGCGAGGCCCTCGCCTCGGCCCGCTTCTTCTCCGGGCTGCGTCAGGCCCAGGCTGCGCTGGACGCGGGCGACTATGGCCGCGCCCAGACCCTGGCCCAGGCCCTGGAAGCGCCCCGTCCCCAGGACGCCGCCCTGGCCTGGTCGGTCCTGGCCGAAAGCCTTCGGCAGGCCGAGCGCTGGGCCGAGGCCGAAACAGCCTATCGCCGGCTGCTGACGGCGACGCCCAACGACGCCGACGCCCAGGTGGGCCTGCTGGAGTCCCTGCTTGCTCAGGACAAGACCGAAGAAGGCTTCACCCTGGCCAACCAGCTGAGCGCGGCCGGCGTCGCGCCGGCGCGGCTGAACCAGATCCGGGCCGCCGTCGAACACCGGCGCGGCGAACGTTTCTGGGCGCAAGGGGACACCGCCAGCGCCCAGAGCGCCTTCCAGACCGCCCTGGCCCTTCGGCCGACCGACCCCTGGATCCGCTACGACTACGCCCGCTTCCTCGACGCTCAGGGCCAGGCCGGCGCGGCTCTTGGCCTGATGGCCGGCGCCGAAGCCCACGGGGACGCCGAGAGCCTGTACGCCGCAGCCCTCTTCTCCGACCAGCAGGGCCGCGGCGACCAGGCGCTGGCCCTCCTGACCCGCATTCCTGCCGCCGCACGCACCTCGGAGATGAGCCTGTTCGCCCAGGGCCTGGAGACCCGCGTCGCCATCGCCCAACTCAGCGAGGCCGCCGCCAGCGGCCAGGCCTACGCCGCCGTGCCCGCCTTGCGGGCCTATGCCTCCCGCGCCGACCTGGCGACCTCTCTGCGCGGCCAGGTGGCGGAGGCCCTCTACACCGCGGGCGATCAGGGTCAGGCCCTGGCCATGGCCCAGGCGGCCCTGATCGCCGAGCCGGAGGACGATCCAAGCGCCTACCGCGGCTTTGTCGTCGTGCTGGCCAAGGCCGGCCGCGACGTGGAGGCGGCCAGCCTGATTCGCCGCATCTCCCTGGAAGGCGCCCAGACTCCGGCGGCCCGCCGCAGCCTGGCCGAACTGGGGGCGACCCTGGGGACGGAGCGGGCCGAGCGGCTGCGCCTGGCCGGCGATCTGGCCGGGGCGTTCGACGCCCTGTCCCAGGCCTACGCCCTGGCCCCTCAGGATCCCGATCTCCTGGCCAGCCTGGGCCGGCTCTACCAGAGCGGCCAGATGTATGGACCGGCGGCCGATGTCTTCGAAGCCGCCCTGCGCCTTCGCCCCAACGATCCCGGCGCGCTCAGCGGCCTGGCCGAGGCCGCCCTGGCCCAGGGGGACCACGCCCGCGCCCGGCGCACCGTACGCCAGGCGATCGGCCAGGCGCCGGAGAATGTGGAGCTCCTGGTCCTCCTCTCGCAGGTGGAGCAGGCGGCGGGCGACCGGCGTGCGGCGCTGCGCGCCCTGGAGCAGGCCCGCGACATCCGCGAACGGCAGATGGCCGCCCGCGGGTCCGCGCTTCTGCCCGGCGGCGTGGGGGCTGGCGGCGGCGGGCTTGGCCCCAACCCCTTCGCCCGCAACCTGACCTCGCCCCTCTCGGCGGCGACGCCGGCCTGGGCGGCTGCGGCGCCGGCATCGCCGTCGGTCCTGGCCTCGGCCTATCCGTGGGCGAGCGCGATCGCCCTGCCCTCGCCGGCTGCGACCCAGATGGCGGCGCTGCAGCCTGCTGCGGCTCCGGCGGATGGCGGACTCTACTGGCCAGCCCCGACCGCGGCTCCTGCCCAAGCGCCTGCTGCGACCGCCCCCTGGGGCGCCGCCGCGCCCGTTCAGCCGGCCTGGCCCGGGGCGAGCCCGCAGGCGCCGACGGCGTTCAACCCCTTCGCCGTTCCGCAACAGGCCGCGAGGGCCTTGCCGGCGCCGGGCGGCCAGGACCGCGTGCTCAACGCCATCGACCAGCAGATCGCCGAGCTCAGCCGGCGGGCCGCGCCGCAGATCACCGGCACGATCAGTCTGCGGGCGCGTTCCGGCGAGGCGGGTTTAAGCCAGCTCAATGAACTCAAGGCCCAGGCCAGCATCTCGACGCCTCTGATCGGCTCGGGCCGCCTGGCCCTGGTGGTCGAGCCCGTCACCCTGGACGCCGGGGCCGCCAGCGCCGACAGTCTTGCCCGGTTCGGAGCCAACCCCATCCTGGCCGCCGACGCGGTCTTCGGGGAATACGATCCGCAGCTCATCGATCCCGGCGCCCAGACCGCCAGCGGCGCGGGGGTGTCCGTCAGCTACACCAGCGGGACCTTCGCCCTGGACCTGGGAGTGACGCCCCTGGGCTTTGGACGGTCCGACGCTGTCGGCGGCGTGCGCTGGACGCCGCAGTTGGCCGAAGGTCTGGAGGCCCGCCTCTGGGCCGAGCGACGGGCCGTGACCGACAGCCTGGCCGCCTATGCCGGCGCCAAGGACCCGGTCACCGGCCAGGTCTGGGGGGCGGTGCGGCGCACGGGAGCCGGTGTGGGCTTCGCCTACGAACAGGACATCGCCGGTGTCTATGCCGATGTCGCCGCCAGCCGATATGAGGGCCTGCTCACCGCCGACAACGAGAGCTACCACGTCAATGTCGGCGCCTATGTCCGCCCCTATGCGAGCGATGAGACCCAGGTCCAGATCGGGGTGAACCTGAACCATCAGGCGTTCGACAACAATCAGAACCGGTTCAGCCTGGGCCACGGGGGGTATTTCAGCCCCCAGCAGTTCACCAGCGTGGCCCTGCCGATCAGCCTGCGCAGCGCGCGCGATCCGTGGCGGCTCGAAGTCGCCCTGACGCCGGGCTATGAGACCTATCGCGAGGACTCCGTCGCCTACTTCCCCGACGATCCCGCCCTGCAGGGCCAGATGGCCTTCTATGCCGGGGAGACCCGAGAGGTGAGCGCCTTCTATCCGAGCCGAAGCCAGAGCGGCTTTGGGTTCTCGGCCGCCGCCAAGCTCGAATACGACCTCAGCGCAGCCGCGGTGCTCGGGCTTGAAACCGGCTTCAGCGGGTTCGGCGACTACGACGAGACCCGCGCGAGCGTCTATCTGAAACAAACTCTCGGGAAAGGCGTCCCATGAGCGATACGCAGACCATCATCCCTGCGGCCGAAACCCAGCAGCTCAACGAGGCCTATCTTTCGGCCCGCCGTTGCAGCGTCCAGTGGCGCGCCTTCCTGGCGGCCCTGGCGGTGGAGTTGCACGTGGGCGCCGAGCGCGAGGAAGTGCTGGGGTTTCTCCGCGCCGTCGGCCGGCGCATGGCGGGGCGCCTGCCTTTGTCCCCCAAGGACACCCTGCCCGAACTCGAGGCCGCCATGAATGACATCTGGAGCCAGGTGGACTGGGGCTGGACACGTCTGCGCCCCATCGACGAAGGCATCGCCATCGTCCATGGGGCCTACCCAACGGCCTTCGAGACCGATGGGATCATGTGGTCGGCCGGCGCCGCCGCCGTGCTCGAGGGCGTGTACGCCGCCTGGTTCGAGGCTCAGGGCAGCCCCCTCACCACCCTGAGGCGGATGTCGGACTCCGCCATGCCCCTGGAATTCCTGCATGGCCGATAGGGCGCGCGCGCAGGGCGGGCTCTGGACCCGACGCCGCACCCTGCTGGCCAGCGCCGGGCTGCTGGCGGGCGGCGGCCCTCCGCTGGTGGCCTGCGCCCGCGCGCCCGAGGCTGTGATGTGGGACGCTTTCAAGGGGCGTTTCCTCGCCGCCGACGGACGCATTCTCGACACCACCGGCGGCGGCGTGAGCCACACCGAAGGGCAGGGATTTTCCATGTTCCTCGCCGCCAGCCATGACGACCGCCCAGCCTTCGAGCTGATGTGGAACTGGACCCAGGCTCACCTGGCTCGACGCCAGGACGGCCTGTTCAGTTGGCGCTATGATCCCCGGGCGCCGGAGACCGTGGCCGACCTCAACAACGCCACCGATGGCGACATCTTTATCGCCTGGGCCCTCCTACGGGCTGGGCGGCGGTGGGGCGAGCGCCGCTACATCCAGGCCTCAGGCCGAATCCAGAAGGCGATTAAGCGACATCTGGTGACGGAGATCGCCGGGCGGCGATTGCTTTCGCCGGGGCTGGAGGGCTTTCGCACGGACGACTACCTTACGTACAACCCGTCCTATTTTGTCGCGCCTGCGCTCCAGGCCTTCCAGGGGGCCGGTCCTCAAGAGGGCTGGTCCCGCATCATCAGCGACGGCCTCGCCGAGGCTCGGGCCGCGCGCTTCGGCGAGCCGAGGCTGCCCGGGGACTGGACCCGGCGGACGTCCGACGGTCAAAGCGTCCTGGAACCGACGCGGCCGCCGAGGTTCGGGTTCGACGCCATCCGGGCGCCCTTCTATCTGGCATGGGCGGGGCTACGCGACCACCCGCAGGTCCAGGCCGCCGCTGCGTTCTGGCGGCCCTATCTCGAGGCGAACACAGCGCCGCCGGCCTGGGTCGATCTCAACACCGGCGAAACGGCCGATTTTCGCATGTCCCTTGGCGCGACCGCCATGGCGCGCTTTGTGGCCGACCCCGAGCGATCACCGAACCCGCACGGCCAGGGCGTGCATGAGGAAGACTATTATTCTGCGGTGCTTGAACTGCTCGCCAGCGTCGCGCGGGCCGATCAGTCGGCGTAACGGCGGAACAGTTCGCTCAGACGTTCGCCCGACGCCCCCTCGCTCGCGCTACCGTCCTTGGCGTAGCGGCGGAAAAGCGTACGAGGCGCCTCTTCCTGCTCCGGGGCAGGCCGCGCATAGACCAGGGCGGGCCGCGACCGCTCCGGGGGTTCGCTGGCGGCGGCCATGGCTTCGATCACCGGGTCTGGGTCCTGGGCCTCCGACGCCGCCGGCGCCTCAAAGACGGCCGCCTCAACGAGGGGCGATTCCACCGGCGCACCGAGGATCTCAGGCCGGCTGAACACCTGGTAGGTGATCCCGGTCTGGTTGATCCGCTTCAGCAGGCTGTTAACGTCGTTGGGCATGTTGCACCGCACAAATTCGGGTCGCTCACATAGCCGAAGTACGCGTCTTCTCCCCATTAGTGAAGAGCGATGGCGTTGATTTTCACGGGCTTTTATAAGCTTTTTTGCGTTTCAGGGGACCCCAGGATGATCCCCCGACCGCAAGCAATCTCAGGTGGCGCCGCACCATGACGTTAAGTAAGACTCAGGCGCGCACGCCGCCATCCACGCGCAGATCCTCGCCCGTGACATAGCTGGCGGCGCTGTCGGCGAGGTACATGACGGCGTGGGCGATCTCCTCGGGCTGGCCGGCGCGGCCGGCCGGGGTGCGGGCGCCGGAGGCCTCAGCCGCGCCGCCGCCCATCATCGGCGTGTCGATGGGGCCCGGCGAGACGGCGTTCACCCGGATATTGTCGCCGGCCACCTGCAGGGCGGTGGAGCGGGTCAGGCTCAGCACGCCGGCCTTGGACAGGGCGTAGGACATGATGGGACCAGAGCCCACATAGCCCATGACCGAGGCGGTATTGATGATCGATCCGCCGCCCCGGGCCTTCATGGCCGGGATTTCGTGGTTGGTGCAGCGGATCACGCCTTCGAGGTTGGTGGCCATGATGTCGTTGTGGACCGCCCAGTCGAACCCAGCGCCCATGTCGCCGGCCCGCCCCGCGATCCCGGCGTTGTTGAAGGCGATGTCGAGGCCCCCAAACGTCTCGACGCAGGCCGCCACCAGGGCGGCCACATCGGCCTCGACCCGCACGTCGGCGCGGCGATAGACCGCTTCGCCGCCGGCCGCCCGGATCTCGGCCTGCGCCTGCGCGCCCAGGGCCTCTCGCCGACCGCAGAACATCACCTTGGCGCCCTCAAGCGCGAAGGCCTTGGCGGTGGCCCGGCCAATGCCGGAGGTGGCGCCGGTGATCAGCACCACCTTGCCGGTGAAGCGACCATCCCGGGCCATGGCGGTGGCGCCCTCTGGCGGCGTCCTGAGGTCGGCGGCGGCGGCTGACTGAGCGGCCGATCCGGCGGCCATGGCGGCGAGGCCCGCCCCACCGGCGATCAGGGCGCGGCGCGACGGCGTCGTTTCGGAATGGGCCATGTCATCCTCCAGAAGTCGGGCGGCTACCGGCGGGATCGCCGCGACGCCTTCGTCTTGCCGCCTCACTGGACGACGTTCTCTCATCATGGGGCACGGCCGGCCGAAGCGGCAACCTTGGCCCGCTTCGCTCATTCCACCTCGATGAAGCAGAGTCTCGGTTTCCGCCGCCTGGCGCCTTTGGGCGCGGCGGCTCTCCTCCTGTCAGGCTGCCTGATGTCGATCCCCGACGACATGGAGACCCCCAGCCCGGACGGTCAGTTCGTGCTCGATGTCGCCTTCACCGGGGGCGGCCTGACCCTACGCACCGGCCTGGGGGCCGAACTCAGCCTGCGCCATGTGAGCGGCGCGGAAACCACCTTCGCCACCCTGGCCTCGGTTCGCAGCCTGGGGATCGCCTGGACGGGCGCACGCACCCTGCGGATCTGCGCTGAGGACGCCGAGCCCGTCGATGACGCCTCGGTGGTGGTGGAGACGCCGGCCGGCCCGGAGACCTTCATCGTCACCTATGCCTGCCCCGCCCAGCCTACGCCCGAAGGCTTCCAGGGTTAAGACGTCTCAGACCGCTTCGACCGGCGGCAGGCGATAGGCGCCGTCCAGCAGTTCCGGCCTGGGCAGATAGGTGCGCATGAACAGCGCGAAGGGGCCGGCCGGCGCCGGCAGCCAGTTGCCCTGCCGATCCTCGCCCGGGCTTTCGCTGCCGATCCAGATGTCGAGGGAGCCGTCGTCGTTATAGGTCAGGCCCGGGGTGCGATCGCCGATGGCGTAGCGGTCCAGGGGATTGTCGGCGAAGAAGAACTGCCCGTCCTCGGTGGCCTCATAGAGGCTCAGCGACCAGAAGGAGTTGACCGGCGGCAGGCGATCGGCGGGGAAGTGGAGCCGGTAGGCCTTCAGCCCGTCATAGAGCCCCCGGGGCTGGTCGCCGCGAGCGCGCATATACAGCGCCTCCACCGGCGGCAGGGCGGCCAGGCCCCCCAACGCCACGGTTGCCCGATAGTGATAGTTCTGCCCGAAGTCGCCCAGCGTCGCGCTGGGATAGGACCAGCCGTCGATGAAGTGGTCGCCGGTCAGGCCGCCCCGGCGCACCGCCACCCGGGCCTCGGCCAGGCCCGCCTCGATCTCGGCGACCTCAGCCTGCGAAAACCGTGCGGGATCAAAGCCGGTCTCCAGCCCCAGGGCCGCGATCTCCTCCAGAAGGGCGCGGTCGGTCACCGGCGGCGGATTGGCCTTCATGAGATCGGCGAGAGCGGCGAAATAGTCCTGCCAGGACGCGCTGCGCTTGACGGCCGGCGGCGGAGCCGGGGCCGCCGGCCCCTGGATCGCCAGGCCCGACTGCACCTGCTGCGCAGCCTCCAGGTCGTCTGGCCCATAGACCACCACCCGCCCCAGCGCCCAGACGTGGTTGGTGGGCGCGCGGACCACATGGCGGCCTTCGGCCGCCTCGTTGGGACCCACCAGGGTGAAGGTTCCACCGTTGGGCCCGGTGGTGCGGGTCCCCAGGATCGCGAAATTGTTGGTGTAGGCGTCCATCAACGCCAGGGAGAAGTAGCGCTCGCCCGTGGCAGGCAGGGTCAGGGTCACCGGCCCCTGGGACAGGTCCAGCTGGGCCGAGGAATAGAGGGTGTCGTTGTTGGGCGTGGTCACCGCCCGGTGCTTGGGCGTGGCCAGCTTGCGCACATGGGCGATGGTGTTGAGGCTCTGGCCGAAGGATAGGCCCCGCGCCCGGGTCGCGGCGATCTCAACCAGCGGCAGGCCATAGAGCCACGCCTTCATGGCGGCCGTCTTCAAATCCGTTCCCGACATGGCGCTCTCCCCGACCGCAGATAGGTTATCATTGATCTCTTATGATCGTGGAAGGCGTCCCGGCGTCAAGTCTCCGAGCCGGCCGGATCGCCCCCGGCTTCCCGCTCGGCCTTCTCTCGGGCGAGCTTGTCGAGAACCCGGCCGCGGCCGCGGGAGAGCGCGGTGACCACCCCGCGGAAGGTGCGCACCTCCTGGTCGCTGAAGCTCGCCCGACCCAGGGCCGAGCGGAGATTGTGGACCATCGACGGCCGCTTTTCCGGCGGATGGAAGAAGCCGGCGGCGTCCAGCTCGGCCTCCAGCTGGCCATAGAGGCCCATCATCGCGGCCTGGGCGGCCGGCTCCGGTCCGTCCCGGAACCGCGGCGGCGGCCCTGAGGCCTGGGTCATCCGCCACTCATAGGCGTTGATCGCCACGGCCTGGGCAAGATTGAGGGAATGGAAGCGCGGATCGACCGGCACGGTCACCACCGCCTGACAAAGGGCGACCTCGGCGGTCTCCAGCCCGGCCCGTTCGGCCCCATATAACAGGCCCACCTTCTGACCGGCGGCCACGGCGGCGGCCAGCTCTGCGGCCGCCTCCCGCGGGGTGATCACCGGGAGTTGCAGCTCCCGCGGGCGCGCCGTGGTGGCGAAGACCAATTGCAGGTCGCCCACCGCCTCGGCCACGCTGCCGCAGACCTTCGCCCCATCCAGCGGCCAGTCGGCGCCAGACGCCGAGGCCCAGGCCCGGTCCTGGGGCCAGCCATCGCGGGGATTGACCAGCCGGAGGTCCTCCAGGCCGAAATTGGCCATCACCCGGGCGCAGGCCCCGATGTTCTCGGCCAGCTGAGGGGCGGACAGGATAATGGTTGGTGCAGGGGGCGAACTTGCGGTCATGTGGCGTTTTCAGTCTGAGCGACGATGCGCGCAACCCCCTCGCCCATTGTCCGGAGCCTTGCCGATGCATCGTCTCGTCCTTCTGGCCGCCGTCCTGCTTGTCGCGGCCTGCGAACCGGGCATGCCTCAGACCGTCTCCACCACCCCGCGCCTCGACGCCGAACGGCTGGATGAGACAGCGGCCGAACTGACCGCCCGCGCCGCCCCCGGTCGTCTGGGGGCCGCGGTGATGAACCTGGAGAGCGGCGAACTCTGGGCGATCAAGGGCAGCGACCGCTTCCCGATGCAGAGCGTCTTCAAGGCGCCCCTGGCCGCCGCCGTCCTGGCCGAGGTCGATGCGGGTCGTCTGGACCTGGATGAAACCATCACCCTGACGGACGAAGACATCTCGCCCCCCTTCAGCCCTGTGGCCGACGCCTATCCCGGCCGCCGGGACTATACGGTGGCCGAGCTTCTGACCCTGAGCGCCGGCGCCAGCGACAACACCGCCGCCGACGTGTTGATGCGGCGGATCGGCGGCCCGGGCGCCGTCACCGCCTGGCTGCGCGCCCGGGACATCCGCGACATGCGGGTCGATCGTTATGAGCGTCAGCTTCAGCCCGAGATCGCGGGGATGGACTCCTTCCGCCTGGCCTGGAAGGGCGAAGCCGCCTATCGCGCCGCCCTTTTGGCCGTGCCGCCAGCCGAGCGTCAGGCCGCAACAGAGGCCTATCTGAGCGACCCACGGGACACGACCACGCCCCGCGAGGCCCTGCTCTTCCTGGCCAAGCTCGCCCGGGGGGAGCTGCTGTCTGAGGCCTCCACGGCCCGCCTGTTGCAGATCATGGGCGAAACGACCACCGGCCAGGCGCGTCTGGCGGCCGGCCTGCCTTCGGGCGCGCGCCTGGCCCACAAGACCGGCACGGCCCGCACGGACCTGGGCATGAACCCCGCCACCAACGACATCGGCATAATCACCCTGGAGGATGGCCGGCAGTATGTGATCGCCGTCTTCCTCTCAGGCGCCCGCCTGGCGGACAACGAACGCGAGGCGATCTTCGCCGACCTGGCCCGCAGCGTGGTCGGCGCCGTCGGCTGACGCCTTCGGGCTTCCCTTGGGTCACGCCTCCAGGCGCCGAATCGATCCGACCAGCAGACGCGAGCGGGACCCCGGTCCATAGAGGCGAACGCCGGTCGGCCGATGGCGCTCAAGGCGCTGGATCAGATTTTCCTGCGCCGGATGAAGCCCCAACGCCCGCAAGGCCGTAACCATGGCGCCGCCCAGGGTCATGGGCGCGATCGTGAGGATCAGTTCCTGACCGCCGTCTGGGGCGAAGTCATGGATTTTACTGACTTGTCCGCGCAGACGCCCACGCCCGTCAGGGGACTCGAAGTCCCACGGCTCCGCCACCAGTACGAGGACTGGGGCGCCAATCAGGCCGAGTGGGGGGGCTTCGGCACGCACGCGGCTTTAACTAGAACGCCCATGCGACGTTCCCATGTCGGCCATCTTTGACGCCGTCGTGGCTTTGCGCACCGGCGCAGGCCTTGTATACGGCCTCAACCCCTCAATTCCGCCACGGAGCGCGCCTCGCCTATGGCCAAGATCAAAGTCGCCAATCCCGTCGTCGATATCGACGGGGACGAGATGACCCGGATCATCTGGAAGATGATCAAGGACAAGCTCATCTTCCCCTATCTCGATCTCGACATCGCCTATTACGATCTGGGCATCGAGTATCGGGATCAGACCGACGACAAGGTCACGGTCGAGGCCGCCGAAGCCATCCAGAAGTACGGCGTCGGCATCAAGTGCGCGACCATCACGCCGGACGAGGCCCGGGTCGAGGAGTTCGGCCTCAAGCAGATGTGGCGTTCGCCCAACGGCACCATCCGCAACATCCTCGGCGGCGTGGTCTTCCGCGAGCCGATCATCTGCAAGAACGTCCCGCGCCTGATCCCCGGCTGGACCCAGCCGATCATCGTCGGCCGCCACGCCTATGGCGACCAGTACCGGGCCACCGACTTCCTGGTGCCCGGCAAGGGCAAGATGACCATCCGCTGGGAAGGCGAGAATGGCGACGTCATCGAGCGCGAGGTGTTCGACTATCCGGGTTCGGGCGTGGCCATGGCCATGTACAATCTGGACGACTCGATCCGCGAATTCGCCGAGGCCTGCCTGGCCTATGGCCTGAACCGCAACTATCCGGTCTATCTGTCGACCAAGAACACCATCCTCAAGGCCTATGACGGGCGCTTCAAGGACATCTTCGCCGAGGTCTATGAGGCCAAGTACGCCGAGAAGTACAAGGCCGCCGGCATCGTCTATGAGCACCGCCTGATCGACGACATGGTCGCCTCGGCCCTGAAATGGTCCGGCGGCTTCATCTGGGCGGCCAAGAACTATGACGGCGACGTCCAGTCCGACCAGGTGGCTCAGGGCTTCGGCTCGCTGGGCCTGATGACCTCGGTGCTGATCACCCCGGACGGCAAGACCCTCGAGGCCGAGGCCGCCCACGGGACCGTCACCCGTCACTATCGCCAGCATCAGCGCGGCGAGAGCACCTCGACCAACTCCATCGCCTCGATCTTCGCCTGGACGCGGGGCCTGGAGCACCGGGCCAAGCTGGACGGCAACGAGGCCCTGGCCAAGTTCGCCAAGACCCTGGAAGAGGTCTGCGTCTCCACCGTCGAAAGCGGCTCGATGACCAAGGACCTGGCCCTGCTGGTGGGCGACACCCAGGGCTGGCTGACCACCGAAGGCTTCATCGACAAGGTGGCGGTCAATCTCGACAAGGCCCTGTCGGCCCAGGCCTAGGCGAGACCCCTAAGGCTCGGCGCGGCGCGCCGGGCCGCCATGGGCGGCGACCGCGCCAAAGTTGCGCCGCCGCGCCATCAGGTCGCGCAGATCTTCCCTGTTGGTCACGGCCTTTCGGGCGTCCGACACGACCTTGTCGGCGTGGATGCGCAGGCTGGCCAGCCGTTGCGGATCGCGCTCCTGCTCGGCCACCAGGGCGAGGATTTCCAGCAGGCGGATCGCCACGCTGGGCGCATGGGCGCCGCTCTGACGGATCATATCGAAGCAGACATCGACCAGGCCGGCATAGTCGCTGACCGGCCGCACCACCAGGACCCGCCCGTCGCGGATGGTCACCCCCCTGGGAAAATGACGATCGACCACGCGGCAAAGGGCCGAGCCCAACTGGTCCAGCACGGCGATGGCGGTCATGGGGTCGTTGATGCCCGGCGACAGAGCCCGGACCGCCACCTCCACCAACTGGCGGACGCTGTATTCGAGATCGCTGCCGGAGGTGCGCTTGGCGCCCAGCGCCGTGGCCCGCGCCATGGCCTCTTCGGCCCCCTTCGTCTCCGGGGGATGAACCAGGGCGACGCAGCCTCCGGCGACGATGAAGTCGCCAGGCCGCACCAACAGGCGGACTCGCGCCCCGGTGTCCTGCGCCCAGTCGGCCAGGGCCTCGACATCAAGCTCCTGCAGATAGCCATTGCGGCCGTCGCTGACCCGGCGGGCTTCCGACCAGTCCAGGTCGATATCCTCTGGTCCCAGGCTGTTTGGGTCTGGCTCCCGACGCGTCAGGCTGTCCAGGGCGGCGAACAGCTCGCGGCGCACCAGATCGATCACGGTGTCGATATTGATCCGCGTCGACATGTGGTGGACGTAATAGACCAGCAGCGCCACGCAGAGACCGGCCAAGACCATGGCGCCGCCCAGCGCAAGGCGGGGCACGAACAGGTCGTCCTCGCCGCCGCGAACCTGACGCAGGACCACCAGGCAATAGGCGAAAGACCCCAGGAAGACCCCGAGCACCACCTGGTTTCCGCGGTCGCGGGTGAAGTTGTCCAGCAGGCGCGGCCCCATCTGGCTCGACGCCAGGGTCAGGGCTGCGATGGTGATGGAAAACAGCGTGCCGGTGACGCCGATGGTCGAGGTGGCGATGGCGCCCAGCAGGGTCCGCGCGCCGCTCTCGCCGCCCTCATAGAGCAGCGACATCAACGGCCCGGGAATCCAGTCGGCCCCCTCGGCCGCCACCGCCCCAAACGCCGCCGCCGTTCCGAGCGCGACCAGCACCGAGGGCACGACCCAGAAGGTGGTCCGCAGATCGTGCGCAAGCTTGTGTAGCCGGGCCCCCATGCCGCCTCAAACGCACCAGCCAAGCTTAGGCTCCGCCAGGCGGCTATCGTTCGAATTGCGGTGGACCTGACCCCACCATAGGTCTGGCCCGGACGACCTAAGCCGGCCCCGGCGCGGCCCCGAGGGATCGCGATGTCCATGGATGTCCGTTCGGCGCCAGAGCCGGATCTTACCGCACGGCCGATATGCGCACATTCCCGAGCGAGAATGTCGCTGGTGCCAACGATCAGTGGCAGGTGAAACCAATACGCGTCGAAGCTCTGTATCGACTGGCTCGCGACACGTGAAGATGGGCTGATCAAGTAGGGCCGGGAGCTCCACCGCCACCCACTACAGTCTCGCGATCCTATCCAGGGCAGCCTCGATGACCGCGCGAAGCTCGGGCACGAATGGGCTCGGGTACCGGCGCAGCGAGCGAAGCAGTACAAAAAGCTCGAGCCACTCGGGCTGCTCAGGCGGCAGATCGCCATACCCTTCGAGAAATGCGCTCAGCCGGGCCTCGTCACCCTGCCGGTTCACGTCGTAAAGGGCGCCCGGAAAAGCCTCGGAGTAAATGAGGCACAAATCAAATACCCGAGGCGCCACCCAGACGTCCGCCGGCTTGTCGAAGAGGACGACTTCGCCGCCCCGCTTAAGGGCGTTATTGAGGTGCAAGTCGCCGTGGGTCAGCACGAACTCTGGCGGGTTGAACTTCTTGAGCTTTGCCAGCCCGAGTGCGGCTTTGTCGAGGAGGCCCGCCGGCAAGCCTGTCTCCCGCTCCCGTTGTCGATCAATGGCCTTGTGGATCAGCTCTGCGACGAAATCCTGCCAGCTCGCGAGAACCGGCATTCCTTGGCCATCCAACGTCTGGAACTCTGATGATCGGATGCCGTGAAGGTCTCTAATGGCCTCACCCCAACGCCGGCAGAGGTTAAGTGATGGCGAGCCACCGATGGTGGGCGACCCCGAGACGTATTCCATCAGCAGCTGATCCGGACGGAGTCCACTGCAGTCTGCGACCTGGAGGTTCGGTAACCCATGCTCACGTAGTGAGCTCTGAAAGAGCCGTTCCGCCGCTACCTCTCGCGGCCGATGACACTTGAGAACCCAAAGTTGACCGCCGGCTCGGACGAGGTCGACCGTTGCGTTACCGCCGCCGCCAGCGAGTGGCCGTACTATTTCAATCTGCGATACGTCCATGCGCGAAACTCGGATGGGACGATCGGCCGGTCAACAGGTCAGGTGGTGGAGATCTCCCCCCTCGCGCGCTCGCTCGGTGGCTCAAGCGGGTCTGCCGTAGGAGAGCCTGGCCGTGCAGGGCTGCGGCGGCCGTTGAGCGCCACGACCGGTCTTACCTCCGGGCTGATGTCCGGACATACCTCAGCGAGGGCGAGTGGCCGGCTGCTTGCAGACTGGCCGCCGGTGAAATCGACCCAACTTGGACACTTGTAGTGTGGATCTCTTCGCCCGGCGCTATGGCTGCGGCGGCCCACTGACGATCTCTGTCCCGAAGGAAGCGCATGCTTTCACGCCCCACCAACCTGAATGTTCACTGGCTCCGTTGGGGCTCACCGCGCTGTAGCGGACTTCCGTCGCGCGAACTTCGCCGCCGACGATGAGCACGGCGCCCATGCGGGTGAAACCGCGCGCGTCAGCCTGCGCGTCGAAGAACGTCACATACATGTCCTTCCGCGGCTGTCCGTCGAATGGGCCGACGTATTCGTATGAGGGGCAAGGTTGACGCTCCACATCCGCGCGCCGTTCCGGTGTGTTCCATCGCTCCACCTTGTCCCGGAGCGCCAGGTAGGGCGCGCAATGCGGATCGTTTGGCCTGCGGAGTTCCAGCCGATAGATGCCTGTCGGCTCTCCTACCATTGGGCCGAAGGCGCCGGAGTTCGGATCAACGTACTTTCGCTCCTGCACGTTAATCAGCACCGTTCGCGCGATACCGCTTCGCAGCAGCACCTCGCCGTAGCCAAAGTCTCGATAGGGCTCAGCATCGGCCAGTGGCGCGTGCGGATCGGGTTCACGGTTCAGGTTCCCCGGTATCCACAGGTCCAAGCTCTCGGCCCGACCGCCCCGCCAACGCACCCCGGAATCGCGGGCGCACCAGCGTCCCATCTCATTTAGCACGGACTGTGATGGGCGATTGGTCACGTACAGCGCCGTGGTGATGCAGCCCTGAAGGCCAAACGCTACGACGGCGAGAAGAGCGCCAGAGAGCCATCGCTTCATGCGCAAACACTTTCGATGCAACGCCAATGCAGGAGTCGCGCCAACCTGCGCTCGAGCGTACCGCACCAACGCCCGAAATCCACCCGTCTCAACGGTTCAAACACCTCTGCACTGCGGTCGTCGACTGGCGATACGTGCGACGGCTAAGAGCCCAACCTGATCATTGCGGGGCGCCGGTAAGGGGCAAGGCCGCGGTCCCTCGTCGGGCTCCGCGCGTCCTGCTGGGCGAGGAAATGGCGGCCTGGCGGGCGCCGTGTTAAGCCTGATCCATAACCTGCAAAGCTTGGCCGAGGGGACCCGACCGGCCCATGGTCAGACGTCAGCTCTTCAAGATCTTCCTCGTCTGTCTTGTGCTGTTCGCGCTCGCCTTCGCCGCGGCGCCCTGGTTCGCCTATCGGGCCCTGAAGGCCAATGCGCGGGACCAGGACGTGGTGGGGTTGGCCGAGATGGTGGATTTCCGCGCCCTGCGCACCAGCCTGCGCGATCAGGTCCGGGAGCCGCCGCCGCCGGAGCGCGCCGCCGGCGAGGCGGCCGCGGCGCCCGACATCTGGCGCGACCCCATGGGCGCCATGCGCCGGGCGCTGGAGCCCTTCGCCGAGCCCCTGGCGCCCCTCACGCCGGCCCCAGCCCGACTGGAGCCCTATCTGACGCCGGCCGGCCTTTATGACGTGGTCCGCGGCTATGAGCCGGGCGCGGCGCCGCCCGAGCCTGCGCCGGCCCAAGGCGCCCGCCGCCTGACGGCGCCCCTCAAGGAGCCCTGGCCCAGCCTGCGCTACTGGGGGATCAACCGCACCCGGTTCGCCGTCCATCCTCCGGGCCGGCCGGGCGAGGTGACGGTGCTGACCTTCCAGCGCACCGCCCTTTTCCAGTGGACTCTGGTGCATGTGCGCCTGCCTGAGCGCCCGGAAGCCTAGGCGCGGTCGGACCTTCGAGCCTTGGACCTTCTTGCGCGCATCGCGCCCTTCTTCGCGATCATCGCCGCCGGCGCCCTGGCCGGCCGGTTCGGCCTGCTGGGCGCCCGCCTGGGGGGATGGATGTCGGCCTACACCTTCTGGATCGGCTTTCCCGCCCTGCTGATCCGCTGGCTCGGCGACGCCCCGCCGCCAAACATGAGCCAGGCCCTGGCGCTGGGCCTCTATGGGCTCTCCCTGACCGCGGTCCTGCTGTTCGCCTGGGTCCTGGCCCGGCGCCTCGACCTGCCCCGCCAGAGCGTGGCGGGCCTACCCATGGCGGCGGCCATCGGCAACACCGCCTTCCTCGGCGCCCCCCTGGCCGTCGCCGTGCTGGGGGAGGCTGTCCGACCCCAGGCCGCAGCCCTGGTGGCGGTGGACTTCATCGTCCTGATGGGCCTGGCCGTGGCCATCTTGCAGACCGGCGCCGCCTCGGTCGGCCTGGCCGCAGCCCTGCGTCGGGTGCTGGCCAATCCCACTGTGCTCGGCGCCGTCTGCGGGCTCATCCTGTCGGCCACAGGGACCCGCCTGCCGGGCCTCGCCGACCAGGGGCTCAGCCTTCTGGCGGCCACGGCCAGCCCCATCGCCTTGATCGCCCTGGGCGGCCTCATCGGCCGCGAGGGCGCCTGGCCAGACCGGGCCGCCCTCGCCCCCCTTGGCCTCGCCCTCGGGCTCAAGCTCCTGGCCGCCCCGGTGCTGGTGTGGGTGGTCCTGGGCCTCGGCGGGGTCGATCCGGCCACGCGCGCCGTCGCCACCCTGCTGGCCGCCTGCCCCACGGCGGTGAATGTCTTCATCCAGACCCGGGCCCTGGGGGTGTTCGCCCGCGGCGCCGCCGAGGCGGTGATCGCCGGCACGGTGCTGAGCGCCCTGACCATGACCCTGGCGGCCCACTTCCTAAGCTAGAATGTTCCTGTTATGTTCTATTCCACGGAGCCGGATGGCCGGCCTGATGGGATGGGAGAGATCAGATGACGACGCCGCCGACCGCCGGGGATGCGGGCCCGGTTCTGGGCTATATGACCCTGGGCGCAGATGACCTGCCTGCGGCGGTCGCCTTCTATGATGCGGTGCTGGCCACCCTGGGCCTGACCCAGCTCTACGCCTTCGAGGGCTGGACCGGCTATGGCCGCGCAGGCGACGGCCAGGGCCAGACGCTCTGGGTCTGCAAGCCCTTCGATGGCCAGGCCGCCCGGGCCGGCAACGGCGTCATGCTGGGCTTCTACGCCCCCACGCCCCAGGTGGTGGACGCCTTCTATGAAGCCGCCATGGCCCATGGCGGCGCTGATGAGGGGCCGCCGGGCCTTCGCCCGCAATATGGCGAGGGCTGGTACGCCGCCTATGTCCGCGACCCGCAGGGGAACAAGCTGGCCTGCGTGCGCACGCCCCCGGCCTGAGGCCGCGACCGTCCGGCCCTAACCGGTGATCGCCGCCTTCAGGGCCGCCAGCCCCTCTTCGGCCCGGGCGCCATCGGGGGCGCCGCCCTGGGCAAAGTCGGGACGCCCGCCGGCGCCCTGCCCGCCCATGGCGATCACGGCGGCCTTGGCGAGGTCGGCGGCGTTGAAGCGATCCTTGGCCGCGCCGGTCACCGCCACGGTGACGGCGGCCTTGCCTTCGGCCACCCCCACCAGGGCGATGATGCCGTCGGTCACCTGCTACTTGAATTCTTCGGCGATGGGCCGCAGGTCCTTGCCGCCGACCCCGTCCATCACCCGCGCCAGCACCTGGACGCCGGCGATCTCCTCAGGCCCGGCCTGAGCCGCGCCCCCGCCGCCGCCCATGGCGAGCTGGCGCTTGGCGTCGCCCAGTTCCTTTTCCAGCTTGCGCCGCTGAGCCTCCAGGGCCTCCACCCGGCCCAGAACCTCGGACACCGGGGTCTTGAACTGCTCGGCCAGCTGGCGCGACACCAGAGCCTGGTCCAGCAGCCAGCGGCGGGCCGGCTCACCCGTCAGGGCCTCGATGCGGCGAACGCCGGCGGCCACGCCGCTTTCGGAGACGATCTTGAACAGGGCGATGTCGCCGGTGCGGGCCACATGGGTGCCGCCGCACAGCTCGACCGAATAGGGGCCGCTCCCATCCAGGGCCCGGCCCAGGGTCAGGACCCGGACCACATCCCCATACTTCTCGCCGAACAGGGCCATGGCGCCGGCCTCGATGGCCTCTTCGGGGGCCATGTTCTTGGTCTCGGCCGGCAGGTTCTGGCGGATCACCGCATTCACCTCGGCCTCGATCTTGTCGATCTCCTCCAGGGTGAGCGGCTGGCCGTGGCTGAAGTCGAAGCGGATGCGCTCGCCGTCCACCATCTGGCCCTTCTGGCTCACATGGGGTCCCAGCACATTGCGCAGGGCCGCATGCAGCAGGTGGGTGGCCGAGTGGTTGGCCCGGGTGGCGGTGCGCCGCGCAGCATCCAGGGCCAGACGCACGGACGCGCCTGTGACCAGGGCGCCGTCGGTGATCTCGATCACATGGACGTGGAGGTCGCCAGCCTGCTTCTGGGTGTCGAGGACACGGGCCTGGCCCCCGGCCCATTCGACTTCGCCCAGGTCACCAGCCTGGCCGCCGCTCTCGCCGTAGAAGGGGGTGTGGTCAAACAGGACCTGGACGGTCTGGCCGGCTTCGGCGCGGGGAATCTCGGCGCCCCCATCCACCAGGGCCAGGACCTTGGCGGTGGTCTCGGTGGTGTCGTGACCGACGAATTCGGTGGCCCCCAGGCGTTCGCGCAGGGCGAACCACTCGCCGGACGCCGCCACCTGGCCAGAGCCGGTCCAGGCCTCGCGGGCCTGGTCCTTCTGGCGCTTCATGGCCGCATCGAAGCCGGCGAGATCGACGCTCAGGCCCATGGCGCGCACGGCGTCCTGGGTCAGATCGAGGGGGAAGCCGTAGGTGTCATAGAGCTTGAAGGCCGTCTCGCCGGGCAGTTCGCCGCCCTCGGCCAGTTGGGCCGTGGCCTCTTCCAGCAGGCTCATGCCCCGGCCGAGGGTGCGGCGGAAGCGTTCCTCCTCCTGGCGCAGGGTCTCGGAGATCGTCGCCTCGGCCCGCCGCAGTTCCGGATAGGCCTCGCCCATCTCCGACACCAGGGTCGGGACCAGCCGGTGCATCAGGGGCTCGGCCGCGCCCAGCATGTGGGCGTGGCGCATGGCCCGGCGCATGATCCGCCGCAGCACATAGCCGCGGCCTTCATTGGAGGGCGAGACGCCATCGGCGATCAGGAAGCTCGTGGAGCGCAGGTGATCGACGATGACCTGGTGCGAGAACCGGGCCTCGCCGCGGGCCGCGGCGCCCGTGGCCTCTTCGCTGGCGGCGATGAGGGTGCGGAAGAGGTCGGTGTCATAGTTGGAATGGACGCCCTGTAGGACCGTGGTGATCCGCTCCAGGCCCATCCCGGTGTCGATCTGCGGCTTAGGCAGGTCCTTGCGCGTGCCGTCGGCGAACTGCTCCCAGCGCATGAAGACCAGGTTCCAGATTTCGACGAACCGGTCGCCGTCCTCGTCCGGGCTGCCGGGGGGGCCCCCGGCCACGTGGTCGCCGTGATCATAGAAGATCTCGGTATTGGTGCCGCACGGGCCAGTGTCGCCCATGGACCAGAAGTTTTCTTCCAGCCGCACGATCTTTGAATCCGGCAGGCCGGCGATCTTGCGCCACAGGGCCGCGGCGTCCTCGTCGTCCGGCGCGATGGTGACCATCAGGCGGGCGGGGTCCAGACCAATGTCCTTGGTCATCAGCTCCCAGGCCAGTTCGATGGCGCCTTCCTTGAAATAGTCGCCGAAGGAGAAGTTCCCCAGCATCTCGAAGAAGGTCTGGTGGCGGCCGGTATAGCCCACATTGTCCAGGTCGTTGTGCTTGCCGCCGGCCCGGACGCACTTCTGAACCGACACCGCCCGGGGCGCCGGGGGCGTCTCGGCGCCGGTGAAGTAGTTCTTGAACGGCACCATGCCGGCGTTGACGAACATCAGCGTCGGATCGTTCTGCGGCACCAGGGGCGCCGAGGGGATCACCAGGTGATCGCGACCCTTGAAGAAGTCGATGAACGTGCTGCGGATCTGGTTCAGGCTGGACATGGCTTGCATATAGGGCGCGCAGGCTCGGCCGCGCAGGGGAATTTTGCCGGTCGTTTACGGGAGTCCACGGCGCGCGCAAAGAAAAAGGACGCCCTGGCGGCGGGCCAGGGCGTCCTCCTCCGCAAACGAGGCGCCGCGTTGGGGTCCTGAGAGGACCGAACGCATATCGGCGGGGGCGTCCGGCCCGGGCGCGACGCTGTCTGCGGAGAACCTATGACCGGCTCTCCTCAGGACATCTGTGACGGATGCCGGCCAGAAGCCTCAGTCGTCCTTGTCGTCAGGTCCGCCGACGAGCAGTTCTTCCTCGATCTTGGAGGTGGCGCCGCGCACCGCCTTCTCGATCTCGTCGGCCACATCGCGATTGGCCTTGAGGAATTCCCGCACATTGTCGCGGCCCTGGCCGATCCGCTGGCTGTTGAAGGAGAACCAGGAGCCGGACTTCTCGACCACGCCGGCCTTGACGCCCAGGTCGATGATCTCGCCCAGCTTGGAGATGCCTTCGCCGTACATGATGTCGAACTCGACCTCACGGAACGGCGGGGCCACCTTGTTCTTGACCACCTTGACCCGGACATTGTTGCCGACGATCTCGTCACGCTGCTTGACCGAGCCGGTGCGACGGATGTCCAGGCGCACCGAGGCGTAGAACTTCAGCGCATTGCCGCCGGTGGTGGTCTCCGGGCTGCCGTACATGACGCCGATCTTCATCCGGATCTGGTTGATGAAGATGACCAGGGTCTTGGTCTTGGAAATGGAGCCGGTGAGCTTGCGCAGGGCCTGGCTCATCAGCCGGGCCTGCAGGCCCGGCAGGCTGTCGCCCATCTCGCCTTCGATTTCGGCTCGCGGCGTAAGGGCGGCCACGGAGTCGATGACAATCACGTCAACCGCGCCGGAACGGACCAGGGTGTCGGTGATCTCCAGGGCCTGCTCGCCGGTGTCCGGCTGCGAGACCAGGAGGTCGTCCAGGTTCACGCCCAGCTTGTGGGCGTAGGACGGGTCCAGGGCGTGCTCGGCGTCCACGAAGGCCGCGGTGCCGCCGCCCTTCTGGACCTCGGCCACCACGTGCAGGGCCAGCGTCGTCTTGCCGGAGCTTTCCGGGCCATAGATCTCGACAATCCGCCCCTTGGGCAGGCCGCCGATCCCCAGCGCCAGGTCCAGGCCGAGGGAGCCGGTGGAAAAGGACTCGATCTCGACGATCTTGCCCTTGTCCCCCAGCTTCATCACCGAGCCCTTGCCGAAGGCCCGATCAATCTGAGACAGCGCCGCCTCGAGCGCGCGCTGCTTGTCGCCTTCTTCTTTACCCACGAGTTTCAACGCCGACTGTGCCATTTGAGGGGACCCCTTATCCCATGATTCCGTCGGGCCGACCGGGGCGATCCCCGTCTGTGCGGCCAGGACTCAGTCGTACGCTTTTTGTTCTATGTTCGCAAGATGTTCTCTCCAGGTCCCGTGACCTCGTGATTTGATCCGGGACAAGGCCACGCCCTCCAAGGCCGGCGAAGCTGGCGAAGGCGGGGAGACAACCGATGGCGACACTCATCTTTCACTCGATGGCCGGCAGCGCCTATCTGTGGACCGCCATGTTGGCGGCCGACGAAAAGGGAATCGACTACGAGCTGAACCCCCTGGTCCTTGGCTCGGAGGCCCATCTTCGGCTGCACCCGTTCGGCAAGATGCCGGTGATGCAGCACGGCGAGGTCATTCTCTACGAGACCCTGGCCATCACCCATTATATAGACCGCGCCTTCGAAGGCCCGCCCCTCCAGCCGCACGACGCGCTTGGCCAGGCCGAGGTGCTGCGCTGGATCAGCCTGGTCAACGCCTATGTGTTCCCGATCATGAACCGCTTCATGAAAGAGCGCCTGGTGCGTCCCAACTGGGGGTTCGAGGTCGATCAGGATTTCCTGCAGGCCGCCCGCGATCCGCTCCGTCTGCAAATGCGGCTGATCGGCGAGGCCGCGGCGGACGGCGGCTATCTGGTGGGGCGCCAACTGACCCTGGCCGACGCCTTCCTGCTGCCCCACCTGCTGTTCTTCGGCCGCACGTCGGAAGGCGCCGCCCTGCTGGAGGCGACCCCGGCCGCCAAGGCCTGGCTGGAGCGCATGATCTCACGGCCGAGCTATGTCGGAAGCCCCATGGATCAGGCCTATGTCGCCTTCCACAGCCTGTCCAGCCAACCCGCGACGGTCTGGCCTGAGGACTGAGCGCCCTATCTCAGGACGTTGAGCAGCGAGCTTTCCTTCAGCGCGATAAAGACCTGGGCGGCGGCCTGAACGGAAATCTGGGCCTGTTCGAGATTGGAAATGGCCAGGGTCATGTCGGCGTCGACGATGTCCCCGATCATGCTCTTTATGCTGTTGGTGCGGATGACCAGGTCCTCCTTCACCGACTCGACCCGGCTCTGGACCATACCGTTGCGGCCAGCGATGTTGATCTGGTCGTTATAGACGCTGTCCCAGACCTGCAGCTGTCCCTCCAGGAAGGTGCGCTGGGCATCGGTCAGATTGCCGTTGAAGGGGCCATCGGCCCCCTCGTGGAACGCCTGCACCGCCTTGAAGGCCTCCATCATGCCCGTGCCGAAGGCGTCGGCCAGGAAGCCCGTATTGACGAGGGTGGAGTCGTCCACCTTGGCCTGGGCGATGAAGGTGTCATTGTGGAAGTAGTCGGCCACATTGGTCGCCGGGATGGTCAGGTCGCTGAGCGAGGTGGCCGAGAACGGCGGGGTGTCCACCTGGCCGCCGGAAAACAGGTACTTGCCGCCATAGCGGCTGTTCAGCCCCTCGACGCCATTGCGGAAGGCGCCCTGCATATCCTGCATCAGGGTGTCCACCCGGCCGCTGGCGATGGCTTCGGCGATCGCCTGGCGGGCGGTCTGGGCGGCGTCGGCCACTTGGTTGAGCGCGAAGTCCTGGGTGATCAGCTTGTCGTTCACCAGCTTGTTCTGCTCGGTATAGCCGGCCAGGCGGGTGTCGATAGAGCGCATCGCCGTCAGCATCTCGGCGTTGCGCGAATAGTCCTTCAGGTCCGAACCGTTCTTTTGGCTCGAGACCTTTTCCCCGGCGTCGGTCTGCCGCTGCTGGGCGGCGATCAGATTGGCCAGGACGGCGCTGTAGTTTCCGCCGGTGGAGACGCGGCTCACCATGTGAATGCCCTCAGACGATGTTGGTCAGGACGTCGAACAATTCCTTGGCCGCCTGGATCATGCGGGCCGAAGCGTTGAAGGCCTGTTGATAAGTGGTCATTCGCACCAGCTCTTCGTCGAGATTGACGCCCTCGACCGCCTGGCGCCGGTTCATGGCCTCGGTCTGGACCGCCCGCGCGCTGTCTCGGCGGGTGTCGGCGGCGGCGGCCTCCCGACCGACGGAGCCGCCGAATTCCGAGGCGTAGCGCGAGAGAGTCATGTCCACCTTGCCCAGGGAGCCGGCTGCGGAGAACCGCGTCACCACATCACCGGCATTGGCCAGGGCCAGGGCGCCGCGGCCATCCCCCGGGGTCAGCACCGGCTGGCCCGGGGCCATGGAGAGATCGAGCTTGGCCAGGCCGATCTTCATCGGGTTGGCGATAAAGGACGAGGCCACCGCTAGCCGGTTGGCCCGGCTCGTGCGCTCTGTGACCCCCAGGCCGAAGAGCTCGCTGATGGAGGGCCCGCCGACGCCGCGGGAGGTGTTGTCCTGCACCACCGAGGCTGTGGCGTAGAAGGGCTCGGACCCCGTAAAGGCCAGGGCGCCATTGGCGTCCAGACTGTACTGGCCATAGAGCCCGACGCCTGTGGTGTTGCTGTTCAGGGCGTTGACAAGGTCGGCCATGGTGGCGCCGGCGGGCACGGTGACCGTCACGTCGCGGATCGGCTTGCCGTCGGGCTGGGCCAGCCGCAGCACCATCTGGTCGCCGGGCGTAAAGCCGTGGGCGTCGGTGAGGGACAGGCCGCTGTCATAGTTGGTGACGCCGTCCGAGCGGATGATGTCGTTCAGACCAAAGAAGTGCGAGAAGCCCCGCCCGGCCTTCTGGGATGTGCCCTCGTCCACCGCCACGCCGCCGGTGGCGGCCGAGATGCTGAGCGCCCCGTTGGTGAAGGTCGCCGATCCGGTGGCCCCCAGGCTGGTGTTCAGATCGGCCAGGAAGCTCGCCGGTGTGAAGGCCGCCGCGGGGCCCCCGTCCACGCTCATGGTCCCGGCGTCGAAGTCGATATCCACCCGGCGGGTCAGCTGACCCGCACTGTCGACGATGGCGACCGTCGTGGCGCCGCTGAAACCGCTGACCGCAGTGGGCAGGTCAAGGCCCGTATAGCGCCCGGTCAAGGTCGCCTGGGCCGGCACGGTGGTGGCGCCGTTATGGGCGGCGTTGATCGCGTCCGAGGCCCGGGTCATGAACTCGCCCAGCTGGTCGGACAGGCCCGGCAGCTTGTCGTCGCGCAGGTCCAACAGCCCGCGCAGTTCGCCGCCAGTGATGGTGATGGGCTTGCTGACGCCCGATCCCGCGGTGGTGACCGCGGTGATATAGCCCTTGGTGCTGTCGGTGCGGGAATAGGCCAGCACGGCTGCGCCGTCGCCCGCCAGCATCACCCCTTCGGTGGAGCGGATCATCAGACCGCCGGTGGGGCGGGCCGAGACCTGGACGTTGATCAGGCCGCTCAGTTCGTCGACCAGCTGGCTCTGGATGTTCTCCGAGCCCGAGGCGTCGGCATTGACCATCTTGGCCCGGCTGATGTCGGCGTTCAGCTTGTTGATCTGGTCGAGCAGATCATTGGCCCGGTCGATGTCGGCGGTGATCTTGGTGTCGACGGTCCGGAACAGGTCCTGAAGGGAGTTGTTGATCCGCGCGCCTTCGTTGAGGAAATCCTCGACGGTGGAGAGCGCCTGACTGCGCAGCAGGCTGGAGGACGGGTCGTTGGCCGTCGCCGCAAAGGCGCTCCAGATGTCGTCGAGCCGTCCGAAGAAGAAGCTGTCGCCGGAGGGGTCGCCGAACAGGGACTGGGCGTTGTCCATATACTGGGCGACCGCTTCCCAGCGCCCCGCCTCGGAGGCCGAGCTCAGACTGGCCAGTTGGAGATACTGATCGGTCACCCGCTTGACGCCGGAGACCTCGACGCCCATTCCGCGGCCGCCCACCACCATTTGCTGCTGGTCGACCGTCTTGCGGACGTAGCCGGCGGTGTTGACGTTGGCGATGTTGTCGGAGACGGCTCGGAGTCCGACCTGCGACGCCACCAGGCCGGAATTGGCTGTCTTCAGGACCGCTGTCAGCGACATGGCCTTCACCTTCCACCCGGCAATCCTCGCTGCGGCGCCCGGCGCATTCTGCCGGGCATAGAGTGAACGCGCACGCGAGGGTCCGGAAAAACCCTAGCCTTTTCAATACCGACCCATTCAGGGCCCGGAACGGACATCTGAAGGGTCGCAAATCTGGCGCCAGCTTTCGCGCCCAAGCTCGGTAACCCTTTTGAAAGGCGGCAGACTCGTCCGGGCCATGATCGGTCGACTGGGCAAGATCGGCCTGCGCCAGCAATGGCGACCGAAAGGTACGCAATCTTTTTCATCAGCGTTTTCCGCCCCTTAGCGTCATCACGGAAACTGGCGTGAAGGTTGCTGGCATTGTGTCGAACACCCCGGCGCAGCAGGCGCCACATCCCACCCCCTGTCCGGCGCACACGCTTCTGCGCCCAGCCTGCTGGCCCTGATGTCGTTCTCGCTGCCGCTTATCGCCGTTCCGCCCCCCGCCGTCTCTGGAGCCGGCGGCCAGGTTGCGCCTGACGCTTCGGGCGCTTCGGCCGCTTCTGGTTTCGGCGCCCTGTTGGCGGCCCTGCTGGGAGAAACGCCCGAGGCGCAAGGCCAGGCCCCGGTCGTCCCCGGGGCCAAGGGGCAACCGCCCGCCCCAGTGGATGCGGTCCCGGCCGAAGCCACGCCCGAAGGGGAAGACGCCGAAGCGATGGCCGCCGAGGCCGCCCTGCTGGCTGCGGCCGCCCAGGCGCCGGCGCCCATCATGCCGCCCGTGGTGACAGGAGACGGCGCGCAGACCGCCATCGACGCCGTCGCCGCCCGGGCGCCGTCTTCCGCGCGACCCCTTGAGGTCGAAGCCGCCCTCGCCGCTGAGCCTGAGGCGCCTCCGGCCGAGACCGCTGAAACGCCGGCCCCAGCCGCCAAGGGGACGCCGGAGGGGCCAGTCCCAGCCGAGACGGCCGACGCCGCGCCGGCCCCGGTCCCGACCACCGATCCCAAGCCGGCGCTCAGCGTCCCGGCAGGCGACCTGGCCGCCCAGACCCCGGAGCGCCGGTCGGCGGCCACATCGGTCGCCGCGGCGCCTGCCGCGCCGGTTGCGACAGACACGCCGCCTGCGCCGCCCCCAACCGCCCTGGCCGCCGCCCCGGCCGCGGTCACTACGGCCGCCCAGCCGCTGATGACCGCAGCCGTCGCAGCCTCCGCCACCAGCCTCAAGGCGACCCAGACTGTGGACTCCGTCGAGGCCGCGGCCGTCGAGAGCGACGAGTCGGCGCCGCCCGCGGCGGCCAAGACGGCTGAGGCCAAGCCCAACGTGGCTGTCGAACAGGCCAAGCCCAACGCCTTCTCACCGGCGCAGCCCAATCCCGCCGCCGCAGCCTCCAAGCCCGAGGGCCCCGCCCTGCTGGCCTCCGTGGCCGAATCTGCGGCGCGTGACGCCGCACCGGCGGATCTCGAGACCCCGGACGCCGGCGCCGATCTTGACGCCCCCGATCAGCCCAGCACGTCCACGGCCACCCAAACCTCTGCGGCCCATCTTGAAGCGCGCGAGGCCGCCCGCGTCGCGGCGACCTCGGCCACCGTGGCCGACCTGGCCGCCCAGGTGTCGCGCAAGCTGCAGGGCCGCAACACGCACTTCGACATCCAGCTGACGCCAGAGGGCCTCGGCCGGGTGGACGTGCGGGTGGATATCGACGCCCAGGGCAAGCTCACCGCGGCCATGGCCTTCGACAATCCACAGGCGGCGGCCGAACTGCGTGGCCGGGCGGGAGACCTGCAGCGGGCCCTGGAACAGGCCGGCTTCGACATCTCCGGCGGCCTGTCCTTCCAGTCGCCGCAGGACGGCCAGGGCGGCGGGCGGTTCGCCGACCAGGCGCCCGACCGGGAGGCCTGGCAGGGCCGCGCCTTCCAGAACGCCCTCGGCGTCGCCGACGAGGCCGAAACCGCCGCAGTCGCCGCCCGCCTCTACCAGCAACGCCGGTCCCCCACCGGCGTAGACCTTCGGATTTAGAGAAGCCCCATGGTCGACACCGTCAACAACACCCAGACCACCGCGACGTCGGGGACCAATGCGGGCTCCCAGCGTCTGGCCGAGAGCTTCGACACCTTCCTCATCCTGCTGACCACGCAGATGAAGAACCAGGACCCACTCTCGCCGATGGATTCCGGCGACTTCACCCAACAGATCGTGCAGATGACCGGGGTCGAGCAGCAATTGCTGACCAATGACCTTCTGAAGCAGTTGGTGGGCTCGGCCGGCGACGGCGTCGCCGACGCCGTCAGCCTGATCGGCAAGGAAGTCCGGGCGGCTACCGACACGGCCAACCTGTCCAAGGGCCAGGCTGAGTGGGTCTATCGCCTCGACCGTGAGGCCCAGAGCGTCAAGATCGAGGTCCTCGACGACAAGGGCTCCATCGTCCACGTCCAGGCCCTGGAGAATGTCCAGGGCGGCGAGCACGACTTCAGCTGGAACGGCAAGAATATCCTGGGCTCTCAGCTGCCTGACGGCGGGACCTACACCCTGCGCATCACCGCCACCGACACCGCCGGCGCCACCGTAGGCCACAACACGTTCATCCAGGGGTTGGTCCGCGCCGTCGAGCAAATCGATGGACAGACCTATGTGACCATCGGGGGCAGCCGCGCGCTCTGGCAGACGATCAGCAGTATCGGCCTGCCCACTGAGAAGACCACCCAAACCGATACCACCCCAGATCCTACCAACGACAGCGACGACGAAGAGACCCCGGCGCAGGCGGCCTGAGCGCCGTCCTGAAAGGGTCCGTCCAAGCCCCCCACAACCCCTAGAGAAGGCAAGCCCCCATGAGTATCAACAGCGCCATGCTCGCCGGCGTGTCGGGATTGACCGCCAATTCCTCGGCGCTCGCCGCGATCTCCGACAACATCGCCAACATCAACACTGTCGCCTACAAGCGAAACCAGGTGAACTTCGCCAATATCGTGACCGCCCAGGCGGTGACCGGGCGCTACAGCGCCGGCGGCGTCCAGGGCCTGACACGGCAGTACATCAGCCAGCAGGGGCTGATCCAGAGCGCCAACGCCTCCACTGACCTCGCCATCGCTGGCGACGGCTTCTTCATCGTCACGGAGAAGGGCGCCGGCCTGACGGACGCCGACAAGCGGGTCTTCACCCGGGCGGGTTCGTTCAGCGTCGACGCTGACGGCTTCCTGCGTAATGACGCCGGCTTCTTCCTGCAGGGCTGGCCGATCGCCGCGGACGGGACGATCAGTTACAACCCGTCTGACCTGAACGAGCTGGACTCGATCAACGTCAAGAACCTGGGCTCGGCCGTTCAGGCCACGGCCAACGTGGTCATCAACGCCAATCTGGACAAGCGTCAGACCATCTCGGCGGCCGAAGGCACCTATGATGCGGCCACCCGCTCCATGGCCGACTGGGAGGAGAACGCCGACCCGCTGACCGGCACCCAGCCGGACTTCAGCATCGAGATGAACGTCGTCGACACCATGGGCGGCACCCACAAGGTGTCCATCAGCCTGCTGCGCTCGTCGGCCAATCCCAATGAATGGCACGCGGAAATCTACGCCATTCCCGCCGGCGACGTGACGGGCGGCCCCTCGGGCCAGATCGCCGAAGGCCTGGTGATGTTCAACCAGGACGGCACCATCGACCTCGCCAATACGACCCTGTTCGGCGCGGCGGGCGCGGCCCCGACCATCAGCCTGGCGGCCTCGGGCACGGCCGATACGCCCCGCTGGGATGACGCCCTTGGGGTCGGCGCCCAGGACATCACCTTCGACCTGAACAAGCTGACCCAGTACGCCAACGCCTCCACCGTCCGCTTGGTGAACCCCGACGGCGCCACGGTCGGCACCGTGGTGGGTGTGGAGGTCGACGAGGCCGGCATCGTCTCGGCCATCTTCGACAACAGCCAGGTGCGAAAGATCGCCCAGATCGGCGTCGCCACCTTCACCAATCCCGACGGATTGCAGGCGGTCAGCGGCAACGCCTACCGCGGCACCATCGACAGCGGTGAGTATGTGATCAAGCTCCCGGGCCAGGGCGGGGCCGGCGCCATTTCACCCTCCACCCTCGAAAACTCCACAGTCGACATGTCGGCTGAGTTTACAGGCCTGATCACCACCCAGAAAGCTTACTCAGCCTGCTCGCGCATCATTACAACGGCCGACCAGATGCTGGATGAACTTATCAGTATGCGCCGATAACTTGCGGCGTAACTGAGATTTAGCGAAGGTTAATCCCTTCTGAAATCTCTAACTGTATCATTTCAGTACACGGGGGGATCAAATGGTTACTGGGTTTTTCACTATCGCGATTCACCAGCTGTTATGGCAGCCCGACTATGGTCTGGCTCAACGATGATGGTGTGAAGGGCGTAAAGCCATGTTGCAACAACAACAACAGACCCGAACCAACAGCCGCGGCGAGCCCTACGTGATCGGCCCGACGGGCGCGCCCTTGACCCTGGCCGATCTGCCGCCCTCCGACACCGGCCGCTGGGTGATCCGCCGCAAGGCCGAGGTCGTCGCCGCGGTTCGCGGCGGGCTGCTCAGCCTGGAGGACGCGCTGGCCCGCTATGGCCTGACGTCCGAGGAGTTCCTGGCCTGGCAGAAGTCGATCGACCGTCATGGCCTGGCCGGCCTGCGGACCACCCGACTGCAGCAGTATCGCTGAACCTGAACTCCCCCCAGGTCGGTTCGCGATGGACGGCCGCGCCCCGCAAGAGGCGCGGCCGTTTTTCATGCCCGATCACCACTCGAAGAACGCTGGCATGCGATAAGCAGGGAGACCCGAGATCGCATCGTTGGGGGATGTCCGAGTGTCAAAAGAAGACAGCCTGTGGTTCGCCCTGGCCGGCGCCGTGGTCTGGGCGGCGGCGACCCTCTTCTACGCGGCCTTCGCCGGCGGCCTGATCGAGCAGGCCTTCTGGTTCTACGCCCTCAACGCCGCCCTGGCGGCGGCCGCGCTCGCCTTCTTCTTCCATCTGACCGCCCGGCTCCGGCGGATCCCCCGGGGCCGCTGGCTGCTGGCCGCCACGGCCTTCAGCGCCCCTGGTCTGGCGGGCGCGGCCGTGGTGATGATCCTGTTCGACAGCCTGATGCCCGGCCTGCCGCCGGAAAGCCTTGGCCGCTACGGCGCCTTTGTGGCGGTCGCCTATGCGGTGGTGGCGACGCTCGCCCTAGAGCGGCCGGCCAAGTCCGCTTGACGGCGCAGGCGTGCTGGCGGCGAAGGCGTCGGAGAGCCGCCGCACCTGGACGATGATCCGCTCCCGCTCGCCGGCCCGGCGCTCCACCAGCAGCCGAGCCACCTGAGCGTCGTCATGGAAGGCGTAGCCCTTGATGGCGTCGAGGATCGCCTTGGCCAGGTTGTCGAGGTCGAGCCAGGGCGGGTCGCCGACATATTCCATGGTGATCTCGACCGCATACTCGCCCCAGGCTGGCCGACCGCCCCGCCAGGCCTTGCGAAAGAACTCATAGATCAGGGGCTTGTAGTATTTGGCCTGGGTGGTCAGCCCATCGACGACCACGTCCATGGCGCCCTCGCCCTCCCGGGCGCGCACCTTGCCATGATGGGTCCAGCCCTCGTTCATGCCCCTCTCTAGCCTGCAGACGCTTTGCAGTCTCGCCCGGCCTCGCTAAACCGACGCGACACCAGTTGCTGGAGGCTTCCCCGATGACCGCGACCCGCACCGAATCCGACACCTTCGGCCCCATCGAGGTGCCCACCGACCGCTACTGGGGCGCCCAGTCGCAGCGCAGCATCGGCAACTTCAAGATCGGTTGGGAAAAGCAGCCCCAGCCGATGATCCGCGCGCTGGGCGTGGTCAAGCGGGCCGCGGCCGAGGCCAATATGGAGCTGGGCCGCCTGGACCCCAAGATCGGCGCGGCCATCATCCAGGCCGCCCAGGAGGTCATCGACGGCAAGCTCGACGATCACTTCCCCCTGGTGGTCTGGCAGACCGGCTCGGGCACCCAGTCGAACATGAACGCCAATGAGGTGATCTCGAACCGCGCCATCGAGATCCTGGGCGGGGTGATGGGCTCCAAGTCGCCGGTCCATCCCAACGACCACGTGAACATGAGCCAGTCGTCCAACGACACCTATCCCACGGCCATGCACATCGCCTGCGCCGAGCAGGTGGCCCGCGAGCTGATGCCCGCCCTGGAGCACCTGCACGTGGCGCTGAAGGCCAAGACCGAGGCTTTCAACCACATCATCAAGATCGGCCGCACCCACACCCAGGACGCCACGCCCCTGACGCTCGGCCAGGAATTCTCGGGCTATGCCCACCAGGTCTCCAGCGGCGTGCGCCGCCTGAAGGAGAGCCTCTATGGGCTTTACGAACTGGCCCAGGGCGGCACGGCGGTCGGCACCGGCCTGAACGCCCCGGTGGGCTTCGCCGAGAAGGTGGCCGAGAAGATCGCCGCGATCACCGGCCTGCCCTTCATCACCGCCCCCAACACGTTCGAGGCCCTCGCCGCCCACGACGCCATGGTCTACAGCCACGGGGCGATCAACACCGTCGCCGGCTCCCTGTTCAAGATCGCCAACGACATCCGCTTCCTGGGGTCGGGGCCGCGTTCGGGCCTGGGTGAGCTCTCGCTGCCCGAGAACGAGCCGGGCTCCTCGATCATGCCGGGCAAGGTGAACCCCACCCAGTGCGAGGCCCTGACCATGGTCTGCGCCCAGGTGTTCGGGAACCAGTCGACCATGACCTTCGCCGGCGCCTCGGGTCATTTCGAGCTGAACGTGTTCAATCCCGTCATGGCCTACAACTTCCTGCAGTCGTGCAAGCTGCTGTCGGACGCAGCGATCTCGTTCACCGACAACTGCGTCGCGGGGATCGAGGCCCGCGAGGACAACATCAAGGCCGCCCTCGAGCGCTCCCTGATGCTGGTCACCGCGCTCGCGCCGAAGATCGGCTACGACAACGCCGCCAAGATCGCCAAGACCGCGCACAAGAACGGCACCACCCTGCGCGACGAGGCCGTGGGCGGCGGTTATGTGACCAATGAAGAGTTCGACGAGGTGGTCCGCCCGGAGAAGATGATCTCCCCGGGCTGAGGTCTCTAGACGAGTTCCACCGCCACCGCCGTGGCCGCGCCGCCGCCGATGCACAGGCTGGCGAGGCCGCGACGACCACCGCGCGTCTGAAGCGCGGCGATCAGGGTGGCCAGGATCCGCGCGCCCGACGCGCCGATTGGATGGCCAAGCGCACAGGCGCCGCCATTGACGTTCAGCTTCTCCCGAGGGATGGCCAGCTCGCGCTCGGCGATCATGGCCACCACGGCGAAGGCCTCATTCACCTCGAACAGATCGACCTCGTCCACGGTCCAGCCGGCCTTGGCCAGGGCCTTGCGCATGGCCGGGACCGGGGCGGTGGTGAATTGGCCAGGCTCATGGGCGTGGGCGGCGTGGGCCACGATGCGCGCCACCACCGGCAGGCCGAGTTTCTCGGCGACCGAGGCCCGGGTCAGGACCAGGGCCGCGGCCCCGTCGCTGATCGAGCTGGCGTTGGCCGCGGTGATGGCTCCGTCCTTGGCGAAGGCCGGCTTCAGCGTCGGGATCTTGGCCGGATCGGCCTTCAGGGGCTGCTCGTCGGCGGAGACGGTTTCGGCGCCCTTGCGGGTGGCGACCTCCACCGAAACGATCTCGCCCTCGAAGGCGCCGGTCTCCGTGGCCGTCCGCGCCCGGGAGAGGCTCAGAATCGCAAAGGCGTCCATGGCCTCGCGGGTGAACTGGTAGGCCCGCGCGGTCTCCTCGGCGAACGATCCCATCAGCCGCCCGGGCTCATAAGCGTCTTCCAGGCCGTCGAGATACATGTGGTCGAAGGCCGTATCGTGCCCGATCCGGGCCCCCGACCGATGCTTGGCCAGCAGATAGGGGGCGTTGGACATGCTCTCCATGCCGCCGGCGACGATGATCTCGGCCGAGCCGGCCATCAGGGCGTCGTGCGCCATGATGGCGGCCTGCATGCCAGAGCCGCACATCTTGTTGACGGTGGTGGCCTGCACTGACCGCGGCAGGCCTGCGCCCAGGGCCGCCTGCCGCGCCGGCGCCTGGCCAAGACCGGCCGGCAGGACGCAGCCCATGAAGATCTGCTCCACCGCCTCAGGCGAGACGCCGGCCCGCGCGACGGCGGCTCGAACCGCCGCGGCGCCCAGCTCGGTGGCCTTGAGGGATGACAGGGCGCCCTGGAAGCTCCCCATGGGGGTGCGGGCGAAGGCGGCGATGACGACGGGATCGGAGGCTTGGGTCATGGACCCAGATATAGGCCGGGCGGGCGTCAGGCTCCAGCCGGCGGCGCCTGCGCCGGGACAACCGCCCGCGTGCCGGCGATGAAGCCGCCGCCGAGCACCCGATCGGGATCTTCCGGCGCATAGAGCACGCAGGCCTGGCCCGGCGCGACGCCCTCTTCGGCGCCGTCGAACTCGACCCCGGGCTCGCCATCGACCCAGGCCATGCGGCCAGGGACCGGCTCGCGGGTGGACCGGACACGGGCCAGCACCGGCCGGCCCTCGTCACAGGCGGTCTCGAAGCTGGCGGATTCCCCCAGCCAGTTGGTTTCCTTGAGCCGGAGGGCCGCGGTCAGCAGCGCCTCCCGCGGGCCGACGATCACCTGACGGGCGGCTGCGTCGATCTTCACCACGAACAGGGGGTCGCCCACGGCGACGTTCAGCCCCCGGCGCTGGCCGAGGGTGTAGCGGGTCACGCCCTCGTGCCGGCCCAGCACGCGGCCATCCAGGTGCACGATGTCGCCCGGCTCAGCGCCCTGCGGGCGCAGGCGGTCGATGACGGTGGTGTAGCGCCCCTCGGGCACGAAGCAGATGTCCTGGCTGTCGGGCTTGTCGGCGATGGCCAGGCCGAGCTCAGTCGCCACCCGCCGCACCTCGCTCTTGGGCAGGCCGCCCAGGGGGAAGCGCAGGAAGTCCAGTTGCTCGGCCGTGGTGGCGAACAGGAAATAGCTCTGGTCGCGGGTCGCATCGATCGCCCGCTGCAGGTGGGGCCGGTTGCCGCCTGAGGCGCGGCGCACATAGTGGCCGGTGGCCAGGGCCTGGGCGCCCAGATCGCGGGCCACGTCCAGCAGGTCGCGGAACTTGACCGTCTGGTTGCAGCGCACGCAGGGGATCGGCGTCTCGCCCCGCAGATAGGCGTCGGCGAAGTCCTCGATCACCTCCTGGCGAAAGCGGCTTTCGTAGTCGAGGACATAGTGCGGGATGCCGATGGCCTCGGCCGCGGTGCGCGCATCGTGGATGTCCTGGCCGGCGCAACAGGCGCCCTTCTTGGCCAGAGCCTGGCCATGGTCATAGAGCTGCAGGGTGACGCCGATGACGTCATAGCCGGCGCGGGCGAGCAGGGCCGCGGTCACCGTGGAATCCACGCCGCCGGACATGGCCGCCACCACCCGCGCGCCGGCTGGAAGGCCGACCGCGGCGCGCGCGGCCTCGACCGCGGCGTCGGCGGCGGAGGCGTTCGGCGGGGACAGGGTGTTCACGCTCATGGCGCCTATTTAGCGATTGCCGAACCCTTTTGCGAGACGCGGAGCGAGGCCAGGCGCCGCAGGTCGCCGATAAGCTTCACCTGATAGTTGATTGGCAAAAAGCCCTGTTCTGGCCTAGGTTGTAGACATCGCCGGACAGTCTCCACCCAAGCGTCGGCGACTGGGAGACTTAGGCGCTCCCGCTTTCCTTTTGCGAGTGGGTGATATGCAGCACTACAGACTCTATATCGTGACGGCGGCGGAAGATATCTCCCGCACGGTTGAAGACGATTACCCTAATGATCTGGCGGCCTTGGCCCAGGCGGCGCGTCTGCAGACGGAGGAACATGCCGTCGAGGTCTGGACCGGCGAACGGCTGGTGGCCAGGCTCGGCGGAGCGTTCGACTTCGGGCGCCGCGCCTAAGGCGCACGCAAGCGGCGCCTCCCGCCGCGCCATCACCCCGAAATCAACGCTCGCCACCCAATTTAGGATCGCGGCATGGGAGCCTAGCTTTGCCTCGCGCCTTTGTTTAGCCAAAGCCCTGCTTGAGTAAGGCGCGGTCAACAACGGCAAGGGAGCCAGCCCCGGCGTGAGTCCCGGAACACCCAACACCCCCTTCGGCGGCCTGAACCGCCGCGACCTCATGGTGGCTGGCGCAGGTCTGATGCTAACTGCGGCCGCGCCAAAGACCTTCGGTTTTGATGATGTCAAAGTCCTGGCCCGAGACTTGGCGGCCAGGCCCTACGCGCGCCCCGACACGACCCTGCCTGCGCCGCTCACGGCCCTGACCTACGACACCTATCGGCAGCTGGGCTTTCACGACACCCAGGGGCTTTGGGCCGACCAGCGCCTCCCCTTCCAGGCGCAGTTCTTTCATCGTGGCGGCGGCTTCCGCGAGAAGGTGGAGGTCTTCGAGGTCGCCGACGGCGTGGCCAGGCCGGTAGCCTATGACCCGGCCATGTTCCGCTATGGCGCCGGTCCCTTGAGCGACCTCGTCACCGTGAATGAGCCGACCCTCGGCTTTGCGGGTCTGCGGCTGCTCCATCCCTTGAACCAGAACGACAAGTTCGACGAGACCGCCGCCTTCCTGGGGGCGAGCTATTTTCGGGGCGTGGCCCGCGGCGGCGTCTATGGCGCCTCGGCCCGCGGTCTGGCGATCGGGGCCGGCGAGCCGGAGGAGGAGTTCCCGAGGTTCAGCGCCTTCTGGCTGGTGCGTCCGGGCCGCCGGGACCGGAGCCTGACCCTCTACGCCCTGATGGACAGCCCCAGCCTGGCCGGCGCCTATCGGTTCGTCATCACACCAGGCGCGCCGACCCTGACCGAGGTCCAGGCCGAACTGCACCCGCGCACCGAGGTGCGACGGGCGGGCTTTGCGCCCCTGACCAGCATGTTCCTGTTCGATCCGCAGACGGCGCGGCGCTTCGACGACTATCGGTCGCGGGTCCACGACTCCGACGGCCTCGCCATGGCCAACGGGGCGGGCGAGCGTCTGTGGCGGCCCCTGTCCAACCCGACATCTCTCCAGGCGAGCGGCTTTGCCGACGATGGGCCCAAGGGCTTTGGCCTATCTCAACGGGCTGACGGCTTCCCCGCCTATCAGGACCTTGAGGCGCGTTATGACCTGCGCCCCAGCATGTGGGTGGAGCCCCTGGGAGACTGGGGCCCTGGCCAGGTCCGATTGGTGGAGTTGCCGACCCCGGACGAGACCGAGGATAATATCCTGGCCGAATGGCGCTCCCCCACGCCCCTGCGCCCTGGCCAGCCCCACCAGGTGGCGTACCGGCTGCACTGGGGGGCCGAACCCACCCCGCAGCCGCCCCTGGCGCGCGCCCGTCAGTGGCGGGAGTCCGCGCTGGAAAGCTGGCATGACACCGATCCTGAGAACGCCGGCTGGCGTCGGGTCCTGATCGATTTCGACGAGACGGGATCAGACATCGCGCCCGAGGCCCAGATCGATCTGGGCGACGTTCCTGTTCGCCACGTGGTGGTCAAGCCCAACCCCGCCCTCGGCGGCTGGCGGCTGACCTTCGAATTCCGGCCCGGTTCGACGAAGGCGATCGAACAGCGGGTCCGGTTGGTGAATGCTCGCGGCGTCTGCAGCGAAGTCTGGGTGCGTCGATGGCTAGCCTGAGCCGCGCCATGGGGCCGGCGACCCGCCGTCGTCGCCGACGCCTCCGGCCCTCCCGCCTGAAGACCGCGCCGCAGGCCAAGGCGACGGTCGAGCGGCGACGCATTCCTTATCCCGCCCTGCGTTCGCTTCCGGAACCCGCGCCCCTGGCCATGCCGGAACAGCGTCTGGACCAGGGTCCTGGCCGGCTGGCGCCGCTGCTCGACGTAGGTCTTCGCCGCGTTCTGCTGATCGGCCTGACCCTGGCCATGACCGGCGCAGCCGGGATGCGTATGGCCGATATCCTCGCCCCTGGCGGCCTGGGCTTCGCAGATGTCGGCATGCTCATCCTGTTCTGCATCCTGTTCGCCTGGATCGCCTTCGCCTTCCTGAGCGGCGTGGCCGGCCTCGTCTTGACCTGGCGGGCGGCGGGCGCCCCATGGCGGCCCCGCCCCGTGATCTTCACCCGAACCGCCCTGCTGGCCCCGGTCTACAACGAAGACCCCGATCGGGTCCTGGCGGGGCTCGAGGCGATCTATGAGGACCTGGTCGCCTGTGGCGTGGCCGAGCTCTATGACATCTTCGTCCTGTCCGACACCCGCGACCCTGACATCGCCCGGGCCGAAGCCACCGGGGTCCTGCGCCTGCGCGCCCGCACCGGCGCGCCCGACCGGTTCTTCTACCGCCGCCGCGCCCTCAACCGCGACCGCAAGGCCGGCAACATCGCCGAATGGGTGACCGCCTGCGGCGGCGCCTATGAGGCCATGGTCATCCTGGACGCCGACAGCCTGATGAGCGGCGACACCCTGGTCCGCCTGACCGCCGAGCTGGAGCGCGACCCGAAGGCCGGCCTCATCCAGACCCTGCCCACCATCATCAACGGCTCGACCCTGTTTGCGCGGATGCAGCAGTTCGCCGGAAGCCTCTATGGCCCCATGGTCGCCCGCGGCCAGGCCTGGTGGTCGGGCGCGGAAGGCAACTACTGGGGCCACAACGCCATCATCCGCACCCGGGCCTTCGCCGACTGCGCGGGCCTGCCGCACATTCCAGGGGGCAAGCCGTTTGGCGGTCACATCCTGAGCCACGATTTCGTCGAGGCGGCCCTGCTTCGCCGCGGCGGCTGGGCGGTGCGGATGGCCGCCCACCTGGACGGCTCCTACGAAGAGGCGCCGCCGTCGCTGGTGGACATGGCCGTGCGTGATCGCCGCTGGTGCCAGGGCAATCTCCAGCACTCGGCCGTGCTGCCGGCCCGCGGCCTGCACTGGGTCAGCCGCCTGCACATGGCCCGCGGCATCCTCTCCTACGCCACCTCGCCGCTCTGGCTAGGCTTCCTGATCCTGGGCGGCGTGGTCTGGGCCGAGCAGCGCCACGAGTCGGGAGGACCACCATCGGCCGCCCTGGTCCTGTTCGGCGTCACCATGGCGATGCTGATGGCGCCCAAGGCCATGGCTTCTGCGATGGCCTTCGGCCAGGCCGGCGTCCGCCGCGCCTATGGCGGGACCACGCGGCTCCTGGCCGGCGTCGTCGCCGAACTCGTGCTGTCGTCCCTGATGGCGGCGTCGATGATGCTGATGCAGAGCCGGGCGGTGGTCGATGTCCTGCTGGGCCGCGATTCCGGCTGGAACGCCCAGACGCGGGATGATCCACAAATCTCCCTGGCCGACGCCTGGCGCAGGCATCGCCGGCACACCGCCGTTGGGCTCGCCTGGGTGGTGGTGGCAGGCCTGCTGGACCCCATGCTGCTGGCCTGGACCAGTCCCCTGGCCCTGGGCCTGGTGTTCTCCGTTCCCCTGACGGTCTGGACATCCCGCGCCAATAGGCCGGGCCGCCGCGGCCTCTTCCAGACGCCGGAAGACGCAGCCCCGCCCCGGGTGATTTCCCGTGCCAACGCCCTGCGGCTGCGGCATGAAGGCGAGCGCGCGGCGCGCCTGGAGATCGAGCGGTTGATGTCCGAGCCCGTGCCGCCGCACGTCCCCGCCGCCGTGCGGGTTCAGCCATGGCGCCAGGAGGCCGATCTCATCTCATGAGCGAGACATCGCAAACCATCCACCAGGGCGGCTGCCTCTGCGGCGGCGTCCGCTACGAGGTGAGCGGCCCGCTGGAAGACATCCAGCTCTGCCACTGCAGCCTGTGCCGCAAAGCCCAGGGGTCTGCGTTCGCCGCCAATATTCCGGTCGATGAGGCCAGGCTGCGCTTCGTCTCCGGTGAAGACCTTCTGACCCGGTTCGAATCCTCGCCCGGCAAGCTGCGCGTCTTCTGCAGGCGCTGCGGTTCGCCGCTGCTGAGTCAGGCGACCGCCAAGCCGGGCGTGGTCCGGCTGCGGGCCGGGACCTTGGATGCGCCCACCGGCGCCCGCCTGGGCTTCCACATCTTCGCCGAGTCCCACGCCGACTGGTGGCCGCTGGACGACGCGCTTCCCCGCTACTCCGAACGCCCGCCGGCCTGAACAGTCTCGTCTGAGCTCTCGATCAGGCCCTGACGCGGATTGAGGCGGGCCGCCGCGTCATGGGGCAGGACGACCTGGAAGTCGCTGAACCGCAGGTCCGGCGTCATATAGTCGGTGGAGATGTACTGAGCGCCGGAGGCGAAGGCCGCGTCGCGCCGGGCGGGATCGTTCGCCCGCGCCTCCACCGTGTCAGCGTCGGCGCGGGTGCGGACGATCAGGCCGGCCGCCACGGCCGCAGCGATCCGCTCCGCCTGCTCGGCCGGCGAATTGAGGGTGATATAGGCCGAGGCGTCCTCATCCTCTTCGATGTTGACGAACAGGACCAGGCCTTCCAGCGAGGGCCGTGGGCCGCGATAGAGATCGACCTGCGCGCGCGGCGCATCGAGCGCGAACATCACCCTGCCGCGGGCCTCACCCAGGCTTGGCCAGCCGCCGGCCGCCACGGCGGCGCGCAGGGTTGCGGCCTCGCCCCGCACCAGGTCCGGCGTGATCAGGGCCTCCGCGGGAAAGACGCTGCGGATTTCGGCGTCGATCAGGTCCATGGCCGCCGCATCAAAGGGCGCCGGCGTCACCGCTCCAGCCGCCGGCAGGGCGGCGCCCTCCTTGAGGTTCATCAGGATCAGCAGCGGCGCGTGGTCGGGATTGGCCCGGGACCAGGCGGCCACCTGCGCCAGGCACTCGACAAACAGGGGACAGGAGCTGCGATAGTCCACGTCCTGGACATGCAGCACCTTCAGGCCCGGCCGCCGCAGGGGCTCCAGATCATAGGGCTCCGCGGCGGGGACAAGCCGCCGGGCCAGCGGGTCAGCATAGCGACCCGGATCCGGATCGTTGAGGACGTCGATCTCCAGTTGCCGGGCGCCGGCCTCAAGCTGCTCGGTCAAGGGCGCATGGGCGTAGTCCAGGGTGCGCGCCATGTCGGGCGCCATGGCGCTGAGAAGCGCCATCTCCGCCGCAGGAATCGCCAGCTTGTAGGAGTTGTGCGTGCCCACCGCCTGGATGGCGTTCATTGGCAGGGCGTCCACCGCCGCCCGCGTGCAGCCGTCGCGCCCGTGCGGCGCTTCCAGGTCGCAGTCGGCGGGCAAGGCCAGGGCGGCGGGGAAGGAAACGGCGGCGGCGAGCATAAGGGCGGTGATCATGGGCGGGGCCTATCTCGTCTCGGCGTCGGTTGGATGACGGCGGGTCTTCGACTGCGCCAACTTGCCGCAAGACTTCGAGGAGCGCCATTACGCGACATTAAGCGCAACCGTACAGAATGCCGCCTGATCCGGAGCGCCCCCGTGCCCATGAATGCCAAGAGCCTGCTGGGCTTCGCCTTCGCCTCGGCCGACCTTCTCATCGAGGTGACGGCTGCCGGCGACATTTCGATCGCCCTGGGCGCCGGCGAGGCGCTGGCCGGATCCGCCGATCGCAACCTCAAGGGCGCCCGCCTGGCGGACTTCGTCGCCGCCGAGGACCGTCAGCTCATTTCGGTTCTTCTGGATGGTCTGGAGGTCGGCCGCCGCGCCGGCCCCGTCGTCGTGCGCCTGCACGCCCAGGACGGTGAGACCGAGCGCGCGGCGAGCCTCTCGGCCTTCCGCCTGCCGGAGAACGACGGCGCGGTGTCCTGTGTCCTGTCCCGCGCCAGCATCCCCCGGGGGCCGGGGCCGCACGGCCTCCATGATCGGGCGTCCTTCGAAAGCGCCGCCACGGCCCTCCTGGCCCATGCCCGCGAGCGGGGCCTCGAGATCGAGCTGGCCATGATCGAACTGGCCGGCTTCGAGGCCGAGGCCAAGGGCGCCGGCGAACAAGAGGCCTCGGACATGCGGGCCCGGCTGGCGGCGGTGATGCGGGCGGAGTCCTATGCCGGCGCGTCGGCCGCCCAACTGGGCGAGGACCGCTTCGCCCTGCTGCGCGAGGAGGGCGAAAGCACCCAGGACCTGTCCCGCAGGGTTCACCGGCTGTTGGCCCTGAGGTCGGACCAGGACGTGCGCCCAGTCATCCAGGCCCTGGGGGCCGGGGCCGACATGCCCGCCGGCCAGATGCTGAAGGCCATTCGCTATGCGGTGGACCTGTTTCTCCGCGACGGTCGCCATTGGTCGCCGCCCTCCACCCTCGGGGAAGCCTTCCAGCTGTCGGTGACCCAGACCCTGACCCGCGTCAGCGCCCTGGGGCGGCGGGTGGAGGCCAAGGACTTCGCCCTCTTCTACCAGCCGGTGGTCAGCCTGGACGGGCCGCCGCGGCTGCATCACCACGAAGCCCTGATCCGCTTCGGCGACCAGGGCGCGCCCTTCCCGATGATCCGCATGGCCGAGGAGATGGACCTGGTCTGCGCCCTGGACGCCGCCGTGGTGGACAAGGCCCTGGACAAGCTCGCCCGGACCCCCGGCCTGGTCCTGGCGGTGAACCTGTCCGGCCGCTCGGTCAGCAAGGACGCCTTTGTCAGCCAGGTCGCGAGCCGGGTGAAGGCCTATCCCCAGCTCCGGGGACGGCTGATGTTCGAACTCACCGAAAGCGCCGCGGTGGCCGATCTCGACGCCGCCGACCGCAGGCTCCAGACCCTGCGCGCCCTGGGCTGCGAAATCTGCCTCGACGACTTCGGCGCCGGGGCGAGCTCCCTGGCCTATCTGCAGCGCCTGCATGTGGATGTGGTGAAGATCGACGGGGCCTTCATCCGCGAGCTGGAGCACGACAGCCGGGGCGCGGCCTTCATTGGCCAGCTCGTGCGGATGTGCGGCGAGATGAAGATCGCCACCCTGGCCGAGATGGTGGAGACCCAGTTGGTCGAGGACGTGGTCCGCAAGGCCGGCGTCCAGATGGCCCAGGGCTGGCTCTACGGCGCGGCGGCCCGGGAGCCGGCCCCCTTCCCGGCCCAGCCGCCATCCGCCGCCCCGGCGCAACGCCGGGGGGCCGTGGAGAGCTGGGGCTAGAGCCTGAAGCGGTAGATCGGGTCGATCAGGCCCGACGGGCGGCGATGTGGTTGTCGATCACCGCCTCGAGCACGGTCAGCGGCATGGCGCCCGACAGCAGGCCCGCATCGTGAAAGTCGCTGAGATTGAACCGGTCGCCCAACTGGGTCCTGGCCTTTTCCCGCAGGCGCAACCAGGTGAGCTTGCCAACCATGTAGCTGCAGGCCTGTCCCGGCCAGACGCAGTAACGCTCAATCTCGGTGGTCGAAGACGAGGTCGGCGAGCCGTCGATGGACGACATGGTCTCGATGGCCTTTTCGCGGCTCCAGCGCTTGGCGTGCATGCCGGTGTCGACCACCAGGCGCGCGGCGCGGAAGAGGGCGGCCTGCAGATAGCCGACCTCGCCCAGCGGGTTATCCTCATAGACCCCCATCTCCTTGGCCAGCTCCTCGGCATAGAGCGCCCAGCCCTCGCCATAGGCCGACAGGAAGGTGGCCCGCCGGATCATTGGCAGGTCGGCCTCCTGCTGCAGGGCCAGCTGCATGTGATGGCCCGGCGCCGCCTCGTGATAGGTCAGGGTCGGCAGGGTCCAGGTGGGGTTCTCGGCGGAGTCCCGCAGATTGATCCAGAAGATGCCCGGCCGTGAGCCGTCCAGGGTGGGCTGGTTGTAATAGCCGCCGGGCGCGCCGGCCTCGATGAACTTGGGCACCCGACGGACCTCGACCGGCGCCTTGGGCAGGGTCCCGAAATATTCCGGCAGCCGCTTGTACATGGCCTCGGTCATGACATTGAGGGACTCGATCAGCTCTTCCTTGCCGGCGTCGGTGTTGGGGAAGTGATATCTGGGGTCCTTGAACAGGGCCGCGATCCGCTCGCCCACTGCCCCCTGGGTGTAGCCCTCGGCCTTGAGAATGACATCGGCCCGCGCCGACAGCTGACGCGCCTGCTCCAGGCCCATCTGGTGGACCTCCTCGGCGGTCAGGGTGGTGGTGGTCGAGGCGCGCAGGGCGTGCTCGTAGTAGGCTTCGCCGTCGGGCAGGCGCCAGACCCCGGCGTCATGGACGGCCCGGGGGGCCAGCTCGCCCATCACGGCGATCTGGCGCTCCAAAGCCGGCAGCACCTTGTCGGCATAGATGGCCTGGGCCTGGGCGCCATAGTCGCCGCCGATGCCCTTTTCCGCCGCTCGCTCCGCCACCGAGGTGACCAGGGGCGACTGGCCCGGCTCGGCGCGCAGGCCGCTCATCTGTGTCAGGGTGCGTTCGATCACGAAGTCCGGCGGGATGACGCCGAGATCCACGTCGCGGCGCACCCGCTCGATCTCCTGGTCCATCACCGTGGCGAAGGCCTCCAGGCGGGCGAGATAGGCGTCGGCGTCGGCCTTGGTCTCGATGACGTGCTGGGAGCCCAGGAAGTCCGGCACGCCCTGATAGGCGCCGGTGAGCTGGGAGATCACATAGGGCTGGCCGGCGCCCTCGTCGCCGTAGACGAAGCGGCGGTTGGCCGCGTCGGTGGTCTCCAGGCCAAACAGCACCGCGTCGTAGTTGACGGCGTCCATGCCCGTCAGGTCGCCCCGGGGAATGGCCTTCAGGCGGGCCAGTTGTTCGGCGGTCTTGGCGCGGTCGGCGGCGAGCTCCGCCGTCGAGGCCGGGCTGAGCTGGCTCTTGGCGGCCGCCCGGGGTCCGGAGTCCAGGCCCAGGCGGGTGACCAGTTCGGGCACATCGTTGAGGGCCTCCTCGTAGAAGGACTCCAACAGGGCGTCGAGCCGGACGTCGGCGGCGGTCTGGCTGAGGGCGTTCTGGGCGAAGGCGGTTTGGGCGCGACCGAGGCCCCCGGCCAGGGCCAGGGCGCCGGCGGCGGTGAAGAGCATCTGGCGACGGGTCTGCAAGGCGGACTCCTCTTTCGGGACTGTTACCTGTGTTACCGGCCACGCTATGGCGCGTGGCCGGCCAGGAAAACCCGAAAAGGCGCGATCAGCCCCGCAAAACCCCCGTCAGTCGTGGTCCTTGCCGGCCGTCTTGTCCCCGCGGGCCAGCTTGAAGACCACGCCGGACAACAGGGCCAGGGCCACCAGGTTGGGCAGGGCCATGCTGGCGTTGGCGATGTCTCCCATACGCCAGACGAAGGTGATCTCCTGGAACGACCCGACGAAGATCATCAGCACCCACACCAGGCGGAAGGGGATGGCCAGCTTTTGCCCAAACAGATGGGTGACGGCGCGCTCGCCGTAATAGCTCCAGGTGATCAGGGTCGTGAACACGAACAGGATCAGGGCCACAGAGGCGATGAGGGCGCCGATCGAGAACCCCATGATCTGCAGTGGGAAGGCCGCCGCATAGGCCGCCTCGGTCATGGCGAAGCCGTTGAGGTCTGAGGACCAGACATGTTCCTGCATGGTCGTGACCCCATCCGCGCCCGTCACCGGGAAGGCGCCCTGGACGGTCAGCAGGACGAGACCGGTGGCGGTGCAGATGATGATGGTGTCGATGAAGGTGCCCATCATGGCGAAGCGGCCCTGGCGCTCAGGATCGTCGGTCTGGGCGACGGCGTGGGCGATGGCGGTGGAGCCCTGGCCAGCCTCGTTGGAGAACAGGCCCCGGGCCACGCCGGCCCGGATGGCCACGATCATGCCAGCCCCCAGGAAGCCCCCCATGGCCGCGTGGCCGGTGAAGGCGCTCTCAAAGACGGTGGCGAAGGCGCCGGGCAGATCCTCGAGGTTCATGATCAAGGCGATGACCGCCATGGTGAGATAGGCGAGCGCCATGGCGGGCACGATCTTCTCGGCGATGGCGCCGATCGACTTGATGCCGCCGATGATGACGGCGAACACGGCGCCGGCGACGATGAGGCCGGCCAGCCATTCCGGCGCCCCGGTCAGGCCGTGGATCGAGTCGGCCACGGAATTGGCCTGGATCATGTTGCCGGTGGTGACCGAGGAGAACAGGGTGCCGACGCAGAACAGCACCGCCAGCCAGCCCCACTTCTTGCCTAGGCCGCGGCGGATATAGGTCATGGGGCCGCCGCGATAGGCGCCGTCGGCCCCCTGCTCGCGGAAGCGGATGGCCAGGGAGCCCTCGGCGAAGGCCAGGGCCATGCCGATCAGGGCGGTGACCCACATCCAGAACAGGGCGCCTGGACCGCCCAGCGTGATGGCCGTGGCCACGCCGGCCAGATTGCCGGTGCCCACCTGGCCCGACAGGGCGGTGGACAGCGCGGCGAAGGGCGAGATCTCGCCCTTTTTGCCGTCGCCCTCGGCGTCCGCCTGCTTCTCGCTCTTGAACAGGCCCACAAAGGCCGAGCCGAGATTGAGGATCGGATAGAAGCGCAGGCCGATCATCATCCAAAGACCGACGCCGAGCAGGGCGATGACCATGGGCGGGAAAGGAATGACCGTGGCCCCGTTCCAGGTCCCTCCCCAGATGAAGTCGCTGACGTTGGTCACCTGGTCGTAGAAGGCCTGAATGGCGCTGGTCTCTTCCGGCATGAATGTCCCCCTAGACAGGCGCCCGACGCGCGAAGTCGCGAACCTAGACTCCGCCGCGCGGATTTGACCAGAGGCGACGCATCGGCGAGCCTTCGAGGACCCGCACGGCGAAACACCTGTGCGCAGAGGAAGCGATCAGCGCATCATGGCGCCTGAGTCACAGCCACACGCCCCTGTTTGAAAGCCTTCGGATGCCCCTTCGAGACCGTCTCGCCCCCGTCCTCGCCGGTGTGTCCGTCGCCTGTCTCCTGACCCTGGGCGGCGGGGCCCGGGCCCAGGAAACGCCCGTTGGCGCCATCGCCGGCACGGCGGAATTCAATGCGGCCAAGGCCCAGCTGGCCAGGGATTTCGACAGGACGGTGGCCGATATCATCACGCTGACCGAGATCCCCGCGCCGCCCTTCCAGGAGGCCGAACGGGGCAAGGCCTATCTGGCCATGCTGGAGGCCCATGGCCTCACCGAAACGACCACGGATACCGAAGGCAACGTCATGGGCCTGCGGCGGGGTTCGGGGCCGGCTGGCGGTCCGGTGGTGGTGGTCTCCGCCCACCTGGATACGGTGTTTCCCGCCGACACCGATGTGAAGGTCCGTCGGGAAGGCACGCGGCTGATGGCGCCAGGCGTCGGCGATGACACCCGCTCCCTGGCGGTCATCCTGGCCTATATCCGCGCCTTGGACGCGGCCAATATCGTGACGGAGAAGGACATTCTCTTCGTCGGGACCGTGGGCGAGGAAGGTCCCGGCGACCTGCGCGGGGTGCGCCACCTGTTCACCGAAGGGCCCTATAAGGACCGGGTCAGCGCCTTCTTCTCCTTCGACGGCTCCGACCCCTCGCGGGTGGTGACAGGGGCGGTGGGCTCCAAGCGCTATCGGGCCTTTTTCCGGGGGCCGGGCGGTCACTCCTATGGCGCGTTTGGCCTGGTCAACCCCATGACCGCCATGGCCCTGGCGACGGCGGCGCTCTATCAGATCGAGGTCCCGCAGACCCCGCGCACCACCTATTCGGCCAGCGTCACCGGCGGCGGCGTCTCGGTGAACTCCATCCCGGCCGAGGTCTATACCGAGTACGACATGCGCTCGGAGAGCCCCGAGGAACTGGCGCGGCTGGAAGCCCAGCTGCTGGCGATCTTCGACGAGGCGGTGGCGGCGGAGAATGCGGCGCGTTCGGTGGCCGAGGGCGAGATCACCGTCGAGCCCCTGGTCATCGGCGATCGCCCGGCCGGCGGGACCGATCCGGACAGCCTGCTGGTGCGCAGCGTCGTGGCCGCCATCGAACTGCAGGGCTTCGAGCCGAAACTGTCGGCGTCCTCGACAGATTCCAACGTGCCCATGAGCCTCGGCGTCCCGGCCATCACCATGGGCTCCGGCGGGACCGGCGGGCGGGCGCACGCCCTGGACGAATGGATCGACGTCGAACCGGTGGAGAGCGTCCGCGGCATGACGGTCGGTCTGCTGGCCATTCTGGCGGTCGCGGGCGTCCAGTGAGGCGCCAGGGCCGCAATGGCGACAAACCCGTTCGCTAAGGCTCCCGGGCGGTAGCCGGCCAGGGGCGCAGGGGCGTACAAGCGGGGTTGAAGGAAGAGTATCGTGACCAGCCAGACGCCCAAGCCCCCGCGCCACTATCCGACCCCATCGGCCAAGTGCGCCGATCTGTGCGTGCATATCATCGGCCTGACCGCGGCCCTGATCGGCGGCGGCGTGCTGGTCGGCCTGTCGATCTGGCGGGGGTCGCCGGTTCTGACCACGGCCGTGGTGGTCTATTCCGTAGGCCTGCTGCTGATGCTCGGCTGTTCCACAGCCTATAATTTCGCACCGGCCCGCCACCGGCCGCTGCTGCGGCGCCTCGACCACGCCGGCATCTTCATCATGATCGCTGGATCCTACACCCCGTTCACCGTGGCCGGCCTCAGCGGGGCCTGGGCCATCGCCATGACCGCCGCGATCTGGGGCGTGGCGGCGCTTGGCGTCGCGGGCAAGCTGTTCCTGAGCGGCCTGGACCGCAAACTCTGGGTGGTCATCTATCTGGCGCTCGGCTGGGCGGTGGTGGTGGCCCTGGGGCCGCTCATGGCCGCGCTTCCGCGCTCGTCCCTGCTGCTGCTGGCCATCGGCGGGGTGGTCTACAGCGTGGGCGTCATCTTCTACATGATGCGCAGGCTGCCCTTCCGCCGGGCCATCTGGCACGGACATGTGGTGGGCGGCGCCGGCGTCCACTATGCCGCCGTGCTTGTGGGCGTCGTCTTCGGACAGCACGCCGCCAGCTGATCCCCTGGGGCTTCCGGCCCCCGTGGACCCAGGGCCACAAATCACCGCTTTTCGACCATCGCCTCCCGCAGAGGGGGTGCAATTTCCCGCCAGGGCGTCCATTTGAACGCCACACCTCAACCCCAGCCTGCAGGACCGACCGTGGTCGACGCCGTCCACCGCTTTTCCGACATTCTCGCCGGGCTCGCCGCCCGCAAGGAGGCGAAGGTGACGGTGGCGCACGTGCTCGACGCCTTTGGCGACCGGGCGTTCGGCGCCCTGCTGGCAGTCTTCGCAGCGCCCCTGGCCCTTCCCATGCCGCCGGGGGTGTCGGCCATCCTCGGCGCGCCGCTGATCTTCATCGCCTTCCAGCTGATGATCGGCCGCCCGACCCTGTGGCTGCCCAAGGCGCTGATGAACCGGTCCATGCGGCGGGCGGAATTCCAGACCATGGCGGTGCGGCTCGCCCCCCACCTCCAGCGCCTGGAGCGTCACCTGCGCCCGCGCTGGCGCTTCCTCTATGGCCGGGTCGCCGACCGGCTGATCGGGGCGGTCTGCGTGACGCTGGCGGTGATCGTCTTCCTGCCGATCCCGTTCGGCAACATGCTGCCCTCCTTCGCCATCGCCGCCTTCGGCTTCGGCCTGCTGGAGCGGGACGGGGTGGCGGGGCTGGTGGGCGCGGTCGCCGCAGCGGCCAGCATCATCATCCTGGCCCTGATCTGGAACGCGCTGCTCCTGGCCGCAGTGACCTTTATCGGCGCCCTGGGGGACTCCTTCGAGCGGGTGATCGGGCTGTTCTGAGCCGGCGACGCCTGCGAGGCCTCAACGTCCAACGATATTGATGTCGCCATTGCGCTCCAGCGCGGCGGACTCGACGTCCTCGAGAGCCTCCAGGCCGGCGGCCCGGATCGCCATCCGCAGGTCACCCTGGCCGATGCCGGCGCGCCGCATGGCCTCTTCGTCCGGAACGCCGTGCTTCACGAGGGCCACCGAGCTTCCCTTGGTCAGGGTGCTGAGCCATGACCACCGCGCCGAGGCGCTGGCCAGCGCCCCATGAAGGCCGAGCAGGGCGGTCGTGGCGATGATCGTCGGCAGAAAGGGCGCGCTGCCGGTCATGGCCCGGCTGAGGTTCGAGCCGACGACCACGGCCAGGATGATGTCCAGGGCGCTCCACTTGCCGAAGGCCCGGGTTGAGGCGAAGCGGACCATGAGCAGGCCCAGCACAAAGATCAGGGCCGCCCGCAGCGACATCTGCCACCAGGTGATGTCTTCCCCCTGAGTTCCGACAAACGCGTGCAGGGTTTCCATCAGCCCCTCCGGCCAAGCCATCGTAGAGGTTGGAACCGCGGGCGACGGCGACGGTTCCGCGGCGCACAGGCGAGCCGGGGCGCCCTAGGCGGCCTTTTGCAGCTCCTGCTTCACCCGTTCGGCCAGGGTCTTGATGTCGATTGGCTTGGGCAGGAAGGAGATGTTGTCCTCCCCTTCCAGCAGGTTCGAGAACTCCGCCTCGGCATAGCCGGAGATGAACATCACCGGCGCCCCGGCCAGGTACTGGCGGGCCTGCTTCAGCAGGTCTGGTCCCTGCATCCCGGGCATGACCACGTCGGAGATCATCAAGTCGATCTCGCCAGCGTGCAGTTCAGCCAGTTCCAGGGCCTCTTCGCCGGAGGCGGCCTCGATCACCTCATAGCCGCGGGCGCGCAGCAGCCGGGCGGCCACCCCGCGCACGGCGTCCTCGTCCTCGACGAACAGGATGCGGCCGGCGCCCGACAGGTCGCGGGCGACGGTCTTGGCCTTGACCAGGGGCGTCGGCGCCGCCACGCCCACCGGCGGCGCATAGACCGGCAGGAAGATGCGGAAGGCTGAGCCCTCGCCTTGCTTGGAGGCCACCGAAATCCAGCCGTCGGACTGCTTGACGATGCCATAGACGGTGGCCAGCCCCAGGCCCGTGCCCTCGCCCACCGGCTTGGTGGTGAAGAAGGGATCGAAGATCTTGTCCAGCACCTCGGGCGCGATGCCGGGGCCGTCGTCGGACACCTCGATCATCGCCTGATCGCCCTGGGCGCCGGCATAGCCGAGCGCCGCGGCCTCGGCCTCGGTGACCCGGGCGGTGCGGATGCGCACGGTGGAGCCGCCATGGACGCGCACGGCGTCCCGGGCGTTGACCGCCAGGTTCATGACGGCGGTCTCGAGCTGCCCGCGGTCGACCCGGACGTGCGGCAGGTCGCGGCCATATTCGGTGTCGACGGTGACGTCCTCGCTCAGCACCCGGCGCAGCAGGACCTCGAACTCGCTGATCAGTTCACCGAGCTCCAGGATCTCCCGCTGGACGGTCTGCTTGCGGGAGAAGGCCAGCAGTTTGCGCACCAGGTCGGCGGCGCGGTTGGAGGTCTGGCGGATCTCATTCAGTCCCTCATAGGAGGGGTCGCCCACCGGGTGACGGGCCGCCAGGCTGTCGAGCTGCATCAGGATGGCGGTGAGCAGGTTGTTGAAGTCGTGGGCCACGCCGCCGGCCAGCTGGCCGATGGCCTGCATCTTCTGGCTCTGGGCCAGCTGCAGCTCCATCTGCTTCTGATCCGACACGTCCACCAGATAGGCCACCCAGCGGCCGCCGGTGCGCGACAGATAGAGGTGGGCGATCTTGCTCGGATCCCGGGACAGGCGGACCTCGAGCGCGCCTTCCATCCCCTGGGCCAGACGTTGGGCGGCCTCCTGGCGCGAAGCGGTCTCGATCAGGTCGCCGAAGGCCTGGCCCCGGGAATAGGGACCGGCCATGCCGGCGAGCGCCGGATTGGCTTCGACAATGACGGCGTTGAAGGGGTCCTCCCCCTCCAGCAGGGCCGCGCCGAAGGGCGAGGCGGCGGCGAAGGCGTCCAGAACCTTGGGCGGCGGGGCCTTGGCGCTGACGGCGGCGGTAAGGACCTCAAGGGCGCCGGCCGGCAGGGCCAGGGGCTCGGGCGCGGCCGGGCGAAGGCGGACCAGGAAGCGGCGGCTTCCGACCGGCGAGATGTCGGCGGCATGATCGGCGCCGGCGGCCCGCAGGGTGGCATGGGCGCTCTCGCCCCGGCGGGCGGCGCCAAGCGCCGAAAACAGGCTGGAGGCCGAAGCGCCGCCCTTGGGCAGGCGCGGCCCGTCCCCCAGCACGCCGCGCCAGGCGCCGTTGCAGGCGTGGATGCGGCCATCGGCGCCGGCCAGGGCCGCGGGCTCGGCCAGGGCCTCCACCAGGCGCTCGGCGCCGGGCTCGACCTCGGCGGCGGGCTCCAGGGTCGAGCGCAGGACGAACAGGCCCAGGCACGCCACGCCGGCCAGGCCAACCAGCAGCATCAGCCCAGCCAGGGTGGCAGGGCCGGCATTGATCGCTGGCGCGGCGGCGAAGGCCACGGCCATCAGAAAAAACACCACCGCCACCGCGGTGAGCGGGTCAAACCGGCGGGCCGGCGCGGGGCTCTGCGGGGTCTCGGCCATGGCGGACCTGCGGCTTGCCTTGGGGCGTGGGACCAGGCGTCCCACCGAATCATCGAGCATCATACTCCACAAGGTCACCTGAGACCCTTACGAGACCTTTCTGTGGCAGGAAGGTTTCTGCGAGGGTTCTGGCGCTTGAGGCGCGATCGTCCCGATCCGGGGCTCGCCAAAGCCCGCCTCCGCCACCACATTGCAGCCAGGCGCCGCCCAAGGCGCAAGAGACGAACACTCCGGGAGATGAGCATGAGCGACACCACCGACTACGTCCCGCCCCGGGTCTGGACCTGGCAGAAGGGCAGCGGCGGCCGCTTCGCCAACATCAACCGGCCCATCGCCGGCCCGACCCACGACAAGGACCTGCCCGTCGGCCGCCATCCGATGCAGCTCTACTCCCTGGGCACGCCCAACGGGGTCAAGGTGACCATCATGCTGGAAGAGCTGCTGGCCCTGGGGCATGCGGGCGCGGAGTACGACGCCTGGCTGATCAATATCGGCCAGGGCGACCAGTTCAGCTCGGGCTTCGTCTCGGCCAATCCCAACTCCAAGATCCCGGCCCTGGTGGACCACAGCGGACCCGAGCCGATCCGGGTGTTCGAATCCGGCGCCATCCTGATCCATCTGGCCGAGAAGTTCTCAGCCTTCCTGCCCACCGATCCGGCCGCCCGCGCCGAATGCCTGTCGTGGCTGTTCTGGCAGGTGGGCAGCGCGCCCTATCTGGGCGGCGGCCTTGGTCACTTCTACGCCTATGCGCCGATCAAGATCGAATACGCCATCGACCGGTTCGCCATGGAGGTGAAGCGCCAGATGGACGTGCTGGACCGCCGCCTGGGCGAGAGCGAATATCTGGGCGGCGCCGACTACACCATCGCCGACATGGCCGTCTGGCCCTGGTACGGCGGCATGGCCAAGGGCCTGCTCTATGAGGCCGGCGAGTTCCTGCAGGTGCAGGAGTACAAGAACGTCATCCGCTGGGCCGACCAGCTGGGCGAGCGGCCGGCCGTCAAGCGCGGCCGCATGGTCAACAAGGCGTCGGGCGACCCGGCCACCCAGCTGCGCGAGCGGCACGAGGCCAGCGACTTCGACACCCAGACCCAGGACAAGATCGCGCCCAAGGAGTGAGGACCCGGCGAAGGCTCAGCGGCCGCCCTTGGCGCCGCTGACCAGATACTGGGAGGCGGCCAGCACCAGGGCGTCCTCGACGACGCCGGTGCGGCCCTGGCCATAGCGGCGCATGGCCCGGACCCGCAGCTTGAAGGTCCAGTAGGACGCGGCCACCGCCGCCCCGGCCGCCAGCACGGCGGCGAGCTTGCGCTGCTCCTGCGGCGCCAGCGCCGCGCCGGCCAGGGCGCCGGTGACGATGCGCGCGGCGATGCCGGGAATGACGATCCGGTCCGGGGCGAAGGGCAGCTTGTCCCCCATGGCCTCGGCTACGGCCAGGGCCGACAGCCCGGTGGAGACGGCGGGATGGCCCAGCAGGGCCATGGGGCCGCTTTCCTCCAGCTCGCCGCGGGCGACGGCCGCGCTGGCCACGGCCAAGGGCGCCATGGAGCGCATGCCGGCCACCAGGCCTATGAGGATGGATCGGATCACGGCGTCATCTCCCTGTGGTGTTCAGGGAGCCGAACGGCTGGGCGGGCTGGCGGTTCAGCCGGCGCGGCCTGGAAAGATCACCTCGACGCCTAGCGCATCGGCCGGGCGCGGGCGGTGGACGGCGCCTTGGCCCCCAGGATGAAGCCGATGATCTTGGCCACGGCCTCGAAGTGGGCCGGCGGAATGGCCTCGTCGATCTCGACCGCGGCATAGAGGGCCCGGGCCAGGGGCGGGTCCTCGATCACCGGTACGCCGGCCTCTTCGGCGGCGGCGCGGATGCGCAGGGCCACCGCATCCAGGCCCTTGGCCACGCATTCGGGGGCGCCGGCGGTTCCGGCCTCGTACTTCAGGGCCACCGCATAGTGGGTCGGGTTCATGACCACCACGGTGGCGGTGGGGACCGCCGCCATCATCCGCCGCCGGGCCTTCTCGTGCCGCATCTGGCGAAGCTTGGCCTTGATCAGAGGGTCGCCGTCGGTCTGCTTGTACTCCTCCTTCACCTCCTCGCGGCTCATGCGCATCTTCTTCATGAAGCGCTGTTTCTGCCAGAGCCAGTCGGCGCCGGTGATGACCAGCATCAGGGCGATCACCGCGAAGATCAGCTTGCGCAGAATCTCGGCGCTGAACGGCAGCATGGCGGCCGGATCGAGCGCCGAGAGGGTGCGGAACTCGTGCAGGTGGGGCTTGAGCACCAGATAGGCGACGCCGGCCACCGCCAGGATCTTGGAGATCGACTTGACGAACTGGGCCAGGCCGTCGGGGCCGAAGATCCGCTGGAAGCCCGACAGGGGCGAGACCTTCTTGAAGTCGGGCTTCAGCTTGTCGGGGGTGAACAGCAGGCCGTGCTGCGCCAGATTGCCCGCCATGCCGCCCAGAGCCGCGGTCAGCAGCACAGCCGCCAGCACAGGGGCGGCGGCCATGATCGCCATGCGCGCCACATTCACCCCGCCCGCCCCCTCCAGGGGGATCTGTTCGGGGTGGGCGATGAAGGGCAGCAGGGCGAAGGTCATGGTCTTGGCTAGCCAGCCGCCCAGTATGGCCAGGGCCCCGGCCGAGAAGGCCAGCGCGGCCAGGGGGGCCAGGTCCTGGGTCTTGGCCACGTCCCCCTTTTCGCGGGACTGTTCGAGTTTTCGCGGGGTCGCCTCTTCTGTCTTCGAGGCGGCGTCGTTGTTCTCAGCCATGGGTCAGGCCAGCCCCGCTCACAGGAACAGCGCCAGGAGCTCGCGATAGCGCTCCACCCAGACCATGCCCAGCACGCCGAGGCTCAGCGCAAAGATCGACAGCGAGCTCAGCACCAGCAGCGGCGTGGCCACGAAGAAGATCTGGAAGGCTGGCATCACGCGGCCCACCAGGCCCGCGGCCACATTGAAGATCAGCGAAAACACCACCACCGGCGCGGCCAGCTGCAGCCCGAGCGCAAACGACTGCGCCACCGTCTGCACCGCCAGCTGGGCCGCATCCCCCACCGGAACCCCGCCCCCGAACGGAAACACCCGATAGGACGAGACGATGGCCGCCAGGAACATGTGGTGCAGGTCGGTGGCCATGATCAGCGTCACCCCCATCACCGTCAGGAAGGTGGACAGCGAGGTGGACGGCTGGGCCTGGCCCGGATTGGCCGTCTGGGAGAAGGCCAGGGTCGACTGGATGGACACGATCTCGCCGGCGATGCCCAGCGCCGCCAGCATCATCTTCAGCACCGTGCCGATCATCAGGCCGATCAGGATCTCGCGGAAGATCTGGCCGAACATGGCGCCGTTGGTGGCGGGCACGGCCCCCACCTCCCCGCCCAGCACCGGAAACAGCATCAAGGCGAACAGGAAGGCGAAGGCCAGCCGGATGCGGGCCGGCACCGACCCGTCGCCGACGCCGGGCATCAGCATCAGCATGGCGCCCAGGCGTGCGAAGATCAGGCCGGCGGCATAGATCTGAGGGGCCGACGCATAGGCTTCCATGCCGCCTACATGGCCGCGATGCGGGCGGCGATCTGGTTCATGAAGTTGGACATCAGCGCTCCCATCAGCGGCAGGAACAGCAGCAGCGAGATGAAGATGGCCACGATCTTGGGCGCATAGACCAGGGTCGCCTCCTGGATCTGGGTGAGCGCCTGCATCAGGCCGATGGCCACGCCCACCACCAGGCCGACGATCAGCACCGGCGCCGACAGCTGGATGGTCAGCCAGATGGCGTCACGGCCAACATCCAAAACCTCGGCGCCATTCATCGCGCGCCCTTTCGACAAGCGTGGGGAACTGCACGGGAAGATGGCCGAACGTGGTTAACGAAGGGTGGAGGGGGAGTGGGCGTTCACAAGGATCCGCAAGCCTAGCCTGCCCTTCACACACGGCAGGCGGACCGACTTCCCAAGTCTGCGGCCTGATGCCGCAAGACCAGAAAGATCAACATTCTAGCAGCCATCATCGTGGCAAGTTAACGCCATGCTCCGAATGTCCTCTGATCTCGCGATGTTCGTTCCTGTCCACGCCGCACGCGCGCTGGCTCAGGCCCCCCGCGCCGCGCAGACATCCGGGCCCCTGACAACGGATGCCGCCGATCCCCACGGCGGCGCTGTCGCCAGCCGCCCGACCAGGTTTTAGATGGCCCAGGCGCGGCGGTTACTAACCTCACAGAACCAAGCAATGGCGCTGGCGGTCATTGCGGCCGTTCTGGTGTTCGTCGCCTGCGGGGGTCTTTTGTACTACGCCAGCGTCACCGTGGACAGGATCACCGAGGCGCGGGAGACGCGCCTTATGGAGCGCGTCATAGGGCGGCGCCTGGCCCGCCTTCACCACGAGGTGTCCTCGGTCACCGTCTGGTCAGAAGCATATGACAAGACCGCCAAGACCTATGATCCTGAATGGGCGCACATTAACTACGGAGCCTACTATAGCGACTATCTGCAACATGACGCGACGATCGTATTCGATGCTCAGGACCGCCTGATCTATGCATCTCAGGCCGGTGAGGTGGAGCAGCTGAGCAAAATGACGGCTTTCGCCGATGCTGTCAGGCCTCTGGTCCGTGAGGCGCGGGCCCAGGCCGAGCAGAAGATCGCCGCCAGTCCCAACGCTGTGGCCTTCCATCGCGTAGGCGCAGCTGAAGCCGCCGTGAGAGTGGGAAACCGCTTCTATCTTGCGGGCGCCTCTACCGTCGTGCCCGACCCAGACTACGAGCGGCCCCTGATCGGCGGCAACGAGCCGGTTGTGGTGTCCGCAGTCGAGCTAGACGGGGCCTTAATGAAGGCCCTGGGCGTCGACTATGGCCTGCGGGGCGCGCGGATCCTGGCTGCCGATGGGCGGGCTAATCCGGCGGTGGCCTTGCTGGGCGCCGACAAGGCGCCTTTGGCAGTGTTGAACTGGAAGCCGGAGAGACCCGGCATCAAGGTTCTGAGCAGGGCCAAGTGGCCAATCCTGGGGGTCGGGCTAGTCGTCCTGGTCATCGTCGGCCTTGTCATCTGGCGCCTTCAGCGTCTGGCGCGGCAACTTGTGCGGGCTCGCGAGCGCGCGGAGGCCGGCGAAAGGGTCAAGGCCGAATTCATCGCCAATATGAGCCACGAAATCCGGACCCCTTTGAACGGGATCCTGGGGATGGCCCAGGTGATGGAGGCCGGTGACCTGTGCGATGAACAGCGCAGGCGCCTGAAGGTGGTCCGCGATTCCGGAGCCACCCTGCTAGGGGTGCTCAATGACGTCCTTGACCTTGCCAAGATCGAGGCCGGCAAGCTGCAGCTTGAGGAGACGGCATTCGTTGTGGAGGACCTTGGGCGGCGGGTCTGCGACACCTTCGCTGAGCTCGCAGCATCTAAGGACTTGGAGCTATCCCTGGTTGTCGAACCCGGCGTCGCGCCGGCTTGGACGGGCGATCCGCTCCGCATTCGCCAGATTTTGGGCAATCTCATCTCCAACGCCATCAAGTTCACCGACAAGGGGGCGGTGACATTGCGCGTCAGGGCTCATCTGGGAGGCCTGTCCTTCCTTGTCACAGACAGCGGGATCGGGCTCGGCGAATCCCAGCTCCCGGCCCTGTTCGACAAGTTCTCACAAGGCGACGCATCGACCACGCGCCGCTATGGCGGCACCGGCCTGGGTCTTTCCATCTGCCGCGACCTTGTGGCGCTGATGGGAGGGACGATCATCGTAGAAAGCCGTCTGGGCGAAGGCTCGATCTTCATCGTCAACCTGCCGCTGAAGCCCGCAGAATCAACGCCTGGGCCGGGCGCGGAGGCGCGGCCGGTGGCGGCGACTGACCCAGACAAACCCTTACGCATCCTCGCGGCGGAGGACAATCCGACCAACCAGGTCGTCCTCCGCGCTCTCATTTCCCCGCTTGGCGCCGAGCTGGCTATCGTCGCTGACGGACGCGAGGCTGTCGACGCCTTCGCCGGCGGGGCCGTCGATCTCGTGCTGATGGACATTCAGATGCCGGAGATGAACGGCCTCGAGGCCGCCAAGGCCATTCGAGCTATCGAGCGGGAACATGGGCTCGCGCGCACGCCGATCCTGGCGCTCACTGCCAACGTCATGACCCATCAGCTGGAGACCTACACCGACGCCGGAATGGACGGGCATGTGGCCAAGCCGGTCGATGCGAGGGCGTTATACGCCGCTATGGAAGCTGCGCTTGGGTCGGCGGTGGAGCAGGAAGACGTTGCGTAAGATCGGCGCGCAGCCGACAGGGAAAGGCGGCGGCGTCAATCAGGTGTCTCGCACACGCGTCGAAACAGCCGGGTCGTTCTTCCAATGAACTTCCAGGATCCGGACCATGAAGCTCGGGCACAGGCGAGCAGAACCGAGCCAAGGCGCCCCATCAGATCCGACTACCCTTCTACCGACCATGCTCTCCCTCACGAAGGTCCGGATAACGACCCAAGTCTAGGCACGCCCCGGCGAATAGCCCTACTCCGCCAAGAACCCCTCCACCTCGGCCATGAACGCCTCCAGCTGGTCGTGGTGCACCCAGTGGCCGGCGCCTTCGAAGTTCACCAGGTGGGCGTTCTGGAAGTGCTGGATGCGGCCGTCGGCCTGCGGGTCTGAGGCCCAGGATTCTTCGCCGCGCATCAGCAGGACCGGGCAGGTGATCTGGCTCCAGAGGTGGTGCTGGTCGGCGTGGGACAGGCCGCCCAGGCCCCAGCGGGAATGGTTGTCGAACTTCCAGCTATAGGTCCCGTCCTCGTTCTGCAGGGCGCCATAGATGGTCAGGTGGCGGGCCTGTTCGGCCGACAGGTGGGGGTTTTCCTCGGCCATGCGGGTCACGGCGTCGTCCAGGGTGGCGTAGCGGCGGGGGCTGCGGCCGGAATTCTTGCGGCGGTCCTCGATCCAGTCGCGCAGGCGCTGGTCCACCGTGCGCTTGGCCTGTTCCTCCATCACCGCGGGCGACGGACCCAGGCCCTCGATGGCGACGATCTTCTTCACCTGGTCCGGATAGGCGCCGCAATAGTTCAGCGCGATCCCCGCCCCCATGGAGTGGGCGATGATGGTCACCGGGGCCATGGCCTTCTGGTGCACGATCTGGGCGATGTCGTAGATGTAGGAGGCCATGTCATAGCCGCCGCCGATGGACCAGGCGCTATCCCCATGGCCGCGCAGGTCTGGCGCGATGATGTGGTAGCGGTCGCGCAGACGCTGGGCCACCCAGTCCCAGTTGCGGCAATGGTCGCGGCCCCCATGGATCAGCAGCAGGGGCTCGGCGCCCTCATTGCCCCAGTCCACATAGTGCAGGCGCAGGCGCTGGGAGAAGTAGAAGTGGGACGTAGGGCCTTCCATGGCGCGCTCCTGGGGTGGTGTTCTTATGGGCGACAGGCTTTAGCACCGCCCGCGCAGGCCTCGCCAGATGCTGGTCGGGTCGGCGGCTAGGTCCGACACATCGCCCTGTCGTCAAAGCTTCATCGGCGTCGGGCATCCAGGGCCGGCCCTTCGATGGAGATCCCATGCCGCGCCTCACCCTCGCCGCCCTCGCCACCGGCCTGAGCCTTGGCCTCGCCGCCCTGCCCGCCGGCGCGCTGGCCGAGCCGGTCTCCTTCGCGGTGGTGGGCGATACGGGCTATGTGCCGTCCTACGAGCGTTATGACGCCGATGAGGCGCCGCTGCGGACGCTGGGGGACTATCTGGCCGTAGAGGCCGCCGACTGGCTGGAGCACCATCCCAATCTGGACGGCTTCACCCCCACCCCCTGGGTCTTCGAATCCGCGCTCGGCGGCTATATGCCGGCCAGCGGCATGTATCCGGTGGCCCGGGCCGCCGACGAGGTCTGCCGCCGGGACGGCTGCGACTTCGCCGCCATGGTGGGCGACAACATCTATCCCGACGGGGCGACCCTGGGCGCCGACGGCATATCCGACGCCCGCCGGTTCCAGGACATGCTCGACAGCCCCTATGGCAAGCTGGGCGAAGGCGTCGAGGACTTCACCATCTACGCCCTGATGGGCAACCACGACTGGCACATCTCGCGCGAGGCGACGATGGCCCAGATGGCCTATCTGCAGGCCCATCCCAACTTCACCATGCCCGACCTCTATTACCGCGCCGTGCCCAAGGGCTTCGAGGGCGAGGTGGAGCTGTTCGTCATCGACACCGAGATGCTGCTGGCCAGCACGACGGTGCATAAGGACACTCTGGACGCCGAGGGCCGCGAGGTGCGCACCGGCGAGCTGGAGACCTGGCCCGACTTCGTCAAGCCGGCCACCCCGGGCGAGAAGGCCATGGTCGCCTGGCTGGAGGAGGCGCTGGCCAGCTCCACCGCCCGCTGGAAGATCGTCATGGGCCACCACGCCCTGTGGTCGGGCGGCGGCAGCAAGTACGAAAAGGCCCACGCCCTGCGCGCCCTGTTCGGGGCAGCGGTGTGCCGTTACGCCGACGCCTATATCTCCGGCGACGACCACATGATGGAGGCCTATACCGACGACTGCCGTGGGGTGGCCGGCGCGCCCGCCCAGCCCCTGCCGCTGATCGTCTCCGGCGCCGGCTCCAAGTACCGCCCCCTGCACCCGGGCTTCATGGCCCAGCAGCAGGCGGCCAATCCCGGCCTGACCAACCTGTTCTCCGCCGGAAGCGTCTGGGGCTTTGCGCATGTGAAGCTGGACGGGGACGCCATGACCGCCCGGCTGTTCACCACGCCGGCCGACATGAGCGGCCGCCCGGTGGAAGAGGCGAGCTTCACCTTCCCCCGCCGCAGCGGACGCTAGACTCCAAGTCTAGAGCCAGTTCGAGCGCTTGAAGCCCACATAGAGGCCCGTGCACGCGGCGGCGATCACTGCGAGGACAGCGGGATAGCCGTAGCGCCAGTGCAGCTCGGGCAGATAGTCGAAGTTCATCCCATAGATGCCGGCGATGGCCGTGGGCACGGCCAGGATGGCGGCCCAGGCGGCCAGCCTGCGGGTGATCACCCCCTGGCGCTGCTGCTCCAGCAGGTTGGAGACTTCGAACACCGAGGTCAGGGTCTCGCGCAGGGCGCCGACCCGGGAGCTCACCCGCCGCACATGGTCGCGGATGTCGCGGAAATAGGGTCGAACCTCCGGGTCGATACAGGGAAATTCCAGCCGCTCCAGCCGGCTGGCCGCCTCCTCCATCGGCCCCAGGATACGCTCGAAGCGCAACAGCTCGCGGCGCAGGTGGAAGAGGGCGCCGATCTCCGCCCGGCTGAGGAAGGTCTCCAGCGCCTGCTGCTCCATGGCCAGCACCGCCTCCTCCGCCTCGTCGACGATGGGGGTGTAGCCATCGACCACGAAGTCGAGGATGGCGTGCAGCACATAGTCGGGCCCGTGCTTCAGCAGGGCGGGCGAGGCCTCCAGGTGGGCGCGCAGATCCACATGCCCCCGGGCCGAGCCGTGCCGGACGGTGATGATGTGGCCGGCGCCCAGGAAGATGTGGGTCTCGCCGTACGCGATCACCTCGTCCGCATCGATCTGGGCGGTGCGGGCCACGACGAACAGCTCGTCCCCATAGGTCTCGACCTTGGGCAGCTGGTGGGCCGAGAGCGCATCCTCCACCGCCAGCGGGTGCAGGTGGAAGCGGCTCTGCAGGGTGCGCAGCTCGGCCTCGTCGGGCTCCAAGAGACCGATCCAGACGAACTCGCCTGGCCCGAGCGCCAGGCCATCGGCGCTCAGCGAGGCGGCGCGGACGCGGGCGCCGTCCTCGTAGACATAGGCCGCGACAAGACTCATCGGACCTTACCGCACAAAGCTGGCCCCGTTCACGTCCAGCACCGCCCCGGTCATGGAGGCCGGGGCGTCCAGGGCCAGATACGTCGCCACGCTGGCCACCTCGTCCGGCTGGGCCACGCGGCCGAGGGGGATGTCGGCCAGCAGTTTGTCGCCGCCCCGGCTGGCCAGATAGTCCTGCGCCATGCCGGTCATCACATAGCCGGGGCAGATGGCGAAGGCGGCGACGCCCTGGCCGGCATAGCCCCGGGCGATGGACTTGGTCATGGCGACCATGCCGGCCTTGGACGCCGCATAGTGCCAATGGGCCGGCGAGTCCCCGCGATAGGCCGCCCGGCTGGCCACATTGACGATGCGGCCGCGCAGGGCGCCGGCCTCAGCCTCGCGGGCGGTGGCGTGCAGCACCATGCGCCGGCAGAGATCGGCCGAACCCTGCAGGTTGATCTGCATCGTGCGGCCCCAGCTGGCCTGCCAGTCCTCGTCGGACGCCTCAACCGGAATGGCCTCGAACACCCCGGCATTGTTGATCAGCACGTCGATACGGCCGTCCAGGGCCTCCAGCGCCGCGTCCCACAGCCCATCGCCGGCGCCGGCCTGACTGAGATCGGCGGCGAGGATTCCGGGGGCCGGCCGCGTGCCGTGGCCGACCACCCGGGCGCCGCGCGCGGTGAGGGCCTGGACGATGGCCGCGCCGATGCCGCGGGTGGCGCCGGTGACGAAGATGTGAGGCGGGGACTCAGGCATGGCTGAGCCTAGACGGGAGTCCCCGACACCCGCCAGGGGTTAACGCGCGTCGCGACGCGCCTGCGCCACGGCGCCCGCCTTGCGCTGGCGGCCACGCTCCATCGGTCGCATCAGATCCTCGCGTCGCTGGCTGGCGGCCTTACGCATGCCCTGGTGGGCGTGACGGCTGTTGGGGGCGGCGGCGTCCTTGGCCTCGCGCTTCATCTGCAGGGCGCGCTGGGCGTTCTGCGTCATCTCCACCCGGGCGGCCATCTTGCGGCGGCGCTCGGCCTCGACGTTGGCCCGGCGCAGAGCCGTGGACAGGACGGCGAGCTTGGCCTTGGAGCCGTCATCCTTGGCTGACGGGGTGGCGCCGCGGGCCTCGCCCTTGCCGCGCATTTCTCGCCGGCGTTGATGAGCCATGTCGCGAGCCTTGTTGCGGCGCTCGCGCACCAGGCGGATCAGGTCGCGCAGATCCTCGTCAGAGGTCTCCTGAATCTCCGGATGGTGGGTCCGGCCAACCAGTTCCTGTTCATCGCCGCTCAGTGCGCGGGCTTCTTCCTTGCGTGTGATCGCCATGGGTTTCTTCCGTTCTGCGCGGGCCAGGGCCCGCAGGTACAGTCGCCAGATCGCGACGACCGGCCGCCACCGAGATCAGAAAACGCGAAGGCCAAGCTTAGGCTCCGTCTAACCGGCGCCTTTCGAACCACTCAGGCCACAATCCGCACCGGAATGCCCTTCACCGCCGGGGTCAGGGCCTGCTTGGAATGGTGAGCCACCGGGGCCAGCACGTTGCACTCCGGATAGTAGGCGCCCAGGCAGCCCGGCGGAATGTCATAGGCCGTCACCCGCAGGCCGCCCTTGCGCCGGTCGACCCCGTCCGAGCTGTCGGTGACCAGGGTCACCACCTGGCCCTCGGTCAGGGACAGCCTGTCCATGTCGGCGGCGTTGATCAGCACCACGTCGCGAGTCCCCTGAATGCCTCGGAACCGGTCATCATAGCCATAGACGGTGGTGTTGAACTGGTCGTTGGACCGCAGGGTCATCAGCCGGAACAGGTCGGCCTGGTCGGCGAACCCCACCGCCGAGAGGCTGGACGGCACGATGAACGTCGCGCGCCCGCCCTCCATGCCGCTGAAGTCCCGCTCCCGGGCCGGATTGCCGCGATGGAAGCCGCCGGGCTGACGGAAGCGGCCGTTGAAGTCGGCGAACTTGTCCGGATAGGTGGCCTCGATGGCGTCGCGCACCTGGCCGTAGTCGGCCGTCCAAGCCTCCCAATCGACCTTCGAATTGGGCGGCAGGAGCGCCTTGGCGATCCCGGCGACGATGGCCGGCTCGGACTTCAGGTCGGGGCTGGCCGGCGGATGCGTGCCGTCGGAAGCATGGATGCAGCTGGTGGAGTCCTCCATCGACACGGTCTGCGGGCCGGTGGCCTGCTCGTCGGTCTCGATGCGGCTGAGGCAGGGCAGCAGATAGGCGACCCTGCCGTTCACCAGGTGGCTGCGATTGAGCTTGGTGGCGATCTGGACGGTGAGGTCGAGGCCGGTCCAGGCTTCCTCCACCCGCGGGCTGTCGGGTACGGCGCGCAGGAAGTTGCCGCCCAGGCCGATGAAGGCCCGCACCGTCCCGTCCAGCACGCCCTCGCACACCTCCACCGTGGTCAGGCCCTTGTCCCTGGGCGGCTCGAAACCGTACTGCTCGGCCAGCCTGTCCAGCGGCGCCAGTTCCGGCTTCTCGGTGATCCCCACCGTCCGCTGGCCCTGGACATTGGAATGGCCGCGCACCGGGCAGAGGCCCGCGCCCGGCCGGCCCACATTGCCCCGCAGCAGCATCAGATTGCAGACCATGTTGACGTTCTCGACGCCCAGGCGCTGCTGGGTCAGGCCCATGCCATAGACTCCGATGGCCGCCTGGCTCTCCCCATAGGCTCGCGCAGCGCCGGCCAGAGCCGCCATGGACAGGCCCGACTCCCGCTCGATATCGGCCCAGTCGGCCCGGCGGCAGAAGTCGGCGAAGGCCTCGAAGCCCTGGGTGTACTGGCCGATGAAGTCATGATCGATCAGGGCCGGATTGCCGGCCGCCCGGGCCATCTCGTCGGCCTCGATCAGCCATTTGCACAGGCCGGTGATCGCCGCCAGATCGCCGCCGGTCTTCACCTGGTGATACTGGGCGCTGATCTCGGTGACGTCCGGGGTCAGCATCTGGAACGGCGACTGCGGATTGCGGAACGCCTCCAGCCCCCGCTCGCGCAAGGGATTGAAGGTGATGATGGTCGCCCCGCGGCGCACCGCCTTCTGCAGGTCGTGCAGCATGCGCGGGCTGTTGGAGCCCACATTCTGGCCGAAGAAAAAGAAGAAGTCGGCCTTGTCGAAATCGTCGAGGATCACCGTGCCGACCGGCGCGCCAATGCTCTGGGTCAGGCCTACGGACGTGGATTCGTGGCACATGTTGGAGCTGTCGGGCAGGTTCTGGCTGCCATACATCCGCGCCATCAGGGCGTACATGTAGGAGGTCTCCAGGGAGGCCCGGCCCGAGGCGTAGAACACCGCCGAGGTGGGCTCCAGGCGCTTCAGCTCGACGCCGATGGCGTCGAAGGCCTCCTGCCAGCCGCATGGGACATAGCGGTCGCTGCCTGCGTCATAGCGCAGGGGTTCGGTGAGCCGGCCGGCCTGCTCCAGCTCATAGTCGGTCCAGTCGCGCAGCTCGGTGAGGGTGTGGCGGGCGAAGAAGGCCAGGGTGGCGCGGCGGGGCGTGAGGTCCCAGATGGTCGCCTTGGCCCCGTTCTCGCAGAACTCTGCCGGATGCGGCTTGGCGGGCTTGGCCCAGGCGCAGCTGACGCACATGAAGCCGTCGGGCTTGTTCTGCCGCAGGAGCTGGCCAACCGGCAGGTCCCCCTCGCGCCCGACCACCTTTCCCATGCCGATCATCGAGCCCCAGCCCCCGGCGGGGCCTTCATAGGGACCAATCTTCACTTGGCCGCCAATCTTCGCCTGGCCAAAGGTGCGGGGCTTGGAACGGGTCATGGGGTCTCCGCGTAGAGCAAGGATCACAGCGAGGGTCTGGAGGCTAACGGCGCAGCCGCCCTTCGGGTTCGCCCGCATCGCGCCGCTGGCTTGGGGGACCGTTCACAATGTTGCGCAGCCAGGACCCGCCGGACCGCGACATCCCCGACGCCGTCCGCGCCCAACCCTTGCGGTTCCGTGGACAGAGCGCCAGCACCACCCCCCGCGACGTCCCGGAAGAAGCCGCCGTGGCCCTGGTTCATGACGCCTCGACCACCGCGGTGATGATGGCCACCCCATCGGACCTCGCCGAATTCGGCCTCGGCTTCAGCCTGACCGAAGGCGTCGTCGCCGACGTCTCGGACATCCGCGACATCAATGTGGTGGCCGGCGAGGATGGGATCGAGGTGCGGATGTGGCTCAGCCCCCGCAGCTCGGCCGCTGCGGCGGCGCGGCGTCGGCGACAGGCCGGCCCCACGGGCTGCGGCCTGTGCGGCGTCGACAGCCTGGCCCAGGCCCTGCGCGCGCCGCCCGTGGTCGGCCAGGGCCTCACCCTGCAGCCGCAGGACATCCACGCCGCCCTCGACGCCCTGCCGCAACTCCAGACCCTGGGCGATCTCACCCGGGCCGTGCATGCCGCCGGCTGGTGGAGCCCGGGCGTCGGCTATCTTGCCGTGCGCGAGGACGTCGGTCGGCACAACGCCCTGGACAAGCTGGCCGGCGCCCTGGCCTTGGCCGCCACCCCCGTCCCCAAAGGCGCGGTGGTGCTGACCAGCCGCGTCTCGGTGGAGATGGTGCAGAAGGCCGCCATGATCGGCGCCCAGGTGATCATCGCCGTCTCGGCCCCCACCGCCCTGGCCATCCGCACGGCCGAGGCGGCCGGCATGACCCTGGTGGGCGTGGCGCGGCGCGACGGCTTCGAAGTGTTCACCGGCGAACACCGTATCGACCAGAGTTCGGCGCGGCGCGGTTGAGGCCCGACAGGCGGCGAGCGCCGTGCTATGAACCGGTCTCGTCGCACGGCGGAACCCCCGCTGCGGCCAGGCCCGAAAGGCCGAATTCCATGAAAATCTATGAATCGCGCCTGCAGGCCCCCGCCCGCCGCGACCTGGTCGATCCCCGCTCGACCACGCCGGCCACTGTCAGCCAGCCGCGCAAGACGCTGCTGAACGACCGTCGCAGCACACGCTAGACAAGAGAGATCAGCCCGAATGGGTGACCTGACCGAAGGCCAACTTCACGCCCTCAAGAACCTCAGCCGCAAAAAGGCCGGCGGCGAGGTGCCCTTTGTAAACATCAGCGACGCCCAGGTGCTGGTGGAGCTGGGCCTGGCCGTTCGCAGCCGCCAGGGCTGGGACATCACGCCCGAGGGCGTTCGCCTGCTGGCGCCGCCCCCCAGTTCCGACAACCAGCGCTGAAGCGCGAGTCGTCAGTCCAGCCCTAGCCGCTGGGACAGGGCGCGGCCAGCCTCCACAGGACGCAGCTTGTCGACGTCGCGATCGACGCTGTAGTTGGCGTCGCGCATGGCCTCCACCGGAATGGCCCCGATCAGCGGCCGCAGGGCCGCCAGCAACCGTGCGTCGTTCACCCGGTCGGGCGCAATCAGCACCACGGCGTCATAGGGCGGCAGGGCCTGGCGCGGATCGGCCAAGGTGACCAGGTCGTCGGCGGCGATGCGACCGTCGCTGGAAAAGGCCGAGATCACGTCGACATCGCCGGAGGTCACCGCCCGGAACATGAAGGTCGGCTGGTAGGACCGCCGGGCCCGGAAGTCGAAGCCGTAGGCCTCATTGATGGCCTGCCATTCGGGGCGGGCGAAGAACTCCAGGTCGCCGCCCATGGTCAGGCTGGCCGACCGCCGGGCCAGATCATCCAGGGTCGTGATGCCCAGCGCCGCGGCGCGGTCCTGGCGCATGGCGAGCGCATAGGCGTTTTCGAAGCCCAGCGAACCGAGCACCAGCACGCCATCCCGCTCGGCGAGCTGTTTCGTCAGCTCTTCCAGGACCGCCTGGCGGCCGGGATTGTCCTCCCGGTTCAGGACGTTGGCCCACAGGGTGCCGGAATAGTCCACATAGACGTCGATCTCGCCCGAGGCCAAGGCGCGGTAGGCGATGGCCGAGCCGAGATCCTCCTTCGACCGGGCCTCGCCGCCCAGATCCTCGATCCGCTCGGCGATCATCTCGGCCAGGATGTACTGTTCGGAGAAGTTCTTGGCCCCAACCACATAGCTGGCGGGCTTGCCGAAGCTGATCAGCGGCGTCAGGGCGACGACGATCCCGATCAGGATGCCCGCCGCGCCGATCGCCGCGCGCTTCACGTCCCGCTTGGCGGCGCCCGCCTCGATCAGACCCAGCAGCTGGTCGGTGACCATGGCCAGCAGGGCCGAGGCCCCGCAGCCGAACAGCACCAGCACCCAGTTCTCGGTCTGCAGGCCAGAGAAGATGTAGTTGCCGAGGCTGGTCTGGCCGACCGGCGTCGAAAGGGTCGCCGCCCCGATGGTCCAGACCGCGGCGGTGCGCACGCCGGCCATGATCACCGGCGCGGCCAGCGGCAGCTCCACCTGGAACAGGCGCTGGCGGGGCGTCATGCCGACGCCCTCGGCGGCCTGGATGATGGCCGGGCTCACCGAGAGAATGCCGGTGGTCCCATTCCGCACGATGGGCAGCATCGAATAGAGGGTCAGCGCCAAGAGCGCCGGCAGGAAGCCGAGCGCCGAGAAGCCGTAGCCGATCAGGTCCTCACTCGCCGCCGAGATCACCAGCAGCAGGGGGAAGAACAGCGCCAGCAGCGCTAGGCTGGGAATGGTCTGGATCAGGCTGGCGCCGGCCAGCACCGGCCAGCGAATATGCCGGTTGCGGCTGGCGGCCACGGCCAGCGGCAGGCTGATCAGCAGGCCAAGCCCCAGCGCCGAGGCGCTGAGCAGCACGTGCCAGGCGAGGTATTCCGGCAGGCGGGCGAAGGCCGCCCCGACCTGCGGGCTCATACAGTTTCTCCCAGACGGGCGGTGTCTCCCAGGCGGGCGCGCAGGCGCTCGGCCTGCCGGCGCGGCGCGGCCAGCAGGGCGGCGACGTCGGGATCATGCGAGGCGGCCAGGGCCTGGGGCGCCCCATCGGCGATCAGCCGTCCCTGCGCCACCACCACAATGCGGTCGGCCAGCAGCAGGGCCTCGGTCATGTCGTGGGTGACCATGACGGTGGCCAGATTCAGCCGCTCGTGCAGGGCGCGATAGTCGTCGCCGAGCGCGTCGCGGGTCAGGGGATCGAGAGCGCCGAAGGGCTCGTCCATCAGCACGATGTGCGGCTCGGCGGCCAGAGCCCGGGCCACGCCCACCCGCTGCTGTTGCCCGCCGGAAAGCGCTGCGGGAAAGCGGCTGGCCATCTCCTGCGGCAGGGCGACGAGATCCAGCAGTTCGGCGGCCCGCGCCGCGCGCCTGGTCTTGTCCCAGCCCAGGAGCTTCGGGGTGATGCTGATGTTTTCGGCCACCGTCAGGTGCGGAAAGAGCCCCACCTCCTGGAAGACATAGCCGATGCGCCTGCGCAGCAGGTGCGGGGCCAGGGCGCCCACCACCTCGCCCTCGATCCGCACCTCGCCGGCGTCCGGGGCGATCAGGCCGTTGATGGTCTTGAGCAGGGTGGTCTTGCCCGAGCCCGAAGCCCCCACCAGGGCCACGAACTCGCCAGCCTGCACGGTGAGGCTGGCCTCCGACAGCGCCACGTGCGCGCCATAGGTCTTGGTGACGCGCGCCAGCGCGATGCGAGGTTCAGCCATGTATCAGACCTAACACGCTCGCCGCCCTTGGGCTCCCCTTGAGGCCCCGGTCCCGAACGCTTTTGGGGCCTAGATCGGCATCCGCAGGATTTCCTGATAGGCCGAAATCACCTGATCGCGGACGGCCATGACGGTCTCCAGGCTGGTCTCGGCGGCCGAGATGGCGGTGACCACGTCAACCAGCTGGGCCTTGCCCTGGACGTGGGCGGCCATCTGGGTCTCGGCGGTGCGCGAGGTCTGCACCGTCTGTTCCATGACGTTCTTCAGCATGGCGCCGAAGTCGGTTCCGCCGGCCGCCGCGCCGCCGCCTACAGAGGGGAGCGCGGCGCCTTGCGTGGCGGCATAGGCCTTGGCGGCGGCGAGCGGGGTCATCATGGCTTAGAGGTCCCTAGCGCTTGAGCAGATCGAGCACGCGCATCTCCATGGCGCGCGCGGTCTCGATGACGTTGAGGTTGGCCTCGTAGGCCCGCTGGGCCTCGCGCATATCCATCGCTTCCACGAGCGTGTTGACGTTGGGCAGCTTCACATAGCCCGCGGCGTCGGCCGAGGGGTGGCCGGGCTCGTATTCGGTGCGGAATTCGCTGGGATCGGCCTTCACGCGGGCCATCCGGACCCCCTGCCCCGCATCGATGCGGCTGGGCTCGAACACCGGCACCTGCCGGCGATAGGGATCGCCCCCGGCCTCGCGGGAGGTGGAGTTGGCGTTGGCCAGGTTTTCAGCGATCACCCGCATCCGCGCCTGGTGCGCCCGCAGGGCCGTCGCGGCGATCGCCTGGGCGGCGCCCTGGGTGGTCTTGATCTCAGCCATGGTCGGTCATCCTCCGCAGATCAACGCCCCGGCGGGCGGGCTGCGGTGCGCAGCAGGTTGAGGGATTTCTGGTAGAAGCCGACGGCGGCGTCATAGGCCATGCGGGCCTCTGACATCTTCATCATCTCTTCCTCCAGAACCACGGAATTGCCATCCAGCGTGGTCTCGGAATCCTTGGTGCGGACCGCCTTGAAGCTCGCCGAGGCGGCCGTGCGGTTGACCGTCCCGCTCAGATGAGCCGCCTGGGTGCGGGCCGGGGCGCCAGCCTGGGCCATCTGCACGCCGCGAACCTGGGCCTGGAAGCTGTAGGCCTTCACATCGTGGGGCTGGTAGCCGGGGGTTTCGGAGTTGGCGACGTTCTGGGCGATCAGCCGCTGGCGCTCGCCCAGATGGCCCATGCGACCACGCAGCATCGAGAACAGGGGGATGTCAGCCAGGTTCATGCCCAACATGGTGAATAAACAGGGTTAATCGCTCCTTAAGAGTGTCTGCGGCAAACCGGGGCCAAGACCGGCGCCCGTTCGCCGGACAGGTGCGCCCATGGATTTCGCCAGTTTCGCCCGGGCGGTCTTCGCTCTCGCCATCACGGTCGGCCTCATCGGCCTGGCCGCCGTGGCCATGCGCCGGTTCGGCCCCGACGTCATGAGTCGCCTCGTCCCCCATCGCGCCGAGCGCCGGCTGGCCGTGGTGGAGACCCTGGTCCTCGATCCCAGCCGTCGCCTGGTCCTGGTGTCCTGCGACGGCGATGAAAAGCTCCTGCTGCTGGGCGAAGGCCAGGTGCTGAACCCGCCGCCGGCCAGTCCCGCCCCGGCGCCAGCGCCCGCCCGCCGCAAAGCCACCAAGCCCAAGGCCGACGCCTGATGCGCGCATTCCTTCGCAGCCTGACGCTCCTTCCGGCCACCGACTGGCGCCGCGCCTTAGGCCTTGCCGTCCTCGTCACCCTGGTCAGCATGGTCGGGCCGACCCTGGCCCACGCCCAGGCGGTGAACATCGACCTGGGCACGGGCGCGGGCCTGACCGAGCGGGTGGTGCAGCTGGTCGGCCTGCTGACCGTGCTGTCGCTGGCGCCGTCCATCGTCATCATGACCACCTCCTTCGTGCGGATCGTGGTCGTCCTGTCCCTGCTGCGCACGGCGCTCGGCCTGCAGCAGAGCCCGCCCAATGCGGTGATCATCAGCCTGGCCCTGTTCCTCAGCGCCATCATCATGGCCCCCACCTTCGAGCGGTCCTACGAGGACGGCATCCGCCCCCTGCTCGACCAGGAGATGGAGCTGCCCCAGGCCTTCGAGGCCGCCGGCGCGCCGGTGAAGACCTTCATGCTGTCCCAGGTCGACCGGGAGGACCTGGCCCTGTTCGTGCGGCTGTCGGAGATCGAGCAGCCGGCGACGGTCGCCGAGCTGCCCCTGCGCGTCGTCACCCCGGCCTTCATGATCTCGGAACTGAAGCGGGCCTTCGAGATCGGCTTCCTGCTCTTCGTGCCCTTCCTGGTCATCGACCTGGTGGTGGCCAGCGTGCTGATGAGCATGGGCATGATGATGCTGCCGCCCGTGGTCATCTCCCTGCCCTTCAAGCTGATCTTCTTCGTCCTGGTGGACGGCTGGCGACTTGTCGCCGGCAGTCTGGTGGAGAGCTTCCAGCGGGGCGCCGGCGGGGGCTAGAGCCGCAGCCTAGCCGAACAGCGCCGCGATCGAGGCCGTCAGGCGCGTGGCGAGCCAGGATCGGCGCATCTCCGGCTCCAAGGCATAGGCCGAGCGCATGGCGCCGGTGGCGACGATGGACAGGATATGGGCGTCGAGGCCGTCCACGGGGTCGGTGGCGTGGCTCATGCGCAGGAGCAGCGTGGCGGAATTCTCCCCCCGCGAGGCCCTGAGATCCTCGGCGTCCCGGCGCAGGTCCGGCTCGCGGATCGCAGCCGTCAGCAGTTCGTCGAGGGCCAGCAACCCCGCCGGCGCCGCGCCCTCGGCGTCGAACAGGGCTTCGGCCATCTCCTGGGCCAGTTCAGCGATCGGCCGCCGGGCGCCGGGATCCGGCACCACCCCGCTGCGGACCGTGTGGATCGAGGCGATCAGGTGGTCAAAGGCGGCGCGGACCAGGCTCGCGCGCGAGGGGAAGGCGCCGCTCACGGCGGCGAGAGAGAGGCCGACCTCGGCGGCGACGGCGCGGTGGGTCAGCCCCGCAAGACCGCCGCGCCCCAGAACCTCGGCGGCGGCCGCGGCGATGCGCCCAGCGCCGCCGGCCAGGGGCGCCTCGACACGTTCGCCCAGTCCGGCCCGGGCGCGGGCCAGCTGGCGCCAGCCGTCCCAGCCGGCCGTCGCCCCCCGCGCGCCGCGCACCCGGGCGCCGTAGCGGTGAGCCGTTTCGATCAGCCAGGCGGTCTGATCGGGATGATCGGGCGCGCCCCCATGGATGCCCAGGATCGCCTCGGCGAAGTCGGCGCAGGCCTCAGCCGCCCCTGGCGGCAAATGGAAGGCCGTCGCGACCTGCGCCCAGAAGGCGTCTGAGGCCTCCAGCTCCAGACGGGCCAGCCGCCGATGCGCCGGTGATCGCGCCGCGTCATGCCGCATCTCGCGCAGGACCAGGAAGGGCGGCGCCGCAGCCACCCGCTCCAGGTTGAAGGCGGCGAACCAGCCTGCAAAGGCCTCGGGCGGCGGGTTGGCGCGCAGACTGGCGGCCCACGCCGCCCGGGAGCGCGCCACCTGCTCGGCGGCGGCCTCGAAGGTGGCCGCCAGCAGGCCCTCGCGCCCGGCGAAATGATAGTTGACCGCCGAGGCGCTCTGCCCGGTCAGGTCGGCCAGGGCGCGCGCGGTGACGCTGCGCAGACCGCCGGTGGCCAGCAGTTCCGCGGCCGTGGAGATCAGTCGTTCCCGGGCGGAGAGTGAGGCGGCAGTTGAGGGCATGCCGCCAGCATATGCACGTCTCAGGGCGACCGCCATCCCTGTACGATCGTTTTAGTTGAGCTCAATCGCTCGCTAGAGAACGCGCACGACACCTCCAAAACTAGCATCCTACAAAGGGCATCAACGATTGTTCGTGAAAGTTTCACGGGACCGTCAAGCTGTACATCCGTTCGAAATGATAGGGCAGCCGCACATTTTCTCGGGTGGGGCAATCTCGTGACTCGCAAACACATTCTCTTCGCGTCGACCCTGATGGGCGGAACGGTTCTCTGGGCGGGCCTGGCCCAGGCGCAGGACGCCCAGGTGGACGAACTGATCGTCACCGGCTCGATCGTCGGCAGCCAACGCGCGGCCATCGCCGAACAGCGCAACGCCGAGAACCTGGTCAGCGTCATCGCCGCCGACACCGTCGGCCAGTTTCCCGACCAGAACTCCGCCGCGGCCCTGGCCCGCATCCCCTCCGTCGCCGTCCAGCGCGACCAGGGCCAGGAGCGCTACATCCAGGTGCGCGGCGCGCCCAACCGCTGGACCAGCGTCTCCATCGATGGGATCAACGCCATCGGCGTGGACGAAGGCGGCGGTCAGCGCGCCTTCCGCTTCGACGCCGTGCCGGCGGTGATCCTCAGCGCCCTTGAGGTCAACAAGTCCCTGACGCCGGATCTTTCGGCCGAAGCCATCGTGGCGCGGGTGAACCTGCGAACCTTCTCGCCCTTCGACAAGGCGGGCTTCGCCCTCTCCGGCGATGTGGGTCTGGGCGAGATGGAGCTCGGCGGCGGCCAGCAGGAGCAGTACGCCGCCCGCGCCTCGTGGTCGGGCGACCAGTTCGGCGTGATCATCGCCGGCTCGCACTACAGCCGCGAACAGGTCACCGACAACCGCGAATTCGCCTATGACGACATAGGGCCGACCATCCTGGATGTCCGCAGCTATCGGCTGGTGCGCGAGAGTAATGGCGGCCTGTTCGGGGTGGAATACCGCCCGAGCGACGATCACCGCCTGTTCGCCAAGAGCCTCTATACCGAGTTCAAGGACAACGAGCAGCGCGACCAGTACGTCTTCCAGCTGAGCTCGGCGCTCAGCGGAACCCGCGGCTTCGACAGCGGCGACCTGGTGGGCGTGCCCTATCGCGGCACCTTCAACGACGGCCACTATGGCAATTCCAACTGGCTCAACACCATTGGCGGCGACCATCAGCTGAATGCGTGGAACGTCGAATGGCGGCTCAACTATACCGAGACCGAGAGCACAACCGAGCTGCCGCTGATCCTGGCCCAGCAGGGCTCCAACCTGCAGCGCGCCTCGCTGACCTATGACAAGAGCGACGCCAAGTTCCCGATCATCTCCCTGGCCACGACCGTCCCGGGCGCGACCGCCGGCAGCTTCGTCAGCGGCGCGCCTCTGTCGGCCCTGAACCAGACGGCCTTCCCGGTGAATATCGCCCTTCCGCTGGAAGGCGCGGTGACCTCGGAGTCCTTCGTCTACAAGCTCGACGCCGCCCGCGAAGCGATGTTCGGCGCCACGCCGGTCACCGTGCGCCTGGGCGCCGAATATGATGACCGCACCGTCAGCGGCAACCTGCTGTCGCAGAGCAACACCCTGGTCCTGCCGGCGCTGCTTCCGCGGATCGGCGCCAGCTTCAGCGCCGCGGACTACGTCACCGACCAGCCCTGGACCTCCGGCTTCGCCCGCGGCTTCGACGTCAACTACATCGACAACAAGGCCATGCGGCAGGACCTGAAGGCCCTGCTCGACCGCCTCCAAGCCGCCGGGCTCTACGATCCGGCCCGGAACAACCCTCCGGAAAGCCTCTACGAAATCGGCGAGAAGCTGCTGGCCGCCTATGGCTCGGCCAGGTGGGAGGTCGGCGCCGCCCAGATCGTCGCCGGCGCCCGGGTGGAGCGGTTCGAACAGACCATCGACGGCTTCCTGACCGCCGGGACGGTGACCACCCCCGTCGCCTATGAGAACGAAGACACCTCGATCTTCCCCAGCATCAATGTGAAGTACGACCTGGACGCCGACACGGTGCTGCGCCTGGCGCTTTCCACCGGCATCGCCCGGCCGTCCTTCGGCACGGTTCGGGCCGGCGCCTCGATCAACGACATCAGCCGCAGCGTCACCGGCGGCAATCCGACCCTGGAGCCGGAACGCACCATCGGCCTCGACGGGGCCTATGAGCGCTACCTGCCGGGCGCGGGCCTGGCCTCGGTCAGCGCCTTCTACCGTTCGGTGGACAATGTGCTCTACGACACGGTCTCAAAGGTCACCGACGACCGCTTCGACGCCACGGGCCTGGACCGGACCGGCTACGACTACACCACCACCCTGAACGGCGGGCGCGGCAAGCTCTACGGCCTGGAACTGGCCTATCTGCAGCAGTTCGAGTTCCTGCCCGGCGCCTGGAGCGGCCTGGGCTTCCAGGGCAATGTCACCTTCCTGAAGGGCGACTTCGAAACCCAGGACGGCGCCACCGAGCAGTTCCCCGGGACCTCGGAGCGGATCCTCAACACCTCGGTCTTCTACGAGAAGTACGGCCTGTCGGCCCGCCTGAGCTACCAGTGGCGCGACGACTGGCAGGACACCATCGGAGGCCTCGGCTCGGGCGAGTTCCGGGCGGCCACCGAAAGCCTGGACCTGTCCCTGCGCTACGCCGTCAACGAGCGCCTGAGCGTGTTCCTCGACGCCAACAACCTCACCGACGAAGTCTATGTCGCCTATGAGGGCTCCGAGCAGTTCCCGACGGAAGTCGAACAGATCGGCGCCCGCTGGATGGCCGGCGTCCGCTTCACCTACTGACCTGGAGACCTCTCATGATGCGATCGATCGCCCGCCGCGGCGCCCTGATTTCCGCCCTCTGGCTTCTGGCTGGGACGTCCCAGGCCGCCATCGTCAACGCCGAGGCCCACCGGGCTCAGGACGGCGCCCTGGCCCTGTCCTGGACCGAGACCAACGGCGCGGCGGTCGACGTCTTCATGGGCCCGAACGCCCAGACATCCCTGGAGGGGATGACCCTGGTCTCCCAGGCCGATGCGGATGGCCGCCACATCCTGGCGCCGGCCTCGGCGGCGGCCCGCCCGTACTTCATCCTCCGGGCGGCGGACGGGACCCGCTATCGCTTGGCCGAGCGGCTGGTCCCGCTGGACGGCGGCATGAACTTCCGCGACGTGGGCGGCTATGAGACCGCCGACGGCCGGTTTGTCCGCTGGGGCAAGATCTATCGCTCGGCCGCCCTGTCGGGCCTGACGCCGCAGGACCTGGAGAAGATCCGCAACCTTGACATCCGGTATGTCTACGACCTGCGCTCGGTGGACGAGCGTCGCTCGGAGCCCACCCGGTGGCCCGACACCGGCGCCACCATGGCCAGCCTCGACTATGAGATGGACATCTCGGCCTTCATGGCCGCCTTCGCCGACGGCCCTTCGGCCGAGAAGGTCCGCGCGGCCATGACGTCCTTCTATCCGGCTGTGGTGGACAGCCATAAGGGCCAGTTCCGCGCCGTCTTCGCCGAACTGCTGGAGGGCGATGAGGGCGCGATCCTCTATCACTGCTCGGCGGGCAAGGACCGCACCGGCGTGCAGACCGCGCTGATCCTCTCGGCCCTGGGCGTGCCGCGGGAAACCGTGATCGAGGACTTCCTGCTGTCCAACCAGCACCACCGGATTTCGGGCGACGCCGGCCCCATGGCCGGCATGCCCGCCGACGTCCTGGAGGTCCTGGGCGGCGTCGAGCGGCCCTATCTCGAGGCCTTCTTCGCCGAGATCGACCGCCGCTATGGCGGCGTCGAGGGCTATCTGGCCGCCGAACTTGAAGTCGACGCCGCCGATATCCAGCGCCTGCGAGACCTCTACACCGAAGAACTCAGCGGCTCCTGATCGTCAATGCGCGTTTGCGCAGAGAAGAACGGAACACGAAGGACGCGAAGGACACAAAGGGCTTGGCGGCTACGCTCTTCGTGTCCTTTGTGACCGGCTTGTCTGAGCCGAGCGCCAGACCGGCCTACAGCCGCCGCACGCCCTCGCGCTTCAGGTCGGCCAGGGTCGGCATGCCGTTCACGGCCATGAAGAGATCGGCCTCGGCCAGGATGCATTTCAGCACGTGGGCGGCGCCGGCCGCGCCGCCCAGGGCCAGGCCATAGACGAAGGGGCGGCCCACGCCCACGGCCGCAGCCCCCATGGCCAACGCCTTGACCACATCGGAGCCCGAACGGATTCCGGAGTCGAACCAGACCGGAACCTCGCCGCTGGCCTTGACCACATCGGGCAGCATGTCGATGGCCGCGATCCCGCCATTGGCCTGACGGCCGCCGTGGTTGGAGCAGTAGATGCCATCGGCGCCCATATCGACGGCCTTGCGGGCGTCATCGGGATGGCAGATGCCCTTCAGGATGATCGGCAGGCTGGTCACCGACTTCAGCCAGGCGATGTCCTCCCACAGCATGGGCCGGCCAAACAGCGAACCCCATAGCGCCACAGCCTCGGCCGGCGATTCTGAGGCGTCCTTGCCGAGCAGTTTCTGAAAGACCGGATCGGCCGTGTAGTTCTTCAGCACGTGTCCGCGCAGCTGCGGGAAGTTGCCGGCGTTCAGGTCCCGGGGACGGAAGCCGGTCACCCAGGTGTCGAGGGTGACGATGATGCCGCGATAGCCGGCCGCCTCGGCCCGGGTGATCAGGCTCTCGGCCAACTCCTTGTTGCGCGGGGTGTAGAGCTGGAAAAAGCCCGGCGTGTCGCCCAGATGCGGCGCCACCTCCTCCATCGTGTCATTGCCCAGGGTGGAGACCACCATCGGCACGCCGGTCAGGGCCGAGGCCTGGGCTGCGGCGATGTCGCCATGCTGGTCCTGGCTGCACATGGCCGTCACGCCGATCGGCGCCATGAACAGGGGCGAATGATAGGTGTGGCCGAACAGATCCGCCGACAGGTCCCGTGTCCCGGTCTCCACCATCATCCGCGGGACCATGCCCCAATGGTGGAAGGCGGCCGCATTCTGGTCCTGGGTGAACTCGTCGCCGCAGCCGCCCTGGACATAGTTCAGCACATGGGCCGGCATGGCCGCCGTGGCGCGCTGGACGAGGGTCGCATAGTCCACGGGAATCCCGGGAAGCACGCCGCGCAGGCCCAGCCCGTAGATTTCGTTCTGGTAGCTCCCGAACTGCGCCATCGCTCCGGCCTCCTCCGCCCTGTTGTGTTTGGCCGACGAAGCCATGGAGGACGGCGGCAGGTCAAAGGATTCGTGATCGGGGGGAGCCTGACGTGGCCGGCGAACCTCAGCTAGCCCTGCTTGGGCGGCGCGCCGGCGTCGGCGGTCTTGGCGGCGGCCGGGGCCGGAGCGGCCTGGCGGAACTTTTCCTTCATGCGCGCGACCCAGCCGGAGAAGGCCTCGTTGTCGGCGGTCATGCGGCCGAACTCGCCGACGCCGATCCGGCCGGTGGCCACGCCGGTCAGGGCCACCCGCAGCGCCTCGGGGTTGCGGGCCTTGTCGAGGAAGGGCGCATAACGACCCTCCATCCGGGCCAGCGCCTCGTCGTCGCCGGCCAGGCTGAAGGCCACCCCGGCCCGCAGCAGCTTGCCCTCGTCCTCGACGGAAAGCGGCGCCGGATTCTTCCACCGCTCGGCCAAGGAGGCCTCGAACAGCTTGCCGGCTTCGGGCCAGTCCTTCTGCTTCCAGACGATCTCGGCGCGCAGGTCGCGGGCCTCGGCCGAGTCGTCCCGGGCCAGCACCTCCAGGGCGTGGTCGAGCCGGCCGAGATCCGAAAGCGCCCGGGCCTCGATCAGGCGGCGATCCCTGTTCAGGGCGGTGGGCAGGACGGTCGAGCGCGAGCCGTTGATGGCGATCAGAGCCTGCTCGGGCCGGCGATCCATCAGGTAGATCAGGGCGAGGTCCGTGGCCACCTGGGCGCGGGGCACCCCGTCCAGGCGGTTGTCCACCTGGTAGGCCAGCAGGTCGGCGGCCTGGTTCAGCAGGTCCACGTCCACCAGCCGGCGGACCAGCCTGCGGACCATCATGTCGCCATCGACCCCGAGCGGCGTGAGGTCCTTGAAGTCGAAGAACAGGGCGAGCGCCTGCACCGGCTCCAGCCCGTCGGCCAGGCCCTCCAGGAACAGGGCGCGGAACGAGGCCGAGAGGTCGGCCTGCAGGCCGATGGCCTCCGGCAGGTCGGGCAAGCGCTGGCCCGCCGAACGCAGGGCCTCCAGGGCCTCGCGATAGCGGCCCTGGGTCAGGTAGAGCCGGCCCAAAGCGCGGATCGTGGCCAGTTCGGTGGCGTCGCCCCGCCAGCGGAACCGCAGGCTATCATAGGCCGCGGCGGCCTGGATCGGGGTGATGGCGCCTTCTTCGAAGCGGATGCGGGTGGCGGCCAGCAGGGCCGGCGCGGCGATATGGTCCAGCGGCGCGGTGGCCACGGCCTGGTAGATCCGAAGCGCCCGCCCGGTCTGGCCTTCCTTCTCGGCCAGCTGGGCCTGCAGCAAGCGCGCCTGGAGCTCCTCGACCGCGTCGGTGTCTTCGTCCAGGGCCATGCGGATGCGGGTGCTGGCCCCGTCCAGGTCGTCCAGGGCGAGCGCGGCCTTGGCGTCGGCCCGGGCGAAGCGGGCGCGCCATACGGCCGGAAACTGGTTGTAGGCGGCAGCCCCGGCGGCGAACTCCCGCCGCGCCTCGGGCCACTGAGCGGTCTCGGCGGCCAGATAGGCCCGCCAGAGGGCCGCCGAGGACTCGTCGGCCAGCACGGGCGAGGAGAAGTCGGCCGCCGCCTCCTTGTAGCGCCGCGCCATGACCCGGGAGATGCCCCGAAGACCGCGGAATTCCGCGTCGTTCAGCAGTTGCGGGTGCTGGCGCGCCACGTCGTTGAGCACGCCGACGGCCTCGAAGGCGAGGTCCGAGCCCACCAAGAAGCGGGCGAGCGCCATGCGGGCGGCCACCTTGCTCTCGGCGCCCTCGATCCCCTCCTCGGCGGCCGCCGTCACCAGGGCGTTATAGCGGGCGAGGAAACCGCCCGAGCCGGTCTTGGGCCAGTTTTCGTAGTCGATCAGGGCCGGCCGGCCGGCCGGCTGCGGGGCGCCGCTGGGGACTTCCCGACGGTTGGCGATGGCCGAGGGCGACGACAGCGCCAGGCCGGCCGGCCGGCCGATGGCCACCAGGTCCCCCTGGCGCGTGAGGGTGATGTCCTCGGCGAAGCTCTCCATCGCCAGGCCCTGGACCGAGGGCAGCAGGGACATCTGCACGAACTCGCGGCGCGATATCAGCCCCTTGGGCGGGCCAAGCGCCGTGGCGACGGTCAGCGTGTCGCCGACCATGGGGTCGGGAATGCGGACGATGCGGGTGACCCCGGAGACCGCCGCGGTCAAGGACGCCGGGCCGCCGGTCTCGTCACGGCGCACGCGGATCGGAGTCGGCTGGGCCTGGGCGCCCGGACCCAGGGCCACCGTCCAGGTGGCGCCCTCGCTGATCACGAACACCGGGGTGTTCACGGGACTTGAGATGCGGACGGCGGAATAGTCGGGGCCGCGGAAGGCCTCCATCCGGCCGAACTGGCGAAGGCCTCGCGGCGCGCGGGCGACGTCCAGGCGAGCGGGGGCGTCGAACACCACCCAGACGGCGTCGCCCCGGCGGAACACCGCCGCCCCGGCCGGCGCAGCCCAGGGGAAGCTGAGCAGCACCTGGGCGCCCTGCAGCTTGGCGTCCAGGCGCACCACGCCATCGGCAGGGACCGGATTAGCCCGGACCGGCTCGGGGTCCAGGGCCGCAGCGGGGGTGGGGGTCGGCTGGCCTGGAGCAGGCGCAACCGGCGTCTCGGCCACCTCCGACGGCGGGAAGATGTTGACGAAGGCCGCCCCATCGGCCTGACCCACCCGGGCTTCGGCGCCCTCCTCCAGGGTCAGGTCCAACTCCAGGACGCCGCCCACATGGCGGGCCTCGGCGCTCTTCAGCCATTTGGGCGGGGAGACCCGCAGCCGCGTCATGTCCGGCTCGGCGTCGCGGCTGAAGCGCAGGGTCAGCACCTGGCCGACCTGGCGGCTGGTCATGCGGGCCTGGCCGCGCCATTGGAACTCGATGCGGGAGAAGCCCCGCGCCTGGGCGACACGGACCTGCAGCGGGTTCGCCGCCGACGCCGCCTTGGCGGGCGCCGCCGTCTGGGCCGACAGACCCGCCGGGGCGGCCGTGGCGGCGATACAGGCCGCTGCGACGCCGGTATGGAGGGCCCGCCGGAGGTTCACGGGGTCAGGCGCCGGCCTTGGCCGCCGGAGCGGCGGCGGGTGCGGCAGGGGCTGCGGCGGCGGCCTGGGCCTCGGTCTTCTCCAGGGCCTGGCCGAGGGTGCGGGCGGTGTCGAAGCGGCTGGCCAGGCTTTCGGTCAGCTTCTTGGCCTCGTTCGGCGGCATGGCCGCCAGCATGGCCGAGAGCGCGCGCTCCTTCATCGCCGCGGCGATGGGCAGGCGCACGGAGTCGTCCAGTACGGTCATGCGGGCTGCGGAGTCTTTCGGCTTCATGGCCTCGAAGACCTTGACCATCCGGGCGACCTCGGCGTTTTCCGCTGCATCGGCCTGGCCCATCAGGCCTTCGATATCGCTCTTCAGGCCGTTCAGCGCCTTGACCTTGGCGTCCAGCTTGGCTTCGGCCGCAGCCATCAGGGCGAGCTGGGTCTCCATGGACTGCTCGCGAGCGTCCAGTTGGCCGCGGCGCTCGCCGAGGCTCTGCAGCACCTGCAGCTCGGCCGGCGATAGGCCCGCCTCCCGGGCGAGTTCGGCCGCCGTCGGCGCGCAGGCCTGGACGGGCTTGGGGATCGAAGACGTCGCGGCGGCGTCCGCGCCCTCCCCCGTCGGGGCGACGGCGGTTTCGGACTTTTCGGCCGCCGCCTGGCCCACGGCCTCTTCGGCGAAGGCCCGGGCGCCGGAGACCAGTTCCGGCAGGGACTGGGCGCCGGCGAGCGCATTGACCAGCAGGACGCCGCCGATGGCGACGCCGACGATGGGCAGGATGCGGGGAACAGACTTCATCGGCGGGCCCTGCGCAGGTCGCCCGCGCCAGCGGCGTCGGGACTGTCGAACAGATCGTCTTCCAAGGCCCGCGCCATCCGCGAGACGGGCTGGCCGATCGGACGGGACAGGGGCCGGGCGGCGCGTTCCGGCTCTGCCCGCGGACGGGCGGGACGTAGCTCATGGGCGCCCGACAGCAGAGACCCCAGCCGACGTTCGGCGGCGCGCTCGGCCTCTTCGGCCTGATGCAGGGCCGGGCCTTCCTTGATCTGCCGTTCCAGGCGGGTGGAGAGCTGGCGGGCCTCGGACACCCGGTCGCCCAGGGTTTCGGCGGCCTCGTCGGTGGCGGCGCGCAGATCGGCCAGGCCCTGTTCGGCCCGCCGGGCGGCGGCGTCCAGGTCGGCCACGGCCTGGGCGAAGCCCTCATGGCTGTCGCGCAGGGCCTTGAGCCGGCGGTTCAGCCGCCAGCCCATGACCAGGGCCGCGGCCAGGAGCACCGCCAGAAGCAGATTCATGGAGATCGCCACCAGACTCATCAGATCCTCTGCACGGCTTTGCGGGCCTGCGGCGAGAGCGGAGCCTCGACGCGGACGGCGATGTTGTGATTGCGGCGGCCCATATGGCCGCGGGTCAGGGGGATGGTCCCCGCCCTCAGCTCCACCGGCGATTCCGGGGTGGCGTTGAGGGTGATGGTGTCGCCGACCTGCAGGTTCAGGAGCTGCTGCAGCGGAATTTGCAGTTCATCCAGGACGCAGCGGACCTCCATCTGGGTGGTCCAGAGCTCGGTGGCCAGGTGGCCCTCCCAGATGTTGTCGCGGCCGAACTTCTCGCCCATGAACTGCTGCAGCAGCATCTTGCGGATGGGCTCAAGGGTCGCATAGGGCAGCAAGAGCTCGATGCGTCCGCCGCGGTCTTCCATGTCGATGCGCAGCTTCACCAGGATGGCGGCGTTGGCCGGCCGGGCGATGGCGGCGAAGCGGGGATTGGTCTCCAGCCGGTCGAGCACGAACGAGACCGGCGTCAGAGGCTCGAAGGCGGCCCGTGCATCGGCCAGCACGACCTCGACCATCCGCTGGACCAGCACCCGCTCGATGGTGGTGTAGGGCCGGCCTTCGATCCGCATGGCCGCGGTGCCGCGACGCCCGCCCAGCAGCACGTCGACGATGGAATAGATCAGGTTCGAATCGACCGTCAGCAGGCCGTAATTCTCCAGCTCCTCGGCCTTGAACACCGCCAGGATGGCCGGCAGCGGGATAGAGTTCAGATAGTCGCCGAAGCGGATCGACGAGATGTTGTCGAGGCTGACCTCGACATTGTCCGAGGTGAAGTTGCGCAGGGACGTCGTCATCAGCCGCACCAGGCGATCGAAGACGATCTCCAGCATCGGCAGGCGCTCGTAGGACACCAGGGCCGAATTGATGATGGCGCGGATGCCCGTCCGCTCCGACGACTCATCGTCGGACAGATCGAAGCCCAGCAGGCTGTCGATCTCATCCTGATTGAGGATGCGCTCGGCCCCGGCGAAGGGATCGGCCTCGGCCGACGCACCCCAGGCGTCGGGTGCGTTTTCCTCAGTGATGTCGCTGTCGTCTGCCATGGCGAAAGCTCAACCGTCCGCAAGCTGCGGATCAGTTGATGAGCATCTCCTCGATCAGGACGGCGTTCACCTTGGCGGGCGCGATCACCAGATTGACCCGGCGCAGGATCTCCATCCGCAGCTGGTAGCTGCCCTGGCTGCCTGACAGGTCTTCGGGCCGAAGCTCGCGCAGGAAGGTCTGGAACATGTCCTGCAGGCGCGGAAGGTTCGGATTCAGCTGCTCGGTCACCGTGCCGTCCGGCAGCTCCAGGGTCAGCTTCAGCTTGAGGAAGGTCGCCTTGCCCTCGGCGGTCTGCATGTTCACGACGATGTCGGGCAGGGTGTAGAAGACCACGCCCTCGGGACCCGGCCGGATCACCGCGGGGCTTTCGGGCGCCTCGGCGTGCTCGCCGTCCTTGCCCTTCTTATCCTTTTTTTCCTTGCCGTGGTCGGCCTTCTCGGCGTGAGCGGCGTCGCCCTCCGCCGCCGGCTTGGGCTTGAGGAAGATGAAGGCCGCCGCCCCGCCGCCGCCCAGCACCACGAGGGCGCCGACGCCGCCAATGATCAGAAGCTTGAGCGGAAGCTTCTTCTTGGCAGGCGCGCCTTCGCCGTCTTCAGCGCCTTCAGCGCCGTCCTCGGGGGCTTCCTTGACCTTTTTCTTGGCCACGCGCGCGGCTCCTTAGACTCTTGCGCCTCAGCCATGCCAGAGCGGTGGTTAAGGATAGGTTTTTACACCTGTTAACGGCGGCCGATCCTGCCCGGCAAAATCCGCCAGAGGGCGAAAATTAACCTTCTTAGCCGTTGTTTTGTTTGATATTTTCAGGTGGCCCGAAGCTTGCATGACCCAGGTGGACAATCATGTCGCACCCAGGGAGGCGAGCGGATGGACAATGCGGTTTATGTCGGCCTGTCGCGCCAGATGGTCCTGCGGCGCGAGTTGGACATCATCGCCAACAACGTGGCCAATGCCGACACGGTGGGCTTCAAGGTCGAGTCCCTGATGGCCCGCACCGAGCCCAAGGCGCCGGCCTCCAATGACGGCGCGCCAAGGCCGGTGAAGTTCGTCCTCGACGGCGGCGTGGCCCGCGACTTTGGTCAGGGCGGCCTGTTCACCACCGGATCTGACCTGGACCTGGGGATCGAGGGCGAAGGCTTCTTCGAAATCGTCACCGACGATGGCCCCCGCTACACCCGGGATGGCCGCTTCCGTCTGGACGAACTGGGCCGCATCACCACCCAGGGCGGACAGCCCCTGGCGGGAGATGGCGGCGGCGAGATCGTCATCAATCCCGAAGAGGGCAAGGTCACCATCGCCAAGGACGGCACGATCAGCCAGGGCGAGAACATCATCGGCCGGGTGGCCGTGGTGCGGTTCGACGACCTCTCGGTTCTGGAAAAGACCGGCGACAACCTGCTGCGCAACACCGCCAACCTCGCCCCCGCCCAGGCCCCCGACGTGCGGATGCACCAGGGCATGCTGGAAAGCTCCAACGTCAAACCCATCCTGGAGATCACCCGGCTGATCGAGGTCACCCGGGCCTATGAGAGCATCACCAAGATGATGGAATCCTCCGCCGACCTGTCCCGCCGCGCTGTCGAGCGCATGGGCCGCGCGAACTAGAGTTCTTAGAGAAGGTCTTCACCCATGCAGGCACTTCGTACCGCCGCAACGGGCATGTCCGCCCAGCAGCTGAACGTCGAGGTCATCTCGAACAACATCGCCAACATGAACACGGTGGGCTTCAAGAAGCAGCGCGCCGAGTTCCAGGACCTGCTCTATCACACCATGGAACGGGCCGGCGCCATGGCCGCCGAGGGCGCCATCGTGCCCACCGGCGTGCAGATCGGCGGCGGGGTGAAGGCCGGTTCGGTCTATCGCATCACCGAGCAGGGCGCGGTCACTCAAACCGGCAACCCCTATGACCTCGCCATCGAGGGCCGTGGCTTCTTCCAGGTGCTGATGCCCTCCGGCGAGACCGCCTATACCCGGGCCGGCAACCTGTCGCTCAACGCCGACGGCCTGCTGGTGACGGAGGACGGCTATACGATCCAGCCGGCGATCAATGTGCCCAATGACGCGACCTCGATCTCGGTCTCGAAGACCGGCCAGGTCCAGGCGGTTCGTGCGGGCCAGACCGAGACTGAGGTGGTCGGCCAGATCGAGCTGGCCAACTTCGTCAACGAGGCCGGCCTGAGCGCCATCGGCGACAATCTGCTGATGGAGACGGCCGCCTCCGGCCCCGCCAATGTCGGCGCGCCTGGGATCGACGGCTTCGGCAACCTGCTGCAGGGCTATACCGAGGCCTCCAATGTCGATGCGGTGACCGAGATCACCTCCCTGATCGTCGCCCAGCGGGCCTATGAGATGAACTCCAAGGTCATCTCGGCGGCTGACGAGATGCTGCAGGCCGCCAATTCGGTGAAGTCATGATGAGCCTGCGCCGTCTCAGCCTCGCCGCCGGCCTCTGGCTTGGCCTCGCCGCCGCCGCCCAGGCCGGCCAGCCGGTCAACCTCAAGGCCGAAACCGCCGACTCCGATGGGATCGTCACCTTGGGCGACCTGTTCGACGGGGCCGGCTCGGCGGCCGATGTGCGCGTGGCGGCCAAGCCCGGCCTCACCGTCGTGCTCGACGCCGGCGCGGTGCAGCAACTGGCCCGTCGGGCGGGCCTCGACTGGGCCAACGCCGAGGGCGTCCGCCGCATCATCGTCCGTTCCGGCGCCGACGGCGGGGCCTCGGCTACCGTGGCGCGGACCGGCAATGTCGAGGTGCTGACCTATGCCCGCAGCCTCTCCACCGGCGAGATCGTCCAGCCCGAGGACCTGATCTGGGCCAAGGCCGCCCTGGCGCCCAGCGACGCGCCTCATGACGCCGACCAGGTGGTCGGCCTCTCGGCCCGCCGCCCGTTGCGCGCCGGCTCGGCGGTGTCGGGGCGCGATGTCAGCGCCCCCCAGGTGATCGCCACGGGCGACATCATCACCCTGACCTATGAGGCCGCCGGCATGGTGCTGAGCGCCAAGGCCAAGGCCATGGGCCGGGCCACGATCGGCGAAGGCTTCGCCGCCCAGAACCTCAGCTCCAAACGCACCATCCAGGCCGTGGCCACCGGACCTGGCCAGGCCGCGGTCGGTCCCGCCGCCGACCAGATTCAGGCCGCTCCGGCCACCCGCTACGCCCTGCGTTGACCCGCAAACAGAGAGATCGCGCCATGCGCCTCGCCACCCTCGCCCTCCTCGCCCTGCTGCCGCTCGGCGCCTGCTCCACCGTCCATGAGGCCGTCGCCGGCCCCGACCTGACGCCGGTGCGCTATCCCGCCGCCCTGGTTCCGCAGCAGCAGATGATCCTGACCTCGGCCAACCAGCCCATGCCGACCCCGGCCTCGGCCAACTCCCTGTGGCGCAGCGGCGCCCGGGCCTTCTTCCTGGACCAGCGGGCCAACCGCGTGGGCGACATCGTGACCGTCCAGATCGACATCGACGATCGCGCCCAGACCTCCAACGCCAGCACCAGCAGCCGCAGCGGCGGCGTCTCGGCCGGCGTGCCCAACTTCCTGGGCCTGGAGTCGAGCCTCGGCCGCATCCTGCCGGGCGGCTTCGACCCGGCCAACGCCATCTCCACCAAATCCTCGTCCAGCAATACCGGCTCGGGCTCGGTCTCCCGGTCAGAAAAGATAAGCCTGACGGTCGCCGCCGTGGTCACCGCCGTGCTGCCCAACGGCAATATGATGATCCAGGCCACCCAGGAGGTCCGGACCAACAACGAGGTTCGCCAGCTGTCGGTGGCCGGCATCATCCGGCCGGAGGACATCACCTCGTCCAACACCATCCGCCATTCCCAGATCGCCGAAGCGCGCATCAGCTATGGCGGTCGTGGCGATATCAGCCGCGTGCAGAAAACGCCGGCCGGCCAGTCCCTGGTGGAAACCTTCTCGCCCTTCTGAACCCAAACTGGTGAACCCTGGGCCGGGGCCGGCGTTGTCTTTCTCGAAGGAGACGCCGGACCATGCGCACCCGTTCGATCTTTGGCCTGTCCGCAGCCCTCGTTATCGCGGCGGCCTGCGCCCACCAGACCACCGAGACCCGGACAAGCATGAGCTGGGCCTTCAACCAGACCCAGAGCGAGGGCCTGAAGCTGGTCTATGGAGAGCCCCTCTCGGACAATGTGCTGGTCATGCTGAGCTGCCAGCCGCGGTCAGGCCAGGTGGAGGTGGCGGTCACGACATCGGACACCGCGTCGGCCGGCGTCGCCCTGGCCTCGCAGAGCGAGCGCTTTGAAATGACCAGCCCCGCAGGACCCACCCCGATCCAGGGCGTCGGCGTCGTGATGGAGACCGCGGCGGCCGACACGCCCGCCCTGCGCAGCTTCGCCCGCACCGGGGATCTCAACGTCCGGACAACGGGCCGCACCGTCTCGGCCCCGGCCCTGGCCGGCGATCGCGCCAAGGTGGCCGACTTCTTTGGCCAGTGTGGCCAACCGGTCTGATTGGGAAGGACTGGAGCCGGCGCCGGCTGGCCGCTAAGCTGGCGCCATGACCCGTCTGTCGATCAAATCCCTGTCCGCGCTCGGCCTTCTGGCGCTCATCCCCGCCCTGCCGGCGAGCGCTCAGGAGCCGACCTGGATTCTGCGGTCGGACTCTGACCCCGCCGAGCTGGGCTATGCGACCCTGGACGGACAGGCGGTGACCCTGGCCCTGAGCTGCGCCAAGGACAGCCGCCAGATCGTCGCCTATTTCACCGCGGCGCGAACCCTGGCGGTCCGCCACGAGAACGGCCGATGGGTCGATGATGTGGGCCGCGCCCCGCCCTGGCCAGTCAGCGTCACCCTGAGTTCCGGCGATCAGGCCACCACCATTCCGGGCCAGGCCAGCGTCGGGTCTTCGCCGCAGGGGTCTGCGGTCCGCGTGGAGTTCGCCGATCGCGCCCCGGTCGCCGAGAATTTCGCCAAGACCGGCGAGCTCAGCCTGGCGGCCCTGGGCAGCGTCATCGCGCCGCCCGCCGCGCCCCGCCGGGAACTCAGAAGCTTCCTGCGCTACTGCCGCTGATCAGCTCGGCTTGATCAGGCCAGCCTGATCAGGCCCGGCGGCCGGCCGCCGCCACGATATCGGCGCCCAGGGCCGAAAGGGCCGTGCGCACGATGCCCTCGGCGTCGAGCCCGGCCTGGGCGTACATCAGCTCGGGCTTGTCGTGATCCTGGAAGATGTCGGGCAGGGTCAGGGTGCGGACCTTGAGGCCGGCGTCCAGGGCGCCGTGGCGGGCCAGCGCCTCCAGCACGAAGGCCCCGAATCCGCCCATGGCGCCTTCTTCCACCGTGATCAGGGCCTCGTGCTCGCGGGCCAGGCGCAGGATCAGGTCGATATCCAGGGGCTTGGCGAAACGGGCGTCGGCGACGGTGGTGGAAAGCCCGCGGGCGCCCAGCATGTCGGCGGCCTTCAGGCATTCGGGCAGGCGGGCGCCGAACGACAGCAGCGCCACGGCCGTACCTTCGCGCACGATGCGCCCCTTACCGATCTCCAGGGGCGCGGCGAAATCGGGAATGGCCACGCCGGACCCCTCCCCCCGCGGATAGCGGAAGGCGCTGGGCCGGTCGTCGATGGCCACCGATGTGGCGACCATATGGGCCAGTTCAGCCTCGTCAGCGGCGGCCATCAGCACCATGCCCGGCAGGGCGCCCATGAAGCCCACATCGAAGGAGCCGGCATGGGTGGGGCCGTCAGCGCCCACCAGGCCCGCCCGGTCGATGGCGAAGCGCACGGGCAGGCCCTGGATGGCCACGTCGTGGACCACCTGGTCGTAGCCGCGCTGCAGGAAGGTGGAATAGATGGCCGCGAACGGCTTCATGCCGTCGGCGGCGAGGCCGGCGGCGAAGGTCACCGCATGCTGCTCGGCGATGCCCACATCATAGGTGCGATCCGGGAAGGCCTGGCCGAACAGGTCGAGCCCCGTACCCGAGGGCATGGCCGCGGTGATGGCGCAGATGGTCGGGTCGCGCTGCGCCTGCTTGACCAGCTCGGTGGCGAACACCTTGGTGTAGCTGGGCGCCTTGGCCTGGGCCTTGGCCTGCTGGCCGGTGACCACGTCGAACTTGACCACGGCGTGGTGCTTGTCGGCGGCGCTCTCGGCCGGGGCGTAGCCCTTGCCCTTCTGCGTCACCACGTGGACCAGCACCGGGCGATCGACAATATCCCGGGCGTTCTTCAGCACCGCCACCAGGGCTTCCATGTCGTGGCCGTCGATGGGGCCGACATAGTAGAAGCCCAGCTCTTCGAACAGGGTGCCGCCGGTGACCATGCCGCGGGCATATTCCTCGGCCTTGCGGGCGGCTTCCTGGATCGGTCGCGGGAAGGCCTTGGCCACCGACTTGCCGAGATTGCGCAGGGACTGGTAGCCGCCGCCGGACACCAGCCGGGCCATATAGGCGCTCATCCCGCCCACGGGTGGGGCGATGGACATGTCGTTGTCGTTGAGGACGACGGTCAGTTGCTTGGTGGTCTCGGCCGCGTTGTTCATGGCCTCATAGGCCATGCCGGCGCTCATGGAGCCGTCGCCGATCACCGCCACCACGCGGTTGTCGCGGCCGGCCTGATCGCGGGCCGCGCAGAAGCCGAGCGCCGCGGAGATCGAGGTCGAGGCGTGGGCCGCGCCGAAGGGGTCGTATTCGCTCTCGGCGCGCTTGGTGAAGCCCGACAGACCGCCCCCCTGTCGCAGGGTGCGGATGCGGTCCCGGCGGCCGGTGAGAATCTTGTGCGGATAGGCCTGGTGGCCGACATCCCAGATCAGGATGTCCTTGGGCGTCTCATAGACGTGGTGCAGCGCGACCGTCAGCTCGACCACGCCCAGGCCCGCGCCCAGGTGGCCGCCGGTCTGGGAGACCGCGTCGATGGTCTCGGTGCGGAGCTCGTCCGCCAGTTGCTGGAGGGCCGAGACTCCATAGCCCCGGATGTCGACGGGGGCGGAAACCTGGTCCAGCAGAGGTGTCTTCGAGGACATGAAGTGAGGCAAACAACTGATGCGGGGACTAGTTTCGGCGCTGTAACACGAAATCGACGCTCGCCCGCAGGAAATCAGCCTGTGGGCCGAACGGATCGAGGTGTGACTTGGTCTGTTCCACCAGGATGTTCAGCCGCTCCCGCGCCGCGCCGGCGCCCAGCAGGGTCACGTAGTTGGCCTTGCCCATGGCGGCGTCCTTGCCGGCGCGCTTGCCCATCAGATCGGGGTCGCCCTCGGCGTCCAGCAGATCGTCGACGATCTGATAGGCCAGGCCCAGATCCTGGGCGAAGGCCATCAGGGCATGGCGCTCGGCCTCGCCGGAATGGGCCATGACCAGGGGCAGTTCGAAGGCGCAGGCGATCAGGGCGCCGGTCTTCATCCGCTGCATCCGGGCCACCGCGCCCAGGTCGTCGCGCACGCCGAGCAGGTCGATCATCTGGCCGCCGCACATCCCCCGGGCGCCGCTGGCGAAGGCCAGCCGCATCACCATCTCCCCGCGGACGGCGGCGTCCGGATGGCTGTCGGGGTGGGCGAGGATTTCGAAGGCCGCCGCCTGCAGGGCGTCGCCGGCCAGGATGGCGGTGGCCTCGTCATAGGCCTTGTGCACGGTGGGACGGCCGTGACGCAGGTCATCGTCGTCCATGGCCGGCAGGTCGTCATGGATCAGGCTGTAGGCGTGGATGCACTCCAGGGCGCAGGCCGCCCGCAGCAGCGGCCGTTCCTCAAGCTCGAACATCCGCCCGGTCTCGAGCACGAAATAGGGCCGCAGGCGTTTGCCGGGGCCAAGGGCGCCATAGCGCATGGCCTCGGTCAGGCGCGATTCGGGGCCGTCGGCCCGGGGCAACAGCTCGTCGAGGGCGACGGTGACCAGGTCTGCGGCCTCGGCCACGCGACGCTCGACGGACAAGGCCATCAGCTGAACTCGGCCGGCTCGGCTGAGGGAGTCCCTTGGGCCCCGACCACGATCTTCTCGACCCGCAGGCGCGCGGCCTCCAGACGCGCCTCGCAGTGCGCCTTGAGCTGGGCGCCCCGCTCATAGAGCCTGATGGAATCGTCCAGGGCCGCCTGGCCGGATTCCAGCTTGGCGACGATGCCTTCCAGCTCGGCCAGGGCCTGCTCGAAGGTCAGGGTTTGGATGTCGTCGATCTCGGCCATTTCGCTCCTCGGGAGAAGCGCCAACCTAGAGAGGCGAGACGGCGCCCGCAACGGGCGACCCGCGGCTTTGGTCCAGGGCCCCGCTCTACACTCCAAGTCTTGAGCGCGTTTTGATCAGATGGTTCCCACTTATCGGAACGCGCTCTAAGGGCGCTCGAAGCGGCGCATGGACCAGTACTTGTAGCCCTCGCTCACCACCACCCGCCAGCCCCGCTGGCGCAGCGCCCGGCCGATCATGAAGTTGAAGAAGCCATGGGCCAGCAACACCACGTCGTGACCTTCCTCGGCCGAGGCGATCAGCCGGTCGGCGGCCTGGTCAGCGCGGCTCTCGGCCTGGCGACGGGTCTCCTCCCCCTCATGGTGGTTGAGGAACCACCACCAGACGCGGGCGAGGAATCCCCAGATGGACGGCGTCAGGCGGATGAAGCCCGGCAGGTTGGGGGGCGGCAGCGGCGCCTCGACAAAGATCGCGTCGCTGTCGAAGGCTCGCCCCTGGGTCAGGGCGATCGCCGTCTCGATGGAGCGCTGGCGGGTCGAGGAGAGCACCAGCCCGGCCTCGGCGACAAAGCTCACCAGGGCCTGGGGCGGGATCTGCCCCGGCAGGATGCCCAGCACTTCGTACTTGGCCCAGAACTGCCGATAGCCCTCGGCGTTGATCCAGATCTTGCGGCTGATGGCCGGCTCGCCATGCCGGGCCAGGATGATGGCGCCCGGACGCCGGGGCGCTGTGGCCCCGGGAGGCTGAGACTCGACGGTCAATGAAGCGGCCATGTCATCCCAGGTTTCGCGCCAAGTCCGCGGCGCGCCCTCACCCCCCTTGCAGGGCCAAGACGTGCGCGACCGCCGACCGGCCTAGAGCCTCAAGGTCGTATCCGCCCTCGAGCGCCGACACAACCCGGCCCCGGGCGCTGACCTGCGCAACGGCGACGATCTGTTCGGTGGCCCAGCCATAGTCCTGCGCCTCCAGCTGCTGGCCGCCCACGCCGCCGCCCAGGGGATCGTGCCGATGGGCGTCGAATCCGGCCGAGACCAGGATCAGGTCCGGGGCGAACACCGCCACCCGCTCCATCAGGCCGGTAAATGCCGTCCGCCAGCCCGCCGAGCCGCCGCCGGCCGGCGAGACGGCGTTGACCACATTGGCCGCCACCACCTCGTCGAAATGGCCGGTGCCGGGCCAAAGCGGCCATTGCTGAAGCGAGACGAAGAGAATGTCGGGCCGGCCCGCCAGGGCGGCCTGGGTCCCGTTCCCGTGATGGACGTCGAAATCCACCACCGCCACCCGCTTCAGCCCCGCCGCCTGGGCGACCAGGGCGGCGATGGCCACATTGGAAAAGATGCAGAAACCCATGGCGGCGCCCGGCTCGGCGTGATGGCCCGGCGGTCGTACGGCGCAGAAGGCCCGGGCGAACTGGCCCGCGGCGACGTCGCGCACGGCGGCCACGACGGCGCCCGCCGCCCGGCGCGCCGCCAGCAGGGAGCCCGGCGACATCACCGTGTCCTCGTCCAGCCGCACCTGGCCCGCGCGGGGCGCGGCGGCGAAGATCCGCTCCACATAGGCTGCGTCGTGCACCCGCAGCAGATCGGCCCGCTCGACCAGCGGCGCGTCCCGGGGCTCGACGTCCAGGTCCGGCTCGGCTTCCAGGGCCTCGATGACGGCGGCCAGACGTTCGGGGCGCTCAGGGTGATCCTCCCCCGGGCGGTGGTCGAGCATGTCCTCATGCGTATAAAGACCGATCATGGGCCTATTCTAACGGCCGACAGCGCCCCGGAATGCAAGACGTGATCATCCGCCGTGCGAGAAGTTCCGACGCCGAGGCCCTGGCCAGGATTGGTCGGGAGACCTTCACCGAGACCTTCGGCCATCTCTATCCGGCCCATGACCTGGCGACCTTCCTCGACCAGGCCTATGGCCTGGAGGCCACCCGCAGCGCTCTGAACCACCCGGACAAGGCCGCCTGGCTGGTGACGCAGGCCAACGGGGAGGTCGTCGGCCACGCCCTGGCCGGCCCCTGCGACCTGCCTCATCCGGACGTCACGCCAGAGGCCGGCGAGGTCAAGCGCCTCTATCTCCGCGCCAAGGCCCAGGGCGGCGGCGTGGGCGCGCGCCTGTTCGAGATCGTGATCGCCTGGTTGCAGGAGACCGGGCGCCAGGATATCTGGCTCGGCGTCTGGTCGCTAAACCATGGCGCGCAGCGCTTCTACCGACGGTATGGGTTCAGCCCGGTCGGGGAATACGGCTTCCCCGTAGGCGCCGTGGTCGATCGAGAGTTCATTTTTCGGCGGCCGGCACAGATTTTCTAATCCGACTGTCATATTTGTTCGGCACATGCCTCGGACCGTAGCCTCAATCCGGCGCCATTGGCGGATTATTGCCGAGATTTAACTGCTAGCGCTTTGACGCAGGGTCCTGCTTCTGGGATTTTGCGGCGCTGTCATCGTAGAGCCACGGGGCGTCAGTTGGATGCTGAGAATTGGTTATGTCCGTCTCCGCGACGCGCGGTCGTCGGAGGATACCGCGACCTTGAAGGCCCGCGGATGTCACGTTGTACGGGCCGAGGAGCCGGCGCCCCCCGGGGGCGATGAGGCCGCGGTTCTCTACTCCATCCTCGATTTCATCGGTGAGGGCGACCAGCTTGTGGTCACCCGGCTTGACCAGCTTGGCCACTCCACCCGCAACGTGCTGCGCGTGATCGATCGGCTGGAAGCCCGCAACGCCAGCCTGTTTGTCGTCGAGCCCGACATCACCAGCGATGGCGAAGGCGGTCGCGCCCTGCGTGCAGCCCTGAAGGCGGTGGCGGCTGTGGAGCCGCCCTGGGCCGGCCGCAAGCGTCGCAAGGCGCCGGAGGCCGAAGACATTCGCGCCCTGCAACAGGCGGGCGTCGGTCCCGTGGAGATCGCCCGACGCCTGGGCGTCTCGCGCATGACCGTGTGGCGCAAGCTCCGGGCGCTCGAGGCCTAGTCGCCGACAGCCAGGTCCCGCGACCGCCGCTCACGGACGAAATCGATGAAGGCGCGCAGCGGTCCCGGGGCCTCCGAGGCGATCTCCAGCCGCACCCTGGGGATGGGCCTCCAGGAAATCCCCACCAGGGGCGCCAGCAGCAGTTCCACGCGGGCTCGGGGGCGTTGATCCGTAGAGCCCCGCCACGGCGCCCTGGCTTTCCGCCACCTGGTCCAGGGCCGCGCCGATCTCGCCCTTCGCCTCAGCCCCGAGGATCTGGCCGCCATCGCTGCGGCGACGCCGCCTGAGGCCGTGCCCGGCGCCCGCTATCCCGACGCCCAGATGGCCATGCTCGACAGCGAGCGCTGAGCCCCGGCTCGGGTGAGATTTGCGGCGGGGGCGCTGGACATCGCGGCCCCGCCGCCCCATCCTCGCCAGTCAAACGTCTGTTCGTCCCGCTGTTTGGGAGGCCTGCCCATGTTCATGCAGCTTTTCACCGAGCTTCGCCAAGCCAAGGTCCCAGTGTCCTTGAAAGAGTACCTCATGCTGATGGAGGGGCTCGACAAGATGGTCATCGACCGCACGGTCGAGGATTTCTACTACCTGTCGCGGGCCGCCCTCGTGAAGGACGAGAAGAACATCGACCGGTTCGACCAGGTGTTCGGCCACGTCTTCAAGGGCTTGGAAAAGGTGGATGGGGTCGGCACGGCCGACATTCCCGCCGAGTGGCTGGAGAAGATCAGCGAGAAGTTCCTCACCGAAGAGGAAAAGGCGCAGATCGAGGCCATGGGCGGCTTCGACAAGCTCATGGAGGCGCTCGCCGAGCGCATGAAGGAGCAGAAGGAGCGCCACGAGGGCGGCAACAAGATGATCGGCACCGGCGGCACCTCGCCCTTCGGCGCCAACGGCTATCACCCCGAAGGCATCCGCATCGGCCAGGACAAGGGCCGCCACGGCAAGGCGATCAAGGTCTGGGACAAGCGCGAGTACAAGAACCTCGACGACTCCGTCGAGCTCGGCACCCGCAACATCAAGGTCGCCCTGCGCCGCCTGCGCAAATGGGTCCGCGAGGGCGCGACCGAAGAGCTGGACATGTCCGGCACCATCCGCGGCACCGCCGAGAAGGGCTATCTCGACATCCACATGCGGCCCGAGCGCCGCAACAAGGTGAGCGTGCTCATCTTCTTCGATGTCGGCGGCTCGATGGATAGCCATATCAAGATCTGTGAGGAGCTGTTCTCCGCAGCCCGCTCGGAATTCAAGAACATGGAGTTCTACTACTTCCACAACTGCCTCTATGAGACCGTGTGGAAGGACAACCGACGCCGTCACGCCGAGAAGCTCAACACCTGGGACGTGCTGCACAAATTTTCCAGCGATTACAAGGTGATCTTCGTTGGCGACGCCACCATGAGCCCCTATGAGATCACCTATCCGGGCGGCTCGGTGGAGCACTGGAACGAGGAAGCCGGCGCGGTCTGGGTCGACCGGGTGACGCAGATCTATGAGCACATGGTCTGGCTGAACCCAACGGCCGAACGCCACTGGCAGCACACCCCCTCGGTCGAGGTGATGAAGCAACTGGTCAATGATCGCATGTACCCCCTGACCCTTGAGGGCCTGGATAAGGCCATGCGCGAACTGGCGCGCTAAAGGGCCATTCCCTGCGGCGCCGTCCGTCTACGGCTGATAGGCTTGAAGACGGACGTTTGAGATTCGCATGACAGAGCCCGTGATCCCACCGCCTCAGGCGGACATGCAGGAAGCCGCAACCAAGGCGGCTGTCTTCTGCGCGGCCGAGCGCCTTTTCGCCCTGCACGGCTTCCAGAATGTGTCGGTGCGCGACATCACCGCCGAGGCCGCGGTGAACCTCGCCTCGGTGAACTATCACTTCGGCTCCAAGGACGGCCTTCTGTTCGAGATCTTTCGGCGCCGCACGGCCGAGCTGAACCGCGAGCGGGCCCGAATGCTGCACGAGGCCAATGACCGCCATGGCGGCAAGCCCCCTGTGCGCGACATCCTCGAGGCCCTGTTCGCGCCGCCCCTGAAATGGGCCGACCCCGCCGGCGACCGGCGGATCTCCGTCCAGTTCATCATCCGCGCCCGCAGCGAGGGCACGGCCCAGATGCGCGACGTGCTGCAGAACGACGTCTCCCACCTGCGCCGGTTTGCCGACGCCCTGATTGCCGCCCGGCCCGAGCTTGCGCTCGAGGACGTCTACTGGCGGCTGCATTTCTGCCTGGGCATGGTGCACAACAACCGCTTCGCCGAGTTCGACCGCCTGCATCACCTGTCCGACGGCCTGACTCGGGAACAGGACGCCGATAGCCTGCTGGCCCGCATGCTGGACTTCGCCGAGGCCGGCTTCCTGGCCTGACGCCAGGGCGCTTGCGCCGCCGCCCTATGCGGCCCGATCCGTCAGCGACCAGGCGAGCCTCAGATCCTCGATGAACTCCGCCTCCGCCCGGGCCTTGGCCTCGGCGTCCGGGACCCGCAGAAGATAGGATGGATGCCAGGTGACCACGCCCTGGGCCTGATCTTCCAGTTGCAGAGCCTGGCCGCGAAGCTTGCCGATCGGCGCGGCCTTGCCCAGAACGGCCCGCGCCGCCGTGGCGCCCATGGCCACGATGACGCGGGGGCGGACCAGCCGGCGCTCGGCGTCCAGCCACCAGCGGCAGGCCTCGATCTCCGGCGTCTCCGGCGTCTTGTGCAGCCGCCGCTTGCCCCGCAGCTGGTGCTTGAAGTGCTTCACCGCATTGGTGACATAGGTCTCGTTCCGGGGCACGCCGGCCGCGGCCAGGGCGCGATCGAACACCTGGCCCGCCGGCCCGACGAAGGGCCGCCCCGCCAGGTCCTCCTGGTCCCCTGGCTGTTCCCCGACGATCATCAGCCGCGCGCCGGCGGGGCCCTCGCCGGCTACGCCCTGGGTCGCATCCCGCCACAGATGACAGCGGCGGCAGGCGTCCACGCCGGCGGCCACCGCCTGCAGGCTGGAGGGCGGGGCGTCGCCCGGCGTCGTCGGCATATCCGTCCGAGCCGCGCGAACAATGCGGCGGGCGGGTTCTGTCGGGGCCTTTTCGACCATGGCGGTGGTCCGATCTCCAGCGGCGCGGGTCATTTCCGGAATGAGCGAGGCCTCCGGCAGGTTGCGCCAGTAGCGCTTGGGCATTTCGCGCACCATGGCGCCGGTGCGCAGCCGCGCCGGATTGAAGGTCGAGGCGAAATAGGTCCGCCAATAGGCCTCCAGATCGTCGCCCGCCGGGGCGTCGGCCGGGTCGGCGCCGGGGGTGAAGCTCAGGGCCCGGGTGTCCCAATGGGCGCAGACGTCCGGGGTCAGGATCGAGAAGGCCATGTTAGCGAACCGGCGTGTGAAGAAGGGCGCTGTGGCCTCGGTCACCCGATGGGCCGGCTCGAACCAGGCGACGAAGGCGTCTGCGCCGTCCTGCGCCTCCACTTGGCGAAAGCGGACGAAGGCCTTCATCTTGTGGGCGGCCCGGTTCACCTGGCTGTGCATGTCCAGCGCCAGGGACACATCGGGATCGCTGGCGATCTCCAGCAGCCGGGGCGTCCCCTCCAGCCGCCAGAGCAGGCGGTAGAGCAGGTCGAACCGTTCCGGCGAGCGATGCAGCGCCACCCGTCCAGCCAGGTCCACGAAGGCGCGGCTGACCTTGAAGCCCGCCTCCCCGCCCGCCGGCGCCTGCGGCGTCTCGGCCGGAAACAGGCTGGCCTGGCCGCCGTCCACGGTCCAGAGCACGTCGGCCGGGGTGGCCGCCTCGGCCCGCAGCGCCCGGGCCGCAGCCCGCCAGCCCTCGAAATCAGTCTCGGAGCCCAGCCGCACCACGCGCATCAGAACAGGCTCAACTGCTGCGGCGGCGGCGCGAACCGATCCCGCAGATCGGCCCGTTCGGCCAGGGCGCCGGGGCTCCAGTCGCTGGCGACCACGAAGGGCTTCAGCTTCTCGATATTGCGGGCCAGGCGCTTCACATCGGCCAGGTTCAGCCGCGTCAGCCTCCGCGCGGCGATCATCCGGTCCACGCTGCGGGTTCCGAGGCCGGGCACCCGCAGCAGCGTCTCGCGCGCGGCGGTATTCACATCCACCGGGAAGTCGGCCCGATGACGAAGCGCCCAGGCGAGCTTGGGGTCGATCGCCAGGTCCAGGTCTTCGCCCGGCGCGACGATCTCGTCCATCTCAAAGCCGTAGAACCGCATCAGCCAGTCGGCCTGATAGAGGCGGTGCTCGCGCATCAGGGGCGGGCGCTGGGCCGGCAGGGACTTGGCGACGTCCGGGATCGGGCTGAAGGCCGAATAATAGACCCGGCGCAGCCCGTAATTTCCGTAGAGGGTGTTCGACCGCGCCAGGATTTCCCCATCGCTGGCGCCATCGGCGCCGATGATCATTTGGGTCGACTGGCCGGCGGGCGCGTACTTCGGCGGCCGGGTCTTGCGGGCCGGCTCCTTGCCCGCCTCGATGCCCAGGCGCACCGCCCCCATGGCCTTGCGGATGACGCCGGCGTCCTTTTCCGGGGCGAAGGCCGCCAGGCTCTCCTCCCGCGGCAGCTCCACATTGATCGAGACCCGGTCAGCATAGAGGGCGGCCTGGTTGGTCAGCTCCACCGAGGCTTCCGGGATCAGCTTCAGATGGATGTAGCCGCGAAAGTCGTGGTCGGCGCGCAGGCTCCGCGCGACCGCGACCATGGCCTCCATCGTATAGTCGCTGTTGCGGATGATGCCGGACGAGAGAAACAGCCCCTCGATATAGTTGCGCTTGTAGAAGCCCAGCGTCAGGTCGACCACCTCCTGGACCTTGAACCGGGCCCGCGGGGTGTTGGACGAGACCCGGTTCACGCAATAGGCGCAGTCATAGATGCAGTAGTTGGTCAGCAGGATCTTCAGCAGGCTGACGCACCGGCCGTCGGGCGTATAGGCGTGGCAGATGCCCATGCCCTCGGTGGACCCGACCCCCTTGCCGCCTGTGGAATCCCGTTTGCCCGCTCCCGATGAGGCGCAGGACGCGTCATACTTGGCCGCGTCGGCGAGGATGGAGAGCTTCTGCTTCAGATCGAGAACGGCCATGGGGCCACTCTAAAGTTCTCTTTTTGTTCTGCAAGCGCCGCCGTGGCGTTTAGTCCTGAGCGGGCCGCCTGTGATCGGCGAAGGCCTCGGCCCGGCGTTGGCGTTCCTCGGCCCAGGCCTCGCTCGGCCGCCCGCCCATCTCGGTCCAGGGCGGGATGAGGCCGCAGCTCGGGCAATGGCCGTCGAGCTCAAGTTCGCTGCCGCAGGTTCGATGGAACATCAAGGTCGCCGGCTGCCCCGCCTGCGGCTTGCACCACTGCTCGCCCCAGGCCCGCAGCGCCAGGATGACGGGTTTCAGATGGGCGCCCTTTTCCGTCAGCCGGTAGGCATAACGCCGGGGCCGCTCGGAATAGGCCTCCCGCGCCACCAGGCCGTCGGCCTCCAGCCGCTTGAGCCGGGCGGCCAGCATCTGGCTCGTGGCGCCAGTCTGGGCCTGCAGATCCTGGAAGCGGCTCTGGCCCAGCAGCAGTTCGCGCACCACCAGGATCGACCACTTGTCCCCGATCAGGCTTGTGGAATGGGCCACCGGGCAGAGGGTGTCGTCGGGCGCCTCGCGTCGGGTCACGGCTGTTCTGCGGCTCCATCCGGGCGTCCCGCGCAGGGCGAGGACCACCCCATTCCCCGCGAGAGTATGAAAGTCATAGGCGATCTGTCCATCGCCACGCCAAAAATGACGCCAGCGTCACTTTTGAGTCGCTTTGATTTTCAGAGTTGCTAGGCTCCCGTCGTCCTGCAGCGATGGAAGGCGACCGCAAATGGCCGACGGCCCCCACGATCCCAAGGCGTTGCGCGCCGCCATCGGCATTTCCCATGCCGAGGAACGGCGGATCGCGGTGGAGTTGTCGCCGGCCGTGGCCTGGCCGACCCTGGCCCTGGCGCTGGTCCTCCCGGCCAGCCTGATCGCGGTGATCGGCCTTGGCCTGACCGGCGCGCTGCCGCTCTGGGCCTGCACGCCGGTTCTGGCGGCCCTCTCCTACGCCCACTACACGCTGGTCCACGAGGCCATCCACGGCAATGTGGTCGCCCGCCCGAAGCGCGCCGCCTGGATCAATACGGTGGTGGGCTGGATCGGGGCCCTGGGCATGGGCGCCGGCTGGCCCGCCTTGCAGAGGACTCATGTTCTGCATCACGCCCACACCAATACCGAGCGCGACCCCGATATCGCGGTGAAGGGGACCTTCCTTCAGCTGCTGATGAAGTGGCTGGTGGGACTGCCCGCCTCCCTGCTGCCGATCTTTGCGGTGAAGTTCATCAATCCTGCCCGCTACCAGCGGCTGGGCAAGGTCCTGAGCCCGGCCGAGATCGCCCAGGTTTCGGCGGTGACGCTGCTGACCCTGAGCCTGCTGGCGGCGGCCATCGCGACCGGCCATGTCCTGGATTGGCTGATGCTGTGGTTCCTGCCGACCAGGCTGGGCATCCTGCTGCTCAACATCTTCTTCCAGTGGCTACCGCACCATCCGTTCGATCGCACCGAACGTTATCTCAACACCCGGGTCAGCCTCTGGCCCGGCGGCACGGTTCTGCTGCTGCAACAGAACCTGCACCTGATGCACCACCTCTGGCCCAGCGTGCCCTTCTACAACTACGCCAAGCTCTTTCACCGCCTGCGCCCGGTGCTGAAGGTCGAGGGCTCTCGGATCGAAGGGCTGATGGTCGGCCCCCGGCGGCGGACCATCCTCGACTGACCGGCGGGGCCCTGGGAGGACGACGGCCGCGATCGGTGCGATAGTCCGGCCTCCAGCTGATGGGGGTCCGATGGAAAGCGATCTGATTGACCGCATCTACGAGTGCTCGGTGGCGCCGGAACTGTGGCCCTCGGTGCTCGATGATCTGGCGGAGCGTACCGAGTCCCGGGGCGGCCTGCTGTTCTCCGCCCGCAAGGCGCTCTGCTGGACCGCGTCGGGGTCCATCCGCGAGGTCTTCGAGGCCTATGTGAATGATGGCTGGTTCCACCGTTGTCCCCGCCGCACCTGCATCATGAGCCAGTCCGATCCCGCCTTCTTCGTGGAGCAGGATTTCTGGAGCGAAGACCAGATCAAGATCGATCCGATCTATCGGGACTTCTTCCACCCCCGCGGCCTGGGCTGGTCGGCCGGCACGGGGCTGCAGGTGCCCACAGGCGATTCCATTGTCTTCAGCATCGAACGGACCCTGGAGCGCGGCCCGATCGAGCCCGAACATGTGGCGATGCTCAACAGCCTGCGCCCGCACCTGGCGCGAAGCGCCCTGGTCAGCGCCCGCCTGGGCCTGCAACGGGCCCGGGGCGCCACCGAAGCGCTGAGCGGCCTGCGGCTGCCGGCCCTGCTGCTCACCGAAGGCGGCGTGGTCGTCGAGGCCAATGAATGGATGGTGCCGCTCGCCGGCGAGGTGCGGTTCGGGGCCGGAAATCGACTGGCGCTGAACGACAAGGCCGCCCAGCAGATGCTGACGGACGCCCTGAAGACCGTCGACGCCGCGCCGGGCCTGGGGCGCTGCACCTTTCCCCTGCGCGATGAGCTGGGCAGGGCGACCCTGGTGCTCCACCTCATTCCGATCAAACGCTCGGCCCACGACATCTTCGGCGAGAGCTTCGCCCTGCTGATGATGACGCCGGTCAGCAGTGAGCGGACCCCGTCGCTGAACCTCATGCGCTCACTGTTCGACCTCACCGCGGCCGAGGCGCGCGTGGCCCAGGGCATCGCCGCAGGCAAGACCCTGGAGGACCTGGCGCAGGCCGGCGAGGTCTCGATCAACACGGTCCGCAACCAGCTACGCCGGGTGCTGGAAAAGACTGGCTGCGCCCGGCAGGCCGAACTCGCCGCCCTGCTCTCCAGCGTCGCCGTAGGGGCTGCCGAATAGCCGAGGCCTGTCCGCCGGGGGCATCCGAGTTTCGCCACATTGGCGCTCTAGCTGCGTAAGGTGGAGCTTCGGGGGGTGGACGATGAGATCATTCGGCTTGACCGTAATCCTGGCGACGGCGGCGCTGCTCGTCGCGGCCTGCGCCGAACGGGCCGACGCCCCGGCCCCGCCCGTCGCTGACGCCGCGCCTCCCGAAGGAGGCCCCTATGTCCTCGCAGGAACCCAGGTCTGGACCGTGCCCGACCCGGCCTCGGGCCGTGACTACGAGGTCTTTGTCAGCCTGCCGGCCAGCTACGAAGCCGAGCCGCAGCGGCGCTACCCCACCCTCTATGTCACCGACGCCGACTACGGCTTTCCCATCCTCCGCCAGATCGCTCGCCGGGTGAATCTGGATGGGCCGGCGCTCGAGGAGTTCATCCTCATCGGCCTGTCCTATGCGAAGGGCGAAGGCGGTGCGGCGTCCCGCAGCCGCGACTACACGCCGATCCCCTGCAAGCCGGAAAGCCGCTGCGGCCTGGCCCATGGGGGCGGCGGCGCCTATCAGGCCTATCTGAAGGATCAGGTCCTGCCCTTCATCGAGGGGCGGTTCCGCGCCGATCCCGGCGCCCGCGTGCTTCTGGGCCACTCCTATGGCGGCCTGCTGGGCGCACAGATCCTGTTCACCGATCCCCAGATGTTCCAGGCCTATGTGCTGGGCAGCCCCTCCTTCTGGTTCGGCCAGCGCCACATCATGCGGATGGAGGCCGACTATGCCCGCGCGCGCACCGATCTGCCGGCCGAGGTCTTCATGTATATCGGCGGCTTCGAGACCCCCGGCCCCACCCCGCGCCACGCCTCGCGCTATGACATGGTCGGCGACATGGCCGCGATGGAACAGGCCCTGAAATCCCGCGCCTATCCAAGCCTGAGCCTGCAATCGACCGTGCTGACTGACGAAGACCACCTGACCGTGGCCCCGGCCGGCTTCACCCGCGCCCTGCTGGCTGTCCTGCCGGCCAAGCCGTGAAGCCGTAGCGGGCTGAGCGCCGCCGCTTTACACCGCCACCGGCACGGGTCCGCTGGCCCGCAGCCGGGCGGCGTCGCGGGCGGGTGGGGCGCCGAACAGGCGGGCATATTCGCGGGAGAACTGGGAGGGGCTCTCATAGCCCACCTGGAAGCCGGCGGCCTGGGCGTCGGCGGCCTGGCCGAGCATGAGGCGGCGGGCCTCCTGCAGGCGGATCTGCTTCTGGTACTGCAGCGGGCTCATGGCGGTCACCGCCTTGAAGTGATGGTGCAGGGCCGAGGGGCTCATCCCCGCCACCTGTGACACCCGCTCGATGCTGAAAGGCTGATCAAAGTTATCGCGGATCCAGGCGATGGCGCGGCTGACCTGGGACAGCCGGCTGTCCGGCGCGCCGATCTGGCGCACGATGCCCGCCTGATCGCCGGTCAGCAGCCAGTAGTGGATCTCCCGCCGGATCATAGGCGCCAGCACCGCCACATCCTGCGGCCGGTCCAACAGGCGCAGGAGGCGGGCCACCGCATCGGTGAGCTCGGGCGTGTTGCGGCTGAGATGCAGGCCCCGCGAGGTTTCGGCCCCCGCCGCGGGCGGCCGCTCGAGCATCAGCTCCCGCAGCAGGGCCGGGTCCAGATCCACCCGGACGCAGAGATAGGGCCGCTCCGCCGTGGCCTCCACCACCTGGCCGGTGAGCGGCAGGTCGACCGAGACCACCAGGTGGCTGGCCGTGTCATAGCGAAAAGCTTCATCGGCCAGCATCACCACCTTGGCGCCTTGCGCGATAATGCAGACCGCCGGCTGGTGGAGCACCGGCACGCGATCGGTGGGCGCGCCAAAGCGTATGACGGCCAGGCCGGGAACAGGCATGTCGTGCATGCCGTCCTGGGGCGCGTGACGCGCGATCAATGCGGCGAGATTCTCCATGATCCTCGCTCCCATAGGGAAGGCCTACGCGCAAGCGGCGCGGCGCCCATTCAGGAGGATCATGCAAGAACAGCGGAGGACTGGTCTACCGCCTGATCCTCCACCAGCTGCATCTCTGGTCTCGCCAAACGCAAGGAGACGGCCATGACTGAGATTGCAAACAAGGTGGTGCTGGTGACCGGCGCGAGCAGCGGCATCGGCGAGGCCACGGCTCGCGAACTGGCGGCCGCGGGCGCGACCGTGGTGCTGGGCGCGCGCCGGGTCGAGCGGCTGGAAGCCCTGAAGCGCCAGATTGAGGCCGACGGCGGCCAGGCCATGGTCCACGGCCTGGACGTCACCTCCCGTGACGAGGTGAAGGCCTTCGTCGAAGCGGCGCAGGCGCAGTTCGGCCGGGTGGACGTGATCGTCAACAACGCCGGCGTCATGCCGCTCTCGCCGCTCTCCGCCCTGAAGGTGGACGAGTGGGACCAGATGATCGACGTGAACATCAAGGGCGTGCTGCACGGCATCGCCGCGGCCCTGCCGATCATGGAGGCCCAGGGCCACGGCCAGATCATCAACATCGCCTCGACGGCCGGCCACCAGATCCTGCCGAGCGCGGCGGTCTATTGCGCCACCAAGTTCGCGGTGCGGGTGATCTCCGAGGCCCTGCGCCAGGAGACCGACAAGGTGCGGGTGACCGTGGTCTCGCCGGGCGTCACCACTTCGGAGCTGGCCGAGACCATCACCCATGCGGAGACCGCAGCCTTCATCGACGAGTACCGCAAGACGGCGATCCCCGCCGAAGCCATCGCCCGGGCCGTCCGCTTCGCCATCGAACAGCCGCCGGAGGTGGATGTCAGCGAAATCATCGTGCGGCCGACCTCGACCACCGCCTGACCCTCGCGGATCTGGCCCCTCGCCGATTTGACGAGACCAGGAACCTTCGCCATCAGGGCGTGTTAGCAGCGCGCACATGTCCCGCCTGATCATCCGCCACGAAACCCGCTACGCCTATGAGCGCCCGGTCGCCTTTGGGCCGCACCAGCTGTTGGTGCGGCCCAGGGGGGGCCACGCCCTGCGGGTGGTGAAGGGCGCCCTGACCTTCTCGCCCCGGGGCGAGACCCGCTGGCGCTACGACGCCTATGGCAACTGCGTCTGCCAGCTCAATGTCAGCGAGGAATCCGACGAGTTCTTCATCCTGAGCGAGCTGGAGATCGAACGCTTCCCCGCGCCCCTGGAGCCGCAGGAGGTGGATGATCCCCGCACCGCGACGCCCATCGTCTATCCCCCCAGCGACCGGGCGGTCCTGGGTCCCTATATCGAACCCGCCACCCTGGATCCCGAGGGACTGCTGCTGCGCTGGCTGCATGGCCTGGCGCCGACCGTCGGCGAGCCGGCGCTCGACTATGTGCTGCGCCTCAACCGGGCCATCCACCAACAGTTCGACTATGAGGCCCGCCACGAGGAAGGCACCCAGGCGCCGCACGAGACGGTGGCGCTTGGCCGGGGCACCTGCCGGGACTTCGCCTGGCTGATGGTGGAGACCCTGCGCCGGGTGGGCTTCGCCGCCCGTTTCGTCAGCGGCTATCTCTACTCGCCGGGCCTCGACGGCGTGCGCGGCGCCGGCGCCACCCACGCCTGGTGCGAGGCCTTCCTGCCGGCCTTCGGGTGGATGGATTTCGACCCGACCAACGGCCTGGCCGAGGCCGCCGACCTGATCCCGGTAGCGGTCAGCCGGACCCCGGCCGAGGCCGCCCCCATCAGCGGCTCCATCCTGGGCGATCCCGGCGCCAGCCGCATGGTGGTCAAGGTTGACGTCACCCTGGCCGCCCCTCTGGCGAGCGCCGCCTGAAGCCCCAGCTTGGCTGTTGGCCCAATTTTGGCGCGGGCGAGAAATCCGCTTTTCAGGTCGAAGGACTCTGCTAGGACGGAGCTATTGTTTTAGCAGATCATAATTTTGGGGAGCCGCCGCGCGACCCTTTGCGACCCCCGCGCGGCAGGGACGCTATTGGAAAAGATCAACGAGGAACCACCGATCGCCGATGAGGCGGTCGTGATCCATGCTGACGACGACGGCAAGACGCTGGCCGAGCGCGAAGTCGAATATGAAAAGTTCGTCTGGGCCAATCTGAAGCGCAACTATATCGCCCACTACCTGCACGGCATGCTGGGCATGACCGGCTTCCGGCTGGTCAATGCGCCCACCTTCCTGCCGGCCTATCTCTACCTGATCTCCGGCTCCAGCTTCATCGTCGGCCTGGGGCTGGCCCTGCAGCAGGTGGGCGGGATGATCTCGCCGATCTTCGGCGCCACCCAGATCGAACATCGCAAGCGGGTCATGCCGGCCGCCGTCTGGATGGGCGGCCTGGCGCGGGTCCAGATCCTGGGCATGGCGCTCGCCGGCTGGTTCCTGTCGGGCCAGACCCTGGTGGTGGCGATCCTGGCCTTCATGTTCATGTTCGGGCTGTTCATGGGCACCCAGCGGGTCGTCTTCTCCCTCCTCATGGCCAAGGTGATCCCGATCAGCCGCCGGGGTCGTCTACAGGCCTGGCGTAACGCCACCGGGGGCGTCATCGCCGCGGCGCTCGCCTGGGTGGCGGGCAAGTACTTCATCGAAGGCAATATGTTGGGGAACGGCTACGCCACCACCTTCCTGTTCGCCACCATCCTGACCTCGCTCGGCCTGTGGGCGCTGCAGTTCCTGATGATCGAGCCCGAGCCGCCGACCACCCGGGTGCAGACCCCGTTCTTCGAACGACTGAAGGACTTCCCACGGCTGATCTCGCAGGACCGGGGCTATATGTTCTTCCTGATCGTCCAGATGCTGACCATCACCGGTCGGATGGCGACACCGTTTTACATCCTCTATGTCAGCACCACGATCGAGCTGACCGGCGCCAATATCGGCCTGCTCACCCTCGCCTTCCTGGGCGCCGACACCCTGTCCAACCTGGTCTGGGGCTATCTGGGCGACAAGACCGGCTTCCGCGTCGTGTTGGTCAGCTCCCTGGTGATCTGGATCTGCGCCACGGTGCTGCTGATGAATGTGGACGGCGTGACCGCCATCTTCTTCGCCTTCTTCGGCCTCGGCGCGTCCCAGTCGGGCTACATGATGAGCGCCCAGACCATGATTCTGGAGTTCGGCTCGCGGGACGAGATGCCCATGCGCATCGCGCTGTCCTCCACCGCCGAAGGGATCATGGCCTCGGCGGGGCCCCTGGTGGGCGGCATCATGGCCGCCACCCTGGGTTATGAGAGCGTGTTCGGAACCTCCATCGCCTTCCTGGTGGCGGGGCTCCTGCTGCTGCTCTTCATGGTTCGGGAGCCGCGGAAGGACCGCCTGGGGTCGGTCTGAGGCGAAGCCAGACGCCCTATTGGGCGGCGAGGACGCTGCGCCCGCGGGCGATCCGCTCGCGGGCCATCTCGCCGGCCACCTCGTGGGTCGGGCGACGCTCGGCGATGGAGCGGTCGAGCACCTCCTGGAGGGTGAGCATCAGGCGCGAGAGCTTGCCCTCGACCCAGGCGGGATCGAAGGCCTGGCCGGCGTCCAGGGCGCGGATCTCGCCGGCCACATTGATGATGCCGCCGCCATTGATCACATAGTCCGGCGCATAGAGCAGGCCGAGGTCGAACAGGGTCTGGCCGATCACGGGGTCCGCCAGCTGGTTGTTGGCGCCGCCGGCGATGATCCTCGCGCGCAGCCGCGGCAGGGTCTCGGCGCTGATCGCGCCCCCCAGGGCGCAGGGGGCGAAGACATCGGCCTCCACGTCGAAGATCTCGTCCGGCGCCACGATCATCGCGCCGGTCTGGGCGGCCACCTGGGCCAGGGCCTCGCGGTTGACGTCGGTGATCACCAGCCGCGCGCCGGCCGCGCTCAGCTTGGCGGCCAGATAGGCGCCCACATGGCCGACCCCCTGGATGGCGACCGTCACCCCCGACAGGTCCCGGTCCATCGCCCGGCGCACGCACAGGCTGATGCCGCGGAAGACCCCTTCGGCGGTCACCGGGCTCGGATCGCCGGACGCCGCCGCATGACCCTCCAGGCCCGCCACGAAGCGGGTGTGCCGGCGGGCGTGCATCAGGTCGGTGGGCGAGACGCCCACATCCTCGGCGGTCCAATAGGCGCCGCCCACGGCCTCGACCGCCCGGCCGAAGGCCTCGAACAGGGCCGGCGACTTCTGGGTGCGGGAGTCGCCGATGATCACCGCCTTGCCGCCGCCCAGGTCCAGGTCGGCCATGGCGTTCTTGTAGGACATGGCCCGCGACAGGCGGAGCGCATCCTGCAGGGCGTCGGCCGAGGTCGGGAAGGGCCACATGCGGCAGCCGCCCGCCGCGGGGCCTCTGGCCGTGGAATGGACCGCAATGATGCAGCGCAGCCCCGTGGCCTCGTCGGAAAAGGCGTGAACGGCCTCGTGGCCATCGAAGTCGGGGGAATCGAACAGGGTCATGCGCTCACGGAATCGTTGCGTTTGAAACCAATTTCATCGGCTCTAGAGCGCGTTCCGATAGGTGGGAACCGGTTATCGGACCAAACGCGCCCAGGACTTAGGATTTAGAGCCTGATTCAACGATCAGACGGTTCCGTCTGATCGCATCAGGCTCTAGCCCGCAGGCTGCGCCGTCACAAGCCCGCCGTCGCATGCTCGGCGAGCGGCGTCCCGTCGTCGCCGCCCGGGGCGGTGGGAATGGGCGGCGCGCCGGACGGCAGCGACGCCTCGGGATCCTCGATGAAGGCCAGGATGTCGGCCATCACCGCCTGCCCCTGCAGGTCGCGGGTCAACAGGTGCCAGCCCTGGGCGTAATAGGCCGAGCGGTCGGTGGGCTTGATCCGGGCCGCGGCCTGGAAGGCCGGCCGTTCGGGAATGATCTCGTCGTTCTGGCCATAGAGATAGAGCACCGGAACCTGCAGGCGCTCGATGTCGCGCCAGGCGTTCTCCATCAGGTCCACCAGGCCATAGAGGGTGTCCGATCGCGCGCCCCAGATCATCAGCTCGTCGGCCCCCATGGCCCGCAACTCGGCCATGTTGTCGGTGGGCTTCACCCGGTCGGTGACCCAGCTCGGCGGCGTATAGACCTTCGGGCCGGTGACGTGGGCGGCGAACCACAGGGCGGTCTTGTAAGGCAAGGGCTGGGTCGACCAGCCCCAGACCGCCGGCGCCATCAGCACCAGCCGGTGGGCCGCAGGCGGCCGCTCCGAGGCGAAGGCGCGGATGGCCACGGCGCCGCCCATGCTCTCGCCGGCCACCACCACCAGGGCGTGGGGATGGCGCGCGCGGACCAGCGAGACCAGGGTCCGCAGGTCCTCCTGCAGCACGGCCTCATCGGGCCAGACGCCGCGATTGGGCGACCGGCCGAAACCCCGCTGGTCATAGGCGTAGGTGGTCACCCCGTTCTCGGCCCAGTAGGGCGCCGCCAGGTGGAAGGCGTTGGCGTAGTCGTTCATGCCGTGGACGGCGACGACCACGGCGTCCGGCGCGCCGTCCTGCGCCTCCCAGGTCGTCAGGCCCAGCCGCGCCCCATCGAAGCTGACGAAGCGGTCGCCGGCCAGGCGCGGCCCTTCGAACCCCAGGGGCGGCTCACCAGCGGTCTGGACCATGAGCGGCGTGCAGGCTCCGAGCATCAGGGCGAACAGAAGGACAGTCACACGAATCATGCGCGCAGAAGAACCTCCACCCTTTGGCGAAGATAGGGCGTGACCTCGGCCTCGAACCAGGGATTGCGCTTCAGCCAGGCGGTGTTGCGCCACGATGGATGTGGCAGCGGCAGGATGCCCGGCCCATACTCAGCCCACGCCGCCACGGTCTCGGTCATCGTGGCCTTGCGCGCCGCCCCCAGCGCCCAGGCCTGGGCATAGGACCCCACCAGCAGGGTCAGCTCGACCTGGGGCAAATGCGCCAGAAGCTGGCGCCGCCAGAGCTGGGCGCAGCGGGCCGGCGGTGGAAAGTCCCCGCCCTTAGGATTGGTCCCGGGAAAGCAGAAGGCCATGGCCGCCACGCCGATCGCCGGGTGATCATAGAAGGTGTCCCGGTCGATCCCCATCCAGCCGCGCAGGCGCACGCCGGAGGGGTCGTTGAACGGCAGGCCAGTCTCATGCACCAGCCGACCCGGCGCCTGGCCGCAGATCAGCAGCCGAGTCTCCGCCCGCACGCGCACCACCGGCCGCGGCTCGGGCACAAGGTCGCCGGCGCAGGCCCGGCAGGCGGCGATGTCGCTGAGCAGCGTCTGAAGGCCGGACGGGAAAGCCATGACGTCGATGTAGGGGCGGCAGGTCTCCGCCGCCATGTCGGGCGCTCCGAATGCGGTGCGACAACCTGCCCACCGTGATCGGCGGCGGTTCAAGCCCTGTTAACCGAGTATCCAGGCTCCTGGCCCAGGATCGCGCCATCTCCTGCTGGCGGTCGGGCGCCTGAGTCGCGATCTGAACGAGTGACATGTCGATGCTGAATACGATCAAGGGCCGCATGCGCCTCTCCTGGGGCGTGGGCATGGTCTCGATGCTGGCCCTGGCGGGGCTCAACGTCACCCTCCTGCATATGGTCGCCGAGGCCGGCGGCGGGGCCGAAGCCGACCGCATCCTGGGGATGGCCACCACCATCAGCGTCGGGATCGGCATCGCCGCCGTGGTCGGCGTGGTGCTGGGCGCCCTCTATTTCGAAAGCCTGGTGATCACCGCCCTCTCCCGCATGAGCGCCGTCATGCGGCGGCTGGCGGCCGGCGAAAGCGTCGAGGCCATTCCCGGCGCCGAGCGAGGCGACGAAATCGGCCAGATGGCCGCCAGCGTCGTGGTGTTCCGCGAGAACGCCGAGGTCCGGGCGCGGCTGGAGGACGAGGCTCAGGCGGCGCGGGGAGAACTGGATCGCCGGTTGGCCGCCGCCGAAGCGGCCTTTGAGCGCGCCAGCCAGGATCAGAAGGCGCTGGTGGAGGCCATGGCCAAGGCGCTGTCACGTCTGGCCCGCGGCGATCTGGGAGCCCGGATCGAGGTCGTGGTGGCGCAGGACTATCAGGCCCTGAAGTCGGACTTCAACGCCGCGGTCAGCCAGCTGGAAGGCGCCTTCGGCGCGATCGCCACAGCCACCGGCGAGATCCGCGCCGGCTCGCAGGAAATCGCCACCGCCGTGGACGACCTCTCCCACCGCACCGAGCGACAGGCCGCCAGCCTGCAGCAGACTGCGGCGGCCCTGGATGAGATCACGGCCACGGTTCGCAACACGGCGTCCGGCGCCCACCAGGCCAACGGGGCGATGGCTGCGGCCCGCGGCGACGCCGCCCGCAGCGGCCAGGTGGTCGACCAGGCCGTCACCGCCATGGGCCAGATCGCCACCTCGGCCCAGGAGATCAGCAAGATCATCGGGGTGATCGACGAGATCGCCTTCCAGACCAACCTGCTGGCCCTCAACGCCGGGGTCGAGGCCGCCCGGGCCGGAGAGTCCGGCCGCGGCTTCGCCGTGGTCGCCTCGGAAGTCCGCGCCCTGGCTCAGCGCTCGGCGGACGCCGCCAAGGAGATCAAGGGCCTGATCGAGGCCTCGGGCCAACAGGTCCAGAGCGGCGTCGACCTGGTCGGCCAGACAGGCGAGGTCCTCAATGGCATCGTCAGCAAGGTCAGCGAGATTTCCGAGGTCATCGCCGTCATCGCCGCCTCGGCCGAGCAACAGTCGGTGGGCCTGGCCCAGGTGAACACCGCCATCAACGAGATGGACAAGGTCACCCAGCAGAACGCGGCCATGGTCGAGGAGGCCAACGCCGCCACCCGCACCCTGGACCAGCACGCCGCAGCCCTCGCCGAGTCCGTCGATCGGTTCCAGCTCTCAGGATCGACCACCAACCCGGTCCATGCCCAGCAGGCGCGGCTGGCGGCCCTGGCCGCCGGACGCTGAGCCCCTATTCCGTGGCGGGCGCTTCGGAGGGCTCGGGATCGGGCGGCGCCAGGACGCCTGGCAGAACCTCGCCCGCGATCGGCAGGCGCAGGCGGTAGACGCCCTTGAACGTGCTGGGATCGGCCGGCTTGCCGTGGCGGGTGATCACCAGACGGCCTTCGCGGGCCAGGCCCACTGAGACCGTCCGCACCCGCGACAGCCACCGATGCCAGCCCTCGGGGTCCGCCGCCCGGGCCGCCTGTTCCGGCGAGATGGACTTGCCTGGCGCCAGCGGCGTCAAAAGATCGAAGATCGCCGTTTCGATAGGATCGGACATCAACCGCCACGCTTCAGGGTTTCGCGGGCGATGACCACCTGCTGGATCTGACTGGTGCCCTCATAGATGCGGAAGATGCGCACGTCGCGATAGAAGCGCTCAATCCCGTAATCGGCGACATAGCCGGCGCCGCCGAAGATCTGCACCGCCTTGTCGGCCACCCGGCCGACCATCTCCGAGGCGAAGTACTTCGAGGCCGCGGCCTCCATGGTCACGCTGTGGCCGGCGTCGCGCTTGCGGGCGGTCTCCATGGTCAGGGCCTTGGCGGCCAGGGCCTCGGTCTTGCAGTCGGCGATCATCCCCTGGACCAGCTGGAACTGGCTGATGGCCTGGCCGAACTGCTTGCGCTCGCTGGCATAGGTGACGCAGTCGGTGATCAGCCGCTCGGCCACGCCGACACAGACCGCCGAGATGTGCAGCCGGCCGCGATCCAGCACCTGCATGGCCACCTTGAAGCCCTCGCCCTCGGCGCCCAGGCGGTTCTCCACCGGGACGCGGACATTGTCGAAGGTGACGTCGCAGATATGGGCGCCCTGCTGGCCCATCTTCTTCTCGGGCTTGCCCACTGACAGGCCCGGCAGGTCGCGGGGCACGAGGAAGGCCGAGACCCCGCCGCCGCCCGGCTTGGACGGATCGGTGCGGGCCATCACCGTAAACAGGTGGGCCTTGTTGGCGTTGGTGATGTAGCGCTTGGAGCCGTTCAGCACATAGGCGTCGCCGTCCAGGGTCGCCCGGGTCTGGACCGCGGCGGAGTCCGAGCCGGCCTCGGGCTCGGTGAGCGCGAAGGAGGTGATGATCTCCCCCGAGGCGATGCCGGGCAGATACTTCGCCTTCTGCTCATCGCTCCCGAACATCACCAGGCCCTGGCTGCCAATGCCCACATTGGTGCCGAACGCCGAGCGGAAGGCCGGGCTGGTGCGGCCGAGCTCCACGGCCACCAGGCATTCCTCCTCCATGGAAAGGTCAAGCCCGCCGTATTCCGCCGGGATGGAGAGGCCAAACAGGCCCAGCTCCTTCATCTCGGCCACCACGTCGTCGGGCATGGCGTCGGTCTCCGACACCTGAGCCTCCAGGGGGCGCAGCCGTTCGGTGACGAAGCGGCGGACGGTGTCGATCAGCTGGTCGCGAGTTTCGGCGTCGAGAGCCATGGTCTTCGTCTTTCCTGGAAGGTCTTAAGCTTGGCCTGGAAGGTCTTAGGCTTTGGCCAGGGCCAGGGCCGAGCCCTGGCCGACGCCGACGCACATGGTGGCCAGCGCCCGGGCGCCGCCCCGCTCGTTCATCGCCCGCGCCGCCGTGAGCGCGATGCGTGCGCCCGACGCGCCCAGAGGATGGCCGATGGCGATGGCGCCCCCGTGCGGGTTCACATGCTCGGCGTCGTCGGCCAGCCCCCAGGCCCGGGTGCAGGCCAGGGCCTGGGCGGCGAAGGCCTCATTCAGCTCGACCACGTCGAAGTCCTTGGGGCTGAGACCCAGGCGGCCGCACAGCTTCTCCACCGCCGGCACCGGGCCATAGCCCATGACCCGTGGCGGCACGCCGCCTGAGGCCCCGCCCTCGATCCGGGCCAGCGGCTCGAGGCCCAGCTTCTGCACCATCTCGGCCGAGGCCAGCAGCAGGGCTGCGGCGCCGTCATTGACGCCGGACGCATTGCCCGCCGTCACCGTGCCGTCGGGACGGACAATGGGCTTCAGCCCCTGGAGCGCCTCCAGCGTGGTGTCGGGGCGGGGGTGCTCGTCCTTGGAGACCACGGTCTCGCCCTTGCGGTCCTTCAGCGTGATCGGCGCGATCTCGCCTTCGAAATAGCCGCGGGCTTGCGCTGCCCCATAGCGCTGCTGGCTGCGAGCGGCGAAGGCGTCCTGATCGCCCCGGGCGATCTGATAGTCCGTCGCCACATTCTCGGCGGTCTCCGGCATGGAGTCGACGCCGTAGTCTTTCTGCATCTGGGGGTTCACGAACCGCCAGCCGATGGTGGTGTCGAAGATTTCCGCCGAGCGGGAGAAGGCCGAGTCGGCCTTGCCCATGACGAAGGGCGAGCGGGTCATGCTTTCGACCCCGCCGGCGATGATCAGCTCGGCCTCGCCCACCGCGATGGCGCGCGCCCCTGCGATGACAGCGTCGAGACCCGAGGCGCAGAGCCGGTTGACGGTCAGCCCTGGGACCGAGCTCGGCATGCCGGCCAGCAGCAGCGCCATGCGCGCCACATTGCGGTTGTCCTCGCCGGCCTGGTTGACGCAGCCATAGACCACCTCGTCCACCTCTTCCCAGTCGACGCTGGGCAGGCTGGCCATCAGGGCGCGGATCGGATGGGCGGCCAGGTCGTCGGCGCGCACCTTGGCCAGCGCCCCGCCATAACGGCCAATGGGGCTGCGCAGACCTGCACAGAGATAAACGGTCCGGCCTTCCATGGTCGCGCCTCGCAGACTTTGGTTTCAGAGGGGTGGAAACTAGTGACAGAGGCGACGCCGGGCAAACCCTTCGGCGCCATTCCGGAATGGACGCGCGGGCCGCGGCGACAAATGAGTCCTTTCGCCCCGGGCGGGGCGGCGGTTAAGGAGCGGCGGGTTCGATCTTTCTTTTACGGGGTAGACGCATGGATGGCGGCGGCGAAGCGCAGAACGGCCTGGTGACCGAAGGCGAATGGGCCGGCTGGCGCACCTGGGAGGGCTCCGACCCCTTCGAGGATCATGCCGGGCCATTCTATTTCCGCCACGACCCCGACGGCGCGCCCCGCTGCGCCTTCCGGGCGGAAAAGAAGCACATGAACGGCGGCGGCTTCATGCACGGCGGCTGCATCATGACCTTCGCCGACTACTGCCTGTTCGTGATCGCCCGTGAGGCCCTGCAGGGCAACCACTCGGTGACCGCCACCCTGAACGGCGAGTTCGTCGGCGCCGTGCCGCTCGGCGCCCTGGTCGAATGCACCGGCGAGGTGGTCAAGGCCGCCCGCTCCATGGTCTTCGTCCGCGGGCTCATCACCACCGGCGGCGAGAACGTCATGAGCTTTTCCGGGGTCATCAAGAAGCGCGGGCCCAGGACCTGAGCCTTGTGTCCCATCGCCGCGACGCCATGTTGAGAGCCTCGCCCATCCGTCAGGAGTTCCCATGAGCCAGCCCGCCAAACGCAATCTGGGCCAGATCGCCATGGGGGCGGCGCTCGCCCTGCTGGCTGGCCCTGTGGCCCTGTTCAAGGCGTTCGAGCTCGCCTTCTTCCTGACCGGCGTCGCGCCGCGCCAGTGGATGACATCGGCCGAGCCCACGGCCATGCCGGTCTCCATCGTCGTGCTGATCTTCGCCGGCCTCGTCGCCGCCTATGGCGTGCGCATGGTGTTCCGCGAGCTGAAGACGCCCACCTCGTGACGCGGCTTTCGGTCCTCGACCTCTCGCCGGTGGGCGCGGGCGTCACCCAGGCCCAGGCCGTCCGCCAGACGCTGGAGGTGGCCAAGGCCGCCGAGCGGCTGGGCTATGACCGGTTCTGGGTGGCCGAGCACCACAATATCGAGGGCCTCGCCTCCCCCGCGCCGGAAATCCTCATCGCGGCCCTGACCCAGGTCACCTCCACCATCCGCCTGGGTTCGGGCGGGGTGATGCTGGTCAACTATTCGCCCTTGAAGGTCGCCGAGGTGTTCATGGAGCTGGAGGCCCTGGCGCCGGGGCGGATCGACCTGGGGGTAGGCCGGGCCCTGGGCGCCGACGGCCGCACGGGGGCGGCCCTGCGTTCGGCCTCGTCGGAAGCCTTCCCGCATTATTTCGCCCTGCTGAACGCCTGGCTGCTGGATGCGTCAGGCCAGGAGCTGATCGGCCCCGATCATCCGGCGCGGGAGATCCGCGCCCACCCCAGAGGGCCATCGCATCCGGACCTGTTCATGCTGTGCTCGTCGCCCGACAGCGCCGACTTCGCGGGGCGGGCGGGTGTGGGGATGGTGTTTGCGGAATTCATCGCCCGCGCCGACGGGGCGCCGGCGGTCGAGGCCTACCGGCGCGCCTTCACCCCTTCGCCCTTCCGGCAGACGCCCATGGCCGCCATCGCCACCATCGCGCTAGCGGCGGAAACCGAGGCCGAGGCCCTGCGGCTGGACGCGCCGCGGCGCGCCTCGACGCTGGCCACCGCCCTGGGGCGACGTCAGCGCTTCCCGGTCATCCCCGAGGCGCAGGCCTTCCTGGCCGAACACGCCGGCGATCCGCGCCTTGTGGACATCGAGACGCGTAGCATCGCCGGCTCGGCCGAACAGGTTCGGGCGCGTCTGGCGGACAAGGCCAGGGCCAGCGGGGCCGACGAGATCTTCGTCATGGCGTCCGGACCCAGCCTGGAAAGCCGCATCCGGTCGCTGGAACTGATCAAGCCCGCCTGAACCTGGCGCTAGAAGAGTCCGGCGCGCTGGGCGATGACCACCAGGGCGATGACCACCAGAAGGGCCTGGATGATCCCGTTCAGGGGGCCCGGGATGGGCAGGAGGCGCACGGCGTAGAGGGCGAGGCCGAGCACGACGAGGATGATGACGATGGTGATGAGCAATGACATGCCATCCTAACCTCTGCCTTGGGGAAAGGTTCCGGTCGCCCCCTCGCAATCTCAGACTGGCGAACCGCGGGTTTGCAGCCTAGCTTGTCGGCCATGGCCAGTCTCAACAACAACACCAGCCGCGAACGCCTCAACGACGCCAATTTCGGCAAGCTTCCGGGGCATTTGGGGCTTGAGATTCTCGAGACGGACAACGGCCGCGTGGTGGGTCGCTTCCGCGTGCGCGAGGACCTGGTCGCCCACACCGGATTCCTCCTGGCCGGCGCGGTGCTCACCGTCGCCGACATCCTCTGCGCCTATGGAGTCTCCACCGCCTGGCCCGAGGGCGCCAGCGGCTTCACCACCGCCGAGGTGAAGTGCAACTTCGTCGGCACCCTGCGCGAGGGCGAGGTGCTGTGCACCGCCACCCTGCTGCACGGCGGCCGCACCACCCAGGTCTGGGACGCCCGGGTCGAGGACGCCGCCACCGGCAAGCTGATGGCCGCCTTCCGCTGCACCCAGATCATCCTCTACCCGCGGGCCTGAGCCTCAGTCGGCGATCCGGTAGTCCATGGCCACCACCTGGCGGACGCTGCGCCAGGACTTGATGTCGTCGGCGATCACCAGGCGCCGGGGCCCTTCCCGCTCGGGCAGCGGCTGACCATCGAGGGTGTCGGCCAGGATGGCCACGTCCTTGTGCAGGTCCTTGTCGGCCTCGACGGCGGACACCACGGCGGCGTAGCCGTCGGCGCCGCGGACCACGAGATAACCCCGCATCGGGTCCCCGTGGGCGCGCATGCCCACCGGCAGGCCGGCGGCGCGCATCACATAGGCCAGGGGCGGACCTTCATAGAGGCTGGGGCCGGCGTCGCCGGGCACGGTCACCTGGGCCCGGGGCAGGTCGGCCAGCGCCGCGGCGCTGAGGGTCACCTGCGTCCCGTCAGCCTTCGAGATGGTCACGTCCTGGGCGGCTGCGGGCGCGGCGAAGGCCAGGAGCAGGCCGGCGAACAACAGGGATTTCATAGGGCGGTCTTTACTGAGTCACGGGTGCGCATGGCCTCAAGCCAGCGGTTCACATGGGTCAGGTCCTCCGGCGGGCGGAACTTGATCATGCGGGCGAAGTCGATGGAGGCGAAGGCGACGATGTCGGCGATGGTCAGGCGATCGGCGGCGATCCATTCGCTCTCGGCCAGGCGGCGGTCGAACAGCTTCAGGGCCCGGGTCCCGCTCTGGGCGTTGGCCTCGCCGATGGCGGGATTCTGTTTTTCGAGCACGCCCAGGGCCGGGTGGGTGTGGCGTACGGCCATCATCAGCGGCGTGGCCACCATCATCTCGGCCCGCCTGGTCCACATCTCGATGATCGCCGTCTCCTTGGGGTCGCGCCCCATCAGGTTCGGCTCGGGATAGACGCTCTCCAGGTAGCGGCAGATGGCCAGGGACTCGGTGATGCAGGTGCCGTCGTCCATCTCCAGCATCGGCACATTGGCCAGGCCCGCCTTGGCCAGGTAGTCCGGCTGCTTGTGGGCGCCTTCCAGCAGGCTGACCGGGACGATCTCGACGTCCTCGATGCCCTTTTCGATCATGAACAGGCGAACCCGGCGGGGATTGGGCGCGCGCTGGGTGTCATAGATCTTCATGGCGACTCCTCCTGGATGGTCAGGCGTCGAAAAGAGGCGCCCTGACGCCGCGGCGGTCAAGCGGCGGACCTTAAAGGCCGAACAGCTCCCGGGGCATGGCCCCGACCACGGCGGCGGTCATGCAGGTGGCCAGGAAGCCGGCCAGCAGGGCCTTCCAGACCATGCCGATGATCTCGGCCCGGCGCTCGGGCATCAGCACCCCCATGCCGGTGACGGTGATCCCCACCGAGCCGATATTGGCGAACCCGCAGAGCGCATAGGTCATGATCATCCGGGTGCGCTCGCTCATGGCCTCGGCCGGCACGCCGCCCAGCTGGATGAAGGCGATGAACTCGGTGAGCATCAGCTTGACCCCCAGCAGGTAGCCCGCCTGGGGCGCCTCGGACCAGGGCACGCCGATCAGCCAGGCCAGGGGGGAGAAGACCACGCCCAGCACCCGCTCGATGGTCAGGGGCGCCCCCAGCACATCGGGAAAGGCGCTGAGCAGGCCGTTGCCGATGGCTACGAAGGAGACGAAGACGATCAGGATGGCCGAGATGTTCAGGGCCACGGTGAGGCCGTCCATCGTGCCCTTGGAGATGGCGTCGATGGAGCTGTCATACTTCAGCAGCGAGCCGTAGTCGGCGAAATAGCCCCCCTGCCCCTTCTTCTCCGGCACGATGATCCTGGCCAGCAGCACGCCGGCCGGGGCCGAGACGATGGAGGCCACCAGCACATGGGCCGCCGCATTGGGCAGCACCTCGCGCAGGATGGTGGCGTAGGCGACCATGGTGGAGCCGGCGACGGTCGCCAGGCCGACCACGATCATCAGGAAGACCTCCGAGCGGGTCAGCTTGTCGAGATAGGCGCGGATCACGATCGGGCTTTCGATCATGCCGAGGAAGATGTTCACCGCCACCGCAAGCGCCGAGGCGCCGCCCAGGCCCATGGTCTTCTGGAACACGAAGCCGAAGCCCTGGGTGATCCACTTCAGGATCTTCCAGTGCCACAGCAGGGCCGACAGCGCCGAGATCACCAGGATCAGCGGCAGGACCTGGAAGGCGAAGACGAACAGGGCGCCCGGATCGGTGACCGGATAGGGCTGGGCCCCTCCGGCCATGTAGCCGAACACGAACTGGGTCCCCTGGGCGGTGGCCGCGGCCAGGCCATCGACGCCGGCATTGATCCCACGGACCACCGAGCGCGCGCCCGGCAGGCCGAACAGGCCCAGGACCAGCAGGATCTGGACGGTCAGGGCCCCCAGGGCCAGGCGCCAGGGAAAGCGCGAGCGGTCCTCCGACAGGGCCCAGCAGACCACGAGGACGAGAACGAGGCCCAGAAGGCTCTGGGCGTTTTCCGGTCGGAACATCAAGCCTCCCCAGCCCGCGCCCGAGTCGTGGCGCCGTCGCCATGTCCTTGAAGAGCAAGGCCTTGTCCGGCGCAAGGGATGACACGTCGCAGAAAGTCCGGCGCCTCCCCTTGAAGCATATTAGATTGTACACAATCTAATTGTCTGAGATTGAAAAGGAGCTTCCCATGTCCCACCTCTATGAAACCAGCGCCCGCGCCGTCGGCGGCCGTGACGGCCACGTCGAGACCACCGATGGTCAGTTCAAGGCCGACCTCGCCATGCCCAAGGCCCTGGGCGGCAACGGCAACGGCGCCAATCCCGAACAGCTGTTCGCCGCCGGCTACGCCGCCTGTTTCGAGAGCGCCGTGCGCCACGTCGCGCGCCAGCAGAAGCTTGGCCTGAAGGACGCCGCGGTGACCGCCACCGTCCAGCTCTACCCCAAGGATGGCGGCGGTTTCCGCCTGGGCGTGGCCCTGGCCGCCGAGATCGAGGGCCTGGACGAGGGTCCGGCGCGCGAACTGGTGGAGACAGCCCACCAGGTTTGCCCCTATTCCAATGCGGTGCGCGGCAATATCGACGTGCAGCTGACCACGACGGTGCGGTGAACCAGGACGCCACCAGACAGGACAAGGCCCCCAGGGTCGCAGGAGGCGAAGGGGTCAACCCCCTTCGCCTCGACCTGCAGCTCTGCTTCGCCCTCTATGGCGCCAGCAACCGGGTGACGCGGCTCTATCGCACCCTGCTGGCGCCCCTGGGCCTCACCTACCCCCAGTACCTGGTCATGCTGGCCCTGTGGGAGACCGCGCCGCGCAGCGTCGGCGACCTCGGCCAGGCCCTGGACCTGGATAGCGGCACGCTCACCCCCCTGCTCAAGCGGCTGGAGGCCCAGGGCCTTGTGGATCGCGCCCGCGATCCCAGAGACGAGCGCCGGGTGATCATTTCCCTGACCTCGGAGGGCGCAGCCCTGCGGGATAAGGCCCAGCCCATCCCAGGCGAGGTGGTCTGCCGTCTCGGGGGCGACCTCGGGGAACTCGGCGCCCTGCGCGAGGCGCTCGGCGCGCTGCAGCAGCGGCTGGATGCGGTCCCGGCGCGGCGGAAGGCGTCCGGCCCTTAGTCCGAGGCCGCCTGCGCCCGTCACTGGCGCCCGGCCAAGCAAGACGCCCGAAACGGGCGGCCTTTAACCCGCTGACAGATTTTGCCACTAGAATGCCACGACGTCCGGCCATGCCCGCGCCAGACGTCTACGGGAACCCGATATGGAATCCATGCTTGAGCCGGTCGCGGACTTCATCCGCGTCAATCACGGTTGGGCCGGCCTCGTGCTGGGCCTGTTCATCATGCTGGAATCCATGGTGATTCTCGGCGCCTTCATTCCGGCGACGCCGATGCTGGTGCTGACCGGCGGCCTGTTGGCGACCGGGGTTCTGGATCCGGTGTCGGTGTTGCTGGGCTGCATCACCGGGGCGATCATCGGCGACGCCATCTCCTATTTCATCGGCCGCAGGCTGGGGACCCGAGTGCTGCGCCACCGCTGGCTGAGGCGCCACCGCCGGCAGTTCGCCCTCACCCGCCTCTATTGCCGGCGATTTGGCGTGATCTCGGTCTATGCCGGCCGATTTATCGGCCCGATGCGCGCCTTTGTTCCGGCGGTGCTGGGCATCATGCAGATGCCGGTGCGCCGGTTTCAGATCGCCAATGTGATCTCAGCGGTGATCTGGGTCTTCGCCGCCCTGGCGCCGGGCTATCTCACAGCCAAGGGCCTGGAGCAGTTGGACATCCTCGACCACGTCGATCCCCTGACCCTGGGCCTGATCGCCCTGGTCGTGGCCGGCACGGTGGGAACGCTCGGCTGGCGGCTGCTGCGCAAGCGCGCCAAGCGTCGCGTGCCGGTGCTCAACGCCCCCGGGGTCTGAGGGCCCCTGCGGACGGGGCCAGGCCCCGCCCGCAGACCTCGCCTCAGCGGTCCAGCAGTTCGTCCAGCAGGCCGGTCAGGCCATAGACCTTCTCCAGGGCCTCGGTGGCCGCCGATGTGGCCGCCACGACGGTGCGGTTGATGGTCCCGTCATAGCCGTAGTCGCCGCCCAGGGAGTGGATGTTGCCGTCGAAGGCCGCGCCCAGCACCTCGCCCTGCGCATTGACCACCGGCGAGCCGGAATTGCCGCCGATGATGTCGTTGGTGGTGACGAAATTATAGACCGTGTCGGGGTTCAGCTGGTCCTGCGCGGCGATCCAGCGAGGCGCCAGGGCGTAGGGCTCGGCGCCCGTGGCCCGTTCATAGAGCCCTGAGAAGCTGGTGGTCGCCGGGATGGTGCGGCCCCGATGGGTCCAGCCCTGAACCTGCCCATAGGACAGCCGCAGGGTGAAGGTGGCGTCGGGATAGACCGCGTCCCCATAGGCGGCGAAGCGGGCCGCGGCCACGCGTTCGGCGGCCCGCGCCGTCGGCGCCTCCACCTGCGTCTCCCAGGTGTCGCGCAGGGTGCGCGCCATGGGATCCATCCGCAGGGCCAGCCGGATCAGCGGATCGTCGGAGGCTTCGATGGCCGCCATCCCGCCGCTCCACAGGGCCTGGCGCACCGCCGGGTCATCGAGCTTGGATCGGGCGACCAGCCGCTCGGCCAGACCTTCGGGGCTGTCCTTGCCCAGCAGCAGTTGGGTCGCCGGGTCGTCGGTGGTCAGATATTCGCGGGTCTTGGACAGCCAGAAGCTGAGATACATCTCCTCCAGCGGCTTATCGATCGGGCGGACGTCCAGCAGCCGCTTCTCCAGGAGCGGCAGGCGAGCATCGGCGAATTCCGCCAGACGCTCGGTATTGGGCTTGGTCCGCTCCTGGGCCGCGCGCACCAGGGTGCGGGCATAGCCAAACAGGCTCGAGCCGCCGCCGGCGGCGGCCTCCATCTGACGATAGGGCAGGTAGGCCTCCGCATAGGCGGCCTGGACGGCCTCGATCTCGCTCCAGGGATCACCGATCTCGCGGGCCAGGGCCGGGTCGGCGGCGACCTTGGCCTTCAGCTCGGCCTCGGCGGAGCGCTTGTCGGCCATGAAGGCCGGATCGTTCAGGGCGAACTGGCGGCCGAAGAAGACCTTGAAGCTGTTCTCCACGCCAAACAGCGGATCGGTGGCGATGCGCTTGTTCTCCGCGCTCTCCTCCGAGAAGCGGATCAGCCGGCCGCGCAGCTCGGCCCGCTGCAGCTGGCTCACCGGAATGGCCAGGTCCCGCTGGCTCTCCAGCTGGGCCACGGTCAGCAGACGATCGGTGGAGCCGGGATTGCCCGAGACGAAGGTCGGTTCGCCCTCCCGCGGGGCGCGGGCGACCCAGGTCAGATGCTCGGGGGTCTCGACCACCTTGCCGTCCTCATAGAGGCGCAGGAAGGCCATATCGAGGTTGAAGCGGGGGAAGTTGAAATTGTCCGGGTCGCCGCCGAAGAAGGCCGTGGCGATCTCCGGCGCGAAGACCAGGCGCACGTCGGCGTAGCGGCGGTACCTGTAGAGCTTGTACTGGCCGCCGCGATACAGGCTCACCACCTGGCAGCGATAGCGCTCATCGCCAGCGCAGGTCTCCTGCTCCAGCCTGGCCACGGCGGCGTCACGGGCGCGGTTGAAGGCCTGGCCCGACAGACCCTCGCCGGCGGTGCGGATGGTGTCGGTGACGTCGGTGATCTCGGTCAGGATCTCGGCCTGCTGGCCGGGGCAGGTGCGCTCCTGCTCGCGGCCGGTGGTCAGGAAGCCCTCCTGCACATAGTCGGTCTGCGCGCTGGAGAGGTCCTGGACGCAGGAGACCACGCAGTGATGGTTGGTCAGCACCAGGCCCTGGTCGGAGACCACCGAGGCCGAGCAACCGTTGGTCAGGCGCACGGACGCGGCCTGCACCCGGTCGAGCCAGGCCTGGTCGATGGTCACGCCATAGGCGGCCTGGACCTTGTCGGCGGGGAAGTTGTCGAAGGTCCACATGCCTTCGTCGGCCTGGGCCTGGCCGGCGCTCAGGGAAAAAAGGGCGCCACAGGCGCTGGCGGCGAGAAGAGCTGCTTTCATCGTCCTCGGGTCTCTTTGGGCGTCCCGGGCCCTTAAGGGCCCACCTGTAACCGCCGTAACAGGGCAAGCCCTGATTGGCTACGCCAGCCGCCTCGCCTTACCTCGAATTAACTTGGGTTGCAGCCCCGGCCCGGCCACTCCTTCCAGGCGAGGAGGACGGGCATGTCACTGGCTCTGGCCACATTGATCTATGAATGGCGCCGCTATCTGGCGGCGGTGATCGCGCTCGCCTTTTCGGGCCTGCTGATCCTCGCCCAGGTCGGCATGTTCACCGGGATCGTCCAGGCGGCCACCGCCACCATCGACCGGTCGCGGGCCGAGCTCATGGTCCTGCCCGCCAAGTCCGAGAGCCTGATCAATTCCGGCTCCAATGGCCTGCCCAGGCGTTTGGCGCCGGAGATGTACCTGCATCCCGAAGTGGTCCAGGTCGCCAGCCTGGACGGATCGGGCGGGCGCTGGATGAACACCCCTGAGGCCGGCGAAAAACAGGTCACCCAGTGGATCCAGCTCGACATCGTCGATCCGATCCCTGGCGCAGTCACCCTGCCGGTGGACTATCCCGAGACGGTGCGCATCGCGCTGCTGGAGCCCTTCGCCGCGGTGATCGACCGCAGCGCCCAGGCCCGGCTCGGCGTCGCCCTCAATGACAAGGCGACCATCAACGGCAAGACCGTCACCATCCGCGCCTTCCTCGACGGCTATCCCTCGATCAACCAGCCCTCCGTCGTGGTGTCCCGCGACACCCTGCGGCTGCTGGGCATGGCCGACGACGGCGAGAAGGTCGGACCGCTGATGGTTCAGATCAAGGACGCCGCCCGCGCGGTCCAGGTCCGCGACGACCTCAACGCGGTGGCGGACGGGCGCTACCGCGCCTGGACTCGTCAGGAGCTGGCCCAGGCCAATGAGGGCGCCCTGATGAAGGAGCAGATCATCGGCATCATGCTCGGCTTCTCGGTCTTCCTCGGCTTCCTGATCGGGGTCGGCATCACCTCCCAGACCCTGCGCGGGGCGATCATGGCCAATATCAAGGAGTTCGCCAGCCTGCGGGCCCTGGGCGTCTCCATGGGCGCCCTGCGGCTGATCGTGCTGGAGCTGTCCTTCTGGGTCGGCCTGGCGGGCCTGGCGGCCACGGCGGTCTTCACCTTCCTGGTCTCGCTGCTGGCCAAGGGCGCGGGGCTGCCCATGGGCTTCCCCATGGGCTGGGTGGTCGGCGTGGCCATCCTGCTTCTCGTCATCTCCCTGGCCTCGGGTCTGATGTCCCTGGGCGTCCTGAAGAAGAGCCAACCGGCGGACCTGCTGCGATGACCTCTGCGCCCCATCCGAAAGACGCCATCCGCGCCACGGGCCTCTCCAAGCGCTTCAAGACCGGCCGGTCCTATATTGAGGTGCTCAAGTCGGTGGACTTCGACGCCCGCCACGGGGACCTGACCATGGTCATGGGACCGTCCGGCTCGGGCAAGTCGACCCTGGTGGCGGCGCTCTCGGGCCTGCTGCGCCCGGACGCCGGCCAGGTGACCGCCCTGGGCCAGGACCTCTGGTCTCTGCCCACCGGCCGGATCGACCGCTTCCGGCTGGACCATTGCGGCTTCATCTTCCAGGGCTTCAACCTGTTCTCGGCGCTCAGCGCCATGGAGCAGGTGACCACCGTCCTCAAGCATACGGGCCTGTCCAAGGCCGAGGCCCGCCAGCGGGCGACCGTGGCGCTGACGGAGGTGGGCCTCGGCCACCGGCTGAACCAGCGTCCGGCCGAACTCTCCGGCGGCGAGAAGCAGCGGGTGGCGATCGCCCGGGCCCTGGCCAAGGATCCGAAACTGCTGTTCGCCGACGAACCCACCTCGGCCCTGGACGGCGAGAACGGCCAGATCGTCATCAAGCTCCTGCAACGGGCCGCCAAGGACCATGGGGCGGCGGTGATCTGCGTCACCCACGACCCGCGGCTGGAGGCCTATGCCGACCGCATCATCCATATCGAGGACGGCGAGATCCTGGACGACCGGCGGGTGACCCCGGACGGCGCCGCCCGCCAACCTCAACTCACCGAGGCCTGACCCATGACCGCCCTGCTCCGCCGCCCCGCCCTCTGGATCGCCGTCGTCGCCGTGCTGGCGCTGGGCGGGGGCGGCCTGTTCCTGAAATCCCAGTCCGACGCCAGGAAGGCGGCCGAGGCCGCCGAGGCCAAGGCCGCGCCGGTCAGTCCCTATGTGGCGATCGCCAACGGCAAGGCTGACGTCGAAGGCGGCCTCATCCAGGTCGCCGCCCGCAGCGCCGGCGTTGTCCGCGAGGTCCTGGTCCAGGAAGGCGACCAGGTGACCGAGGGCCAGATCCTCGCGCGTCTGGAGGACGATGAGCCTCGCCTGGCCGCCGCCCGCGCCCGGGCGGAGGTGGAGCAGGCCCGCGCCCAGATCGCGCTCACCGAGGTGGAGATCTCCACCGCCAACCGGGAATATGAGCGGCTGCAGGCCCTGGCGCCGTCCAACTTCGTCGCCGGCCAGCGCCTCGACCAGGCCCAGGACGGCATGCGCCAGGCCCAGGCGAGGCTGCGCGCCCAGCGGGCCGCCGTCGCCACCGCGCAGGCGCGTCTGGCCGAGGCCGGCTATAATCTGGAGCTCACCATGATCCGCGCCCCGGTCAACGGGGTGATCGTGCGCCGCTACGCCAATCCGGGCTCAGGCGCCTCGACCCTCAACGTCTCCAACATGTTCGACCTGGAACCGGCCGGGGAACGGATCGTCCGGGCCGAGATCGCCGAGGGCGCCCTGCCCCACGTGGCCATCGGCCAGACCGTCGAGATCGCCTCGGAGGCCGACCCCTCCAAGAGCTTCAAGGGCCTGGTCCTGCGCCGGGCGGCCGTGTTCGGCGCCCGCAAGCTGGTCTCCGATGATCCCACCGTGCGGGCCGACGAGCGGGTGGTCGAGGTGGTGGTCAGCGCCGACGGCGCGCCCTTCCTGGTCGGCCAGCGGGTGCTGGTGAAGTTCCTGAGGCCCGCCCAGGCGGCCTCGACAGCAGCCGTTCCGGCCGCCTGAGCCGCGCACCAACGCCTTGACGGAGAAGGGGTCAGCCGCGCACAACGCCGGCAATTCCTTCAGCTGACTTTGGGAGACTTCCATGGCGGACATCCGCTTCGACGGCAAAGTGGCCATTGTGACCGGCGCGGGCGGCGGGCTTGGCCGTCAGCATGCGCTGGAACTGGCCCGGCGCGGCGCCAAGGTCGTGGTCAACGACCTGGGCGGTTCGGTGGACGGTTCGGGCGGCTCCTCCAGCGCGGCTGACGCCGTGGTCGAAGAGATCAAGGCCGCCGGCGGCGAAGCCATCTCCAACGGCTCGTCGGTCACCGACGACGCTGGCGTCGCGCACATGATCAAGCAGACCATGGACCAGTGGGGCCGCATCGACGTCATCGTCGCCAATGCCGGCATCCTGCGCGACAAGTCCTTCGCCAAGATGGAGATCGCCGACTTCGAGCTGGTGCTGAACGTCCACCTGATGGGCACGGTCAAGCCGGTCAAGGCCGCCTGGGAGATCATGCGCGAGCAGAACTACGGCCGCATCGTGGTGACCACCTCGTCCTCGGGCCTCTATGGCAACTTCGGCCAGTCCAACTATGGCGCCGCCAAGCTGGGCATCATCGGCTTCATGAACACCCTGCGTCTCGAAGGCGCCAAGAACAACATCCACGTCAACGCCATCGCCCCTGTGGCCGCCACGCGGATGACCGAGAACCTGATGCCGCCGGCCGTGCTCGAGCGCCTGAAGCCCGAATATGTCACCCCGGGCGTGGTCTATCTCTGCTCCGAAGAGGCGCCCACCGGCGCCATCCTCACCGCCGGCGCGGGCGCCTTCGCCCTGTCGCGCATCTATGAGACCGAAGGCGTCTATCTCGGCGAGGGCGGCCTCTCGGTCGAGGAGGTCCGCGACAACTGGTCCAAGATCTCCGACCCCGAGGGCCAGCAGGCCTACGCCGCCGGCGGCGAACAGAGCCAGAAGTTCTTCCGCAAGATGTCCGGCGGCTAAGCCAACCAGATAGCCTCGAAATCAAGCGACGGGCGGTCCCTGCGGGCCGCCCGTTCTGCTTTCTGCCCAGGCCTGCGGAAAGGCCTTGCCTTGACCTAGGTGAACGCGCGTAACCTAACGATCAGGACAACGCCCGCCAGAGGCGTCGCCGACCAATGGGAGATACGCCAGAGTGGCACAGACCGACGCGGCCGCGCCCGCCCCTGCGCGACAGCTCAAGCTGTCGACGATCCTCGCCTTCGCCTGCACCAGCCTGCCCCTATCGGCCTTGACCATCGCCATGTCGGTCTATCTGCCGCGGCATTTCGCGAGCGAGATCGGCATCAGCCTGCTGGCGGTGGGCTCAGCCTTCGCCCTGGTGCGCATGATCGACATTCCCCTTGATCCGCTCCTGGGCATGGCCATGGACCGGACGCGGACCCGGTTCGGCCGCTATCGCCTGTGGACCATGATCGGCGCGCCGATCCTGATGCTGGCCATCTTCATGCTCTTCATCTCGCCATCCGGCGGGGTCGGCGGGCTGATTTTCTGGCTGCTGATCCTCTATGTCGGCACCTCGATCCTGCACCTGTCCCACGCCGCCTGGGCCGCGACGCTGGCGCCTCGCTACAATGATCGGTCCCGCGTCTTCGCCATCATGACGGCGGTCGGCGTCATGGGCGCCCTGCTGGTGCTGCTGATGCCCTTCATCGTGGCCGCCCTCGGCATGCCGGAGTCCGAAGGCGTGCCGGCCATGGGCTGGTTCGTGATGATCCTGACGCCCCTGGCGGTCTGGCTGGTGGTCTCCCTGACGCCGGAGAAGATCTCGCCCGACGTGCCGGGCCAGCAGAAGTTCCAGCTGAAGGAATACTGGCGGCTGATCGCCCGGCCCTCCATGGGCCGGATCGTCCTGGCCGACCTGTGCCTGTCGCTCGGTCCCGGCTGGATGAGCGCGCTCTACCTGTTCTTCTTCACCGACTCCCGGGGCTTCACCACCAGCCAGGCCAGCGCCCTGCTGGCGGTCTATATCGTCGCCGGCTTTGGCGGCGCGCCGCTGCTGGGGCGCCTGGCCATGCGGATCGGCAAGCATCGCGCCGTGATGGTCGCCACGACGGGCTATGCTGCGGCCCTGGTTGCGCTGCCCTTCCTGCCCAAGGGCGACATGATGATCGGCGCCTTCCAGATGTTCACCGCCGGCTTCCTGGCGGCCGGCTTCCAGGTGCTGACCCGCGCCATGACCGCCGACGTCGCCGACGAGGTCCGCCTGGAACAGGGCAAGGAGCGCTCGGGCCTGCTCTACGCCATCACCACCCTGACCTCGAAGATTTCGGGCGCCTTCGCCGTCTTCCTCACCTTCACCGTCCTGGATCGCGTGGGCTACAACGCCACCGACGGCGCGGCCAACTCCGCCGAGGCCGTGCGCGGCCTGGAGCTGGCCTTCCTGATCGGCCCCATCTTCTTTGTCGCCCTGGGGGGCCTCTGCTTCATCGGCTACAAGCTGGGCGAGGAGCGCCACAGCGAAATCCGCCGGGAATTGGACGAGCGGGACGCCTTCTACGACAACGCCCCGGTGATCGAGACCCTGGCCAGTGAGCCGTCCATTCCGACGCCCCTGGTCGAACCCCGGCAGAGCTGAAAAGTAACCGCTGTTATATCTTTCCCGCCCGCTTGCGCCCCGCCGCAAGCGGGCGTTTGCTTGACCACATAATCGCGCAGCCAAGCTTGCGCCAAAATCATAGATTTGGAGACGTTCCAGTGAGTGCTTCAACCCTGGGCGCGGCTGCGCCCCGCGGCGGTGGCCGTCTATCCCTCGTCACAGTCCTGGCCTTCTCGAGCACCGGCATTCCGCTGGCCGTGCTAGCCCTGGCGCTGGGCGTCTTCCTGCCGCGCTACTTCGCCGGCGAGATCGGGATCAGCCTGATCGCCGTGGGCGCGGCCTTCACCATCGTGCGGCTGATCGACATCGCCTTCGACCCCATCGTCGGCGCCCTGATGGACCGCACCCGCACCCCCATCGGCCGCTACCGGCCCTGGGTGATCGGCGGGGTGCCGATCATGATGTTCGGGGCCTACAAACTGTTCAATCCGCCGGTCGGGGCGGGCGAAGGCTATCTGATCCTCTGGCTGCTGGTGATCTATTCCGCCCTGTCGATCGTGACCCTGGCCCATGCGGCCTGGGCCTCGGCCATCGCCACCAGCTATGATGAGCGCTCGCGGGTCTATGGCTGGATGCACGCCGTGGGCGTGGCCGGCGCGGTCGGCCTGCTGCTGTTGCCCGCCCTCACCGGCGGCGCCATCGAGCCGGGCTCTGCGGCCAGCATGCCGGCCATCGGCTGGATCATCATCATCGGCATTCCGCTGACCACCGCCTTCTGCGTGCTGCTCTCGCCGGAAAAGGTCGCGCCCAGGAGCGCCGCCGAAACCTTCGACCTGCGGGAATACTGGCAGGCCCTGAAGCGGCCGGAAATGGTCCGCCTGATCCTGGCCGACCTCGCCCTGGCGCTGGGTCCCGGCACGACGGCGGCCATCTATGTGTTCTTCTTCCACGACGCCAAGGCGTTCAACTACGCCCAGGTCTCGATCCTGCTGGTGCCCTTCATCGGCGCCGGCCTGCTGGGGGCGCCGGTCTGGGCCAAGCTCGCCCAGCGCTTCGGCAAGCACCAGACCCTGATGGGCGCGACGGTGGCCTATGCGGTGTTCCAGACGATCCTGATGGTCATTCCCAAGGGCCTCTTCCTGCCCACGGCCCTGGGCATGTTCGCCGTCGGCTTCACCGCCAGCGCCTTCGTCGTGCTGGTCCGCGCCATGGTCGCCGATGTGGGGGACGCCATCCGACTCGAGCAGGGCAAGGAGCAGACCGGCCTGCTCTACGCCATGGTGACCAGCACCCAGAAGGTCGGCGCGGCCATCTCCGTGGGCATCATCTTCCCGGTGCTGTCCCTGGTGGGCTACAACGCCGCCGACAATGTCACCAATACGCCGGACGCCATCTTTGGCCTGGAGATGTGCTACCTGTTCGCGCCGATCATCTTCGTCCTGATCGGCGGGGCCTGCTTCTTCGGCTACGGCATGAACGCCGAAAAGCACGCCGTCATCCGCGCCGCCCTGGACGCCCGCGACAACGCGGCGGCCTGACGCCCCGCCTGGAGCGCGTTCCGATAAGTGGGAACCGGTTATCGGAACGCGCTCGAGTCTTAGAATTTAGAGCCTGGTTCAACGATCAGACGGTTCCGTCTGATCGCCAGGCTCTGGCCCGCCCTACCCGCGGGCCAGGCCCAGGCGGGTGCGCAGCATTTCGGCCACCTGGCGGAAGGCCCTGGCCGGGCCGCTGTCGGGGGCGGTGACCCCCAGGGGCCGGCCGTCGTCGCAGGCCTGGCGCAGGGCCACGTCGATGGGGATCTGGCCCAGCAGGGGCACGCCCAGGCGTTCGGCCTCGGTCGCGCCGCCGCCCTGGCCGAAGATCGGGATCGGCACGCCCGTGGCCGGATCGGCGAAATAGGCCATGTTTTCGATGACGCCCAGGATCGGCGTGCCGGTCTTCTGGAACATGGACGCCGCCCGCCGGGCGTCGATCAGGGCGATCTCCTGAGGCGTGGTGACGATGATCACCCCGTCCAGCTTCATCTTCTGGATCAGGGTCAGCTGGATGTCGCCGGTGCCCGGCGGCATGTCGACCACCAGCACGTCAAGGGGCGCGGCCTCCTCGCCCCAGGCCACCTCGTGCATCATCTGGCGCACGGCCGAGGACGCCATGGGACCGCGCCAGATCATCGGCGCGCCCTCATCGACCATGAAGCCGATGGACATGACCTTGATCCCCCAGGCCTCCAGGGGGATCAGCTTCTTCTCGGGATGGTATTCCGGATCCCCGTCCACCCCCAGCATCCGCGGGGCTGACGGCCCGTAGACGTCGGCGTCCAGCAGGCCGACCCGCAGGCCCAGGCCCGACAGGGCCGCGGCCAGGCTGACCGAGACGGTGGACTTGCCCACCCCGCCCTTGCCGCTGGCCACGGCGATCACCCGCCGCACATGGGCCGGTCGCGTGGCGTTGGGCGGCGGCGAGGGCGCGGCCTGGGGATCATTGGCCAGCCGCGCGCCCTTGCGCACCCGGGTCACGCCTGGCGCCGGCGGCGCTTCGGCGGTCGTGTTCGTGGCCGGCGGCGTTGGCGAAGCGCCGCTGGGCCCATCGAAATTGGTCAGCACCACCTGGGCCTGCTCGACGCCGGGCGCCTGGCGAAGCGCCTGCTCGGCCTGGGCGCGGACCGGTTCGTAGAGCTCCAGCAGCCCCGGCGCGACCTCCATCATGAAGCCGGCCCGACCGGTCCGCACCGAGAGCCCCTGGACCAGGCCCGCGCTCACCAGCCCCTTGCCGCTTCGGGGGTCCAGCACCCCGTCGAGGAGCGCCAGCAGGGCGTCGCGGTCAGGCAGGCGTGATGTGTTCATGTCGGCTTCGGCTTGCGTTGGCGGCTTGGCCGTCTCATATCCGGCTGTAAGCGCCGGTTTACAAGTCCGCCCTGGCGGACCCAAGATCGCGGCCGCGCCGAGATACGCCGACACACCCGACGTCCCCCGACGACGCGACCCAGAAAGACGACGCACAAAAAGAATGCCCTGGAATGACAACGTAAACCCCGGCCCCTGGGGAAATCCGCCGCAGCAAGGCGGCGGTTCTGGTGGGTCGGGCGGTCCGGGAGGCCCAAGGCGCCCCGGATCCGGCGGTGGCCCTCGTGGACCCCGTGGCCCCCAGCCCGACCTCAACCAGTTGCTTGAGCGCCTGATGGCGCGCATGCGCAACTTCCTCGGCGGCCCCGGCGGCGATCAGATCCGCCCTGGCGCGGTCGCCGCCGTGGCGGCCATCGCCTTTGCGCTCTGGGCGCTGTCGGGCCTCTATCTGGTCCAGCCCAATGAACAGGCGGTGATCACCACCTTCGGCGCCTATTCCCGTTCGGCGGGTCCAGGCCTGAACTACCGGCTTCCCAGCCCCATCGAGCGCGTGGAGAAGGTGCCTGTCACCTCCCTGAACCGTATCGACATCGGCGGCACGTCCGAGGCGGCGGACCCCGAACAGAGCCTGATGCTGACGGGGGATGAGAACATCATCGACCTGAAGTTCAGCGTCACCTGGCGGGTGGCCGACGCCCCACGCTTCATCTTCACCATCCGCGACCCCGAGGAGTCGGTTAAGGCCGTCGCCGAAAGCGCCATGCGCGAGGTCGTCGGGCGCTCACAGCTCGACTACATCCTGACCCGCGGCCGTGGGCCGGTGCAGGCCCAGGCGGCTGAACTGATGCAGCAGACCCTGGATTCCTGGGGCGCCGGCGTGAGCGTGGTGGAAGTGCAGATCCGCAATGCTGACCCGCCGTCGGAAGTGATCGCGGCGTTCCGCGATGTCTTCAACGCCAGCCAGGACGCGGAATCGGCCCGTAACGAATCCGAGGCCTACTTCAATCGGGTGGTCAACGAGGCCAAGGGTGACGCCGCGCGCATCACCCAGGCCGGCGAAGCCTATCGCGAACAGGCTGTCCGTGAAGCCACCGGTGAGACGTCGCGCTTCGACCAGATCTACGCGGAGTATCGCGCAGCCCCGGCGGTGACCCGCGAGCGCCTCTATATCGAGACCATGCAGCGCGTTCTGCAGAACTCGAACAAGGTGATCGTCGATTCCGACGGCGCCAGCGCCCCGATCATCCTGCCGCCTGATGTCTTCCGGCCTCGCACAAGCGCCCCTGCGGCCACCGCGACGCCAGCGGAAACCGGTTCAGCTGCCCCGGGCGTGAGGAGCAGCCAATGATGAACCGCCGCTATATCCCCTACGCGATCGCCGCGGTGGTCGCCCTGATCGTCCTGGCCAACACCTTCTTCGTGGTGGACCAGCGCGAACAGGCCATCGTGGTCCGCCTGGGCGATCCCGTCCGGGTCGTGAACGCCGGTCCGGAAGCCACCGCCGGGCTCAAGGTCAAGGTTCCGTTCATGGAACAGGTGCTGCGCTTCGATAAGCGCAACATCGCCCTGGAGACCGAAGAGGAAGAGGTCATCGCCGCCGATCAGGAGCGCCTGGTGGTGGACGCCTTCATCCGCTACCGGATCAGCGAGCCGCTGCAGTACTACCGCACCCTGCGTGACGACCGGACAGCCAGCGACCGCATCCAGCGGCTGGTCAATTCGTCCCTTCGCCAGGTCCTGGGTTCGGCCACGTCCAGCGACATCATCTCCGGCGCCCGAAGCGGGGTGATGGCCAACACCCTCGCCGACGTCCGCGCTCGGGCGGCGTCCTCGCGGCTCGGCATCGAAGTGATCGACGTCCGCATTCGCCGCGCAGACCTGCCGCAGGAAAACATGGCGGCGACCTATCGTCGGATGGAGACGGCCCGCCAGCAGCAGGCCGCCCAGATCCGCGCCGTCGGTGAGCAGCAGAAGCGCGAGCGGATCGCCGAGGCCGACAAGGAAGTGACCATCACCCTGGCCACCGCACAAGAAACGGCTGACCAGATCCGAGGCGAAGGCGATGCGCAGCGGACGCGCATCTATGCCCAGAGCTTCGGCCGCGATGCGAGCTTCGCCTCCTTCTACCGCTCGATGCAGGCCTATGAGGCCTCCATCGGCCAAGGGGATGCGACCATGGTCCTGTCGCCGAACAGCCAGTTCTTCCGCTACTTCGAGCGGGGCCCGGGCGGGACGCGATAAGCCTCGGCTAAGCCAGACAGATCAGCCCTCGATCCCTAGCCGGATCGGGGGCTTTTCATTTGCGGACCATCACCGCCAGCAGGTCGCGGACCTCGTGCAGGTCCTGGGCGATGCGCACGCACAGACCCCGCATCTCATCATTGGGCTCCAGCATGTCGGGCACCATGATGGTCATCATGCCGGCCGCCGCCGCTGCGCGGACGCCATTGTGGCTGTCCTCCAGGGCGATGCAGTCGCGGGGATCCATGCCGAGCGCTGCGGCGGCCTTGAGATAGGGCTCGGGGTGCGGCTTGCCGTGGGTGACGCTCTCGGCGGTGATGAAGGCGTCGAACCGCGACAGCAGTCCGGCCTGACCCAGATGGGTCTCCACCGATCTCATGCGCGACGAGGTGGCCACCGCCCGCGGCGCGCCGACCGCGTCCAGGTGGTCCAGCATCTCGATCACGCCGGCCTTCAGGGCCACCCCAGCCTTGTGCGCCTCGACAAACCGCGCCCGCACGTCCGCCACATAGTCGTCGAGCACGAAGCCCTCACCGAAGTGGTTGATGAGGATGCCGTCGCTCGCCGCATGGGTCAGGCCGACCATGCTCTGGAACACCGGGAACGGCAGCTCCTTGCCCATGGCCAGGGCCGCGCCGCCCATGGCCTCGAGCATCAGGCGTTCGGAATCGATCAGCAGGCCGTCCATGTCGAACACGACGGCGGCGCAGGGGCGGGGAAGCGTCATGGCAGGCTCATAGTCCGAGGCGCCCCCGATGCGAAATCAAGGTTGGCTTCAGTCGGTGACAAAGTCGCTCGCCGCATAGCCCTGGAAGTAGAGCAGCGCGGTCAGGTCGGCGTGGTCCACCTTGGCGTGGGCCTGGGCCGCCACCACCGGCTTGGCCCGATAGGCGACGCCCAGGCCGGCGGCCTCGATCATCGCCAGGTCGTTGGCCCCGTCGCCCACCGCCAGGGTCGCCGACAGCTCCAGGCCATGGGCGGCGGCCTCTTCGCGCAGGGCTGAGAGCTTGGCTTCCCGGCCGAGGATCGGAACACCCACCTCGCCCGCCAGGACCTCGCCGGCCTCGATCAGGGTGTTGGCCCGCTGGGCGTGGAAGCCCGCGGCCTGGGCCACGCGGGTGGTGAAGAAGCTGAAGCCGCCGGAGACCAGGACGCAGCGGGCGCCGCTTCCGGCCATGGTGCGCACCAGGGTCCGCGCGCCGGGATTGAGCGCCACCCGCTCGTCATAGGCCCGCTGCAGATCCGACAGCGGCAGCCCCTTCAGCATGGCCACCCGCTCGCGCAGGGCGGCCTCGAAGTCCAGTTCGCCGCGCATGGCCCGCTCGGTGATCTCCGAGACGAGATCCTTGACCCCGGCGAAGTCGGCCAGTTCGTCGATGCACTCGCAGCCGATGATGGTGGAATCCATGTCAGCGATCAGCAGCCGCTTGCGCCGCCCGGCCCAGGGCTGGACGCAGACATCCACCGGCATCTGCGACAGGGCGGCCTGGGCTGCGGCGCGCACCGGCGCAAGCGCCTCCGCCTCCACCGACAGGTCCACCGCCCCCGGACCCAAAGGTCGCGGTTCCTTGACGCGGGCCTGCGCGCCTGCGAGCGCTTGGGTTAGTTGGACGGCGGCCGCGGCAAGGGCGGCCTCCTGCGGACTGACAAGGGTGAGCGCGATTTCCATGGAGCCCCGCATCTGGCTGATCGGCGGGCCGACGGCAAGCGGCAAGACGGCGATCTCCCTGCGCCTGGCCCGGGAAATCGGCGGCGAGATCGTCAACGCCGACTCCATCCAGCTCTATGACGACCTGTCGGTCCTGAGCGCCCGCCCGACGCCCGAAGAGATGGCCGAGGCGCCGCACCACCTGTTCGGCGTAGCCGACGGAGCGCAGGCCTGGTCCGTCGGCGCCTGGCGTCGCGCCGTCCTGCCGATCATCGCCGGGATCCGCGCCCGCGGCGCCAGCCCGATCCTGGTGGGGGGAACAGGCCTTTATTTCCGCAGCCTCACCCACGGCCTGGCCGACATTCCCGCCGCCGCACCGGACATTCGGGCCCAGACCGGGGCGCAGTTCGACGCCCTGGGCGAGGCCGCCTTCCGGGCGCGCCTGGGCGAGATCGATCCGGCGGCTGCGGCCCGGATCGCGCCGGGCGACCGCCAGAGGCTGGTGCGGGCCTGGGAGGTCTATCTGGCCGCCGGTCGCTCCCTGTCCGACCTTCAGGCGGCCACCACCGCGCCTCTGGCCCCCGGGGACTGGCGGGGTGTCGTCGTCGAGCCGCCGCGTGACGCGCTCTATGCCCGCTGTGACGCGCGGCTGGCCGCCATGTTCGAGGCCGGCGCGGTCGAGGAGGTTTCGGGCCTGATCGCCCGGGGGCTTGATCCCGACCTGCCGGTGATGAAGGCCCTGGGTCTGCGAGAGGTCGCCGCCTGGCAGGCCGGCGAGATGACCCGGGGCCAGGCGCTCGCCGCCGCCCAGCAGGAGACCCGCCGCTACGCCAAGCGCCAGGCCACCTGGTTCCGCAACCAGACCGCGGACTGGCCGCGGGTTTCAGCCACGACCCCGGAAGACCAGTGGAGGCAGTTTCTTGCTCTAGGCGCGCCTTGACGCCCTGGCGGGGGCATGCCATGAGCGGGAAATCTTATATCTGGAGAACGCGCATGCGCGTCCGCACCGTACTTGAGTGGCGACCTTAGACGGGCCGATTTCGATCGGCGCGAACGAGGTCGCTTGCACCAAGGCCCCCCGAGGGCCTTTTTTATTGCCCTGAAGGCCAGCCTAAAGAAGGCCACTGCCATGACCGCCCACCAGACCATCACCGCCCCCGAGGCCGCCGACACCGAATTGATGAGCGGCGCCGAGATCGTCGTCCGCTCGCTCCTCGACCAGGGCGTAGAGGTTCTGTTCGGCTATCCGGGCGGGGCGGTGCTGCCGATCTATGACGCGCTGTTCGCCGAGCCGCGCCTGCGTCACATCCTGGTCCGCCACGAGCAGGGCGCGACCCATGCGGCCGAAGGCTATGCGCGCTCCACCGGCAAGCCCGGCGTCGTCCTGGTCACCTCCGGCCCCGGCGCGACCAATGCGGTCACCGGCATTGTCGACGCCCTGATGGACTCCATCCCCCTGGTGGTCATCACCGGCCAGGTGGCCACCCACCTGATCGGCACCGACGCCTTCCAGGAGTGCGACACGATCGGCATCACCCGCTCGATCACCAAGCACAACTATCTGGTCAAGAACGTCGACGACCTGCCGCGCATCATGCACGAGGCCTTCCACATCGCCACCTCGGGCCGCCCGGGTCCGGTGGTCATCGACATCCCCAAGGACGTGCAGTTCGGCAAGGCGGCCTATCAGGGGCCGAAGGCCGTCACCCACGCCCATGACTATCGCCCGCAGGTCAAGGGCGACGCCGGCCGGATCGCCGAGGCCGTCACCCTGATCGCCCAGTCGCGCCGGCCGATCCTCTATACCGGCGGCGGCGTGATCAATGCCGGCCCGCGGGCGGCAAAGCTGCTGCGGGAGTTCGCCGAGCTGACCGGCGCACCGGTGACCTCGACCCTGATGGGCCTGGGCGCCTTCCCGGCCTCGGACGCCAAGTGGCTGGGCATGCTGGGCATGCATGGCAGCTATGAAGCCAACCATGCCATGCACGACTGCGATGTCATGGTCGCCCTGGGCGCCCGCTTTGACGACCGGGTCACCGGGCGGCTGGACGCGTTCGCGCCCACCTCGCGCAAGATCCATGTGGACATCGACGCCTCGTCCATCGGCAAGAATGTCCGCTGCGATGTCGGCATCGTCGGCGACGCTGCCAGCGTGCTGGAGGACATGATCGCCGCCTGGAAATCCATGCGCCTGTCGGTGGACAAGACCGCGCTCGACGAATGGTGGAAGCAGATCGAAGCCTGGCGGGCGCGGGACTGCTTCGCCTACACGCCGGACTCCAAGCTGATCAAGCCGCAGCAGGCGGTCGAGCGGCTGTACCATCACGCCAAGGACAAGGACGTCTACATCACCACCGAGGTTGGCCAGCACCAGATGTGGGCCGCCCAGTATTTCCGCTTCGAAGACCCCAACCGCTGGATGACCTCGGGGGGCCTGGGCACCATGGGCTATGGCCTGCCCGCCGCCGTCGGCGTGCAGATCGCCCATCCGGACTCGCTGGTCATCGACATCGCCGGCGACGCCAGCGTCCAGATGACCATGCAGGAGATGGCCACGGCCATTCAGTATGACCTGCCGATCAAGATCTTCATCCTGAACAACGAATGGATGGGGATGGTCCGCCAGTGGCAGCAGCTGCTGCACGGGGAGCGCTATTCCCACTCCTATTCGGAAAGCCTGCCGGACTTCGTGAAGATGGCCGAGGCCTTCGGCGCCGTCGGCCTGCGGGCCGAACATCCGGGCGAACTGGACGACAAGATCGCCGAGATGATCTCCGTGCGCCGCCCGGTCCTGTTCGACTGCCGGGTGACCAAGGAAGAGAACTGCTTCCCCATGATCCCGTCGGGCAAGGCGCACAACGAGATGATCCTGGCCCAGGAAGCCCGCGACCTCGGCTCCATCATCGACGACGCCGGCAAGCGGCTGGTGTGAAGCCTTGCGGTCTTTGAGGCGTAGACATCGAAGTTGACCTCCTCGCTCCCTCCGGCAGACCGGGAACGAATGAGAAACATTTCGGCAGTCCGTGCGTCCTTCGAGGCTCGCTTCGCTCGCACCTCAGGATGAGGAGGTTGGGCGAGGCGGCTATGCAGGGCGTAGCAGTCGCCCTCATCCTGAGGCGCCCGCGCCAAGAAGGAAGCCCTGATCTCCGGCGACTGGACCACCGTAAGCGCGCTGAGCCGTCGTCGAAGCGGCCAGCCGCCGGTTGCCCCTGAGCCTCGCCTGTGACACCTGAACGGCCGAGCCTAGAGAAGAGACCTTGATGCCCGATCCCCAGCCCGCCTCCGTCTATGACCTCGATCACAAGGCCGAGGTGGAGAACCTCGCCACCTTCGCCGTGCTGGTGGACAACGAGCCGGGCGTGCTGCACCGGCTGGTCGGGCTGTTCGCCGCCCGGGGCTATAACATCGAGAGCCTGACGGTCGCCGAGACCGACCGCAACGCCCATACCAGCCGGGTGACCATCGTCACCCGGGGCACGCCCCATGTGCTGGGCCAGATCGAGGCCCAGCTGGAGAAGATGGTCTCCACCCGCCACGTGCAGGACGTGACCCGAGATCCCAACGGCCTGGAGCGCGAGCTGGCCCTGGTGAAGGTCAAGAGCCTGGGCGCCGAGCGGGTCGAGGCCCTGCGGGTGGCCGACATCTTCCGCGCCCGGGTGATCGACACCACCCATGAGAGCTTCGTCTTCGAGATCACCGGCGCGCCCAACAAGATCGACAAGTTCGCCGAGCTGATGCGGCCGCTGGGCCTGGTGGAACTGTCGCGCACGGGCGTGCTTTCCATCACGCGGGGCGCAGACGGCATGTAGGAGGCGCAGATGGCGGCGATCACGATGCTACGGGTCGCCCTGGGGTTGGCCCTCAGTCTGATGGCCGCTGCGCCGGGCCTCGCCCAGACGCCGGCGGAAGGATCGCCGGGCGCAGCCTGGCCCTATCCCCCGCCCGATCCCCGGGCGTGGTGGGAGGCCGAGCGCCCGGCTCCGCGCGACGCCGCCGATCCCATGGCCCGCAGGCGCCTGCCCCGCAGCGGCCCCGCGCCCGTCACGACCCCCATCGAACCTACCCTCTATCGCCTCTGGGGCCTGCCGCCCCTGCAGACCCAGGTGGTCTATGGCGGGGAGGCGATCCTGGAAGTCTGGCGCAGGCCCTCCAACAGCGTCGAGCAGATGGTCATCCGCCTGACCGCCCGGCGGGACGGCAAGGCCTTCGTCCAGGTCCGCGCCGGCCGCGCCTGCTGCGAGCCCGATATCGCAAGGCGCGTCGGGTTCGACGCCGAACTGCCCGCCGGCTACCGCAGCCGCATCCTTGAGCTGGTCGAGGCGCAGGCCTGGAACAGCCCCCGGGACGCCGTGGCCCAGGAGGGGAGCGCCAGCGTCGGCTCCATCTGTCTCGACGGCGTGTCCTATGATCTGGTCCGGCTGACGGAGCGCGCCGGAGGCGCCCTGCGGCGCGACTGTGATCCCGCCGAGGTGGGTGAGGTCGCCGACCTGCTCGAGACCGCCATCGGCGCGGCCATGGGCCACGAGCCGCGGATCGATGTCCTGCTCCCCCGGGGCGCCGACTTCTCGCGGGAAAGGGCGGCCTATGAGGCGCTGATCGCCGGCGGCGGCCGTATCAAGCCGGCCGACCGGCCGCCAGCCTCGTAGGACCTCGACGCGAAAGCCCTTCAAATCCGCTGGGCGCCGCCCTATATTCAATCTGTCCGGTTCGCCGGACTATGGAGATAAACGCGCACGTCATAAGCGGACTGGACCCGGGTGCGATTCCCGGCGGCTCCACCAAATCCTTCCCCGGGTATCGCCGGGAAGTCTGGGGCCGATCAGCATCGACAGACGTCTAAAGGTGTTGCTTTCTCTCGGCTTGGCCCACCGTTTCGGGCCTTAATCTAAATGCGAACGATAACTTCGCTGAAGAAGTCCGTCTGGCTGCGTAAGCGGTCCGATAGATGTCGACCTAAACTCCTAGTGTCTTAGCAGCGCTAGGCGGGGCCGGGAGGGGGCCTTGCAACAGAACCCCTCCACCTTCCCTCATTTGTTTTCTGGCCGCCCTATCCCGTGTCGCGGGCGCGTCAGATCGCCCGGATCTCGCGCTTGGCGCGTGCGCCGCCTTGCGCCCGGCGCGCCACGCGCTAGTTTCTCACCTTTGCAGCGCCCACCCCGGAGACCCCATGGCTCAGGAGCCGCCGGCCCAAGACCAGATGCACTATGAGGCGATGGCCCAGGAGGCCCTGCGCGGGGTGGTCAAGGCCGCCCTGAAGCGCGCCGCCTCGCCCGAAGGGCTGCCGGGCGCGCACCATTTCTACGTCACGTTCAAGACCGACGCGCCCGGCGTGTCCGGGCCTGTGGACCTGCTCTCGAAATATCCCGACGAGATGACCATCGTCCTGCAGCACCAGTACTGGGACCTGGCGCCGGGGGAGACCTTCTTCTCGGTGACCCTGAAGTTCGGCGGCCAGCCCAAGCGGGTCTCGGTGCCCTATGCGGCGGTGACGCGGTTCTACGATCCGAGCGTGCAGTTTCTGCTGCAGTTCGAGGCCGGCGCCGACGGCGCCCAGCCCGCGGCCGGCCTCAAGCCCGCCGATCCGGCGGCCGAGGGCGAACCTACCCCGCCGGACGAGCCCGTCGATCCGGCCGAAAAGGTCATCTCCCTCGACCAGTTCCGCAAGAAGTAAGGACCTCTATGACCGACGTCGCCCCCGAGGCCGAAGCCCTCACCGACGAGGCCATACTGGCGCGCTTCCTGCGCACCAAGAACCAGCCCACCGGCTCCCAGACCCTGGGGTTCCGGATGGTGGCGGTCAGCCAGGCCGAGAAATCGGTGGAGGTCGCCTTCGACGCCAAGGCCGAACTGCTGCTCAACCCCATGAAACAGATCCAGGGCGGCTATCTCTGCGCCATGCTGGACGAGGCCATGTCGGTGGCCTGCATGGTGGCCTCGGGCATGACCCATGTGGCGCCGACCCTGGAAATGAAGACCAGCTTTCTGCGCCCGGCCATGCCCGGAACCATCAAGGGCGTCGGCAAGGTGGTGAAGTGGGGCCGCAGCATCGCCTTCACCGAGGGCGAACTCTACGATCCCGAGGGCCGGCTGCTGGCCAAGGCCACGGGGACGGCTCTGCCCACCCCCTTCAAGTCCTACAAGAGCTGACATGGCTCGCCAGCGCGCAGGTCTGATCGTTCAGATTTGCGCCCTGGCCATGGGGCTCGCCTTCAGCCTCGCCCCGCCCGCGCGCGCCGAGGGCTCCAGCCCCTTTGACGCCTGGGCCGTCGTGGTGGTCGCCGGCGACTGGCGCGGGGCCGGCGGCGGGCCGACCAAGGCCTTTGACAACGCCCGCCGCGACATCGCCGCCCGCCTGTCTGACCGGGGCTTCGACCCCGGGCGGATCAGCCAGTTCTCCGTGAAGCCGGAATCGGCGCTCGCCCGCCAGGCCACGGCCAAGGCCATCTACGAGACCTTGAGCGCCCAGTCGGCCCTGGCGCCGGGCTGCATGGTCTACCTCACCTCCCATGGCGATCCGCAAGGCGTCCTGGTGGGCGACCTGATCCTGCCGCCGGACATACTGGGCCTGATGATCGACCGCAGCTGCGGCGCCAAGCCGACAGTCGTGGTGGTCTCGGCCTGCTTTTCAGGCGTCTTCGTCCCGGCCCTGGCCAAGCCCAACCGGATGATCCTGACCGCCGCGCGACCTGATCGCACCTCGTTCGGCTGCGGGGAATCCGACACCTATCCCTACTTCGACGACTGTTTCCTGCAGGTGCTCAAGGACGCCGCCCATTTCGCCATCCTGGGGCCAGGCGTGCGGGCCTGTGTGGCCGCACGCGAAATCCAGGAAGGGGTGACCCCGCCGTCTGAGCCGCAGGTCTGGATCGGCGCGCAGCTTCGACCGCTTCTGCCCCTGATGCCCTTCGCCGCCGTAACGCACCAGCTTGGAGCCTCCGGTTCGGCGCCCTAGAAGGGGCCTTCGGGGAATTCTGACAGTGAGTCCTGCTTGATGCGCATCTTGCCCAAGGCTGCGGCCGCCGTCCTCATGGCGAGCCTGTGCCTCCCCATGGCCAGTGGGGCCCAGCAGCTGCCCAGCGCGCCAATCCCCTATGAGACGCTGAACCCCAAGGCCGCGCCGCGGGCGCCGGCCCGTCCACGCCCGGCGGCCCGGCCGCCGTCTGTCCCGACCACGGCGACGGCAGGGACCGGCGTGGCCGGCGAAACGCCTGAGGGGCTCGCGGCCCCCACGCTCGCCCCGGAACAGCTGGAGGCCTATCTGGATGGGGTGATCGGCTCGGCCATGGCCCGGGACCGCATCGCCGGCGTCACGGTCTCCGTCGTCCAGGGCGGACAGGTCGTCCTGAAGAAGGGCTATGGTCACGCCAGTCTCAGCCCGGCGCGCCTGGTCGATCCCGACCGTACGCTCTTCCGCATCGGTTCGATCTCCAAGACCTTCACCTGGATCCTGTTGATGAACGAGATCCAGGCCGGGCGCATCCGCATCGACGCCCCGGTCAATCTCTACCTGCCCGAGACGCTGCAGGTCCGCGACCAGGGCTTCGCCCAGCCGGTGGAGGTAGCCCATCTGATGGACCACTCGGCCGGCTTCGAGGACCGCACGCTCGGCCAGCTCATGGAGCGCGACTTCAACCGCGAGCGGCCGATCGCCCAGTATCTGCGCCAGGAACGCCCCCGCCGGGTGCGCGAGCCTGGCCTTTTCCCGACCTATTCCAACTATGGCGTCGGCCTGGCGGGCCAGGCCCTGACCTATGTGACCGGCCAGCCGTTCGAAGAGCTGGTCGAGACGAGGATCACCCAGCCCCTGGGGATGACCCGCACTACCTTCCGCGAGCCCCACCCGCCGCGGGCGGGCATCCCTGCCCCCATGCCCCAGGCCCTGGCCCAGGACGTTTCGGAGGGTTTTCGCTGGACGGCGGCCGGTGGGTTCGAGGCCCGGCCCTTCGAGTATCTCGGCCATCTGGCGCCGGCGGGATCGGCCTCGTCGACGGCCGCCGACATGGCCCGCTACATGATCGTCCTGCTGGATGACGGCGCCTACGGCGAGAGCCGCATCTTCAGCCCTGCCACAGCGCGGGCCTTCCGCACGCCGCTGCGGCCGAACGAGGCCGGGGTCAATGACTGGCCTCACGGCTTCATCGCCTATGCGCTACCCGGTGGCCGCAAGGGCTATGGGCATGCGGGCGGCACCCTGTCCTTCACCTCCAACATGGTGGTGGTCCCCGATCTGGACCTGGGGGTGTTCGTCAGCGTCAACACCGAGAACGGCGCCGAGTTGGCCACCCGCCTCCCTGGGGCCGTGGTCGGCCAGTTCTTCGGCCCCGACCAGGCGCCGGCCCAGCAAGGAACCCCGGAGCTGGCGCGGCTGGGCGCCATGTACAACGGCCATTTCCTCGGCACCCGACGGGCCTATGTGGGCCTGGAGCGCTTTGTGGGCTTCATCCTGGCGGGCGTGAGCGTCCGGGTGACCCCTGACGGTCGGCTCACCACCAGCGGCCTCGCAGGAACCCAGACCTGGGTCCCGGACGGCGACCCGGCCGCGGGACGTTTCGTCTCCACGACCGGCTCCCAGCGCATGGCCTTCATGATCGAGAACGGCAAGGCCCACAGCTTCCGCGGCACGTTCAACGATGCGCGCTTCCAGCGGGTCGGCCTCTGGAGCCAGCCACAGGCGCTGGCCTGGCTGGCGGCGCTGACCATTCTGGCCGCCGTGTCCACCCTGGTTGGCCTGGCCCTGCGCAACCGACGCGATCTGCGCCAGACCCAGATCCAGAGCCAGGCCAGCCTCATCCAGACGATCCAGGCGGTCCTCTGGCTCCTGGCCATCGGCCTCTTCGTGTCGTGGGTCTCAGGCGCCGGCGACACCGCCAAGGTGGTCTATACTTGGCCGGGCGTCCGCATGATCCTGGCCTCGGCCTGCGCCCTGGTGGCCTCGGCCCTGACGCTGGCCACCCTCGCGTCGTTGATCAGCATCTGGCGCGGCGGCCGACGCCTGGACAGCTGGCCGGTGCTTCGCAAGGTCGGCTTCACGGCGACGACCCTGATCTATGCCGCCTTCGCCGTCGTGCTCCTCCACTGGGGGGCCTTGACCCCCTGGAGCAGCTAGAGCGCGTTCCGATAGGTGGAAACCGGCGGCGGGTGCGACATCGCGTCCCGCCGTCTTTCTCGCCGTTAAGCCTCGCAAGCCGCACTCTTAAACGCCGCGTTTACCATCAACTGGGTAAATCCTGCCTAGCGGGCGGCGCAGTTTGGGCGCCCTCCGCACCGTTTTGGGGTTGGACGCGCCTTGAACCAGTTTGTTGGGGCCCTGCAGAGATTCGGGATCGGCCGTCTGGCGGCCATCCTCGGCATCGGCGCGGGCGTGGCCGCAGCCCTGATCGCCCTGACCATGAATCTGGGCCAGCCCAAGGCCCTGCTCTATTCCAATCTGGACATGCGCGAGGCGGGCTCCATCACCCAGGCCCTCGAACAGGCCGGGGTGAAGTATGAGGTCAAGGGCGATGGTTCGACCATTCTGGTCAACCGCGACGAAGTGGCCTCCACCCGGCTCTTGCTGTCGAGCCAGGGCCTGCCGACCGCGGGCTCTGTGGGCTATGAGATCTTCGACAACTCCAACGCCCTGGGCCAGACCGACTTCGTCCAGCAGCTGAACCGCCAGCGCGCCCTGGAAGGCGAGCTGGCCCGCACCATCCGTAGCCTGGACGGGGTCACCTCGGCCCGCGTCCATCTGGTCCTGCCCAAGCGCCAACTGTTTGAAGAGGCCGCCGAGGAGCCCTCGGCCTCGATCACCATGGGCGTCGGCGGCCGCGCGCCAACCCCGGAACAGGTGCGCGCCGTCCAGAACCTGGTGGCCGGCGCCGTGCCGCGCATGACGCCCGCCCGGGTCACCGTCGTCGATCAGCACGGCAAGACCCTGTCGGCCGGCGGCGAGAGCTTCGCGGGCGAAATGGCCGACAGCCGCAAGGGCGAGGTCGAGCAGCGCATCGCCAAGACTGTCAAGGCCCTGGTGGAAAGCGTCGTCGGCCCCGGCAAGGCGCGGGTGAACGTCACCGCCGAACTCGATCTGGCGCGGGTCACCCTGCAGGAGGAGACCTACGACCCCGACGGTCAGGTGGTCCGCTCCGAGCAGACGGTCGAGGAGAGCGCCAACGAGAACGAGGCCAACAACAACGGGATGGTGACCGCCGACGCCAACATCCCCGGGGGCCTGGGCGGACCCGAGGCCGGCGCCCTGGCCTCAGCCAGCGGCCGGACGGAATCCACCACCAACTACGAAATCTCCAAGACCGTCCGCACCGAGGTCAATGAACCCGGGAAGGTCCAGCGCCTGTCCGTGGCCGTGGCGGTCGACGGCGTCCGCCCGGTGGGCGCGGACGGCGCGCCCGGCGAGTACGCCGCGCGCAGCGAAGAGGAGATGGCCCGCATCGAGCAGCTGGTCCGCACCGCCGTCGGCTATAATGAAGAGCGCGGCGACCAGGTGACCGTGGTCAATATGCCCTTCGACGCCCCCGCCGAGCTGGGCGGGGTCGAGGCGTCCAATCCGCTCACTGATTTCGACAAGAACGACATCATGCGGGCGATCGAGCTGGCCATCCTGGCGATTGTCGCCCTGCTGATTGTCTTCTTCGTGGTCCGCCCGCTGCTCAAGAATGCGGGGGGCGGCTCAGGCGGCCTGCCAATGCAGACCATCACCCGCGTGGTCACCACCACCCCGGATGGCCAGACCGTCCAGTTGGGGGTCGATCCCGAGACCGGACAGCCCCTGGCCCTGGCCGGTCCCGGCGAGCTGGAGCAGAAGATCGACATCGCCCGCATCGAGGGCCAGGTGAAGGCCTCCTCCGTGAAGCGGGTCGCCGACTTTGTCGAAACCCATCCGGAGCAGTCGGTTTCGATCCTGCGTAGCTGGCTGCACGAATCCGCATGAGTCTCGTGGTGCGTGGCGGCGGCCGGAGCAAGTCCATCACCGACACGGCCCAGCTGACCGGGCCGGAAAAGGCCGCCGTGGTCCTGCTGGCGCTCGGCGAAGACCACGCCACCATCTGGCAGAACCTGGACGAGGAGGAGATCAAGGAGGTCTCCCAGGCCATGGCCAGCCTCGGCACCGTGGCGGCCAATGTGGTGGAATCCCTGCTGGTGGAGTTCGTGTCGGGCATGTCCGGCGCCGGCACCATCATGGGCTCGTTCGAACAGACCCAGAAGCTGCTCCAGGCCTTCCTGCCCTCCGACAAGGTCGAGGCCCTGATGGAGGAGATCCGCGGTCCGGCGGGTCGGACCATGTGGGACAAGCTCGGCAATGTGAACGAGGCCGTCCTCGCCAACTATTTGAAGAACGAATACCCGCAGACCGTCGCCGTCATCCTGTCCAAGGTGAAGGGCGAGCACGCCGCCCGGGTCCTGGCGGCCCTGCCCGAGGACTTCGCCCTGGAATGCGTCACCCGCATGCTGCGCATGGAGCCCGTGCAGCGCGAGATCCTCGACAAGATCGAGCAGACCCTGCGGACGGAGTTCATGTCCAACCTGGCGCGCACCTCCAAGCGCGACAGCCACGAGAGGATGGCCGACATCTTCAACTCCTTCGACCGCCAGACGGAGTCGCGCTTCATGGCCGCGCTGGAGGAGCGCAACCGTGAGAGCGCCGAGCGCATCCGCGCCCTGATGTTCGTCTTCGAAGACCTGTCCAAGCTCGATCCCGGCGGGGTTCAGACCCTGTTGCGCGGCGTCGAGAAGGATCAGCTCGGCCTGGCGCTCAAGGGCGCGTCCGACGCCCTGCGCGAGATGTTCTTCTCCAACATGTCCGAACGCGCGGCCAAGATCATGCGCGAGGACATGGAGGGCATGGGCCCGGTCCGCCTGAAGGATGTCGATCAGGCGCAGATGAAGATGGTCCAGGTGGCCAAGGACCTGGCCGCCAAGGGCGAGATCATGCTGGCCGGCGCCGGCGGCGATGACGAGCTGATCTACTGATGACCAGCCCGACCCCCCGCAAATTCGACTTCGACACGGTCTTCGATGACGCCGGCGCCGTGGCCCAGGCCTCGGCTCGGCCCAAGCGCATCTATCCCCTGGAAGAGGTCGAGGCCATCCGCGCCCAGGCCTATGCCGAGGGCGAGCGCGCCGCCATGGCCCGGGTGGAAGCCCAGCAGGCCCAGGCCCTGGCCCATCTGGCCCAGGCCTGCCAGGCGGCCCTGCCCCGCCTGGCCGAGGTGGCCCACGACCATCGGGTCGGATCGGCCGAACTGGCCCTGGCCTGCGGCCAGGCCATTGCGGATGCAGCCCTCGACGCCTTTCCCCGCGCGCCGCTGCAGGCGGCGCTGGACTCCCTGGCCCGGGAAATCGAAAGCGTCCCGCGCCTTGTGGTGACGGTGTCGCCGGCCCTGGCCGATGGCCTCGAACCCCTGCTGGCGCAGGCGGCGCAATCCATCGGCTTCGCCGGTCAGATCCAGGTGCGCACCGATCCTGGCGCAGCGCCGGCCGCCTTCGGCCTCGACTTCGGCGACGGCGCCGCCCGCTTCGATCCCGCCGCGGCGGCCCAGAGGGTGGCCGAGGCGCTGCATGCGGCCCTGGCGTCGGAGGGCCTGCACGCCGAACCCCTCATTCCCGGCGGCGACGCCTGACCGGAGAAAGGACTAAGTCATGTCGGATCATGAACTGAAACTCGAAGAGCTGGGGCCGGGCGACCAGGCCCTGCCCGACTTCGGGCACGAGGTTGAGGAAAAGGCGGCCAGCGATCTGGCGCCGGTCTTCGACGTGCCCGTCAGCATCTCGGCGGTTCTGGGGCGGGCGCAGATGTCGGTCGCCCAGCTGCTGCAGCTGTCTTCGGGCAGCGTGCTGGAGCTGGACCGCAAGGTCGGCGAGGCCATCGACATCTATGTGAACAACCGCCTGGTGGCCCGGGGCGAGGTCGTCATCGTCGACGAACGCCTGGGCGTGACCATGACTGAAATCATCAAGGACGGCGACACGCAGGCCTAGGGCGGCCTGACGCGTAAGGAGATTTGAACATGCGGCTTCTGGTCGTCGGAAAACTGGACGGACAGCTCTCCTCGGCGGTGAAGATGGCGATGAGCGCCGGCGCCAAGGTGAGCCATGTGGAAACCATCGCGCAGGCCACCCACGCTCTACGGGCCGGCCAGGGGGCCGACCTTCTGCTGGTGGACTACGAGCTCGACATCGCCGCCCTGATCGCAGCCAACGAGGCCGAGCGCATCCGTGTTCCGGTGGTGGCCTGCGGGGTCGGGGCCGAGCCGGCCAAGGCGGCGGCGGCCATCCGCGCCGGGGCCAAGGAATTCATCCCCCTGCCGCCGGACGCCGAGCTGATCGCCGCGGTCCTCGCCGCCGTCGCCGACGACAACCGCCCCATGGTGGTCAGCGATCCGGCCATGCAGGCGGTGCTGAGGCTGGCCGACCAGGTGGCGGCCTCCGACGCCTCGATCCTGATCACCGGCGAAAGCGGCTCGGGTAAGGAGGTGGTCGCCCGCTACGTCCACCAGAAGTCCCGCCGGGCCACCAAGCCGTTCATCTCGGTCAACTGCGCCGCCATCCCCGAAAACCTGCTGGAAAGCGAGCTGTTCGGCCACGAGAAGGGCGCCTTCACCGGCGCCCTGGCCCGCCGCATCGGCAAGTTCGAGGAGGCCAATGGCGGCACCCTGCTGCTGGACGAAATCTCGGAGATGGACGCCCGCCTGCAGGCCAAGCTGCTGCGGGCCATCCAGGAGCGCGAGATCGACCGGGTCGGCGGCGCCAAGCCCGTCCGCGTGGACATCCGCATCCTGGCCACCTCGAACCGCGACCTGGCCCAGGCGGTCAAGGACGGGACCTTCCGCGAAGACCTTCTCTACCGTCTGAACGTGGTCAATCTGCGTCTGCCGGCCCTGCGCGAACGGCCGGGCGACATCCTGGTCCTGGCCGAGTTCTTCGCCAAGAAGTACGCCGCCGCCAATGGCATGCCCGAAAAAGCCCTGTCGGACGAGGCGCGCCGTCGCCTGGTCGCCCACCGCTGGCCGGGCAATGTCCGTGAGCTGGAAAACGCCATCCACCGCGCCGTCCTGCTTTCAGTGAGCGACGAGATCACCGAGGAGGCCGTGCGCCTGCCCGATGGTCAGCCTCTGGCGCCGGCCGATATCGGGGCCCGCACCGCCCAGGCCGCCAGCTTCGCCGCCGAGGCCGCCCAGCGCAGCTTTGTCGGCCAGACCGTGGCCGAGATGGAGCAGCAGCTGATCCTCGACACCCTGGAGCACTGCGCCGGCAACCGGACCCATGCCGCCAACATCCTGGGCATCTCGATCCGGACCCTGCGCAACAAGCTCAAGGAATACACCGAGGCCGGCGTCGCCGTCCCGGCGCCGCAGGGCGCCAGCGCCAACGCCGCCTAAGCCGCGCGCCTGAGTAAAGAGAACCGCTGATGGCCGACATTCCCGGCGCCCGCGCCCCGGCGCCCACCGCCCGCGACGTGCTGGGCTGGCTGGCCCGTGGGGAAGTGGCCCTGGCGCTGGGCGCCGTCAGCATCATTGTCCTGCTCATCCTGCCGATCCCGGCAATACTGCTTGACGCCCTGCTGGTGCTGTCGATCACCAGCTCGGTCCTGATCCTGATGACCTCGCTGCTGATCAAGAAGCCGCTGGAGTTCAGCGCCTTTCCGACCGTGCTGCTGGTCACCACCCTTTATCGCCTGGGGCTGAACATCGGCTCCACCCGCCTGATCCTCGGCCACGGCCATGAGGGCACGGAGGGCGCCGGCAAGATCATCGAGGGCTTCGGCAACCTGATGATGGGGGGCAACTTCGTCATCGGGGTGATCGTCTTCATGATCCTGGTGATCGTGAACTTCGTGGTCATCAGCAAGGGGTCGGGCCGGATCGCCGAGGTGGCGGCCCGCTTCACCCTCGACGCCATGCCCGGCAAGCAGATGGCCATCGACGCCGACCTCTCGGCCGGCATGATCGACGAGGTCGAAGCCAAGCGCCGGCGTAAGGAGCTGGAGCAGGAGTCCACCTTCTTCGGGGCCATGGACGGCGCCTCGAAGTTCGTCCGCGGCGACGCCATCGCCGGCCTGATCATCGTGGCCGTGAACATCCTTGGCGGCATCCTGATCGGCGTGCTGCAGCATGGGATGCCCGTCGGCCAAGCGGCGGCCTCCTATACGATCATGACCATCGGCGATGGCCTGGTCAGCCAGATCCCGGCCCTGATCATCTCCATCGCCGCGGGCTTTCTGGTCTCCAAGGCTGGGGTCGAGGGCTCGGCCGACAAGGCCCTGGTGGCCCAGCTGGCCATGAATCCCGTGGGGCTCGGCATGGTGGCCGCCTCATCCGGCGTGCTGGCGGTGATCCCGGGCATGCCGGTCCTGCCCTTCGCCGCCGTGGCCATCGCGGCCGGCGCGCTCGCCTACTACCGAGGCCGGAAATCCCTGGAGCCTGAGCCTCAGCCTGTGATGGAGCAGGCGACCGAGCCCCAGGAAGAGCCGATCAGCGAGAGTCTCGCGATTGACGAGATCAAGATCGAGCTGGGCTATGGCCTCTTGCCCCTGATCAACGATCTGGAGGGCCGGCGCCTGACCGACCAGATCCGCGCCCTGCGCCGGACGCTGGCCTCGGAATATGGCTTCGTCATGCCCTCGGTCCGCATCCTCGACAACATGCGGCTCCCCTCCCAGGGCTACTGCATCCGCATCAAGGAGCTGGAGGCCGGCGAGGGCGAGGTGCGCCTGGGCTCGCTGATGGCCATGGACCCCCGCGGCGGCCAGGTGGAGATCCCCGGCGAGCACATGCGCGAGCCGGCCTTTGGCCTGCCCGCCACCTGGATCGACGACGGCCTGCGCGAGGAGGCCACCTTCCGCGGCTACACCATCGTCGATCCGGCCACGGTGCTGACCACGCACCTGACCGAGATCCTGAAGGAAAACATGCCCGACCTGCTCTCCTATGCGGAGCTGCAGAAGATGCTGAAGGACCTGCCGGCCGAGCAGAAGAAGCTGGTGGACGACCTGATCCCGGCCACCGTCACCGCCACCACCGTCCAACGGGTGTTGCAGGCCCTATTGCGCGAGCGGGTCTCGATCCGCGACCTGCCGGCCATCCTGGAGGGCATCGGCGAGGCCGCCCGCACACCAACTCCGTGGCCATGCTGGTGGAGCAGGTGCGCGGCCGGCTGGCCCGCCAGCTCTCCTACGCCTATCGCGGTGACGACGGCGCCCTGCCCATCGTCACCTTGTCGCCGGAATGGGAAAACGCCTTCAGCGACGCCCTGATCGGGCCTGGCGAGGAAAAGCAGCTCGCCCTGGCGCCGTCCCGTCTGCAGGAATTCATCCGCGGGGTCCGCGAGGTCTTCGAACGGGCCGCGCTGTCGGGGGAGTCGCCGGTCCTGCTCACCAGCCCCGCCATCCGGCCCTATGTGCGCTCGATCATCGAGCGCTTCCGCGGCCAGACCCCGGTGATGAGCCAGAACGAGGTCCACCCCCGCGCCCGTCTTAAAACCCTCGGCACCATCTGAGACGCGACCCCAGCGCCACGGCGGCGCTTTTCCAAAGTTGCCGGGAACGCCTTCGGCTGGTAGCGGTTTGCCGCCGGGACGCGATCAAGTCCTGAAATGCGTGGATGACGAATGGCCAGCAAATCCCGATCGAAGCGCGGCGCCGGCGCATCCCTGTTCTGGGACCTCCTCACCTTCGACCGGCTGATGACCAATACGGTCATCCACCTGATCTATTGGGCGGGCCTGGGCGTCATCGCCCTGGGCGCTTTCGGCACGATCGGCGCGGCCGTGGGCGTGGCCCTGCGCGAAGACAGCGTCATGGGCCTGATGCTGGCCATCCCGGTCCTGGTGGCCGGGCTGCTGGTAGTGGGCGCCCTGGTGCTGCTGTGGCGCTCGTTCTGCGAATTCTATGTGGCCATCTTCCGCCTGAGCGATGACCTGCATGTGCTGCGCCAGCAGGCCGACGCCGAACGGGCCGCTCCGGCCCGCCCGAGCCCGCCGCGTCCGCCCCAGCCAGGAATGTAAAAAGCTCGGCAGGCTTCGGGTCAGACGCCGATCTGCTGCGCCCAGGCTGCGGCCGCCGGCTTCGGTTCCCCCGAGGCTGTGAACGGCAGCGGCGTGTCCCCGGCGTCCTCGCGCTTGAGCCAGGACTCGCTGTCGCGCAGCCCCCAGAAACTGAAGGCGAAACGCTGCTGCGGCGGCAGGGCCATGAAGGCCTCGGCGGCCTCGGCGTAGAGCGCGGCCTGACGGCGCTCCAGATCGGCCCGGTGGGGGATCAGACCCTGGGCCCGGCTGATCGAAACATCGAACTCCGAGACGTGCACCAGCAGGCCGAACTGGGCGAGCTCGGCCACCGTGCGCGCGATCTCGCCCGGGGCCTGGTCGGCGGACACATGGGTCTGGGTCCCGACCCCGTCGATCGGCGCGCCCGCCGCCAGCAGCCGCTCCACCAGCCGCAGGAAGGTGGCGCGCTTCTTCGGTATCCATTCGAGATTGTAGTCGTTCAGGAACAGCCGCGCATTGGGATCGGCCTCCCGGGCGTTCTGGAAGGCCAGCACCATGTGGTCGAAGGCGCCCAGCCGCTGGCTCCACAGGCTGTCGCGCCAGCCCTCGCCGTCCTCGGCCACAGCCTCATTGACCACGTCCCAGCCCACGGCCTGACCACGATAGCGGCCGACCACGGCGTGGATATAGTTGCGATAGGCCTGGGCGAAGCTCACCCGGCCCTCGTCCAGCCGCTCGAAGGCCGGGGAGGTCTGGGCGTACCAGACCAGGGTGTGGCCGAAGAGCCCCAGCCCGTTGTTCCGCGCAAAGGCGGCGATGGCGTCCGGCGCCTCGAAGCGGAAGGTCCCGTCGTCGCGGACGATGTACTCCATCTTCATCTCCCACTCGGGCGTGAGCTGGGAGGCCTGGGCGGCGATCAGCCGGGCCAGCGCCGGGTCGTTCAGATGCATCGCCTGGACGGCGGTTCCGACGGGAAAGGGCGCGATGGATTTCAGCGGCGGCAGGTTGGTGACCGGCGTCTGCGACTGGGCCGCCGGCTGGCAGGCGCCGAGCGCCAGGGCCGAGCCCAGAAAGCCCCGCCGGCTGAAGCCATAGAGGGAGGACGGCAGGATCACCGCCCGCCCGCGGCCCGGCGCAGGCCCATCTCGTCCATGACGGCTGAGTCCCGGCGGGCCAGATCACGCAGGCGCGTCAGCCGGATATCCTCGGCCACCTGCTCGTACTTCTTCTGCTCTTCGAAGGCGCCGTTGAGCGCGTCGCGGGCGCCCTGCTCCTCCAGGGCCAGGGCGGCGAGCTCGGCCAGGATGGCGGCGCGGCGGGCGCGGAGGCCCTCCTGGAAGCCGATGTGATACATGCCGGCCTCGGCGCTGGCCCGGGCGTTGGCGGCCTCGGCCTCGCCCTCGGCCTCCAGCATCAGCAGGCGCATCTCGGCGTCGTGGCGGCGCTGGGCGATCTCGCCCATCCGCTTCTGCAGCACCTCGACCTCATAGGTCGACAGCTTGACGAGGGACTGGGCCCAACTCATGCGGCGGCGCCTTCCAGAATGTGCGCCAGGGCCGCGAAGGAGTCATCGAGGCTGGTGGTCTCGTCCTTGTCCTGGCCGAGAAAGGCCTCGAGGGCGGGATTGAGGGCGATGGCCATGTCCACCTGCGGATCGGAGCCTGGCCGATAGGCGCCGATACGGATCAGCTCTTCCATATTGGCGTAGGCCGAAAGGGTCTGGCGCGCGGTGGTGACGATCTGGCGCTCATGCGGCTGGTGACAGCCGGGCATGGTCCGGCTGATGGACTTCAGCACATTGATGGCCGGGAAGCGGCCGCGCTCGGCGATGGCGCGCTCCATGACGATGTGGCCGTCCAGGATCCCGCGCACGGCGTCGGCGATGGGTTCGTTATGGTCGTCCCCGTCCACCAGCACGGTGAAGAGCCCGGTGATCGGACCCGCCCGGGTGCCGTCCGGCCGGATGGGGCCTGGGCCGGCCCGCTCCAGAAGCTTGGGCAGCTCGGTGAAGACGGTGGGGGTATAACCCTTGGTGGTCGGCGGCTCGCCGGCGGCCAGGCCGATCTCGCGCTGAGCCATGGCGAAGCGGGTGACGGAGTCCATCAGGCAGAGGACTTCCATATCCTGGTCGCGGAGATATTCGGCGATGGCCAGCGTCATATAGGCCGCCTGGCGGCGCTTCAGGGCCGGCTCGTCGGAGGTGGCGACCACGACGATGGCGCGCTTGAGCCCCTCCTCGCCCAGGGTCTCCTCGATGAATTCGCGGACCTCCCGGCCCCGCTCGCCGATCAGCCCGACGACGACGGCGTCGCAATCGGCGTTGCGGGCCAGCATGGAGAGCAGCACCGACTTGCCGACGCCGGAGCCGGCGATGACGCCGAGGCGCTGACCGCGGCAGCAGGTGGTGAAGACGTTCATGGACCGCACGCCCAGGTCCAGGCGCGCGCCGACCCGGTCGCGGGCGTGGGCCGGCGGCGGCGGGGCGCGGAGGGGATAGGCCGCCAGGCCCTGGGGCAGCGAGCCCTTGCCGTCGATGGGCTGGCCGAACGCATCGACGATGCGGCCAAGCCAGGCCTTGGTGGGACGAACCGTGGAGCCGCCGGGCTCGATGCGGATCTCGGCGCCGGGCGCAACGCCCTCGACGGCGCCAAAGGGCATCAACAGGGCGCGGGCGTCGCGGAAGCCGACCACCTCGGCCGGCAGGGGCGTATCGCCCCGGCGTTCGATCTCGGCTCGGGCGCCCACCGCCAGACGCGTCACCCCGCCCCGGGCCTCAATGAGAAGCCCGTTCACGGCGGCCACACGGCCCGAGACGGTCAGAGGATCGATACGCTCGACGGCGGCGACGAGACTGCGCAAGGTTGGCCCCCGGAAATCACTGATCTCCAGGGTCGCCGGTCGGGCTTAATCTCTCGTGAAGATTGGTGAACGCCGAGGCTTAACGGCCACCGTCCAAGCGCTTCACCGAAGGGCGCCGGCCAGGCGCAAAGCCTTACGGGGATGGCGCACGGCGAGTTTGGCCGTGGTCAGGGGACGGCGCATGGCCGCCCGTGCGACCACAGGACGCGCCACCTTGGCGGCCAAGGGACGGGCGTTGCGGGCGATCGGCCCTCGGCCGAGATAGGCCGCGGTGGCGAGCAGGGCGAGCGCCCCCACCCCGAGAACCAGGCCGGGGTGCTGCTGGGCGCGGGTGTAGACGCTGAAGCGCCGGCCGCCATAGGCGTCGGTCCGCGAGCGCCCGTCGACGCCGGCCTCATAGAGATTGTCGCGCACCGGCTTCTCGCCCTTGCGCTTGGAGAGCTTCGGAATGGCGAAGGCGAACAGCTTGTCGGCCAGGC
>NZ_JAUSLG010000036.1 GCF_030646615.1 Phenylobacterium sp. | reverse complement strand
CCCTGGTCCTTCAGCACATGGCAGAGGCTGGCCGACAGGTTCAGTGCGCCCTGCTCGCCATGCAGGATCGAGGAGAAGGACCGCAGGGCCGACTGGTTCACGAAGCGGACCCGGGTCTTCCAGTCGCTGAGGTGGTTGGAGACATAGTCGGTGGACATGGAGATGATCATGTCCTCCGGCAGGATCATCTGGTTTTCCATGTCGAAGGGCTCGTCGAAGTCGATGTACTTCTTGTCGAGCGGATCCCAGAAATGGTCGTGGGTGGCCGAGATGATCTTGTCGAAGGCCGTGGAGCGGGCGTTGTAGCGGTCCAGCTCAAGCATCGACTCGAAGTCGTCCGGCGACACGGCGTCGTAGATGATGTCCTTGGTGATGTTGCCGTCAGCGGCCATGAACTCGTCCTCCAGGAAGATCGGGCAGGCTCTGCGGCCCCGGCTCCGCACCTTGCGGGCAGCCCATCTGTCTATGGCTCAGTCAGCCACATGAACGTCGTTCAGTCAAGAAGATGACGGGGGCGTCATTTTCGTGACCGGCGGCCTGCCAGCCTCAGTCCGCCGCCGCCTCTATGGCGTCGATCTGGTCGTCGGAGAGGCCGAAATGATGGCCGATCTCGTGGATCAGCACATGGCTGACCAGCTCCTCGAGCGTCACATCGCCCCGGGCCGCCCACTCGTCCAGGATCGGCCGACGATAGAGGAAGACCATCGACGGATGGGTTTCGGGATCGAGCACCGAGCGATGGGCCAGGTCGACCCCGTGATAGAGGCCGGTCAGGTCGAAGGGATCCTCGATCTCCAGGGCCGCGAGCGTCTCCTCATCCGGGAAGTCGTCGACCCGGAACAGGACGTGGCCCGTCATCTGCCGAAAGGCTTCGGGCAGGCGGGCGAAGGCGGCCTGCGCCAGGGCGGCCATGTCGTCCAGGCTGGGGGCGAGCCCCGATGAAGATGGGGTCATTCGTCGGCGATCACGATGTGCGGGGCTTCCGGCGTGCGGATTTCGAACAGGCCGATGTCCAGGGGCTGCTGCGGACGGAAGGGCCGCAGGGGCTGGCGGGTCAGGGCGTCCAGGGTTTCACGATCGGCCTCGGCGCCGCCGCGGCGCACCCGCCGGGCCTGGGGGCCATCGAGGGGAATCTCCGCCGCCGATCCGATCCGCCAGAACGAGATCTGCAGCCGCCAGACCGTGGCGACCGGCTGGTCCGGCGGGGCTGGCCAGCGGCGACCGTCGCGCAGGGTCGGCTGCACCTGGGCGAGCACCCGCCGTCGGCCGCCCACCTGGGCCGCCAGTTCGGCGAGCCGGCAATAGCGATCCTCGGGCGGCAGGCTGCGCAGGCGGCCAGGACGGTCGTCCTCGACGCGTCCGGCATAGACGTCCAGGGCCGCCTCGCGGCTGGCGAATTCGGGGCCGACCGGGCGGGTGATGAACTCGATCGCCTCGCCGCCGGCCAGAGCCTGGGCCTCCCGAGCGCGGGCCGCGCGGCCCAGGGGGGCGGCGAGCGCAGCCTCGGCGTCGCGGGCGACGGGATAGAGAATGGCGCTCATGGGGCCATTGTCGCTCAAACGGGCGCCTGAGGAAACGTGCCGCGGGTGCGGTGAACCGTTTTGGGTTCTATGTTGAAAAAAGGGTGATTCGCATCGGCGCGGACGGCGCTGATGGAGTGGTGATGAACGCGCATGAACTGATCCTGGCGGCGGCCGCCGGTGCGGTCTGCCTGGCCATCTGCGCGACGCTCTGGGCGCTCGCCCAACAGCGTCAGGGGCAGACGCGCCTGCTGGCCCTCCGGAGCCGGGTCGCCGAGCTGGAAATGCGCGCCGAGGTCGCCCAGTCCTCGGCTGAGGCCTTCGACTCCGCCCTGCTGGCGGTGGAGGACGGCCGCGCCCTGCTGGCCTCGGGCGAGGAAAGCCTCTGCGTCTGCGCCGCGGCCCTGTCCCTGGAGAACGCCGACGCCCAGGGTCTGGTCAACGCCCTGATGCGGGCCGATCCCGACCATGCCCGCCGCCTGCGCGCCCTGTTCGAGCGCGGCGAGACCTGCGCCTTCGAGGTCCGCGGTCCCGCCGGCGTGGTCTCGGTCGAGGGCCGGGCGGCCGGCGCCCTGGCCTGGCTGCGGCTCTCGGCGGTGATCGGCGAGGACGCCGGCCTGCCCACCGCGCCCCGGTTCGCCGCCCTGCTGGACGCCCGGCCCGGCCCGGCCTGGATCGCCTCGGCCGACGGGGCGCCGGTCTGGGTCAACGCCGCCTGGCTGGCCGCCGTGGACGCCACAAGCCTGGACGAGGCCGCCGCCAAGGGCCTGACCCTGGACAAGGCCGCCGACGAGATCGCCAGCGAGGCCGCCAACCTGGCCCAGGTTCGTGAGACCACCCGCTGGCTGACCCTGGGGGGGCGCCGCCGCGCCTTCCACATCACCGCCCGGCCGCTGGAAGGGGGCGGGGTCGGGGTCTGGGCCGAGGACGCCACCGAGGCCGAGGAGATGCGCGAGGCGCTGAAGCGCCACGTGGCCGCCCATGACGAGACGCTGAACCACATCGCCGACGCCGTCGCCATCTTCGGCGCCAACAAGAAGATGATCTTCCACAACACGGCCTTCGCCGAGCTGTGGGGCCTGGAGCCGGCCTGGCTGAGCGAGCGTCCCGGCCATGGCGAGCTGCTCGACCGCCTGCGCCAGCGCCGCCGGCTGCCGGAGACCGCCGACTACGTGAAGTGGCGGGCCGCTGAGCTGGACCGCTACGAGGCCCTGGGCTCCAGCCCCGATGATCTGTGGAGCCTGCCCGATGGCCGCACCCTGCGGGTCGTGCGCCAGCCCCACCCCATGGGCGGGGTGCTGCTATTGTTCTCCGACATCACCGACGAGCTGAAGCTCAAGGCCCAGTACAACGCCCTGATCCAGGTGCAGCAGGCGACCCTGGACAAGCTGAACGACGCCGTGGCCGTGTTCGGCTCAGACGGGCGGCTGCGGCTGCACAACGAGGCCTTCGAGCGGTTCTGGAACGTCACCCCGACCCAGCTGGACCTGGCCGGCGACTTCGAGGGCGTGGTGGAGCTCTGCGTGCCGCGCCTGCACGACCTGAACTTCTGGCGCGAGCTCAAGGGCCGCGTCGCCGACCCCGATCCCAGCGCCCGGGCGCCGATCTCCGGCGAGGTGAAGACCTCGGACTCCCGCATCGTGGCCTATCAGTCCCGGCCCCTGCCCGACGGCGCCACCCTGATCGCCTTCACCGACGTCACCGACGCCCGCAAGCTGGAGAGCGCCCTGGCCGACCGATCCGCCGCCCTGGCCGACGCCGAGCGTCTGAAGCGGGACTTCGTGGGCAATGTCTCCTACGAACTGCGCACCCCGCTCACCACCATCATCGGCTATTCGGAGCTGCTGGAGCGGTCGGGTGAGAACCTGTCGGAGCGGGGCCGAGGCCACGCCGCGGCCGTGCGCATGGCCGCCACCCAGCTCGCCCGCTCCATCGACGACGTGCTGGACATGGCCCAGATCGACGCCGACGAAATGGCCCTGGACCTGGAGGACGTCCATGTGGACGAGATGCTGGCCCAGGCCGCCGCCCGCTGGTCCCGCAGCCTGGAGGAGGGCCGCGTCGTCCTGCAGGTGGAGCATGCCGAAGGGATCGGGGTGATCCGCGCCGACTCCCACAGGCTTGACCAGATCCTCGACCACCTGATCGAGAACGCCATCCGCCAGACCCCGCCGGAGGGCAAGATCACCATCTCGGCCCGCCGCGCCCTGGGCGAGGTCAAGCTGCAGGTCAGCGACACCGGCCGCGGCATCCCCTTCCACGTCCAGGCCCACATCTTCGACCGGTTCGTGGGGCGCGAGCGCGGGGGGCCGGGCCTGGGCCTCGCCCTGGTCAAGGCGCTCACCGAGCTGCATGGGGGCTGGGTGGCCCTGGAGAGCGAGCCCGGCGCCGGCGCGACCTTTACCTGCCACCTGCCCGAGCTGGCCCAGGCGGAGTCGGCGTCGCACCGCGAGCTGGAATTCTAGCGACGCCCCGCCCGCCTCAGGTGCGGTAACCGGCCTGTCGTTCCAGCATCCAGCCGGGATATTCGCTGGCCGGTCGGGTCGCCAGGTCCAGGGCGGCAAGGTCGCCGGGTTCCAGCTTGACCTCGGTGGCGGCGAGATTTTCGGCGAGTTGGTCGACCCGCTTGGCGCCGACGATGACGCTGGTGACCACCGGCTGGTGGAGCAGCCAGGCCACGGCGACCTGAGCAACGGTGCACCCCTTGGCTTCGGCGATCCGGCGCATCTCGCCGAGAGCGGCGTTTCCCCGCGCGCGATCCACCGGCGGGAAGTCGAAGGCGGCGCGACGACCGTCGGCGGCCTTGCCGTCTTCATCGTACTTGCCCGAGAGATAGCCGCCGGCCAGGGGACTCCACACCATCAGCCCGATCTTCTCGGACAGGAGCATCGGCACGATCTCCCGTTCGAGGTCCCGCGCCGCCAGGGTGTAATAGGCCTGCAGAGACAGGATCGGCGCGAGCCGGCGCGCCTCGCTCAGACCGACCGCCTTGACCACCTGCCACGCGGCCCAGTTGGACAGGCCGATGTAGCGGACGTGGCCATGGCGCACGAGAATGTCGAGGGCTTCCAGGGTCTCGGCGATCGGGGTGGCGGGGTCGAAACCATGGATCTGGTAGAGGTCGATATGATCGAGACCGAGCCGCTTCAGGCTCGCCTGGCACTGGCTGAGGATATGACCCCGTGAGGCGCCGCGGGCGTTTGGCCCCTCGCCCATGGGCCCCATCACCTTGGTGGCGACCACCACCTGATCGCGGGGCACGCCCAAGTTCTTCAGGGACTGGCCGAGAATGCGCTCGCTCTCGCCGCCGGCATAGACATTGGCCGTGTCGATGAAGTTGACGCCTGCGTCCAGGGCCGTCTTCACCAGGGCGTCGGCCTGGCCCTGGTCGAGCCGGCCGATCAGGCCCCAGATGCCCTCGTCGCCGCCGAAGGTCATCGTGCCGAGGCAGAGTTCAGAAACAAACAGGCCGCTATGGCCAAGTTGACGGGTGCGCACGGGAGGCTCCTTTGGCTGGGATCAGGCCGACAAGGTGCGCCCTTCGCCGCCCGTCGGCGACGCCGATCCTCTCAGCCTCTTGCCTGATCCTATCAAGCCCTCGCGACGGATGGTGCATGGGCTGGCCGGGTAGCCTAGAGCTCTTCCGATAACCGGGCATTATCGGGGAAAGGCATGGCGGACATGGACGCGCCCTTCGAGGCCCTGGCGGCGCGGGTATCGCGACAGTTCAGCCGCTTTGGACGCGAGACGCCGTTGAGCGGCCTTTTGCTCAGCCGCGCCGATGCCCCGAGCGGCGTCATTCGCTCGGTCTATCGCCCCTCCTTCTGCGCCGTCCTGCAGGGGGCCAAGGTCAGCATGCTCGGCGACCAGCCCTTCTCCTATCGCGCCGGGCAGGGTCTGCTCGCCACGATCGACGTGCCCGTCGCCGCCCAGATCACCGAGGCTTCTCCCACGCGCCCCTATCTGGCGTTCAGCCTTGAGATCGAACCGGCCATGGTCGCTGATCTGCTGGTGGAACATGGCTGCCAGATTGCAGCGCCGCCGCCGCCCAGGGCCCTGGCCACCACCGACCTGGATGGGGCGCTGTGCGATCCCTTTGTCCGGCTGCTGGATCTGCTCGACAGCCCGGCCGACCTGCCGGTCCTTGCCCCGCTGATCCGGCGCGAGATCGTCTGGCGCCTCCTGGCTGGACGGCTCGGCGCCGCCCTACGTCAGATCGGTTTGGCCGACAGCCACGGTTCCCGCATCGGCCGTGCTACGGCCTGGATCCGCGACCACTATGCAGAGTCTTTACGCGTCGCCGACCTCGCGGCCCTCGCCCATATGAGCATTCCGAGCTTTCACCGCCACTTCAAGGCGGCGACCCTGGAGACCCCCGTCCAGTTCCAGAAACAGGTCCGCCTCCAGGCGGCGCGGCGGCTGTTGCTGGCCGAGGGGGCGGCCGCCTCCGTCGCCTCGGTGGGCTACGTCGTAGGCTATGAAAGTCCCTCGCAGTTCAGTCGCGACTATCGCCGCCTGTTTGGCGACTCGCCCGGGCGAGACGGCGCCGCCTTGCGGGCGCGGCTGACGCCGGAAATCGCCTGAACGCAAGGCGCCTCAAGGGAATCCTGTTGGTCTGCCGGATCGCTTGGCCCGTGAAGAAGGCCCGGTCCCCTGTCCCCTGGATGGGAACGAAGGGGCGGCGCGACACGCAGCCGCCCCTTGCCATGTCGACCTAGTGCTGGCTCTCGGGCATCCGCACGACCAGGCCTTCGAGCTCGTCGGTGACCTTGATCTGGCAGGACAGGCGGCTGTTGGGCTCGACGTTCTCGGCGAAGTCGAGCATGGACTCCTCCATGGCCGAGGACTCGCCGGTCTTGTCCTTCCAGGCCTCATCCACATAGACGTGGCAGGTGGCGCAGGCGCAGGCGCCGCCGCAGTCGGCGTCGATGCCCGGGATGTTGTTCTTCACCGCGCCTTCCATCACCGTGAGCCCGGTCTTCACGTCCACGACGTGCTCGGTCCCGTCGTGCTCGATATAGGTGATCTTGGCCATGGCTCCCTTTCGCGCCGCCTTCAGGCGACGACCTCTTTCATTGAAACGCTGAGATCGACGAGCTTCGCCTTGGACACCGGCTTGCGGTTTCCGATCAGCTGCTTGCCCATCATGAATTCCGGGGGCGAGTTGATCGCCTCCACGGATTGGATCTGGTCTCCCTTGAGATGGAAGACCGCGAACTTGCCGCTGGCCGGATCGCCGCGCAGCAGAACCTCGTCGGCGTCGAAGGCGTAGCCGGCGATCTGGAGCTTCAGGTCGTACTGGTCTGACCACTGCCACGGCACCTCGCCGGCCGGGGCCGGACGTCCGGTGATGGCGCTGGCGGCCTGCTTGGCCTGTTCCAGGGCGTTGGGCACGCTCTCCATACGGAACATGCGGTCATAGATCGGCATCGGCCGGTGGGCCACGTCGCCGATGGCGAAGATGGAGGGGTCGGAGGTCCGCGCCTCCAGATCGACCACCACGCCGCGGGCCGTGTCGAGGCCGCAGTCGGCGGCCAGCTCGTCATTGGGGGTGGCGCCGACCCCGATCACGGCGGCGTCGCAGGCGATCGTCCGGCCATCGGCCAGGGTGACGCCGGTCACCTGGCCGTCCTCGCCGACAAAGCCGGTGACGCTGGCGCCCATCTCGAAGGTGACCCCGTGGGCCTCGTGAACGCCGCGGAAGAAGTCCGACAGGGATTCGCAGGCGACGCGGGCCAGCAGGCGCTGTTCGCGCTCGATCACCACCACCTCGGCCCCCAGGGCGCGGCCAGAGGCGGCGACCTCCAGGCCGATATAACCGCCGCCCACGACGGCCAGGCGCTTGCCCGGCCCCACGGCGGCCTTCAGGGCCTCGGCGTCGGCGGCGGTGCGCAGCTCCAGCAGGCCGGCCAGCTCAGCGCCCGGCACCGGGAGCTTGATGGCCCGGGCGCCGGTGGCCAGGATCAGAAAGTCGTAGGTCAGGGTCTGGCCGTCGGCCAGGGTCACGATCTTGTCGGCCCGGGCGAGCTTCACCGCCCGGGTGTTGGGCCGGAAGTCGATCTGGTGCTCGGCGTAGAATTCCAGGGGCTTGAGCGCCAGGGAGTCGGCGTCGGCCTCGCCCTTCAGCCAGGCCTTGGAGAGCGGCGGCCGCTGATAGGGCGCCAGCGGCTCGTCGCCGATCAGGGTGACCGGTCCCAAATGCCCGTACTGACGCAGCAGCGCGGCGGCTGTGCCGCCGGCGTGCCCCGCCCCCAGGATCACCACGTGTGCGCCTAAATCACTCATGCCGCTCCCCGATGCAGAAAAATGACGCCTGCGTCAACTTGGGAAACGCACAGGCGCCCGCTTTAGACGACCCGGTCGACCAGCATCTTCTTGACCTCGGCGATGGCCTTGGCCGGGTTCAGACCCTTGGGACAGACCTGGGCGCAGTTCATGATCGTGTGGCAGCGATAGAGCTTGAACGGGTCTTCCAGATCGTCAAGCCGCTCGCCGGTGGCCTCGTCGCGGCTGTCGATCAGCCAGCGATAGGCGTGCAGCAGGGCGGCCGGGCCCAGATACTTGTCGCCGTTCCACCAGTAGCTGGGGCACGAGGTGGTGCAGCAGGCGCACAGGATGCACTCATAGAGGCCGTCGAGCTTCTCCCGGTCCTCCGGGGTCTGCAGCCACTCGCCCTGGGGCTCGGGCGTCTTGGTGTGCAGCCAGGGCTCGATGGAGGCGTACTGGGCGTAGAACATGGTCATGTCAGGCACCAGGTCCTTGACCACCGGCATGTGCGGCAGCGGGCTGATGGTGCAGGTCTGGCCGGGCACCTCTTCCCAGCCATGGGTGCAGGCGAGCGTGTTGCGGCCGCCGATGTTCATGGCGCAGGAGCCGCAGACCCCTTCCCGGCACGAGCGGCGGAAGGCCAGGGTCGGGTCCATGGTGTTCTTGATGTGGATGAGGGCGTCCAGGACCATGGGGCCGCACGCCTCGGTGTCCACGTCATAGGTGTCCCACCGGGGGTTTTCGGTCCCCTCGGGGTCATAGCGATAGACCTTGAAGGTCTTGACCTTCTTGGCGCCGGCCGGGGCCGGATGATGGCGGCCCTTCTGGACGCGGGAGTTCTTGGGCAGGGCGAGTTCGACCATCGGAGGCTTTCCTTAGGCGAAGACCCCGGACCCCGCGCGCGCGGCGCGTTCGGTCCGAAGCCGGGAATGAGCGACGAAGGGGGCCACAGACCCGCCCCTAGTAGACCCGCGCCTTCGGCGGGATGTAGGCGATGTCGTTACTAAGCGTGAAGGAGTGGACCGGACGGTCGTCCAGTTTCACCTTGCCGGTGGCGTCGTCGAACCAGGTCAGCGTGTGCTTCATCCAGTTTTCGTCATCACGATCGGGATAGTCCTCCCGGGCGTGCGCCCCGCGGCTCTCGGTGCGGTTCAGCGCCCCGTTCACGGTGACGGCGGCCTGGCCGATCAGATTGTCGAACTCCAGGGTCTCGACGAGGTCGGTGTTCCAGATCATGCCGCGGTCGGTGACCTGGATGTCGCCGCGCTGGCCGTGGATCTTGTCCAGGCGCGCCACGCCCGAGGCCAGGCTCTCGCCGGTGCGGAACACCGCGGCGTCCTCCTGCATGGCCTTCTGCATGTCCAGGCGAAGCTGGGCCGTGGGCGTGCCGCCCCTGGCGTTCCGCAGGCGATCGAAGCGGGCCAGGTGGGCGTCGGTGTGGCTCGGCTTCAGCTCGGGCTGCTTGGCGCCGGGCGTCAGGATGTCAGCGGCGCGCAGGGCGGCCGAGCGGCCGAACACCACCAGGTCGATCAGCGAGTTGGAGCCCAGGCGGTTGGCGCCGTGCACCGAGACGCAGGCCGCCTCGCCCACGGCCATCAGGCCGGGGATGACGCTGTCGGGGTTGTCGCCGTCGCGGGTGACCACCTCGGAATAGAAGTTCGTGGGAATGCCGCCCATATTGTAGTGCACGGTGGGCAGGACCGGGATCGGCGCCTTGGTGACGTCCACCCCGGAGAAGACCCGCGCGCTCTCGGAAATGCCCGGCAGGCGCTGGTGCAGAACCTTGGGGTCCAGGTGGTCCAGGTGCAGGAAGATGTGGTCCTTGTTCGGACCCACCCCGCGGCCTTCGCGGATCTCGATGGTCATGGCCCGGCTGACCATGTCCCGCGGCGCCAGGTCTTTCACGGACGGCGCATAGCGCTCCATGAAGCGCTCGCCCTCGGAATTGGTCAGATAGCCGCCCTCGCCCCGGGCGCCTTCGGTGATCAGGCAACCGGCGCCATAGATGCCGGTGGGGTGGAACTGCACGAACTCCATGTCCTGCAGGGGCAGGCCGGCCCGCAGGAGGATGGCGTTGCCGTCGGCGGTGCAGGTGTGGGCGCTGGTGCAGGAGATATAGGCCCGGCCATAGCCGCCGGTGGCCAGGATGACCATCTGGGCCTGGAACCGGTGCAGGGTGCCGTCGTCCAGCTTCCAGGCGGTGACGCCGCGGCAGACGCCGTCTTCCATGATCAGGTCGAGGGCGAAATACTCGATAAAGAACTCGGTATTGTTGGCCAGGGACTGGCCATACATGGTGTGCAGCATGGCGTGACCGGTGCGGTCCGCGGCCGCACAGGTGCGCTGGATCGGGGCCTCGCCATAGTTGCTGGTCATGCCGCCGAAGGCGCGCTGATAGATCTTGCCGTCCTCGGTGCGCGAGAAGGGCACGCCCCAGTGCTCGAGCTCATAGACGGCGGCCGGCGCGTTGCGGCAGAGATATTCGATGGCGTCCTGGTCGCCCAGCCAGTCCGACCCCTTGACGGTGTCGTACATGTGCCAGCGCCAGTCATCCTGGCTCATGTTTCCCAGGCTCGCCGAGATGCCGCCCTGGGCGGCCACAGTGTGCGAGCGGGTCGGGAAGACCTTGGAGACACAGGCGGTCTTGAGGCCGGCCTGGGCGCAGCCGAGCGCCGCGCGCAGGCCCGAGCCGCCGGCGCCCACGACGACGACGTCGAACTTGTGGTCGATGAATTCGTATGCGGCCATGCTCAGTAAGCTCCGCCCGACAGGGCGACCTTCAGGATGGAGAAGAGGGCGAGCGCGCCGAACAGCGCGCAGACGAAGAGGTTCAGCAGCAGCAGGCCCGCCTTGGTGATCTTGCGGTGGATATAGTCCTCGATCACCACCCGCATGCCCGAGTTCATGTGCATGAAGCTGATCACGGTCAGCAGGGACAGCAGGACCGCATTGATCGGCGAGGCCAGCCAGGCCACGGCCATGTCATAGTCGCTGCGGGCCAGGCGCAGGACGGCGAAGACCCCCCACAGCACCAGCGGAATAAGCGCGATCGAGGTGACCCGCTCGGTGATCCAGTGGCCGACCCCGTGGCCGGCGGCGCCCAGGCCCTGGGCCCGGGAGAAGGGGGTGCGGAAATCGGCCATCAGAGCGCTCCCGTCATGGCGGCGATGATCCAGACCACGATGGTGGCCACGATGGCGAAGGCGACGGTGGCCACGGCGCCGGCGTTGGCCGCCTGCAGCTTGAGGCCGACCCCGGTGTCCCAGATCAGGTGCTGGACGCCCTTGGCCAGGTGGAAGAAGACCGCCAGGCTCAGGCCGAACAGGACCAGCTTGCCCAGGACCGAGCCCATCAGGCCCATGAAGGTCCCATAGGCCTCAGGCCCCATGGCCAGGGAAATGGCCCAGCCGGCCAGGATCAGCGTGCCCACATAGAGGCCGACGCCGGTGATCCGGTGGGCGATGGAGGTCAGCGCGGTGAGATGCCAGCGCCACACCTGAACGTGCGGCGAGGTGGGTCTGACCCGGATAGTCTTCGAGGCGTCCGACATCGGTTCTACAGCCGCTCCCTCTTGCCCTGGATTGCTTGAGGCCGCTTTTACGCCGCCATATAGGGGTGTCAACGAAGCCGCCGAACACAAAGGCCTTCGCTAGCGCGGAAGTCTCTCGGCTTTCGGCCTCCCGGGCAATCCGTCTTTGCTGTAGCCTTCCTTCGCGGGAGACGAAGGATGCGGTTCGACCTGGTGGATCTGAGGCTGTTCTGCGACGTGGTGGAGGCCGGCTCCATCACCCGCGGCGCCGAGCGCTCGGCCCTAGCCCTGGCCGCGGCCTCCACCCGCATCCGGGCCATGGAGCAGTCCCTGGGCGCGGCCCTGCTGACCCGCTCACGCCTGGGGGTGACGCCCACCCCGGCCGGGCTTCTGCTGCTCAAGCACGCCCGCGGCCTGCTGGAGCAGAGCGCGCGGATGCAGGACGAACTGGGCCTGATCGCCGACAGCGCCGCCGGCGAGGTCCGCGTCCTGGCCAACACCAACGCCCTGACCGAATTCCTGCCCGAGGCCCTGTCCTCCTTCCTGGCCGCCAACCCCCAGGTCAGCGTCGACCTGGAGGAGCGGCTGTCCGACGAGATCGTCGGCCTGGTGGCCGAGGGCGCCGCCGATGTGGGCATCGTGGCCGGCACGGTGGATGTGGGCGCCCTGGAGACCTTCGCCTTTCGCACCGACCGCTTCGTGGTGGTGACGGCCCTGGACCACCCCTTGGCCCGGAATATCAACGCCGCCTTCGCCCAGGTGCTGGACTACGACCTGGTGGGGTTGGACCGGGCCAGCTCCCTGCAGCGCTTCCTCGCCGCCCGGGCCGGCCGCGAGGGGCGGCGCCTGCGCCTGCGGGTCCAGTTGCGCAGCTTCGACGCCGTCTGTCGGCTGGTGGAGTGCGGCGTCGGCGTCGGCGTGGTGCCCGAGACCACGGCGGCCCGGGCCGTCTGCACCATGAACCTGGCCATTGTCGCCCTCACCGACGACTGGGCGGCGCGAGAGCTGAAGATCTGCGTCCGCAGCCTGGACGAACTGCGCCCCGTCGCCCGCCAGCTGGTGGAGAGCCTGCGGGGCGCGTGAGACGGCGCGAAGCGCCCAGTTGAGTTCAACCACAAAGAACACGAAGAGCACCAAGGCGCCGCGCGCAGGGCTGCTTCGTGCTCTTCGTGTTCTTTGTGGTTCAAAACTGCGCCTTCGGCGCAGCGGCGGCCGACTTCCTAACCCCGCTCGGTGAGCCAGTCGGCGGAGCGCATCTCCTGCAGGCGCGAGGCGGTGCGTTCAAACTCGAAGGCGCCGTCGCCCTCCGGATAGAGGGCGGCCGGCTCCGCTTCGGCCAGGACGATCAGCTTGGCGCGGGCCTCATAGAGCGCATCGATCAGGGTGACGAAACGCCTGGCCTCTTCCCGCCGGGCCGGCGTCAGCCGCGGCACGCGCTCGAGAAAGACCGTGTGGAAGCGTTCGGCCAGGGCCAGATAGTCGTTCGGCCCCAGCGCCACGCCGCAGAGGCTCGCGAAGCTCGCCCGCAGCAGGCCGCCGGTGGCGTGGGGCAGGTGGATCTTGCGGCCCAGGACCTCCACCGTCTCCCCCAGCTCCTCGTCGCCGTCGAGCATCTCGCCCCAGAGGGCGTCGTAGGTCCGCACATTGTCCGGGTCGATCGGCGAAAACCAGACTCCGGCCGCCCGCAGCCGGTCCAGGCGATAGTCGTGCTCGCCCGCCACCGACACCACCTCGGCCTGGGCTTTCAGCAGGTCGATGAAGGGCAGGAAGAGCTGGCGGTTGATGCCGTTGCGATAGAGGGCGTCGGGCACGCGGTTGGAGGTGGCCACCAGGGTTACGCCCCGGTCGAACAGGGCGGTGAACAGCCGGCCCAGGATCATGGCGTCGGCGATGTCGGTGACCTGGAACTCGTCGAAGCAGAGCAGTCGCGCCTGGCCGGCCACCACATCGGCGACGGGCGGGATGGGATCATCACCACGATGCTGGCCGAACTGCGCCTTGCGGGCGGCCGCATCGCCCTTGCGCCAGGCGCCGATAAGTTGGTGCACCTCGCCCATGAAGACGTGGAAATGGGTGCGGCGCTTCCTGGCCACCGGCGCGGTCTCGTAGAACAGGTCCATCAGCATGGACTTGCCCCGGCCCACCGGCCCCCAGAGATAGACGCCCGTCTGGCTCTGGGGCTTGCGCAGCCGCCCGAACAGGCCGCCGGGTTCGCTGGCGGCCAGGTCGGCCTCCAGCCGCACAAGAGCCGGCAGGGCGGCGGCCTGGGCCGGATCGGCTCGGATTTCCCCGCGCTCCAGGCGGGTGCGATAGGCGGCTTCGAGGGCGGACGTCATGCCTCCGCCCCTAGCCCGGCAAGGCCGTGATCACAATCGGCCAATGATCGGCGGCTGCGTTTGCCGGTCTTCAGGTCGCCGCGGGGTCAGCCGGGACCAGGGCGCCGTCCTCCTCGCCCGCAGGCACCTGGGGGGTGTCGCTCCTGGCCGGCAGGCCGAGGTCTTCCCGCAGGAAGCGATAGGTCTCACGGCGTTCGCAGGCGCAGGCCTTCATCTGGCCGTCCTGGTCCCACCAGACCAGCAGGGGATAGGCGAAATTGACGCCGTTGTCCTTGAGCAGCGGCGTGAGCTGATCGACGAGATTGCGGCCGGTCTCCACCACCGCCATCCGCGCGGCGTCGCCGTCAGCCGGCGGGATGCCAGGCGCCGTCCAGGCCGAGGCCGGGACCTGCACCCAGCGTTCGAACAGGCCCCAGTCGCGGTTCAGCCACAGCTCGGCCACCGTGGCGCGCTCCACCGGCGTCGAGCGTTCGAGACCATTCACCTCCCCCCGGGCGATCTCGATCACCCGGGTGTCGATCCCGGCCGCATGCAGGTCGGGGAACTGCTCGGCCTTGAAGCGCAGGCAGTCCGGGCAGGTGCGGAATGACACCATATAGACCGCCGGGCCTTCGATCCCCGGCGAGACCCAGCCCGAGGACTCCAGCAGGCGGGCGATTTCAGCCTGGTTCTTCGTCACGGTATTGGGCCTCCAGCGGACTTCATGGTTCCAGTAGAAATAGGCGCCGAGACCGGCCACCACGACCACCAGGGCCAGGATCGCCCACAGGCGGAAATTCTTCATGCTCGATCGCTCCAAAGCTCGAGGTCAGCCTAGGCCATAGGGGTCGGACGCCGAAAGTCTATCTCATGGTGGGGATGACGAAGGCCTGGTCGCTCGCCTCGCCCTCGGGCCAGCGGGCGGTGACGGTCTTGACCTTGGTGTAGAAGCGCACCCCCTCCATGCCGTGCTGGTTGGCGTCGCCAAAGGCGCTGCGCTTCCAGCCGCCGAAGCTGTGATAGGCCACCGGCACGGGGATGGGCACATTGATCCCGACCATGCCGACATTCACTCGGGAGGCGAACTCCCGGGCGGCCCGGCCGTTCCGCGTGAAGATCGAGACGCCGTTGCCATAGGCGTGCTGCGAGGGCAGGGCCAGGGCCTCTTCGAAGCTGTCGGCCCGCACGATCTGCAGCACGGGTCCGAAGATCTCCTCCTGGTAGGACCGCATGGCCGGCTTCACATGGTCGAACAGGGTGGGGCCGATGAAGAAGCCCTTCTCATGGCCCTGCAGGGAAAAGCCGCGGCCGTCGGCCACCAGCTCTGCGCCCTCGTCCACCCCCATCTGGATGTAGTCAGCGACGCGCCTGTGGTGGGCCGCACTGACCACCGGGCCGTACTGGGCGGCGGGATCGGAGGAGACGCCGATCTTCAGGGTCTCGAGCCGGGCGCTCATCAACTCGCGGAAGGCCTCGGCGGTCGCCGTCCCGACGGGCACGACCACGGGCAGGGCCATGCAGCGCTCGCCGGCCGAGCCGAAGGCGGCGCCGAGGATGTCGCCCACGGCGGCCTCCAGGTCGGCGTCGGGCAGCAGGACGCCGTGGTTCTTCGCCCCGCCCATGGCCTGGACCCGCTTCCCGTGCGCCGCGCCGGTCGCATAGACATACTGGGCGATATCCGACGAGCCGACGAAGCTGACCGCGGCGATGTCGGGATGGGTCAGGATGGCGTCGACGCAGGTCTTGTCCCCGTGGACCACGTTCAGCACGCCGGCCACCTCGACGCCGGCTTCCGCGCCGGCCTCCATGAACAGTTCGGCCAGCCGAACCGGCACGCTCGGGTCCTTTTCCGAGGGCTTGAGGATGAAGGCGTTGCCCACCGCCACGGCCACCCCGAACATCCACATCGGGATCATGGCCGGGAAATTGAACGGCGTGATCCCGGCGGCCACGCCCAGGGGCTGGCGCATGGACCAGACGTCGATGCCCGGGCCAGCGCCCTCGGTATATTCACCCTTCAGGGCGTGGGGGATTCCACAGGCGAACTCGATCACCTCCAGCCCCCGCTGGATGTCGCCTCGCGAGTCGGCGATCACCTTGCCATGCTCGGCGGACAGCAGGGCGGCCAGCTCATCCATCCGCGCCTCCACCAGGCGCCTGTAGGCGAACATGACCCGCGCCCGGCGCTGGGGATTGACTGCGGCCCAGGCCGGCTGGGCGGCGAGGGCGGCCTGGACCGCCCCGTCGAGCTCGGCGGCCGAGGCCAGGGCGACGCGCGCCTGAACCTCGCCGAGATTGGGATCGAACACCTCGCCGAAGCGTCCCGAGGTTCCGGCCACGGCGCGGCCGGCGATGAAGTGGCTGATCTCACGCATGGGCGAGAGCTTAGGCCCCCGTCGCGCCCTCGCCTAGCGCTTGCCCAAATTGCAGGCTCAGGCGCATTCTTGCGGGGCAATGAGCGTCGCTTCGTCCACGGATATCCTGCGCACGGCCCGGACGCGCCACGATCATATCGTGGACGTGCTGATCGCCGAACGCGCGCCGGGCCTCAGCCGCCACCCCACCTGGCCGATCCTGCGGCCCCTGCTCTATGGCCTGCTGGACTATGGCAAGGCCCGCCGAATGGCCGACGCCATCGCCCCCCTCCCCGGCCGAGCCGCCCTGGAGCGGGTCTCGGGCCTGCTCGATGTGCGGCTTAACGTGACCCACCTGCAGCGGCTGCCCCAAAAGGGGCGGGTGGTGGTGATCGCCAACCATCCCACGGGCATCGCCGACGGGGTCGCCGTCTTTGACGCCTTCAAGGCGCGGCGGCCGGACCTCTGTTTCTACGCCAATTCCGACGCCCACCGGGTGGCGGCCGGCTTCTCCGACCTGCTGATCCCCGTCGAATGGGTGGAGGAAAAGCGCACCCGTGAGCGCACCCGCCTGACCCTGCAGCGCACCCGCGAGGCCATGGAGGCGGAGCGGGCCCTGGTGATCTTCCCCTCCGGTCGGCTGGCCCGGCGGCAGGCGGACGGCCAGTTGGCCGATCCGCCCTGGATGAGCAGCGCCATCTCCATCGCCCGCAAGTACGAGGCGCCGGTCGTGCCCCTGCACGTGACCGGCCCCTGGTCGACCCTGTTCCACCTGTTCAACCGGGTCTCGGCCGAGCTTCGCGACATCACCCTCTTCCACGAGCTGCTGAACAAGCGCGGCGGCCAGTACGGCCTGACCCTCGGCCCCCCGATCGCGCCCGACGCCCTGGCCGGCGATGTCCAGAGGGCGACCGAGGCCCTGAAGGCCTATGTGGAGCGCGTCCTGCCCTCCGACCCGGACCGGCCCTTCGCATGAGGCTTCCCCTCGACGGCGATCTCCGCCTGGAGGACGAGGCGGCCACCGCCCGCCTGGGCGCAGCCCTGGCCGCGGTGATCGGCGCAGGCGAAGCCATCTGCCTCACCGGCCCCCTGGGCGCCGGCAAGTCCACCCTGGCCCGGGCGCTGATCCGGGCCCGCACGACCCCGGACGAGGAGGTGCCCAGCCCCACCTTCACGCTCGTGCAGTTTTACGAGGGTGATGGCATGACGCTCGCCCACTTCGACCTCTATCGGCTGACCAGCCCTGACGAGGCCTATGAGATCGGCCTGGACGAGGCCCTGGAGGATGGGGCGGCGATCATCGAATGGCCGCAGCGCCTGGAGGGTCGCCTTCCCCCCCATCGCTTGGATATAGACATTGAACTGGACGGGGCGGCGCGCCGGGCGCGCCTGACGCCCCATGGCGCCTGGGAAGGACGTACGATTGAGTTCTGATCGTGAGGGCCTGAAGGCCGACTTCCTGGCCCGTCACGGCCTGGCCGAGGCCCAGCGCACGCCCCTGGCCGGGGACGCCTCGACGCGCCGCTATGAGCGGCTGACCCGTCCGGGCAAGGCCAGCCTGATCTTCATGGACCAGCCGCCGGTGGAGACCGCCCCCTGCCCGCCGGAGGCCAGTCCCGATGAACGGCGGCGGGCCGGCTACAACGCGATGGCAAGGCTGGCGGCTGGCCGGGTGGACGCCTTCGTGGCCACCGCCGGCTGGCTGCGCGACCAGGGCCTGTCGGCCCCGGAGATCGTCGCCCATGAGGCGGGCGACGGCCTGGCCGTGCTGGAGGACCTGGGCGATGACCTCTATGCCCGCCTGATCGAGACCGGGACGGACGAGGCCCCCCTCTATGACGCCGCCGTCGAGGTGCTGGCCAGGCTGCATGAGGCCACGCCGCCGCCGGTGCTGGAGGCGCAGGGGGCGGCCTGGCCCTTCCTGACCTATGACGACCTGGCCCTGCGCACGGGCGGCGACATGTTCCTGGAATGGTGGCCGAAGTTCTCCGGCCTCGCGCCCTTTTCCACCGAGGCCGAGGCCGAATGGGAGGCCCTGTGGGCGCCGATCCGCGCCCGGGCCGAGGCCGCCGCCAGCGTCTTTTGCCACCGGGACTATCACGCCGAGAATCTGATCTGGCTGCCCGACCGTACCGGCGTGGCCCGGGTCGGCCTGCTGGACTTCCAGGACGCGGTGCTGGCTCATCCGGCCTGGGACTTCTCCATGCTGCTGCACGACGGGCGTCGGGACGTCTCGCCGGAACGCGAGGCTGTGGCGCTGGCCCGCTATCTGGAGATTCGCAGCGACATCGACGCGGTGGCCTTCCGCGCCGACTACCATGCGCTCGGCGCCCTGAACTCGGCCCGCATCCTGTTCATCTTCGCCCGGCAGGTGGCGGGCTTCGGCAAGCCGCGCTACGAGGCCTTCATGCCCCGCACCTGGCGCTATCTCGAACGCTGCCTGGCCGATCCCGACCTCGCCCCGATCAAGGCCTGGTTCGACGCTCACGTGCCGTCCGAGGCCCGCCGGTGAGTCCGCGAGACGGCCCGCAGAGCTTCCCCAAGACCGCCATGGTGATGGCGGCGGGTCTGGGCACCCGCATGCGCCCGCTCACCGACCATCGGCCCAAGCCCCTGGTGGAGGTGGCCGGCCGCGCCCTGGTCGACCATGTACTGGACCGCATGGTGGAGGCCGGGGTGGAGACCGCCGTGGTCAACATCCATCACTTCGCCGACCAGATGGTGGCCCACCTGGCCCGCCGGGACGACATCCGCATCAAGATCAGCGACGAGCGCGCCGCCCTGCTGGATTCCGGCGGCGGCATCGCCCATGCCCGGCGCCTGCTGGGGGACGATCCGATCCTGGTGGCCAATATCGACTCCCTCTGGGCCGGCGGGACGACCCCGCCCCTGCAGACCCTGGGGCAGGCCTGGGACCCGGAGATCATGGATGTCCTCCTGCTGCTGGTCCCCCGGGGCCAGGGGCTCGGCTTCGAAGGGCCGCAGGGCTTCTTCCGCGACGCCGCCGGGCGCCTGACCCATTCGGCCCAGGCCGAGCCGCCGACCCCCTTCGCCAATGTCGGCTTCCAGATTCTCAAACCCCAGATCCTCGACGGCGTCCGCGACGACGCCTTCTCCATCGTGCCGATCTGGCAGAAGCTCGCCGCGCAGGGCCGCCTGCACGGGGCGGTGATGGACGCCTTCTGGATGCATGTCGGCGATCCCGCCGCCCGGGAGGCCGCCGAAGCCAAGCTCACACCGTGAGCCGGCCGCCGCTCTTCGACGGGCCAAGGCCCCGCTGGTTCAACATCCCGGCCCACCGGCCCTTCGTCCACGACCTCGCCAGGGGTCTGCATGACGCCCTGGCGCCGCTGGGACCCGAAGCCCTGTCCCAGGCCACCGTGCTGACGCCCACCCGCCGCGGGGCCCGCGCGCTCGCCGACGCCTTCCTGGCGGCCGGGGGCGGCCAGGCCCTGCTGCCGCCGCAGATCCGGCCCCTAGGCGACCTGGACGCCGGCGAGCCGCCCTTCGAGCCGGGCGACCTGGCCGCCCGCCTGCCTGCGGCCATCGATCCCCTGCGCCGCCGCCTGGAGCTGACAAGGCTGGTCAAGACTCATGAGGGCCTGCTGTCGCGCAGCCTCGACGCCTCGGCCGCCCTGGAGCTGGCCGACGCCCTGGGCGGCTTCCTCGACAGCCTGCAGATCGAGGAGGCGGACGCATCCGGCGCCCTGGCCGGGCTGGTGGACGCCGAGCTGGCCGAGCACTGGCAGGTCTCCCGCGCCTTTCTGGAGACCGCGCTCGCCGCCTGGCCCGAGCGGCTTGAGGCGCTCGGCGTCGTCGACACCAGCCAGCGCCGAGTGGCCCTGCTGCGGGCGCTCGCTGAACAGTGGAGCATCCGCCCCCCGACCGGGGTCCTGGTGGCCGCCGGCTCCACGGGCACGGCGCCGGCCACCGCCGACCTGCTGGCGGTGATCGCCGAGGCGCCGCAGGGCTGCGTGGTCCTGCCCGGCCTCGACGAGAGCCTGGCCGACGCCGCCTGGGACCAGGTGGACGAGCAGCATCCGCAGGGGGCGCTCAGCCGGCTGCTGGCCCGCGCCGGCCTCACCCGCGAGGCCGTGGAGATCTGGCCGGCCTCCGCCCCCCATCAGAGCCAGGGGCGCTGGCGCCGGCGGGTGATCAACGAGGCCCTGCGGCCCGCCCAGGCCACCGCCGACTGGCTGAACGTGATCGGCGCCCTGCGGGCCGAAGGCGCCCAGGAGGGGGTCGATCCCATCGCCGAGGGCCTGGCCGGCCTGTCGGTCGTCACCGCCCGCAGCGAGGAGGAGGCGGCCACCGTGGCCGCCCTGCTCCTGCGGGAGACCCTGGAAATCCCCGGCGCCACCGGCGCCCTGGTGGCGCCTGACCAGAACCTGGCCCGGCGGGTGTCCCTGAAGCTCGCCCGCTGGGGGGTGATCCCGGACTCCTCGGTGGGGACGCCGCTGATGGCCTGTTCGGCCGGGGTGCTGGCGGGACTGGTCGCCAGGCTGGCGGCCGAGCCGCTCAATCCGGTGCTGATACTGGGCGTGCTCAAGCATCCGCTGACCCGGCTCGGGGAAAGCCGCGAGGCCCTGGAGGCCCGGCTCATCGACCTGGAGCGCCACGGTCTTCGCGGGCCGCGCCCGGTCGACTGGGCGGCCCTGACGCGCCGGCTGGACAAGACCCTGACCGACGAGGCGCGGCGGGCCAGCGCAGCCGGACTGATCACCGTCCTGCGCGCCGCGCTCACCCCCCTGACCGACATGAGCGAGCCCAGCGCGGGCGCCGAGCGCGCCCGGGCCCTGGCGCTTGCCCTGGAATCCCTGGCCGCTGACAGCACGGGCGCCTGCGGCCGCCTGTGGGGCGGGGCCGGGGGCGAGGCCCTGTCGCAACTCCTGGCCGGGCTGATGTCCGAGGCCGGCGCCCTGCCGCCGGTGACGCCCAAGGGCTTCGCCGACCTGCTGATGCGGCTGATGGGGGACGAGACCGTCCGGGTCGGCGGCGCCACCCATCCGCGCCTGCGCATCCTCGGCGCCATCGAGGCGCGCCTGGTTCGCGCCGACCGGCTGGTGGTGGCCGGCCTGGAGGAAGGTGTCTGGCCGCAGGGCGCGCCGCTGGATCCCTTCCTGTCGCGGCCCATGCGCGAGCGCCTGGGCCTGCCGCCGCCGGAGCGCCGGGTGGGCCTGGCCGCCCACGACTTCGCCCAGGCCGCCTGCGCCCCCCATGTGGTGCTGCTGCATTCCGAACGTCGGGAGGGCCAGCCGACGGTGAAGTCCCGCTGGCTCTGGCGGCTGGAGACCTTGGCCCGCGGCGCCGACCTCACCCTGCCCGGCCGCCCCGACCTGCTGGACTGGGCCCGCGCCCTGGACGCCGCCACGGACTATGAGCCGATCGGCCGCCCCGCCCCGCGCCCCCCCGTGGCCGATCGCCCGACCCAGTTCGCCGTCACCCGGATCGAGTCGCTGACCCGCGACCCCTATGCCGCCTGGGCCCGGGACATCCTGAAGCTCTACCGCCTGGACCGCCCCGACGAGCCGGTGGAGGCCCGCGCCCGGGGCACGGCCATCCACGAGGCGTTCGAGACCTTCGCCCGGCGCCACCCCAAGGCCCTGCCGCCGGAGCCGGCCCGGGAGTTCGCCGCGCTTTATCTGGAGGCCCTGGTCGCCGCCGGCGCCCCGCCCGAATCCCTGGCCCGCGAGCAGGCCCTGGCCCAGGAGGCGGCGGCCTGGGTGGTCGCCCTGGAGGCCGAGCGGCGGGCTGATGGCCGCGACATCCATGTGGAGGCCGGCGGCCAGATCACCGTTCGCGCGGGCCTGCGCGACTTCACCCTGACCGCCAAGGCCGACCGCATCGAGACCGGCCCGGACGGTTATGCCCACATCCTCGACTACAAGACCGGCCAGGCGCCGTCGAAGAAGATGGTTGAGACCGGCTTCTCCCCGCAGCTGACCCTGACAGCCGCCATTGTCGCCCGCGGCGGGTTCAAGGACGTGCCGGCCAGGCCGCCGGGGGACCTCGTCTATCTGCAGGTCACCGGCCGCAAGCCCGCCGGCAAGGTCGAGATCCGCGGAACCGCCGGCGAGGAGAGCCATGACGCCGCCGAGCAGGCCCTGGCCGGCGCCCTGCGCCTGCTGGTCCAGTTCGATGATCCCGAACGGGCCTATCTGTCGCGGACCGCCCCGCAGTTCGTTCACGACTATGCCGGCGACTACGCCCATCTGGCCCGGGTGTTCGAATGGTCCACCAGCGGCGAGGACGGCGAGGGCGAGGCATGAGCCCAGTCATCAACATCGGCATCGACATCGATCCCCAGCGCACGGCCGCCGATCCGGACCTGTCGGCCTTCGTCACCGCCAATGCGGGCTCAGGAAAAACCAAGACCCTGATCGACCGGGTGGCCCGCCTGCTGCTGGCCGGCGCCGCGCCCGCCGCCATCCTCTGCGTCACCTACACCAAGGCCGCCGCCGCCGAGATGCAGCGCCGGCTGTTCGACCTCCTCGGCCAATGGTCGGTGTGCGACGACACGGCCCTGCGTGCAGCCCTAGCCAAGCTGGAGGGCCGCAGCCCTGACTCCTATGACGCCGCGCGCCTGTCGGCCGCCCGGGCCCTGTTCGCCCAGGCCCTGGAGACGCCCGGCGGCCTGAAGATCCAGACCATCCACGCCTTCTGCGAGAAGCTGCTGCGGCGCTTTCCCCTGGAGGCGGGCATCTCGCCGGGCTTCCGGGTGATGGACGATCCGGCCGCAGCCCTGATCGCCCGGGCCGCCCGCCAGGCCGTGGCCCGCCATGCGCTGACCGGCGAGGGCGCGGTGGCCCAGGCCTATGCGCGGTTGTCGGTCAGCCTGGATTTCCGCGCCTTCGAGCAGATGTTCGCCACCTTCGAGGCCCGCCGCGGGGCCCTGGACGCCTTTGTGCATCGCCAGGGCGGGCTTGAAGGGGCGCTCGCCTGGATCTGGGACGCCTGCGGCTTTGACGGCGAGGCCGATCCGGAGGCCGTGGCGGCCGCCGCCATGGCCGAGCTCGACCGGGCGCTCTGGCGGGAGGCGGCCGAGGTGCTGGCCCTGGGCGGCAAGACCGACCAGTCGTGTTCGCAGACCCTGGCGGCGGTGGCGGCCGACCCGCACGCGACGCTTTCCGATGCGCTCAAGGCCCTGTTCACCCAGGGGGGCGAAGGCACGCCGGCTGCGTGGGTCGCCAAGACCAAGGCCCTGGGGGCGGCCGAGCCCCTGCGCCAGGCCCTGCTGGACGAGCAGGACCGGCTGGCCGTGGCCCGCGACCAGGTCCGCGCCGCCCACATCGCCTGGGACAGCGCCTATGTGCTGGTCCTGGCCCAGGCCTATCTGACGGCCTACGGCCAGGAGAAGGCCGCGGCCGGGGCGCTCGACTTCGGCGACCTGATCGAGAAGACCCGGGCCCTGGTGGCCGAGCGGCCCATGGCCGCCTGGGTGCTCTACAAGCTGGACGGCGGCATCGACCACATCCTGCTGGACGAGGCCCAGGACACCGCCCCCGAACAGTGGGAGATCCTCAGCGCGCTCACCGCCGAGTTTTTCGCCGGCCAAGGCCGCGAACGTCAGGCCCTGCGCAGCCTGTTCGTGGTCGGCGACGAGAAGCAGTCGATCTATTCCTTCCAGGGCGCCGCGCCCGAGCGCCTGCGCCTGGAGACCGAGACCTATCTGGCCCGCATCCAGGACGCCGGCGCCAGGGCGCAGAGCGTGCCGCTGGCCGCCTCCTGGCGCTCCACCGTCGATGTGCTGAGCTTCGTCGATGCGGTCTTCTCAAGCCCTGAAACCCAAGGGGGCGTGCCGCCGGCCCGGGGCGAGGACGCCGTGCGCCACATCCCCATGCGCGCCCACCACCGGGGCTGCGTCGATATCTGGCCCCTGGAGCGCGAGCCCGAGGGGGAGGAGCGCGAGGCCTGGGACGCGCCGCTGGACGTGGAAGGTCCGGCCAGCGCCAACCGGCGTCTGGCCGAAAACATCGCCTGCGAGATCGAGGACCTGACAGCCCGGGGCGATGGGGTGTTCGACAAGGACCTGGACGGGCCCGACGGAACCCGCGGCGCCTGGCGGCCGGCCCGCTATGGCGATGTCCTCATCCTGGTGCGCCGGCGCAAGGCCCTGTTCGAGGATATCCTGCGGGCGCTGAAACGCCGGGGCGTGCCGGTGGCTGGCGCCGACCGGCTGGCCCTGTCGGAGCACATCATCTTCGACGATTTGCTGGCCGTGGCCCGCTTCGTGCTGTTCCCGCAGGACGAGCTGAACCTGGCGGCCCTGCTCAAGAGCCCCTTCTGCGGCCTGGACGATGAGGCGCTCTACGGCCTCGCCAAGCCCCGCAAGCCCGGCGACCTGTGGAGCGCCCTGCAGGCCCGCGCCGCTGAACGCCCCGACTGGACCTCCGCCCTGGCGTTCCTGAACGCCGCCCGCGACGAGGCCCGGACGCGGCGGCCGTTCGAATTCTATGGCCGGCTGCTCACCCTGCGCGACGGCGCCGGCGCCTCCATGCGCCAGAGGATCGTGCGGCGGCTGGGGACCGAGGCCGAGGACGCCCTGGACGAATTCCTGGCCCAGGCCCAGGCCGCCGAACAGCGGGGCGTCTGCGATCTGGAGGGCCTGGCCGACGCGCTGGCCGGCCTCAACATCACCGTCAAGCGCGAGATGGAGGCGGCCCGCAACGAGGTCCGCGTCATGACCGCCCACGGCGCCAAGGGGCTGGAGGCGCCCATCGTCTTCCTGCCCGAGACCACCCTGTCGGGCCTGGGCCGCGGCTCGCCCCTGCTGGAGACCGAGGACGGCGGCTTCCTCTGGTGTCCGTCCAAGGCGCTAGACTGCGCGGCCTCGACGACGGCGCGGAGCTTGCGCGCCCGCAAGGACGAGGAAGAGGCCTACCGCCTGCTCTATGTGGCGCTGACCCGGGCCCGCGACCGGCTGGTGATCTGCGGCCGGATCGCCGCCAAGACCAAGGAAGAGAACCTCAAAGGCTGGTGGGCCGCCATCCAGGCCGGCTTCGCCCATGAGATGGTCGGCCCCCACCTGCGGCCCGCCGCCTGCGGCCAGGTGGAGGCCCGGCGGTTTGGCGAGGACCCGCAGGTGCTCGGCCGGGGCTTAAGCGAAGCGCCGATCACCGCCCCCCTGCCGGACTGGGCGCGCGTGGACGCCGCCGTCGATCCCCTGGCCCGCTTCGCCTCGCCGTCGGACTTAGGCGAGGCCGAGGAGATCCTGGCGCCCTCGCCTCTGGCTAGGGTCGGGGGCCTCGGCCGATTCCGCCGCGGCGAGCTGATCCACCGGCTGTTGCAGATCCTGCCCGACCTGCCGCTGGCCGAGCGCGACGCCGCGGCCACAGCCATCCTGGCCCGCGAGCCGGACCTGACCGAGGACCAGCGGGCCGAGATGGCCGGCGCGGCGCTGGCCGTCCTGGCCGATCCCCAGTTCGCCGAGGTCTTCGCCGCCGACGGCCGGGCCGAGGTGGCCATCGCCGGGACCGCCGCCGCCCTGCCGCAGGGCCTGCAGATCTCCGGCCGCATCGACCGGCTGGTGGTGCGCGCAGACCGGGTTCTGGTGGCCGACTTCAAGACCAACCGCCCCTCGCCGGACGCAATAGAGGACGCCGACCCGGCCTATCTCCGCCAGATGGCGCTCTATGCCGCGGTGCTGGCCGAGGTCTTCCCCGGCCGGGCCATCGCGGCGGCGCTGGTCTGGACCGATGGGCCGAAGCTGATGGCGGTTCCAGAATTCCTGATGGCCCAGGCCCTGGCCGATCTCCGGTCCAGGAGTTGATCGGCAGGCTTCAGGGCCTTACATCGCTGGATCAAGAGGCGACCGGCGCCCGTTGTGGCCGGCCGCAAAAGGAGCTTCCCATGAGCACCGTCACCGTCACCGACGACTCCTTCGAGAAAGACGTGCTGCAGGCGCAAGGCCCGGTCCTGGTGGACTTCTGGGCCGAGTGGTGCGGCCCCTGCAAGCAGATCGCCCCGGCGCTCGAGCAGATCTCCGACGACCTGGCCGGCCAGGTCACCATCGCCAAGCTGAACATCGAAGACAGCCCGACCACCCCCTCGCGCTACGGCGTCCGCGGCATCCCGACCATGATGCTGTTCAAGGACGGCCAGATGTCGTCCATGAAGGTCGGCGCCATGCCCAAGCAAAAGATCCTCGAATGGCTCTCCGAAGCCGGGGTCCAACAGCCGGCGGCGTGATCCTGCGGGCTGAGGCCTGAGAGATGCAGAAGGGGTCGGCGAAAGCCGGCCCTTTTTCGTTGGGGGGCGGCGATGGCTATGCACCAAGAGTAAACACTCATCGGCCGGAATCGACATTCAGCTCGCGTCGCCTGTTGGGGACTTCCTCCCGATCAGAACGCTGCGGGTTCCGCCCCGATATTGACCGAGGTCAGGCGGTGAGATGTGCGGAAATCTGCGTGATCATGGGCTCAAATGCTGCGAGTTGCACCCGCGCTGGAGCATCTTTCATGTTCGCAAGTTGGCGGGATACGCGATCCTTCCCGTTGTCACTGAACTTCGATCCCAAGCGAAGAAGCTCCGCAGCTTCCAATCCGGCATATGGGCTAGCGCCGCCCTTGGCGAGCTTCCGCACCATGGTGCTGGAGAGCCGCCGCTCCGGGTCCTCGACCTCTTCCAGCCACGCTTTATCGCTGCATGCCTGCCACATGTCGTCGGTGAGATAAGCCTCCAGATCAATGGGGAGCCGGAATCCCTTCTTGAGCAGCGGCACGAGGACCGGCGGCGCCGGAAGCGCTAGCACCTTAAAGATCGGCAGGCCGACATCGAGGCGCGCGATGTCTTCCGCGAGCATGACGCGCGCCTCAGTCCCCGCCGGGTCGGCGTCGAAGAGGGCGATTGCGGGCACTCGATCTTTCACAGGACGGTGGCGAACGGTCAGCAGCCAGGCGAGAGCACGGCTGCGCAGGGCATTGGCGCCTCCGTAGGCACCGCTGCCGTCACATACATGGATCGCGTCCGGTGCCTTGCCGCTAAACAGTTCCCACGCTTTCTTCAGGACCCGCTTGTCGCTTGCGCCTTCCACAAAAAGCATTGGCTTCTTCTGGTCGGCCAGTTCGCGCGCTAGCCGCAACTCCGCCTCGACCTCGTCAAACCGCGCTTTAGCCTTGGCGACGTAGGGCGCGACGAGGGGCATCAGACCCATAGTTTCATCTACGTCGTCCGGCGCCTTGCTCGCGATCCGTGTGCTGCCTTCGAATTTATCCACGAAGTGCGAGACAACCCAGTCCGGATTGGCGCGAGCTTGCTGGTCTAGCCGATAGAAGATCGGAGAGTGGGTCGTCAGGAAAAGCTGGAATGCGTCGCTGTCTGCGACCAAGTCCACCAGTTCGGACGCCATAGCGAAGGCTGCGGACATCTCGACATTATTCTCGGGCTCCTCAAATCCCCAGATGTGGGTGTACTTGACCCCACCGTGCGTCAGTAGGTCATCCCGCTTCTTGGCGATGAACCGGAGGATCATTGGGATATGGCGAATCTTGATCCCATCTCCGCGCCGCGACAGCGGTACCTCACCCGAGTTGATTTCTAGGCTCTCAAAGATGGCGCGAAGGTCATCTGGAAGGCGCATCGAGGCTTCGCCGCCGAATGCCGTTTGGATGCTCTCCAGAAGCTCACGGAGCTGTGCGCCCAACTGCTCTTGGAATGCGCCCGCCGAGTCCTGCAGTGGTTCTTTGGCTACGGAGGCGAGCACCTCGTACAGCCGGCCGTTCAGGTCGGCGAAGAAGGCGCGATCTTTGATGGCCGGAATATAAGTGTACTGGATGCGATCGAGCAGCGCCGGCACTTTGCTACGCGCTACAAACTCAGACCCGTCTGCGTAAGCGCGGGTCTCCATCCGGGCGACCTCGCCCTCTAACCGCCAAACCTTCGTCCATCTGACCTCAGCCGGCTTGTCCTCGCGCTGGTAGCTCGCCGGTAGGGTAATGGTCAGCGTGACCTCAATTTGCGGCGCGCGCCGCTGCCGAGCCTCCGCGAATTGATTGTAGTCACGCGCGAAACTGAATTTTTCCCCAGGGTTCGTCTCGCCGTTGAAAAATAGGTTAAGCGCGCGCAGTACGTTCGACTTGCCGGCGTCGTTGGCGCCCACAAACGTAGTGATCCAGTCCCCTCGGATGTCCGCCGAGCCGATGGACCGAAAATTGCGGATCGAGATTTCGCTGATCATTCCGACTCCCCCATATCGGTCATTAACCGTTTCGGCCGGCCGCGCAATCTCCCCTTGATTGATCTACAGCGGCTTTGGAGCAAAGAGCTCGCGCTCTTCTGGCAACCAGCTGATCATTCCGCCGACCTCAACGACTGTTGGGATCGGCCTTTAGGCATGCGCCGCCCTCCTCGGCTAAGTCCCGATGCAGTTACGAGCAAGCCTTCCAAAGGTCGTTTCTTGTACCAAGCCCAGACGCGCTAGTTTTAGGTTCCAGCGCCGCCACCCCCCACTTGCACACGCCCCCCATTCCGCGCACGACTCCGACCCAACAAACACAGCCCCCGGGAGGAGCCGACCATGAAGACCCGCATCACAGACCTGCTCGGCGTCGAGCATCCGATCGTCCAGGGCGGCATGCACTATGTGGGCTTCGCCGAGATGGCCGCGGCGGTGTCCAATGCCGGCGGGCTTGGCATCATCACCGGCCTGACCCAGGGGACGCCGGAGAAGCTGACCGCCGAGATCGCGCGGTGCCGGGGGATGACCGACAAGCCGTTCGGGGTGAACCTGACCTTCCTGCCCTCGGTGACGCCGCCGGACTATCCGGGCTTCGTCGAGGCCATCGTCAAGTCGGGCGTCAAGGTCGTCGAGACGGCGGGCAATAATCCGCAGAAGTACCTGCCGGCCCTGAAGGAGGCGGGCATCAAGGTGATCCACAAGTGCACCGCCGTTCGCCATGCGCTGAAGGCCCAGGCCATCGGCTGCGACGCGGTCAGCGTCGACGGCTTCGAATGCGGCGGCCATCCGGGCGAGGATGACGTGCCGAACTTCATCCTGCTGCCCCGGGCGGCCGAGGAGCTGGAGATCCCCTTCCTGGCCTCGGGCGGCATGGCCGATGGCCGGTCGCTGGCGGCGGCGCTCTGCCTGGGGGCCGACGGGATCAATATGGGCACCCGCTTTATCGCCACCCAGGAAGCCCCGGTGCACCCCAATGTGAAACAGGCCCTGGTGGACGCCAGCGAGCTCGACACCCGGCTGATCATGCGGCCCCTGCGCAATACCGAGCGGGTCCTGGTGAACGCGGGCGTGGAGCGCCTGCTGGCCAAGGAGAAGGAGATGGGGGCCGCCATCACCTTCGCCGATATCGCGCCGGAGGTGGCGGGCGTCTATCCGGCCATCATGCGCGACGGGGAGATGGACGCCGGCGGCTGGTCCTGCGGCATGGTCGCCGGCCTGATCCACGACATCCCGACGGTGAAGGAGCTGATCGACAGGATCATGGCCGACGCCGAGGCCATCCTGCGCAAGCGCGTCGGGCAGTTCGAGCTGGCCTAGGTGGCGGCGGGCTTCTGCGCCGCCCATTCCAGCAGCGAGTCCAGGGCCGGGCACATGGCCTGGCCCCATTCGGTCAGCCGGTATTCCACCTTGGGCGGCACCTGGGCGTAGATCTGGCGCTCGACGATGCCGTCGCGCTCCAGGTCCCGCAGCTGCTGGATCAGCATCTTCTGCGAGACGCCGGGGATGGCGCGCTCCAGCTCGGAGAACCGCAGCACCTCGCGGTCGAAGAGGTGAAAGATGATCACCATCTTCCAGCGTCCCTCCAGCATGCGGAAGGCCGTCTCGACCCCGCTCGCCGCCAGGTCCGGCGTGACGTCCTCTAACTTACCTGTAGGTGAGTACCCTACGATTTTGTCGGTTCTTGCCATGGCGTCGGTATAGCGCCAAATCCTGGGTATCGCCACCCCAGAGGCCCGAGCCCCATGATCAAACTCCCCGCCCCCATCGCCCGCTACTTCGCCGCCGCCGAGGCCGATGACGCCGAGGCGCTGGCCGCCGGCTTCGCGCAGGACGCGCACATCCACGACGAACGGCGCGACCACCATGGCCGCGACGCCGTGCGGGCCTGGGCCGCTGAGGCGCGAGCGCTCTACAGCTTCCGCGCCGAGCCCCGCAGCTTCGAGCCCGCGGCCGATGGCGGCGTGGTGACCGCCCACGTGACGGGGACCTTCCCCGGCGGCCGCGCCGACCTGCGCTACGCCTTCCGCCTGGCCGGCGACCTGATCCAGGCCCTGGAGATCACGCCGCGGCCTTCGAACGCCGAGTTCACCGGCCGCCGGGTGCTGGTGACCGGCGGCACGCAAGGGGTCGGCGGGGCGGTGGCTGACCGGCTGGCGAGCGCCGGCGCCACGGTCTTCCGCGCGGCCCGAACCCGGCCGGCGGACCTGGCCCAGCCGGACCTGTTCCACGGCGTCGACCTCGCCCATCCCGAGGGTGCGGCGGAGCTGGCGAAGGTGGTCCTGGACCGGCTCGGCGGCGTGGACGTCATCGTCCACAATCTCGGCGGGTCGACCACGCCCGGCGGCGGCTTTGCGGCCCTGACCGAGGACCATTGGGTGAATGAGCTGAACCTGAACCTGCTCTCAGCCGTCCGCCTGGACCGGGCCCTGGCCCCGGCCATGCTGGACCAGGGCTATGGGGTGATCGTCCATGTCACCTCCATCCAGCGTCGGCTGCCGCTCTATGAGTCCACCCTGGCCTACGCCTCGGCCAAGGCGGCGCTGGGCGCCTACAGCAAGGCCCTGTCCAATGAGCTGGGACCCAAGGGGGTGCGCGTGCTCAGCGTCGCGCCGGGCTTCACCGAGACGGAGGCCGCCACCCGGATGATCGAACGGCTGGCGGCCAGCGAAGGCGGCGATGTGGAGGCGGCCCGCCAGAACTTGATGCGCGCGCTGGGCGGCATCCCCATCGGCCGGCCCAACACGCCTGAGGAAGTCGCCGACCTGATCGCCTTCCTGGCCAGCGACCGGGCCGCCACCATCCACGGGACGGAGATCGTCATCGACGGGGGCACGGTGCCGACGGTCTGATATCCCGCCGCTCGGCTAAACGCCCTCGAACAGCACGCCCAGAGCGCCGCTGACCGCATAGGCTTCGGTCTCGGTCAGTAGGCGCACCGGCTGGCGGCCCATTTCCCGAAGCGGGATGGCCGCCATCTGGAGGGGCAGGAGCATCACAGCCTGGCCTTCGACCTCGAAGACGGGGGTCAGGCGTCCCGGCTGGGCGCCCTGAATGTCCCCGGCCGGGATGAGCGGAACCACCACGCGGGTGTTGGTGGGATTGAGCAGGTCAGACTGTACATCAACGACCAGCACGCCGCCGGGAAGCCTGTAGACGCCGTTCTTCATCAGAACTGGCGGTACTTGGCCAGCGGCAGACCGTCGGCCTCCACCTTGGCATTGTACCCGTCGAAGAAGGGGCGGTTTTCGGCCTGCCAGCGACGGGCGCGTTCGGCGGCCACCGCGGCCTCCAGTCCGCTCTCACAGGCCCGCGAGAGGTTGAGGCCCAGGGCCTTGGCCTCTTCCACAAGGTCGCCTGGAAGGGTGAGGTTCAAGCGCTGGCGGCTGGAAGAATGCGCGTTCGTCATGCGCATATGATAGACGCAGACGCTGCACGTGTCACCTGGAGCGCGTTCCGATAGGCAGGAACCGGCCTTCGCCGCAGCCGGTTATCCCGGTGGCAAGGAGCGACCATGGCTGACCCCGACACCCCGCCCCCTTCGTCCGTCCCCCCGGCTTCAGAGCCTGAATCTCCCGAGCGCGATCGCCCCGGACCGGACGACGTCGGCGCCCGCGTCCGCCAGCAACGTCGGCACATTGAGGGCCTGGACGGCCGCGACCCGCTGCGCCCCGGCATCGACGACTAGGGCCAACCGGGGCATGATCGCCGGGAACCGGACGCCCCGCCCTCCGCAGGCCTGCGAACACGCCCATGACGGAACACCGCATCTACAGGACCAGCTTCGCCAGCGTCTATCCGCACTATGTGGCCAAGGCCGAGCGCAAGGGCCGCACCAGGGCCGAGGTCGATCAGATCATCCTCTGGCTCACCGGCTTCAGCCCCGAGGCCTTCGCGGCCCAGCTGGCCGACGGGTCGGACTTCCGAACCTTCTTCGCCGAGGCGCCGCAGCTTCATCCGGCCCGGGCCGGCATCAAGGGGGTGATCTGTGGCGTCCGCGTGGAGGACATCGAAGATCCGCTGATGCGGGAGATCCGCTATCTGGACAAGCTCGTCGACGAGCTGGCCCGAGGCAAGGCCATGGACAAGATCCTGCGGGGCCGAACCTCATGCTGACCGGATCATGCCACTGCGGGCAGAGCAGCTGGGCCCTGGAGGGGGACCCGGGCTCCGTCACCGCCTGCAACTGCACCCTGTGCCGCCGCTATGGCGCCCTGTGGGCCTATGATTATGAGGGCGAGCGGATCGCGGTCAGCGGGCCGACCTCCTCCTACCGTCGCCCCGCCAAGGACGATCCGTCCCTGGAGATTCTGTTCTGCCCCACCTGCGCCGGGGTGCTCGCCTGGCGGGGCCTGCGCCCCAGGGCCGATGGTCGGCGGCGGATGGCGGTCAATATACGACTGGCGCCGCCCGAGGCGGTGGCGCACCTGCCCATCCGCCAGTTTGACGGCCTCGACACCTTCGACGAGTCGCCGTCCACGGGGCGCTGCGTCCGCGACCTGTGGGCCTAGGCCCGAGGGATCCGGTCCACGGACCGGATCCCTCGGGCGCCGACCCCCTAGACCTGGGCCAGGCCGCCATCGACGAAGACTTCGCCGCCGGTCATGAAGCTGCTGTCGGACGAGGCCAGGAAGGCGGCCACGGCCCCGGTCTCGGCCGGATCGCCCATGCGGCCGAGCACGGTGGAGGCGCCCATGGCCGCCAGGCCGTCCTCGCCCAGCACCTCCCGGGCCAGTTCGGTGGTGGTCGGCCCCGGCGACAGGACGTTGACGCGGATGCCGGTCCCCTTCAGGTCCAGGGCCCAGGTGCGCGCCAGGTTGCGCACGGCGGCCTTGCTGGCGCTGTAGATGCTGAAGTCGGGCGTCCCCATCACCCCCGTGGTCGAGCCGGTAAGGATGATCGACCCACCCGGGCCCATCAGCGGCAGGGCCTTCTGCACCGTGAAGATCACGCCCTTCACATTGACGTCGAAGGTCTGCGCGTACTGCTCGGGCGTCAGTTCGCCCAGCGGCGCGAACGAGCCCGTTCCCGCATTGGCGAGCAGGATGTCGAGCCCGCCCCGTTCGGCCTTCACGGCCGCATAAAGCCGGTCGAGGTCGGCCAGATCGGTCACCGAGCCCTGCACCCCCCGCGCCTGGCCCCCCAGCTCGGCCACCGCGGCGTCCAGCTGACCCTGCCGTCGCCCGAAGAGGAAGACGAAGGCGCCTTCCTCGATGAACCGCCTGGCGGCGCCCAGTCCGATGCCGCTGGCCCCGCCGGTGATCACGGCGGTCTTGCCCTGAAGTCTGTTCACAATGTGCTCCTGGATTAAGGTTGCACAGAGCTGGCTAGGCGCCCACCTATCGACAAGTATGCACCTTTTGGTAAGTACCTAAAAATGTCCCAGGATTCTTCGACCCCGACCTGCACGCCGACCCTGCCCGGCTTCACCTGCGGCCTCGACGCGACGCTGCGGGTGATCGCCGGCAAGTGGAAACCGCTGATCCTCTACTTCCTCGCGCAAGACGGCCCGACCCGCTATGGCGAGCTCCGCCGGGCCGTGCGCGACGCCAGCGACAAGATGCTGATCCAGCAGCTCAAGGAGCTGGAGGCCGACGATCTGATCAAGCGGACCGACTACAAGGAGGTCCCGCCGCGGGTGGACTACAGCCTCACCCCGCTCGGCCACAGCCTGGCCCAGGCCCTGGTCCCCCTCTGTACCTGGGGCACGGAAAACATGGCCGACGTCACCCGCGTCTTCGCGCAAAGGGCGGCGGCGCGACGGTAGGGCCGGCCGATCCAGAATGTTCCTTGTTTGTTCTTGCCACAAAGCTTAACCGTGGTAGTATCGGGCCTCAACTCGCGCTGAGCGAGAAGTCGCCATCGGTCCGATCGAGGAGCATGACTTGAGACAGTTTCAGGACGCCCTGCGCCGTGGCGTGGGCGATATGAAAGGCTGGATTGCCGCGCGTGAGGTGGAGTTGCAACGCGGTCTTCAGCGGTCCGAACAGGCCTTGGACACGTACCGTCGGGGCGTGGAAAGAGCGGCGCAGTCGGCTCAGAGCGCCGTGGTTTCAAAAACTGAACAGCTCATGGAAGCCGGCGCAAGCCGAGTCCTGCCTCGTCCGGCAGCAAGGTCCATAGCGCCTCCCAAGCCATCGAATCCGTCGACGCCAACCCGGAAGCCAGCCCCAGCGCAGCCAGCCCCAACCGCTCAGGATTGGCGGCAGGAGGCGACGGCTCAGTTCCTCGCCGCCGCACGCGGCGCGCAAGATGCATTCACCCTCGGCCTGGGCGACCAAGCCTATGCCGGCCTCGGCGCTGTGGGCGATGTTGTTCAGGGAGACGATTTCGGCGCTTCGTACCAGAATCGGATGGCGCAAGAGCGCGCGCGGGACGCCGCCGATGCTCAAAACTATGCCGCAGCAAGGACCACTGGTCAGGTCCTGGGGGTCGGGGGTCAGGTGCTCGTCACCGGGGCGCTCCTTGGTCCACTGGGGGCGGCGCTCGTCCCCGCCGCCCGAGGTGTTCGCATCGCGCAGGCTGCGCCGCTCATTTTCCGAGAGACCGCCGCTCTAGCTGGGGCGGGTGGCGGGGTCGGCGCCATCGGCCAAGCGGCTGGCGACATCTCGCGTCGGAAGATCGGAACGCCAGGCGACTATGGCGGCGCCGTTGTCGGCGGAGCGCTCGGCGCCTTGGCTGCTCGGCGCGGCAATGTAGCCCAAGCGAGCGCCGCTGCCGGGCTCACCGAGTCAGTGGCCCAGGACACGCTGGACGGCGGCCTTGATACGCAATCGGCGGCACGGGGGCGGGAGTCCGCCGCCGCTGCGGCCATCGTCGGGGGATTGGTGGGCCGGAGCGCAACACGGCACGCTGATAGCATGTCCAGGAAGGACAAGGAGCTGACCGGAGAACAAGCGTCTCGCATCAGAAATTTTGTGCGTGGTGACAGAACCGGACCTGCGGCAAAAACCAAGGAAGATCTCCCTGGGGGCGGTTACACCTTTCCGGATCTTCGCTCATACCGGAATGGGGTCGTCAGCGAACTTATCGAGTCAAAGTTTGGCCGATCCGCAAGGCTCTCCAAGCGCCAGCTACAGGCCGTCAAGGCCTTCAAAAACTACCGCGTTGACCACGTCCTGCCACGGGATATCGGGGCCGTCTTTGGCCTGCCGGCCTCTATCCTGTATCCATGGGAGCAGGGGCTGGAGCAATACCCGTCTAGGCAAGAAGGGAGGGCGCCATGAGGGCGGCTTGGATCGGGGTGCAGGGCGCCTCGCAGGAAGAGGTTCTGGGCGTGCTTGGGCTGGAGCCCGTGCCTGATGCGCCGGCCGGCGACTGGTTTGATGGCGGCTTCACCTGCCGGACCTTTCCCGGGGGCTGGTTCGTCGTGACGAGCGAACGGGACTTGGATCTGGCCGATGATCTCGCCACGGCCGCCGCCACCACGGACCAGATGGCGGTCGGATGTGAGATGTCCACCATCGTCATGTATTCCGAGGCCCACGGATATCACGGCGGCGAGCTTCAGTGGTCGGTGACGCACGACCCGGACGACGAGGCCCGCCCCCTGGCGGTGGAAGGCGCGCCGCCGGCCATCCTCGCGGACCTCAAGGCCAAGGCGCTCAAGGCGCAGGCGGGCGAGGAAGACGTCGATTACGTCTTCGAGGTCCCCATGCAGGTGGTCGGCCACTATACAGGCTTCGTCTATGATGAGGACGATGCGACGGACTGGGTTCTCCTGCGCTCCGCTGCCGTGCGGCCTGGGCGGCGCGAACGGCCCGCGGACCTCGAACGACCTAATTACGCCCTGTGGCGGTATCTGCTGCTCGCCCTCTTAGGCGTCACCCTGCTCGGCTGGCTCTTGCAGACGTTCTTTCAACGGCCCGCCTGACCGCCTCAGCGGCCCTCAGCATCGACGACGATGGTGACGGTCTTGCCCCGGGACAGGGGCTCCCATCCGGCCCCGATGGCCGAGGCGATGGCCCGGGCCACCAGCTCGGTCCCGATCTGCGAGGGTTGGAGCTGGGGGGCGCCGTATTTGGGCTGGCGGCCGGGAGGAAACTCCACCACGGCTTCGCGCTGGCCCTCCTGGTGGCGCACGGCGATCGCCATGCCGCGCCAGCCGGCCGTGTCGCTGGACCACTGGGGCTGGCGCTGGATGCGCCAGACATAGGGCTCGCCCTCGACCTTGATCTCGAACTCGGGGTTCTGGTTGGTTTTCGCCATGGCAGGCCCTTAGCCCGGCAAGGCCGTCTCGGCCACCCCCTCGCCACCTTCCCAAAGAAAGCGCCGTGCGCCCGCCCCGGCCGCGGCTCAGTTCCGCGCCACGGTCAGGCGATAGGGGGCGGTCTCCGCGCGGCGGGCCGTCGCCCGCGGCTGGAACGGGGTCAGGACATAGGTCATGTCGCGCGGGGCGGTGAGGCTGGCGGCCTCGCCCTGGACCTCCCCGCGGAAGAGCGCCGCGCCACTGTGGTCGGCGGCGTCGCTGATGTTGAAATAGATGTTGCTGCTCGACGATTCCAAGGTGGCCGTCAGGGTCTGGCCGGCCGCCACCGGCACGGCGTAGATGGGGGCCACAGAGCCGTCGGCCACCCCCTCCACCGTCATCTCGCCCACGGGGTCGAAGGTCAGGCTCTCCAGCCGGTCGCCCTCGTCGGTGACGAACTGCTCGGCATTGGCCACATCCACCGCCGGCAGGGTCGGAACCGGCGGCGTCGTCTCCGGCGCGGCGGCGGGCGCAGGCGGCGCCTCGGCCGACGGTTGCGCCCGATCACGCTCCCGATCGGAGCAGGCCACGAGCAGGACCAGGGCGGCGGCGGCCACCAGCGGTCGGAAGCGTGCGCAGGCGGTCATGTCGATCTCCGGCTTCGACGGTTGCAAGGCGCCAGAATCCGATGGGCGCAGGGACCCAGCATAGGACGCGGCGATCGGGTTGAGCACCGCAAATGTGGCGAGTTCGCCTCAGCGGGGCCAGGTCTCCGGGTCCATGGCCAGGACCTCGCCGGCGAAGTGCAGGCCGCCACAGATCAGCACGTGGGGCGCAGGCCCCTCAAGGGCCAGGGCCGCGGCCAGGGCGGCGGTGACGTCGGGAGCGGTCTGGGCCGCCAGGCCCGCCCCCCGGGCGGCCGCGGCGATCTCCTCGGCCGGAGCGGCGTTGGGGGAGTCGAAGCTGGTGGCGACGACACGGGGGGCAAGCTCGCCGAAGGGGGCGAAGAAGCCCTGGGCGTCCTTGCGGGCGAACATGGCGCTGACCAGCACCACGGGCCGCGGGTCCCGAGCCACCAGGCGCGCCACGGCCTGGGCGAGCGCCGCTCCGGCGTGGGGGTTGTGGCCGCCGTCCAGCCAGAGATCGGCGCCCCGCTCCTGGGCCATCCTGCCGAGTGTCCCGTCCCGCAGGCGCTGGAAGCGGGCGGGCCAGACCGTGGCCGCCAGGCCCCGGGCCATGGCGTCCTCTTCGATGCGGGGATCGTCCAGGGCCAGCAGGGCGGCGACCGCCAGGCCGGCATTGGCGAACTGGTGGGGACCAAACAGGGCCGGCGGCGGCAGGTCCAGCAGCCGCTCGGAAGTCTGCACCAGCAGGCGCCCGCCCGCCTCCCAGGCGTCGAAGTCCCGGCCCATCAGGGTGAGCGGGGCCGAAAGGCTCCGGGCCTCGGCCTCGATGGCGGCCAGGGCCTCGTCCATCTGGCGGGCGACCACCACCGGCCGCCCGGCCTTGATGATCCCGGCCTTCTCCCAGGCGATCTTGGACAGCTCCGGTCCCAGCATCTCCAGGTGATCATAGTCCACCGGGGTGATGACGCTCACGGCTGGCGCATCGAAGATGTTGGTGGCGTCGAAGCGGCCCCCCAGGCCCACCTCGATCAGGCACAGGTCGGCCGGGGTCTGGGCGAAGGCCTGCAGGGCGAGCACCGTGGTGATCTCGAAGAAGCTGATGGGTTCGCCCGCATTGGCCGCCTCGACCTCGGCGATCAGGGCTTCCAGCCGGTCATCGGTGATCAGCTCGCCGGCCACCCGGATGCGTTCGGCGAAGCGCACCAGATGCGGCGAGGTCAGGGCGTGGACCTCGAGGCCCGCCGCCTCGGCCATGGCGCGCATATAGGCCACCGTCGAGCCCTTGCCGTTGGTGCCGGCCACATGGATCACCGGCGGCAGGCGACGTTCAGGGTGATCCAGGGCGGCCAGCAGGCGCTCGACCCGGCCGGTGGTCAGGTCGATCAGACTGGGATGATTGGCGCGCAGGCGGGCGATCACCGCGTCTGAGGCCCGGATCGGATCATACATGGGCAAGCGCTCGCGCGGCGGGGCCTTGGGGGAGGACGGCTTTGGCGGGGGTCAGGCGGCTGTCGAGCGGGCGCGTCCCATCATCAGGGTGGTGAGGATCGAGCTCAGCATGGCCGGCAGATCCGGGCGGCTGACCACCCGGTCGACCATGCCCCGCTCGGCCAGGAACTCCGAGCGCTGGAAGCCCGGCGGCAGGATCTCGCGGATGGTCTGCTCGATCACGCGGCGGCCGGAAAAGGCGATCATCGCATTGGGCTCGGCCAGATGCACATCGCCCAACATGGCGTAGGAGGCGGTCACCCCGCCGGAGGTGGGATCGGTCAGCACGACGATATAGGGCAGGCCCGCGGCCCGCAGTTCGTTCACCGCCAGGGTCGTGCGGGCCATCTGCATCAGGGAGAGCGTCCCCTCCTGCATCCGCGCCCCGCCCGAGGCGGTGAAGATCACGAAGGGGCACTGGCGGGCGATGGCCTCATGGGCGGCCTTGATGAATGTCTCGCCGGCCGCCATGCCCAGGGAGCCGCCCATGAAGGCGAAGTCCTGGACGACGACCACGGTCTCGAGACCGCCGATCCTGCCGACGCCGATGGCCATGGCGTCGTGCTCGCCGGTAGCCTTGCGGGCCGCCTTCAGGCGCTCGCCATAGGGCCGGTCGTCGGGGAATTTCAGCGGATCTTCGACCACGTGCGGGGTGGAGATCTTGTCGTAGGCGCCCTCATCGAAGGTGATGGTCAGGCGGTCCTTGGCGCCGATGCGCATGTGGTGGCCCGAGGGCGTCACCCACAGGGCGGCCTCCAGGTCGGGGCGATAGATCATCTCGCCGCTGTCGGGGCACTTGACCCACAGATTCTCCGGCGTCTCGCGCTTGACGAAGGCGTTGCGGATGCCGGGCGCGATCCGGGAGAGCCAGCCGCCCTGGCTTCCCTGAGGCCGCGCCGGTTTTTCGTTTTTCTGGTCAGCCATGGGTTCGATCTAGGCCGGGAGGGAAGTTCTGGCTTGGCGAACAGCCTCGGCCAGGGCGCGGACTTTGGAAAGAACACGTCCGGTCACGTCTTCGTTCACCGCCAGGGCCTCGGCCACCTCGTCCACCAGGGCTGAGCCGACCACCGCGGCGTCGGCCACCCGGGCGATGGCGCCAGCCCGCTCAGGCGTGCGGATGCCGAAACCCACCGCCACCGGCAGGCCAGAGGCGGCGCGGATGCGGGCCACGGCCGGGCGCACGGCCTCGGCGTCGGCCTCCTTGGCGCCGGTCACCCCGGTCACCGAGACATAATAGACGAAGCCCGAGGTCCGCCGCAGCACCACCGGCAGGCGCTTGTCGTCGGTGGTCGGGGTGGCCAGGCGGATCAGGGAGATGTCGGCGGCGTCCAGGGCGTCGGCCAGGGGATCAGCCTCCTCCGGTGGGCAGTCGACGATGATCAGGCCATCGATCCCGGCCTGGGCCGCGGCCTGGGCGAAGGCCTCGAAGCCCCAGGTCACCAGGGGGTTCAGATAGCCCATCAGGATCAGCGGCGTGACGTCATCGCCCTGCCGGAATTCCGCGGCCAGGTCGAGGACGCCCTTCAGGGTCATGCCGTTCTTCAGGGCGCGCTGGGCGGCCTTCTGGATCGGCGGCCCCTCGGCCATGGGATCGGAAAAGGGGAAGCCCAGCTCGATCAGATCGGCGCCGGCGGCGGGCAGGCCCTGCAGGATCTTCAGCGCGGTGGCGCGGTCGGGATCGCCGGCCATCACATAGGCCACGAAGGCGGCCCGGTCCTGGGCCTTCAGGGCGGCGAACCGCGCCTCGATACGGGATTTCGTCAAATCGTGCGTCCCAGGTGGTCGGCCACGGTGGCCACGTCCTTGTCGCCCCGGCCCGACAGGTTCATCACCACGATCCCACCCTTGCCGACCTCGCGGGCGATGTCGGGCAGGCGGGCGATGGCGTGCGAGGATTCCAGGGCCGGGATGATGCCCTCCAGCTCGGCGCAGAGCTTGAAGGCGTCCAGGGCCTCGATGTCGGTGGCGGTCAGATACTGCGCCCGGCCCACATCATGCAGCCAGGAATGCTCGGGTCCGATGCCGGGATAGTCGAGACCGGCCGAGATGGAGTGGGCCTCGGTGATCTGGCCCTCGGCGTCCTGCAGCAGATAGGTCTTGTTGCCGTGCAGGACCCCCGGGCGACCGCCATTGATGGCCGCGGCGTGGCGATCGGTGCCCATGCCGTCCCCGGCCGCCTCGACCCCGATGATCCGCACCGACTCGTCATTCAGGAAGGGGTGGAAGGTGCCGATGGCGTTGGAGCCGCCGCCGACGCAGGCGACCACGGCGTCGGGCAGGCGGCCCTCGGCCTCGAGGATCTGCTCGCGGATCTCCCGGCCCATGATCGCCTGGAAGTCGCGGACCATCATCGGATAGGGGTGCGGCCCGGCGGCCGAGCCGATCAGGTAGTAGGTGTCCTCCACATTCGTGACCCAGTCGCGCAGGGCCTCGTTCATGGCGTCCTTGAGCGTCGAGGCGCCGCTGGTCACCGGCGTGACCTCGGCCCCCAGCAGGTTCATGCGGAAGACGTTGGGCTTCTGCCGCGCCACATCGACGGCGCCCATATAGACCACGCAGGGCAGGCCGAACCGGGCGCAGACGGTGGCCGTAGCCACCCCGTGCTGGCCAGCTCCAGTCTCGGCGATGATGCGGGTCTTGCCCATCTTCCGGGCCAGCAGGATCTGGCCGATGCAGTTGTTGATCTTGTGCGCGCCGGTGTGGTTCAGGTCCTCGCGCTTGAAATAGATCTTCGCCCCGCCGAAATGCTCGGTCAGCCGCTCGGCGAAATAGAGCGGCGAGGGTCGGCCCACATAGTGGGTCAGCAGGCCGGCCAGCTCGGCCTGGAAGGCGGTGTCTTCGCGGCTCGCGAGATAGGCGGCCTCCAGGTCCAGGACCAGCGGCATCAGCGTCTCGGCCACATAACGCCCGCCGAATTGGCCGAAGCGGCCCTGGGCGTCCGGATAGGCGGCGAAATCGTTGGGTGTGGCGGGCGGAATGGGGGCGTTCACGGGTCGGCGCGTCCTTGCAAAATGCTCGTCATGCGCGGCGCACGGCGTCCAGGAACGCCGTGATCAAGGCCGGGTCCTTTAGTCCGGGACCGCGTTCCACGCCAGAGGAAACGTCCACCACAGGCGCGCCGGAGAGGGCGATGGCCTCAACCGCATTCCACGGATCGAGGCCGCCGGCCAGGAACCAGGGGCGGGTGAAACGGCGGCCGATCATCAGGCTCCAGTCGAAGCGCGCGCCGGTCCCGCCGGGGATGACGGCGTCCTCTGGCGGCTTGGCGTCGAACATCAGGTGGTCGGACGCCCCTTCATAGCGGGCGGCGGCGTCCAGGTCGGACGCGCTGGAGATCGACATGGCCTTGATGGTCTTGGCGCCGGTGCGCACCCCCACGGCCCGCACCCGTTCGGCCGGCTCCTTACCGTGCAGCTGGATGAAGTCGGGATTGAGCCCGGTCTCGATCCGGTCGAGCAGGGCGTCGGAGGGATCGACGGTCACCGCCACGATCTGGGCCCGCCCCCGCGCCGGCTCGGCCAGGCGGGCGGCGTCCTGCAGGTCAATATTGCGCGGGCTCCTGTCGAAAAACACGAAGCCCAGATAGGCCGCCCCGCCGTCCAGGGCGGCGCTGACCGCCTGCGGCGTCGACAGGCCGCAGATCTTGGTGGCGATGCGGGGAGGGCTCATGGTCCCGTGGATTAGGGGATGGCGGGGCCTTAGGGCAAGGCGCCTTGCGCCTCAGGCCTTCGGGGGCAGGCTGTCGTGAACGCCGTTCTGGGCCTTGAGCTGGTCGCGGATCTCCATCAGCAGCACCTCGGTGGCGGTCGGCGCCGGCTTGGCCTCCGGGGGCTGCTCGGCCTCCTTGCGGCGCATGGCGTTGACCAGCTTCACCAGCATGAAGACCGCCCAGGCGACGATGACGAACTGGATCAACGTATTGATGAAGGCGCCATACATGATGGCCACCTGCTCCACCGCCTCGGTCGTGGGGTCCTCGGGCCGCAGCACCCATTTGAGCCGGGAGAAGTCGATGCCGCCGGTCAGCAGGCCGATGGGCGGCATGATGATCTGATCGACCAGGCTTTTGACGATGGCGTTGAACGAGGCGCCGATGATCACGCCGACAGCCAGGTCGATGACATTGCCGCGGGAGATGAATTCGCGGAATTCGGAGACGATACTCAAGCCGGGACTCCTCCGGTCAGGCTGAAAATGGGCGCGGCGGCGGCCAGCTGTCAGTCAGCGTTCAACCGCTCGCGCAGTTCCTTGCCGCTCTTGAAGAAGGGCACGTGCTTGGCGCGGACGTCCACCGGCTCGCCGGTGCGGGGATTGCGGCCGGACCTGGCGTCGCGGGCGCGCACCGAAAGGGCGCCGAAGCCCCGGAGCTCGACACGGCCGCCCTCTTCCAGGGCGACAATCATCCGCTCCAGGATCACCCCCACGACGCGCTCGATATCGCGCTGCGTCAGATGGGGATTTTCCTCGGCCAGGCGGGCGATCAGTTCAGATTTGATCATGGGTCTTTTTCGCTCTTTCGGCGGCCGCGACCATGGGCGAGTCCCCGGGGATGATCAAGGCTCGATCCGGCCAAGCTCAGCCGTAGGCCCCCGATCGACCCAGAAACTGGCCAAGAACCAGAAATCGGCCAAGAAAAAGGCCCTGCCCGGAAAACCGGACAGGGCCTCGTTCAGCTTACGAGAGGCTGAAGGACGCTTAGTCCTTGCCGCCCTTTTCGCGCAGGGCCGCACCCAGGATGTCGCCCAGGGAGGCGCCGGAGTCCGACGAGCCGAACTGCTCGATGGCTTCCTTCTCTTCGGCCATTTCCAGGGCCTTGATCGACAGGGACAGGCGACGGGCCGCCTTGTCGACATTGGCCACCTGGGCGTCGACGCGGTCGCCCACGGCGAAGCGCTCGGGGCGCTGGTCGGCGCGATCGCGCGACAGGTCCGACTTGCGGATGAAGGCCGTCATCGGGGCTTCTTCATCCCCCAGACGCACTTCGATGCCGCCGGTGGTGACCTCGGTGACCGTGACGGTCACGGTCTGGCCCTTGCGGTAGGAGTCGCCGGCCATCGGGTCGCCGGCCAGTTGCTTGATGCCGAGCGAGATACGCTCCTTCTCGACGTCGACGTCCAGGACCTGAGCCTTGACCATCTCGCCCTTCTGGTAGCGCGTGATGACTTCCTCGCCGGGCGCGGTCCAGTCCAGGTCGGACAGGTGGACCATGCCGTCGATGTCGTTTTCCAGGCCGATGAACAG
>NZ_JAUSLG010000035.1 GCF_030646615.1 Phenylobacterium sp. | reverse complement strand
CACGTCGACTGCCCTGGCCACGCCGACTATGTGAAGAACATGATCACGGGCGCGGCGCAGATGGACGGCGCGATCCTGGTGTGCTCGGCCGCCGATGGTCCGATGCCGCAGACGCGCGAGCACATCCTGCTGGCCCGTCAGGTTGGCGTGCCGGCCCTGGTGGTGTTCCTGAACAAGGTCGACATGGTCGACGACGAGGAGCTGCTGGACCTGGTGGAGATGGAGCTGCGCGAGCTGCTGTCGTCCTATCAGTTCCCGGGCGACGACATCCCGATCACCAAGGGCTCGGCCCTGGCCGCTGTTGAAAACCGCGACCCGGAGATTGGCGAGCAGGCGATCCTGGCGCTGATGAAGACGGTGGACGAGTACATCCCGCAGCCGGAGCGTCCGGTGGACCTTCCGTTCCTGATGCCTGTGGAAGACGTGTTCTCGATCTCGGGCCGGGGCACGGTGGTGACCGGTCGTATCGAGAAGGGGATCGTCAAGGTCGGCGAGGAAGTCGAGATCGTCGGCATCCGTCCGGTGCAGAAGACGACCTGCACGGGCGTCGAGATGTTCCGCAAGCTGCTGGACCAGGGCCAGGCGGGCGACAACGTGGGCGTGCTGCTGCGCGGCACCAAGCGTGAAGACGTCGAGCGTGGCCAGGTGCTCTGCAAGCCGGGCTCGATCACGCCGCACACCAAGTTCGTGGCCGAGGCCTATATCCTGACCAAGGAAGAGGGTGGCCGTCACACGCCGTTCTTCACCAACTATCGTCCGCAGTTCTACTTCCGGACGACGGATGTGACCGGGATCATCAAGCTGCGCGAAGGCGTGGAAATGATCATGCCGGGCGACAATGCCGAGCTGGACGTGGAGCTGATCACCCCGATCGCCATGGACCAGGGCCTGCGCTTCGCCATTCGCGAAGGCGGCCGCACGGTCGGCGCCGGCGTGGTGGCCAAGATCGTCGAATAGTCCAGGCCTCAAACCTGTGACCTAAGGCCAAGGCCGCCGGGGAAACCCCGGCGGCCTTTTCCGTGGGGCGACCTGCGGTGAGTCGGGCGCCTGCCCGCCTGCGCGGGGCAGGGGAGGGGACCCTCGGACCCTCGCCGGCCGGGCGGGATGACCGCCGTGTCATGACCTCGAATTAAGCTGTGTCGGCCCCAGAGCCCCGCTAGCCTCCTCTCAGGACGAAGAAGGGGAGCGCCCATGCGCCGTTCGATGACGATTTCCGGGCTGGCCCTGGCGGGCCTGGCCGTGGCCGGCGCCGCCCAGGCCGCCGAGGTCCATGTCAGGGACGCCGTCGCCCGGGTGGTGGTCGTGCCCGAGGACCGCCAGGACATCCGGGTGGATATCCTGTCCACCAATCCCAGCCTGCCGCTGCAGGTGCGCTCCGACGGCGCCGATGTGATCGTCGATGGCGACCTGGACCGCGCCATCCGGTCCTGCCGGACCCGCGGCGGCCGTCCGTCCGTCACCGTCGCCGGTGTGGGGGAGGTGGCCTATGACGACATGCCCCAGGTGGTGATCCGCACGCCGCGGGACGCCGAGGTCTCTGTGGGCGGCGCCGTCTTCGGCTCCGTGGGCCGCAGCCAGAGCCTGAGCTTCTCCAACGCCGGGTGCGGCGACTGGACCATCGCCCATGTGGCCGGCAAGCTCAGCCTGTCGCTGGCCGGCTCCGGCGATGTGCGCGGTGGAAATGCAGGCGAATCGAATCTGCGCGTCGCGGGCTCGGGAGATCTCAGCCTGCGTCAGGTCCGGGGCGCCCTGAAGATCGATGTGGCGGGCTCCGGCGACGTCAAGGTGGCCGAGGTGGTCGGGCCGTTGCTGCAGGTCCGGATCGCCGGCCCCGGCGACGTAGATGTGGCCGCGGGCCGGGTGGACAACTTCAACGCCAACATCGCCGGCTCCGGCGACGCCAGCTTCGGCGGCGAATCGGGCGCCCTCCAGGCGCGGATCGTGGGCTCGGGCGACGTCGAGGTCAGGCGGGTTCGAGGCCAGATCGAGCGCTCCGTCGTCGGTTCGGGCGCCATAACCGTCGATGAGGCCCGCTGATTGGGTCGATCAGCGGCGAGCAGCCCTTGACGGGAGCGAGTCGCGTGGGTACTAACGCGCCTCCTGTTGGACCGGCTGTGCGGCTTCTGTCGCAGACGCGGTTCGCAGAACGACCTGGGATCGACAGCTCCGGCTGAGGTTTCAGGGGGTGGCCCTCGCGGTTACGCGCGGGCCGAATTCGTTTTTGCGGGCTACGCGTACGGCGCCTTTCGCTTTGGAGGCTCCGGAGTTGGTCTTTGAAATGGTCAAAGTCACGCGGGCGGACCGCCGTCTGTAGGGAAAATTAAGAGCGATATGGATCGTCAGAACATCCGCATCCGGCTCAAGGCCTTCGATCACCGCGTGCTGGACCATTCCACTCGTGAGATCGTCAATACGGCCAAGCGCACCGGCGCCACCGTCAGGGGTCCTATTCCCCTGCCGACCCTTATTGAGAAATTCACCGTCAACCGCTCGCCGCACATCGACAAGAAGTCGCGCGAGCAGTTTGAAATCCGCACGCACAAGCGTGTGCTCGACATCGTCGACCCCACCCCGCAGACCGTGGACGCGCTGATGAAGCTCGACCTGTCCGCCGGCGTGGACGTCGAGATCAAGCTCTGAGGGGATTGATCCGATGCGTACCGGCGTGATCGCCAAAAAGCTGGGTA
>NZ_JAUSLG010000029.1 GCF_030646615.1 Phenylobacterium sp. | reverse complement strand
ACCCTGTGACCTCTTCCATCGCCGCATTCATCGACAGGACGCCGGCCCGCACGTGGACGGCTCCGGCTGGCAGCAACTCGATGATCCGCGCCAGGCGCTCAGCGACCTCGGCGACCGGCTCCGCAGCTTCCCGTGTTCGCGCCATGGCCCGACCCCATCCCGATCCACAAAGTCAATGCTTTGCGGCGATCAAGTTAGGTAACGATGAAATCTTAAGGTTACATGGAGAGCGATAGCAGCGGCGCGCGCTCGGGACCGCTGACTTCGACCGCACCCCGACAGATCGTCAAATCTACCCAACTTCACACTTGCAGCGCAGACCTGGTTGGGCCGGTCGATGACCAGCCCGCGCAGCAGGTACTTGTAGGCCCGGTGCTCCGGGTGCGGGATCGTGGTGCGCGGCTTCTGATAGATCGGCGCCAGGCCCATCTTGGCCATCAGCCTGCGCACCCGCATCCGGCCCACCTCATAGCCCTGGCGGCGAAGATGGCGGGCCATCTGGCGAGAGCCGTACCAGGGGGTCTCCAGGAACGCCTCGTCGATCAGCCGCATCAGCGCCAGGTTCAGCAGGGTCTCGCCCGCCGGCTGGTAGTAGAAGGCCGAGCGGCTGATCGAGACCAGGGCGCACTGCCGCTGGATCGATAATCGGGGATGCTCGGGCTCGATCATTTGTCGCCTCCGGTCCAGGCTCAACGACCGAAGGCTTTGGCTAAAAAATCCCGCTCCACCACCAGCTGGCCGATCTTGGCGTGCAGCTTGTCGATCTCGCCCTCCCGGGCGCCCTCGGCCGCCTCGGCCTTGCCGGAGAACACCCCGGAAAGCCCCTCGATGGCCTGCTCGCGCCACGCCGCGATCATCGTCTGGTGGACGCCGTGTTTCGTCGCCAACTGCGACAGGGTCAGCTCCCCCTTCAACGCCTCCAGCGCCACCTTGGCCTTAAAATCAGCCGAGTACCGCTTCCGCTTCCCAGTCATAAAGTCCGTCCTTCAAAGGGGTCGAACCTACCTTAGCCAACTGTCCGAATTTCCGGCGCCACCTCAGTTCTTGCCGCGCAGACCGATACGACCGCGCGGCGTGCGCAAGGTCCGCCCGGTTCGCAGGCAGGCAGTCAGTTCGTGGCGCAAGGTGCCCCGACCTTGGACGTAGAGCGCCTGGTAGATGGCTTCGTGGCTGATGCGCATCGTCTCGTCATCCGGGAAGTCGACGGCTAGGTGTAGCGACGCGCAATGATGACCAGGCCGACGCGCAATCGAACGCCGTTTTCGGCGCACATTAGCTGAGACCGGAGCGTCTCCCCGGCGCACGCTGTTTGAGACTGGGCGCACGGTCGGTGAGACGAACGCGAGATCGAGAAGCTCGACGCACAATGGCTGAGACGGTTAAGCGGCGGGACCGAGCCCGACAGCCGGCTGCTCTCGTTCGATGCCGGAGTCCTTCGCTGCAATAAGTTCTGCGAGGCGTCACATTGATGTCGCGCCCCCGGCCCAGGTTCGCGCTGCGGGGGAGACTCACAGCAGCCGGAGACTCCAGATGACCGATACCGACGACCACCTCGACATCGACGGCGACGACGAGATCGCCACAGAAGAAACCGCCGACCTGATCGCTTCCGATAAGGTCGAGGGCACGGCGGTATTCAGCGCTGACGGGGACAAGCTCGGCTCCATCCATAATTTCATGGTCGATAAGCACTCTGGACAGGTCGAGTACGCCGTCCTGCAGTTTGGGGGCTTTTTCGGCGTCGGCAGTGACTACTACCCGCTGCCGTGGGAGGCGCTGAGCTACGACGTCGACCAGGGCGGCTATGTCGTCGATATCGACAAGGAGACGCTGGAGAAGGCGCCGCGTTTCTCCGCAGAGGCTCCGACCTTCGACCGCGCCTATGGCGAGCAAGTCTACGGCGCCTACGGCCTCGCCTATCCCCTCTGAGGCCTGGCGCGAGCGAGACCTCCCGCCCATCTTCCGATCTCAGCGGTCTCGCCTTGGCGAGACCGCATTTCCTTGGACCTGACGTTTCCATGTCTCCGGTGCTTACGCTTGATTTCGAGGCGTCCTGTCTCCCCCAGCACGGCCGCTCCTACCCGATCGAAGTCGGCGTCGCGGGCTCCGGCGGCATGGTGTGGTCGTGGCTGATCCGGCCCGAGCCAGCTTGGCGAGACTGGACCTGGACCGACGAGGCCGAGCACCTGCACGGCCTCACCTACGATCAGCTCGTGCGCGACGGCGTCCCAGCCCGAGAGGTGCTCGGCGAACTGACCGCGGTCGTCGGCGACCAGCTGCTGTTCGCCGATAGCTACCTCGACGCCGGCTGGATGCGCGTCCTCGAGACCGCAGCCGGGACGCCGCCCTTGCTCCGTGTCTATCACATCGACGCCTTGATCGACCGATTGAAGGTCAGCGACGAGACTGTGTCGCGGATCGTTTACGACTTGGCCCGGCTGCCGTTCCGGAGACATCGCGCCGGGGAGGACGCCCGTTGGCTGCAGGCGCTTGCGGCCCGCCTCGTGGCCGCGGTCCAGGTCGAGCCGATCGCACCGAAGGCCATATCGCTGTTCGAGGCGGCCTGACCGCGGGTCGACCCGCTCCCTTCGGCCAAGCTTGCGGCCATGACGCGACGGGCGCACAACAATGTCCACTCGCCGCAAAACCGATGCGCTCCCCATGGATCAGCCTTTCACTCCAACCGGCCTGGCGGCGGCGCTGCGCGCCAAGGCGGCGGCTCTCGGCGGTGGCGAACGGGACTATTGCCTCTGGCTGGCCGCGGAATGGGACAAGACCGCAGCCCGGCATGGGCCTGGATCGCCGGCGCCCGCGCAGGGTCGCACGAGCTGGGATCGAGGTCCCAAACGACGCCGCGCGCAATCGATGCACTACTAGACCACGACGTTCGCAGCGCCCGTCAGCCGGGACGGGCAGGCCGGAGAAGAGCTGCGGATGGGCTGGAGCGCAGCTCAGATATGTCCGCCCAGTCTGAGCAAAGACCTCCGCCGACTTTGTGCCATCACCTGTACGGCATGCCTTGGACTTGGTCGGCCAGTTGGCCGCGCGAACCCCGGTGGGCGCGAGGGGCGTACGCCCCTTATGAACGCCGCGCGCGAAGGGCGTTTAGAGGGCGTCACAACTATGTAGCGAACGGCGTTATACTTACCGGCAAAAGCGGGAGACAAACATGTTCGCTTCGCAATTCGACGATCCGCAGCTTCGTGGAGAACTCGCAGCGGGACGGGGGGCCGGCAAGCCGCAACCCAGCCCGACCCGGCTGGTGGATCAGATCGTCCACCGCGCCCGCGCCGGCGCCGGTGTCGATTTCGACGTTTTGGAAGCCTTGATCGGCGAAAACGACCTCGTCGAAATCAACTATCTGGAGCGCGGCCTGATGGCCGCCCGAACCGTCTGCCGGATCAACGTCGCGGCGATGCTGGGCGATGGCAGCGAGTGGGGCACCGGGTTCCTGATCGGCCCGCGGCTCCTGCTCACCAACAACCATGTGCTGCCCACGGCGCAGGATGCGCTGAGGGCCACGGTGGAGTTCGGCTACGAACTGGATGGGGAGGGGCGGCTGCGCCGCACAACGCGGTTCCAGCTGACCCCGCAGGACGGTTTCATCACCAGTCCCAAGGACAAGCTCGATTACACGATCGTGGCCATCGCGGCGGTGAGCGAAGACGGCGCAACGCCGATCGCCGATCTCGGCTACCTGCGGCTCGATCCGCGCACCAACAAGGTCGATGTCGGCCAGTACGTCACGATCATCCAGCATCCGGACGCGCGCACGAAGCGCATCTCGCTGCGGGAGAACAAGGTCGTCAAATATGGCGACGACGCCGATCCTGAGCGCGACAACTTTCTCTGGTACTCATCGGATACGGCCCCCGGCTCGTCAGGCGCGCCGGTCTGCACAGACGCCTGGCAGGTCGTCTGCCTGCACCACGCCGGCGTGCCAGAGCGGCGCCAAGTCAACGGCGAAGAGCATTGGGTGCTGGCCGATGGGACCACGGCGCCCGCGACCCTGGCCCGGAAACTTCCGGCCGAGCGGGTACACTGGCTCGCCAACGAGGGGGTGCGGATCTCGCGGCTGGTCGCCGACGTCGAGGATCAGGCGAAGGACACGGGCGCGATGCCGGGATCGCTGATCGCGGCCTTTGTGGCCGACGCGACCGGGGCGGAGGCCTTCGCCGGAACGGTCGCGGGCCAGAGCATCGTCGGCCTGCCGATCATCACCGCGAGCGCACCGGCGACGAGACTGAGCCTCGGCTCTTCGGATGGCTTCGAGGCCGCTAAGAAACCCTCCCGGCACACGCGGCCCGCCACCTATTTCGACGGCCGCACGGGCTATGATCCCGACTTCCTCCCGACCTCGGTCCCGCTGCCGACACTGGGCGCCGGGGCGCTTGCCCATGGCGCCCCGGCCAAGGTCGCGGGCGCGGCCGATGACGTGTTGCGCTATCTGCACTTCTCGCTGGTTTTCAACGGCGACCCCAAGCGCAAGATCGCCTTTTTCACCGCCGTGAACGTCGATGGCGCGCGTTGGACCAATCTCAACCGCGGCAAAGACACTTGGTACTATGACCCGCGCCTGCCCGAAGAGCTACAGAACGGCGACGAGCTCTATGGCGGGGAGCCCGTGCCTTCGAAGAACTACTTCGATCGCGGCCATCTGGTCCGGCGTCTCGATCCGGTCTGGGGTGACATTCGTGAGGCCGCCCAGGCCAATGACGACACCTTCTATTGGACCAACTGTTCGGCGCAGTACTGGGGGTTCAACGAGGGTGCGGACCTCTGGCAGGGTCTCGAGAACTTCCTGCTCTACAACACCGACGAGGAGGATGTTCGGGCGACGGTGTTCTCCGGGCCGATCCTGCGCTCGGACGATGAAGAGCACCGCGGCATCCTGATTCCGCAGTTCTTCTGGAAGGTGATCGCTGTCGCCGACAAGGCCGGCAAGCTCTTCACCAGCGCCTATATCGTCAGCCAGCAGGACTACGCCCTGAACATCCCGTTCGAACGCCTGCCGGTGGGACCCAACAGCACCGAGCCGGGGCAAAACTTCCAGGTGTCGGTGGCGAAGATCGAGACCGAAACCGGTCTGATCTTTCCCAAGGCGGTGCGAAAGGCCGACGTGTTCACCGGACCCCAGAACGGTCGCGCGCTGCGCAGCGTCGCCGACGTCGAACACCCTAGGCGTTGAACGCCGATCGACGAGAAGAAACGCGTCGGCAACCTGGATCCGCCATCCTCGAAATCTGCTCCGGCTCGCTACAAGGAAGGCGCGATCACCTCAACGGTCGCTTAAGGCCCTGGCGGCGTGCCGTCCGCGGCTATTCCGCTAGTTCCAAGCCCCCCGCGCTCGATGACCTCGGCCGGTGAAACCCCGTCCTTGGCGGCGCTGTCCATCCACCAGTAGGTGTAGCGACGCGCAATGATGATCGGCCCGACGCGCAATCGAGGCGATTTCCAACGCAGGGTCGTTGAGACTGAGGCGTGGGCCAGGCGGTCGGAGCGTGTCTGACCTAGAGCTTGGGCGCCCACTTGGCGTATCGTCGGAACGCCGTTTGCGAAATCGTCTGCAAGGGCTTATTGTTCTCCACTAGGAGAACGATTAAATGCCCGACACCGCCCGCCTTTACACACCCGCCGAAGCCGGCGCGGTCAGTGGACTGAAGCTGAAGGCCGTCCATAACGCCATCGACAAGCACATCGTCGAGCCGGTGGCGAGGGCACGCGTGACGCCCGTCGGCAAGGTCAATCGCGTCGCTCCCCGCTTCCTGACCGGCGAGGACCTGGTGCGCCTACGCGTCTGGCGCGGCGTCGGAGACACCTTGTCGGCCGAACGCCGCCAACGCCTGTTCGTGGCGATCGCCGCCAAACCCAAGGCCAAGACGGTGAAGGCCGACGAGTTGCTGATCGTCGACGTCGGGGAGGCCCGCAAGCAAGTTGACCGGGGCGTGCGCGATCTTGAGGCGGCGGAGGCGGTTGTCGGCAAAGACAAGGCCACGCTTGGCGGAGAGCCGGTGTTCAAGGGCACCCGCATCCCCGTCTATGGCATCGCGGCGATGCTGGAGGCAGGCGCGACGGCCGAAGAGCTGCTCTCGGGTTACCCCAAGCTCACCGAGCGGCTGCTCGAGCTCGCCCGCATCTGGGCGGCCGCCCACCCGCGGCGCGGTCGGCCGAAGTCGCTGAGCGACCTTGGCCTGACGATGAAGAGCACTCGGCGCGTTACCCGCAAAAGCGATCCCCCGGCCGGTCGGAGCAAGCCGACGACGTCGGCGGTCGGGTGAATTTCCTGATCGATGAATGCCTGCATACCTCCTTGGTGGAGGTTGCGGTCGAGCGCGGCCATGAGGCGACCCACGTCACCTATCGCGGCCTCAGCGGCGCCCAGGACTGGAATCTGATGGCGCCCATCCGCGAAGGCGAGTTCACCTTCGTCACCAACAACGCCAAGGACTTCCGGCGCCTCTATGCCCAGGAGGACATCCACGCCGGCTTGGTGATCCTAATCCCGAACGTCCCGCCAATCGAGCAGCGCGAGCTGTTCGACGCCGCCCTGGACGACCTGATGGTCGCCCCGGGTCTGATCAACGAGGCGCTCGAGGTCGGGATCGTCGAGGGAGATATTCAGATCACCCGCTACGACCTGCCTGGGGTTTAGCGACATGCCCGTGGAGCTGCACGAACGCCTGTCGGAATTCTCCTACGGCTACGGGGTCACCCGCGAGGCAGAGGAGGCGCTGGCGTCCGTGGGGCTTCGGGCGGTTCCATTTCTGCCGAACCTGCTGCACGAAGCCGAACTAGAGCAGTTTCCGAGCGGCATGACTCGGTTGGGATTCCCATGAGGTCGCGAGTCTGATTCACCGTGGTGATCGGTGAGGAGGCCGGTTGGCATGGGCAAACCTCTGTCAGTGGATTTGCGGGATCGAGTGGTGTCGGCGGTGGACGAGGGGCTCTCGCGTCGCAAGGCTGCTGAGCGGTTCGGGGTGAGCATCTCAAGCGCGATCCGCTGGACGAGGCAGCGGCGGCGGACTGGTGATGTGCGAGCCAAGCCGCAGGGCGGCGACATGCGCTCGGGACGGATCGAGGCGCACGCGCCGCTGATCCTGGGTCTGGTCGAGGCTCAGGGCGACATCACACTTGCGGAGCTGCGGGCGCGGCTGGCGCAGCAGGGGATCGCTGTGGCGGTCTCGACTCTGTGGCGGTTCTTTGAGCGTCACGCGATCACGCTCAAAAAAAGACCGGGCACGCGGCCGAGCAGGATCGTCCCGACGTCCTGAGCCGCAGGCAGGCCTGGTTCGACACCCAGTTGGACCTCGACCCAGAGCGGCTGGTGTTCATCGACGAGACAGGAGCCTCCACCAAGATGGCGCGCCGCCACGGCCGTGCGCGGCGGGGGCAGCGGCTGCGGATGAGCGTGCCGCATGGTCACTGGAAAACCACCACCTTCGTCGGCGCGCTGCGCCTCACAGGCATGACCGCGCCCATGGTTTTGGACCGGGCCATGACCGCAGCCTGGTTCCTGGCCTACGTCGAGCAGATCCTCGCCCCTACGCTCAGCCCCGGCGATGTCGTCATCGTGGACAATCTGCCCGCCCACAAAGGCGCCGCCGTCCGCCGCGCTATCGAGGCCACCGGCGCGGAACTGCGCCTGCTGCCGCCCTACTCGCCCGACTTCAACCCCATCGAGAACGCCT
>NZ_JAUSLG010000022.1 GCF_030646615.1 Phenylobacterium sp. | reverse complement strand
GGGGTCCGCGCCCCCCCGGCCCCAGCCGCGGCGGCCCTCGCCCGTCCGGGCCGCCGCGCGGCTCGAGCGGCCCCCGCGGACCCAAGTCCCGGGGCTAGGCCATGCGTATCGTTTCGGGTGAGTTCCGCGGCAAGAGCCTGGCCGCGCCGCAAGGGGTGAACACGCGCCCCACCTCCGACCGCGCCCGCCAGGCGATCTTCAACATCCTGGAGCATGCGCCGTGGTCGGGCGGCCTGCGGGACCTGCGGGTGATCGACCTGTTTGCGGGCTCCGGCGCACTCGGCTTCGAGGCCCTGTCCCGGGGCGCCAGATTCTGCCTGTTCGTGGAGACCGACGAGGACGCCCGCGGCGCCATCCGCGAGAATGTGGACGCCATGGGCCTGTTCGGCCGCACCCGGGTCCACCGGCGCGACGCCACCGATCTGGGCCTGCGCCCGGGCGGCGATGGTCCGGCCTTCGACCTGGCCTTCGTCGATCCGCCCTATGGCAAGGGCCTGGGAGAAGCCGCCCTGCCAGCCCTGGCCAAGGGCGGCTGGCTCGCCCCCGGCGCCCTGGTCGTCTGGGAGCGGGGAGCCAGCGAACCGCCGCCGAGCGTGGCCGGCTATCAAGAGATGGACGCCCGCGACTATGGCGCCGCGCGCGTCCACTTCCTGACATACTCACCAGAGGCGTGAGGTCGTCCGGTTGTCCTGCCGACTGCGCAGGTTGATCAGGCCGTCGCGGGTGATCCGATAAGGCCCGCCGTTGCGGCTGGAGATGAAGCCCCGACGGCGCAGGGCCTTGAAGACGGCCAGGTCACAATCAGTCAGCCGCCACCCCTCTCCGGTGATGCAGTCGACATCGATGATATGGCCGCGGTGGTCACGGACAGGGCGAAGGGTGGCCCCCTGGGCGAGGGCGTGCAGCGTCCTTTGCTGCGGTTTGGAGATGTTCAAGGAAGGTCGTCCGGTGGTCAGGCATAGCCATGCCGTCCGCGCGCCGACGCGACGCGGATGACGGGGTTCGCGCCTGAATTCCGTGCGGACGTTTCTCACGTCCGCGGACGGCTCAGGCTCGGCGGCTCATCGCAACGGGAGACATAAGACCCTCTTCCAGAGACGCTGAAGCTAGCAGGATCGCGCTCATCGGCAAGATGGTCCCGCCGTGATGCGGGCGAAGCTTGAGTATTGGGACATTTTTATGAATGTTCTCAGACTCTTGAGGACGATCCAGCTTCACTGTCTGTTCAAGGTTGCCGGGCAGTGTCCGCCCATCGTCCGCTGGGAATCGTCCTCGCCATGTTGGCCATGCTCTTTGACCTGGCGGACCCGGTTTCGCCGATCCGGCCCGACACCCAGGTCGAACAGATGAGCGGCGACGCCGCAGCCTATATGGCGCAGGGCATGGACGCCGTGGTGGAAGAGCCTGCCGAGGCGGCGGCCTGATCAGCGCCGGCCGAACAGGCGCTCGATGTCGGCGAGCTTGAGCTCCACATAGGTGGGGCGGCCGTGGTTGCACTGGCCCGAATGGGGGGTGACCTCCATCTGGCGGAGCAGGGCGTTCATCTCCGGGCCGGTCAGCCGTCGGCCCGCCCTCACCGAACCGTGGCAGGCCATGGTCGAGCAGACCTCGGCCAGCCGCTCCTTCAGCGCCAGGGCCTGGTCGTTTTCGGCCAGGTCATCGGCGATGTCGCGCACCAGGCCGGCCGCGTCGGTCTCGCCCAGCAGGGCCGGAGTCTCGCGCACCAGCACGGCGCCGGCGCCGAAGGGTTCGATGACCAGGCCCAGCGCCGCCAGCTCATCGGCCCGGGCCAGGACCCGCTCGGCCTCGGCCGGGTCCAGCTCCACCACCTCGGGGATCAGCAGGGCCTGGCGGGCCACCGCCCCCACGGCCATCTCGGCCTTCATCTTTTCATAGACCAGCCGCTCATGGGCCGCGTGCTGGTCGACGATGACGACTCCGTCGCGGGTCTGGGCGACGATATAGGTCTCGTGCACCTGGGCCCGGGCGGCGCCCAGGGGATGGTCGACCAGGTCGGGAGTGGGCGGCTGGGCGCTGCCGTTTTCCGCCATGCCGGAAACGTAGCCGCCGGGCGCGAAGGCCGGTTCATGGCGGGCCGAGGTTTCGCTCAGGCCCGGAATCGCCTGGGCCAGGGCCGGCCCCCATCCGCCGCCGCTCCAGCTGGAAAACCCCTGGGCCGAGGGGCCGGGGCGATAGGCCGGGGCCGGGGTCATGCCCGGGCGCAGGCCCTGCAGGGCGTCGGCGGCCACGGTGGTGGAGGCCCGATGGCCGGCGCCGGCCAGGGCGTGGCGCAGGCCGCCGACGATCAGGCCGCGCACCAGGGCCGGATCGCGGAAGCGCACCTCGGCCTTGGCCGGATGGACGTTCACATCCACCAGGGCGGTGTCGATGGTCAGAAACAGCGCCGTCAGCGGGTGGCGGTCGCGCGCCAGGAAGTCGGCATAGGCGCCCCGCAGGGCTCCCTGCAACAGGCGGTCGCGCACCGGCCGGCCGTTGACGAACAGATACTGATGGGCCGAATTGCCCCGGTTCAGGGTCGGCAGGCCGGCATAGCCCGACAGGCGCACGCCCTCGCGATCGTGATCGATCAGCAGGGCGTTCTCGGAGAACTCCCGGCCCATGATGGCCGAGAGCCGCGCCAGCCGTCCCAGGTCCCCGGCCGGTTCGGCGGGCAGGCGCAGGACCTTTCGCCCGTCGATCTCCAGGCTGAAGCTGACCGCCTCATGGGCCATGGCCTGGCGCTTGATCTCGTCGGCGATGGCCATGGCCTCGGCCCGCTCGGACTTCATGAACTTCAGCCGCGCCGGCGTGGCGTAGAACAGGTCGCGCACCTCCACCCGGGCCCCGTGCGGGCCGGGGAAGGCGGCGGGTGAGACCTGGCCCATGGCCCCGCCGTCCACCCGCAGGGCGTAGGCGTCGGCGGCGCCCTTGGCGCGACTGGTGATGGAAAGCCGGGCCACCGAGCCGATCGACGGCAGGGCCTCGCCGCGGAAGCCCAGGGTGACGATGCGCAAAAGGTCATAGTCGCCGGCATCGTCAGGCAGCAGCTTGGAGGTGGCGTGGCGCTCCACCGCCAGCAGCAGTTCCTCGGGCGAGAGGCCAAAGCCGTCATCGGCCACCAGGATGCGGGTCAGGCCGCCCCCTTCCACCTGTACTTCGATCTGCCGCGCCCCGGCGTCCAGGGCGTTCTCCACTAGCTCCTTGATGGCGCTGGCCGGCCGCTCGACCACCTCGCCGGCGGCGATGCGGTTGACGGTTTCGGGGGGAAGACGATGGATGCGCATGTTCGAGCCTGGGTGCAAAAGGCAATATAGGACGATTCAGGCTGCGGGGGCGGCCCCTCCTTTATTGAAGGATGAGGAAAGAGATCATGCGCCTGACCGTCGCCCTTCTGGGCCTGCTGCTGCTGGCCTCGCCCCTGACGGCGGCGGCGCAGGCTCCCTCGGCCCTGCCCCAGGACCCCGACGCCGTGCTGGTCGAGGAGTTGGTGGTCACGGCGCGAGAGATCGGGCCGGCCTGGTGGCGGGTCTCGGATGGCGATTCCACCGTCTATGTGATGGGCGTGCCCTCGGTGATCCCCAAGGGCTCCGGCTGGGACCCCTCGGTCCTGGAGCGACGGCTGGAGGGCGCCAACCGCGTCATCCTGCCCTTCAACAATGCCAGCGTGAACCTGCTGACCGTGCCCGGCGCGGTGATCAGCCTGATGCGCCTGCGGTCCGGGACGCCCTATGAGGAGACGCTCGATCCCGAGCTGCGGGCGCGGTTCGTGGCCGCCCGCGCCAAGGCCGGGCAGGACGCCGGCCGCTACAAGACCCGCAACGGCATGGCCGCGGCCCTGCTGCTGGTCAGCGACTATCGCGACGCCGCCAGCCTGACGGCCGCCGACCCGGCCAAGACCATCGGCCGGATGGCGGCGGCGCGGGGGATTCGCGTGGAGGCCAAGACCTATGACGCCGCCCCGCTGCTGGCCGCGGTGGTGCGGACGCCGGCGGCGGCCCAGCGGGCCTGCGTGCTCGAAGCCCTGGCGGCGGTGGAGGCGGGCCCGGGTTCCGCCCAGGCCGCCGCCCGGGCCTGGGCCTGGGGTCGGGTGCGCGAGGCCCTGGGGGGCGAGCGGAGCTATGAGCGGTGTGTCGCCGCCGCGCCGGGGGCGGCTGAGCTGGATGCGCGCCTGAAGGCCGACCAGACCCAGGCCATCGTCAGCGCGCTGCGCCAGCCGGGCCACAGCATCGCGGTGGTGCAGCTGCGCCCCCTGCTGGCGCAGGGGGGCGTGCTCGATCGGCTGGGCGCGCTGGGCTACGAGATCCGCACCCCGGCTGAGGACTAACCCCTAGAGGCCGGGCAGCTTGATCCGGCTGTTGGCCTCGCGACGGATGACCACCTGGCCGCCGCCGGTGAGGGCGTCGATGCGCGCCTGCTCGGCGGCCGGATCGATGGGACCCGACAGGTCTTCGCCCGCAGGCGCGGACGGGGCCGCATCGCCGCGCCAGAACATCACGCGATTGGCGAAGCTCTCTTCCTTGTGGGCGATGCCGCCGAACTCATCGTCCACCACATAACGGATCAGCGGGTCAGCGCCGGCCACGCCGGCCTTGGCCACCAGGGCCTGTTCAGCCGGGCTGCGGTTGAGGCCTTCACGCTCGCCCGTCAGGGCCGCACGGGCGGCGCTCTCGGGACGAAGTTCCTGGGGCTGCGGCTCGCCGGGCGCCGGCGGGCGCAGGGCATAGTCGGGCGGCACCACAAGGGGGGCCTTGGTGACGACGCGGAACTCGTCCGGGGTCACCTTGGTCATGCCGAGCGCCGAACGGGTGGAGCTGCAGCCGGCCAGACCGACCGCGGCGACCAGGGCGCCGGCGAAAATCACGCGGTTGAGGGTCATGACGAAACGCTCCTAGGGCCGCCCCCGGCCGGAAAGTCCATTGCATTAGCGCAAACAGGGGGCTGGCGCCAATCTCCTTAGGGCTTCGCGCCCAGGGGTTTGGCGTCCCGCCGCAGGCTGTCGAGCAGCAGAAGGGCCACCCCGATGGTGATGGCCGCGTCGGCGATGTTGAACACCCAGGGGAAGTAGAGCCGCGACACGTCGATGAAATCCACCACCGCCCCGAACCGCGCCCGGTCGATGGCGTTGCCGATCGCCCCGCCCATGACCAGGCCGAGCGCCGCGCCCATCAGGCCCCGGTCGGCCCGCCGGGCCCAGAAGGCCAGGACGATGGCCACCACCACGGAGAACCCGACCAGCAGCCAGCGCCCCAGGTCCTGGTCGGCGCGCAGCAGGCCAAAGCTGACCCCCTGGTTCCAGACCATGGTCAGATAAAAGGGGCCCCCCGCCTGTTCGCTGACGCGCGAGGGCAGGTCATAGACGAACAGGATCCAGTGCTTGGACAGCTGGTCGAGGATGATGATGGCCAGGGCCAGCCCATAGGCGGTCCAGCCGTGGCGATTGGCCAGTTTCACGAGACCCGCCTCCGATCAGCAAATTGGCCCAGCGCCATGGCCGGGCTTTATGCGGTCTTGGACGCTCACGCGCCAGCCCCGCCCTGGGCGGCGTCCCAGGCCGCCACCGCCTCGGCGTCGCGCAAGGATAGGTCGGGGTAGCGCCGATCGCTGCCCACCTCCGGCAGGATGCGCCAGGAGCGGGCGCATTTCTGGCCCTGCGCCCGCAGCGGCTCCACCGCCACGGCCGGCGTCTCAGCCAGGCGGAAGGCCTGGGCCGGGCCCTCGCCAGCGCTGAGCGTCGCCTGGCTGGTGCGGAACACCTCGGCCGGATCGAGCCCGTCGAAGGCGGCCAGCAGATCGGGATCGTTGATATGCACCACCGGGGCGGCCTCAAGGGCGGCCCCCAGGCGCTTTTCCCGGCGTTCCACTTCCAGCGCCCCTGTGACCACGGCGGTGACCGCCTGGACCTTGGCCCAGCGGGCGGCCTCGCCGGGATTGGCCCAGGCCGTCGGCGTCTCGGGGAACACCCGCAGGGCGTTGGACCCGGCCTCGGGGAAGCGCATCGTCCAGGCCTCCTCGGTGGTGAAGGGCATCAGCGGCGCCAGCCAGACGGTCAGGCGCTCGAAGGCTGCGTCCATCACCGTGCGGGCGGCCCGGCGGCGCAGGGCCGAGGGCTGGTCGCAATAGAGGGCGTCGCGGCGGACGTCGAAGAACAGGGCCGACAGGTCCTCCTGGCAAAAGGCTATCAGCGGCCGGATCACGTCCTGGAAGGCGTAGGCGGCATAGGCGTCGCGCACCTCGCCATCCAGCACCTGCAGGCGATGGAGGATGTAGCGCTCCAGGGGCGGCATGTCCTCCAGAGCCACGGCCTCCTGGTCCGAATAGCCGGCCAGGGCGCCCAGTATGTAGCGCAGGGTGTTGCGCAGCTTGCGATAGGCGTCCGACGTGGTGGCCAGGATCGTCTTGCCGATCCGCTGGTCCTCGGAATAGTCGACCATGGCTGCCCAGAGCCGGATGATCTCGGCCCCGGATTCCCTGATGATCTGGTGCGGATCGACGGTGTTGCCCTTGGACTTGGACATCTTCTCGCCGTTCTCATCCATGGTGAAGCCATGGGTGAGGACGCCGTTATAGGGCGCGCGGCCCCTGGTGCCGGAGCTCTCCAGAAGCGAGGACTGGAACCAGCCGCGGTGCTGGTCGGAGCCCTCCAGATAGAGGTCGGCTGGCCAGCGGGTGTTCTCGCGGCCCTCCAGGGTGAAGGCGTGGGTCGAGCCAGAGTCGAACCAGACATCCAGGATGTCCTCGACCTTCTCGTAGCGCTCCGGATCGTGGGCGCCGAGGAAGTCGGTGACCGGCCGGGTGAACCAGGCGTCGGCGCCCTCGGCGGCGATGGCCTCGATGATGCGGGCGTCCACGTCGGGATCGTGCAGGGGCTGGTTCGTCTCCTTGTCGACGAACATGGCCAGCGGCGCGCCCCAGGCGCGCTGGCGGCTGATCAGCCAGTCCGGCCGGCTCTCGACCATGGTGCGGATGCGGTTGCGCCCGGCCTCGGGATAGAAGGCGGTGGCCTCGATGGCCTCCAGGGCGGTCTCGCGCAGGGTGCGGCCCCCGTGCTGCGGCGTGTCCAGGGGCTCGTCCATGCGGATGAACCACTGCGGCGTGTTGCGGAAGATCACCGGCGCCTTGGAGCGCCAGGAGTGCGGATAGGAATGCTCCAGCCGCCCGCGAGCCAGCAGGCCGCCGGCCTCGATCAGCTTGTCGATGACGGCGTTGTTGGCCGGGCCGAACTTGCCGGCCTTCTTGCCCTCGGTCTCCAGCACCTTGAGGCCGCCGAACAGGGCCACGTGCGGATAATAGGCGCCGTCGGCGTCCACGGTCTCCGGGATCTCCCGGTGGCCGTGCGCCAGCCAGACCACATAGTCGTCGGCGCCATGGCCCGGCGCGGTGTGGACAAAGCCCGTGCCGGCCTCTTCGGTCACGTGATCTCCGGCCAGCAGGGGCACGGAGAAGGCGTAGTGGGTGTCCAGCGCGGCCAGGGGGTGCTCGCAGACCATACCCTGGCAGTCGATCGTCTCGACCCGGCGCCATTTGGCCACCTTGGCGGCCTTGAAGACCTCCTCGGCCAGCTTGTCGGCGAGGATCAGCCGGTCGCCGGGCCTGGCCCAGGGCTCGAAGGCCAGGTCGGTCTCCATCGCCTCGACCAGATAGGCGCCATAGGCGATGGATTCGTTGTAGGCGATCGCCCGGTTGGCGGGGATGGTCCAGGGGGTGGTGGTCCAGATGACCACGCTGGCGCCGCGGGCCGCGTCGGACCCTTGGGTCACCGGGAACTTCACCCAGACCGTGGGGGAGACATGGTCGTGGTACTCGACCTCGGCGTCGGCGAGCGCGGTGCGTTCCACCGGGCTCCACATCACCGGCTTTGAGCCGCGATAGAGCTGGCCCGAGGCCACGAACTTGTGGAACTCCGCGACGATGGCCGCCTCGCTGCCATAGTCCATGGTGGCGTAGCGGTTCTCCCAGTCGCCCAGGACCCCCAGGCGCTTGAAGCCGTCCTTCTGAACGCCGATCCACTGGCCGGCATAGGCGCGGCATTTCTCGCGGAATTCGGCCTTGGAGACCCCGTCCTTGCGGCGGCCCTGGCCGCGCAGCTCTTCTTCGATCTTCCACTCGATGGGCAGGCCGTGGCAGTCCCAGCCGGGCACATAGTCCACATCGTAGCCCATGGCGAAGCGCGAGCGGACCACGAAGTCCTTCAGGGTCTTCTGCAGGGCGTGGCCGATATGGATGGCGCCATTGGCGTAGGGCGGGCCGTCATGCAGCACAAACAGCGGCGCGCCGGCCGCCTGGCGCGTCTTGCGGGCGGTGTTGTAGAGGTCGATCTCCTCCCACCGGGCCAGGATCTGCGGCTCCTTCTGCGGCAAGCCTGCGCGCATGGGGAAGTCGGTCTGGGGAAGAAAGACGGTGTCGCGATAGTCGCGCCCCGCCTGTTCGGAGGAATTGGTGCGCTTTTCAGCGTCGTCGGCCATGGGGTTTTTTCGTCCAATCGGGAGCGGAGAAAGGCGGAACAGGTCTCGGCGCGCGCTGGATCAACACTCCGGCGGCGTCACGCCGGGCGCATAATTCGCAGGAATTTCCGGCCGCTCGTCATCCGGGCGTCCTAGCAGACGGCTGCGGCGCGAGCGAGCCCTTTAGGTCGGCCTCAGAAGTCCGGCATCAGGATCTGGCGGGCCTGGGCGGCGTCGCGCATCACCTGTTCGACCATGGCCTCGAGGCTGGTGAACTTCAGCTCCGGCCGCAGGAAGGTGATCAGATCGGTCTCGATGGTCTGGTCGTAGATGTCCTCGTCGAAGTCGAACAGCCACACCTCAAGCACCGGGGCCACCTCGCCCACCGTGGGATTGACGCCGATATTGGCCACGCCGGGAACCTCGCGGCCGTCAGGCAGGCGGGTGCGGGTGGCGTAGACGCCAAACCGCGGCTGCACATAGTCGTCCACCTGCACATTGGCGGTGGGGAAGCCCAGTTCGCGCCCCAGCTGGCGGCCCCGCTGGACCACGCCCTCGATGGCGAAGGGGCGGCCAAGTATGGCGGCGGCGGCTTCCGGATGGCCGTCCCGCAGGGCGTCGCGCACGGCGGTGGAGGAGTATTTCTCGCCGCTGTCATCGGCCACGGCGCCGGCGACCGACACCCCGAAGCCGAATTCCTGCCCATAGTCCTTCATGGTCGCGGGGCTCCCTGTCCGGCCCTTGCCGAAGGAGATGTCGAAGCCCACCGCCACATGCGCCACCCCCAAGCCCTCGTGCAGGACCTGCTGGGCGAAGTCGCGGTCGGTCAGGCTGGCCATCTCCGGATCGAAGGGGAGGATGTAGAACAGGTCCACCCCCAGCCCCTCAAGGGCGCGGGCCTGCTGGCCCGGCCGCATCAGGCGAAATGCCGGCGCATTGGGCGCAAAGATCTGCCGCGGGTGCGGATCGAAGCTGATGACGCCCAGGGGCGCGCCCGTCTCGTGGGCGGCCTTGGCGGCCAGGGCGATCACCTGCTGGTGGCCGCGATGGACCCCGTCGAAATTACCGAGCGCGATGGAGGCGCCGCGGTCGCGGGCCATCAGGCCCTTCCATCCCTTGATCACGCGCATGTCAGGCCTCCCGCTTGGGCAGGAGGACCACGGCCTCGCCATCGACCACGGTCTTGCCGGCCACGGTGCAGACGGTGGCCAGGGTCACCTGGCCGCGCCGGGCGTCCAGGGCGCGGACGGTGACGGTGGTGGTCACCTCGTCGCCGAGGCCCACGGGCCGGCGAAACCGCAGGTTCTGGGACACATAGACCGAGCCAGGCCCCGGCAGGCGCGAACCCAGCACCGCCGAGATATAGGCGCCGGCCAGCATCCCATGGGCGATGCGCCGCTTGAACGGCGTGGTCGCGGCATAGGCCTCATTCAGGTGCAGGGGATTGTCGTCGCCCGACACGGCGGCGAAGGCCTCCACATCAGCGGCGCTGACGGTGCGGGCGATCTGTGCGCTCTGGTCCAGGCTGAGGTCCTCGAAGAATAGTTCCGGCAACGAAACGCTCCCTTTTGGGCCTGCATAGACGCAAGCCCCCGCAAAGCGAAGGCGCTTGCGGTGGACGCGAGCCCCGATCGGCGCCGAATATGGCGCAGTCAGACTTCCAATGGGGTGACCGATGAGAATGTTCAAGCCGGGCCTGGCTGTGGCCCTCCTCGCGGTGCTGGCGGCCGGCTGCAACCAGACGCCGGCCGATCCGGCTCCACCGCCGCAGACGCCGGTGGCTGTGGACGCCCCGTAAGGGGCCAAGCGCGTTACCAGCTCAGCTCGGCCATGGCGAAGCGCGCTTCTGCGCCTTCCTGGCGGAGCAGGGCCTCGACGGCGGCGGCGTCCAGGCCCTCAGGCGTGATCGTTTCGGCGCCGTGGATGCCGGCGGCGATGAACAGCACGTCCAGGCCTTGGGCGTTGGCGCCCTTCACGTCGGTGGCCACGCCATCGCCGATGCACAGCATCCGCGACCGCGCCACCGGGCCGCCGGTCAGCCGCTCGGCCTGCGCCACGCACAGGTCGTAGATGGGCGCGTGCGGCTTGCCGGCCATGACCACCTTGCCGCCCAGGGTCTCGTAGAGCTGGGCGAGCGCGCCGCCGCAATAGATCAGCTTGTCGCCCCGCTGGACGACAATGTCGGGATTGGCGCAGACCATCTCCAGCCCGCGGGCCGCAGCGCCTTCGAACCGCGCCTGATAGTCGCCGGGGCCTTCGGTCTCGTCGTCGATCGGCCCGGTGCAGGCGATGAAGGCGGCCTTGTCGAGGCTCTCGAAAGACAGGCCCAGACCGGCATAGAGCGGCGCATCGCGATCGGGGCCGAGGCGCCAGGCGGGACCCGGCGCCCGTTCGGCCAGCAGCAGGCGGGTGGCGTCGCCGGAGGTGACGAAGGCCGACCAGGCCTCGCGGGGCACGCCCAGGGCGTCCAGCTGGGCCACCACATCGGCCGAGGGCCGCGGCGAATTGGAGATCAGGATCACCGGGCCGCGCTCGGCCCGCCAGCGGGCCAGCGCCGCGCAGGCCTGCGGGAAGCTCTCGCGGCCATTGTGGATCACCCCCCAGACGTCGCTCAGCAGCACGTCGTAATGGTCGGTGAGGTCGGATAGGCCCTGGGGCGTGTGCGGCGCGGTCATGAGGCGCGGCGGTAAAGGTCGCAGCCCCTGCGGTCAATGCGCCGCGGGGACGAAGCTAGGCTCGGCCGCCGGCCCGACGGCGCAGACCCTGGCGCAGGAAGTCGGCCGGGGGGTCGGCCTCGGCCAGGACGGCCTCGCGGATCGGCCGCGGCTCGCCGAACAGGTGGCCCTGCCCATAGCCGACCTCAAGCTCCAGCAGATCGACGATCTGCCGCTCGCTCTCGACCTTTTCGACGATCACCTCGACCCCATAGCGGCGGGTGAGCTGGCAGAAGTCCTCGGCGGCCAGGTCGGGCAGGGACTTCAGCACCAGGCGGCCGTCCAGCTCGATCATCTCGTCCAGCAGCATCTGGGCGCCCACCCGGACGAACTTCACATCCGAGCGCGCCAGGTCCTGCAGGTCGAAGTCCAGGTCGGTGACCTTGTCGAGGGAGAAGCGGAAGCCGAGATCGGCCAGCTTGGCCATGTTGCGCGCCTCCACCGAACCGCGGGCCTCGAAGGCGCCCTGGCCCAGTTCGAAGATCAGCGCCCCGGCCAGGTCGCGATTGGCCGCCAGCATGTCCAGGAACTGCGGGAAGAAGCTCTCATCCCCAAGGCTGGTGGGGGCGACATTGCAGAAGATGCCGACCTTGCGATCCTGCTTGGCCAGCCGCCGGACGATCTGCACGCAGCGGAACAGCAGCAGATTGTCGATGGCCGTCATCAGGCCCTCGGCCTCGGCGACGCTGATATATTCGGCCGGCATCAGGACCCGGCCGCTCTCGTCGCGCAGGCGCGAGAAGCTCTCATAGAAGATGGTCTTGCGCTGGGGCAGGGCGACCACCGGCTGCAGGTAGAGGTCGACGCGGTTGTCGGCCAGGGCCCCGCGGACGGTCTCCAGCAGGACGGCTTCGCGGCGGGGGTCGTGGCCCGGGCGGGCCTGGAGCGGGGCGGTGGTCATCCGCTCTTCCAGGCGCTGGCCCATGCGCTGGACCAGGTCCTCCAGCATGTGGACTTCGCCGGAAAGTTCTTCGGAACGGCGCAGGGCGTCGTCGGTGACGGTCTCCACCACCTCCGACAGCCGGGCGTCCACCCGTTCCACCTGGTCGATCAGGATGCGATGGGCGTCGCGGATGGCGGCGATCTCGGCCCGGATGCCCGAGGAGGTCAGGGCGTGCTCGATCAGGCCGTGGAAGGCGAAGGCCAGGCCCAGGCCGCCGACCAGGGCGGCGACGCCCGCACCCCAACCGCCGCCGTTCCGCCAGAGCGAAAGGGCGATGATCAGCGCCAGACAGAGATAGGCGCCGCAGAGCAGCGCAAGCGTCAGCCTTCGCATGAACCCGCCTGTTCGAATCGCCCTGAGTATCGGCTACGCCGGGCGCGCAAGTCGAACAGAATAGCGATTAAGCCCAGCCTGGGCGCCGATCGGTCGCAGGCGCGCTGGGGGATTAGCGGGTGGGGACGGGGTTTTCGCCGCGATAGTCATAGAAGCCGCGGCCGGCCTTGCGGCCCAGCCAACCGGCCTCGACATATTTCACCAGCAGCGGGCAGGGCCGGTACTTGGAGTCGGCCAGGCCGTCATAGAGGACGTTCATGATCGACAGTACGGTGTCCAGGCCGATGAAGTCGCCCAGTTCCAGCGGACCCATCGGATGGTTGGCGCCCAGCTTCATGGCCGTGTCGATGGCCTCCACCGTGCCGACGCCTTCGTACAGGGTGTAGATCGCCTCGTTGATCATCGGGACCAGGACGCGGTTGACGATGAAGGCCGGGAAGTCCTCGGCGTTGGCGGTGGTCTTGCCCAGCGACCGGGCGAAGTTGACAGCGGTCTCGTAGGTCTCGGCGCCGGTGGCGATGCCGCGGATGATCTCCACGAGATTCATGCGCGGCACGGGGTTCATGAAGTGCAGGCCGATGAACCGCTCCGGGCGATCTGTGGCCGAGGCCAGGCGGGTGATCGAGATCGACGAGGTGTTGGAGGCCAGCAGCGTATCGGGACCGAGGTGCGGCGAGAGCGCGCGGAAGATGGTCTTCTTGACCTCTTCGTTCTCGGTGGCGGCCTCGATGGCCAGGTCCGAGGCGCCGACGGCCTGAAGCTCGGGCGCCCCCTTGATCCGGGCCAGGCCGGCGTCCATGGCGGCCTGGTCGATCAGCCCGCGAGACACCTGGCGGGCCATGGCGTGCTGGATATGGATCAGGCCTGCGTCGATCCGCTCGGCGCTGACATCGTGCAGCAGCACGTCATAGCCGCCCAGGGCGCAGACATGCGCGATGCCGGAGCCCATCTGGCCGGCGCCGATCACGCCCACCGATCTGATCTCAACCATGTCCACTCGCCCCAAATCTGCGGGCCGCCTTCAGGGCCGCCTCTGGTCTGTGACGGCTTTCTAACATGGGGGATGGCGACCCCGCCAAGGTCTTTATGCTGCGCCGCAATGTGATCGGCTGTCGGTTTGTGCCCGGAAAGCCGCAGTTGCGAACAAAAGCGGAGGCAAAACGAAACGAGGCGGCGCCCGGGGGCGCCGCCTCGCAGGAAGCCAAGGAACGGCTGCGGCCTTAGCCGAGGGCCGACATCAGTTCCGGCACCGCCGTCTTGTAGTCGGCCACCAGGCCATAGTCGGCGACCTGGAAGATCGGCGCGTCGCCGTCCTTGTTGATCGCGACGATGACCTTGGAGTCCTTCATGCCGGCCAGGTGCTGGATCGCGCCCGAGATGCCGATGGCGATGTAGAGCTCCGGCGCCACCACCTTGCCGGTCTGGCCGACCTGGTAGTCGTTGGGGGCGTAGCCGGCGTCCACCGCGGCCCGGCTGGCGCCCACGGCCGCGCCCAGCTTGTCGGCCAGGGGTTCGATGACCTTCTGGAACTCTTCGGCAGAGCCCATGGCGCGACCGCCGGAGACGACGATCTTGGCGCCGGTCAGTTCCGGACGCTCGGACTTCACGATCTCCTCGCCGACGAACTTGGTCGGCCCGGCGCCGGCGCCTGCATCGACGTCCTCGACCGAGGCCGAACCGCCTTCGCCCGCCGCCTTGAAGGCGGTGGGACGGACGGTGATGACCTTCTTGGCCTCGGACGACTGCACGGTCTCCAGCGCGTTGCCCGCATAGATCGGGCGAACGAAGGTCGAGGCGTCCACCACTTCGACCACGTCGGAGATGTGCGAGACATCCAGCTTGGCCGCGATGCGGGGCGAGAAGTTCTTGCCCTGGGAGGTGGCGGGCGTCAGCACGGCGTCGTAGCCGGACATCAGCGGAACCACCACGGCCTCGATGGCCTCGGCCAGGCCGTGACCCAGGTCGTCGCTCTGGGCCAGCAGCACCTTGCGGACGCCTTCGATCTTGGCGGCGGCGTCGGCGGCGGACTTTGCGTCCTTGCCGACGACCAGGATGTCGACGTCGCCGCCGATGGCCTGGGCGGCCGAGACGGTCTTATGGGTGTTGTCGCTGAGCGCGCCGGCGTTCAGGTCGGCGATGACGAGTACGGCCATTAGAGCACCCCCGCTTCATTCTTGAGCTTGGCGACCAGATCGGCCGCGGTTTCGACCTTGATGCCGCCGCCACGCTTCGGCGGTTCCGACACCTTGACCACCTTGAGGCGCGGCGCCGTATCGATGCCGTAGGACGCGATGTCCTTGGTATCGAGGGGCTTTTTCTTGGCCTTCATGATGTTGGGCAGGGAGGCGTAGCGCGGCTCGTTCAGGCGCAGGTCGGCGGTGACGATCACCGGCAGCGGCGCTTCGATGGTCTGCAGGCCGCCGTCCACTTCGCGGGTGACGGTCGCCTTGTCGCCAGCGATCTCCAGCTTGGACGCGAAGCTGGCCTGGGGCCAGCCCAGCAGGGCCGAGAGCATCTGGCCGGTGGCGTTGTTGTCGCCGTCGATGGCCTGCTTGCCCATGACCACCAGGTTCGGGGACTCTTCGTCGATGACGGCCTTCAGCACCTTGGCCACGGCCAGGGGCTCCAGGTCGGCGTCGGTCTGAACCAGGATGGCGCGGTCTGCGCCCATGGCGAGCGCGGTGCGCAGGGTTTCCTGCGCCTGGGCCGGGCCGATGGACACGGCCACCACCTCGGTGACCACGCCCTTTTCCTTAAGACGCACCGCCTCTTCGACGGCGATCTCGCAGAAGGGGTTCATGGACATCTTGACGTTGGCGAGGTCAACGCCGGTCTCGTCCGACTTAACCCGCGGCTTGACGTTGTAATCGATTACCCGTTTGACCGGGACCAACACCTTCATGAGGGCCTCAAATTCGCTTTGGGGAAGAATGGGTCGCACGGGGCATAACGTTTCCCGCGCGCATTGCAAGTCGGGCGGATAAGGCGATTTGCGCCCCAGTCAGCCCTAGCCAGAGGAAAAAAGCCCGAATATGAGGCTGCCTATGAGCCGTATCATTGACCGCCTGAAGCTGGTTTTCCTCGGGGCGTTCGTCCTCTCCCTGGTCGCCATATTCGGCTACCACGGGTATTATGTCTGGCCAGCCGAGCGCTGCGAGGCGCAGGGCGACTGGTGGGACCCCGACGGTCGTGTCTGCGCCCGCCCGGTCCTGATCTCGGATATCACCGGCCGCACCATCCCCGAGCGCAAGGCCGCCGAGGCCGCCAGGGCCCGCGCTGAAGCCGCCGCCGAGACGCCGGCGCCCTAGGCAAGCGGTCTCAACCACGGTTGGCGCCGGGAACCCAGAGCACATCGCCCTGGCCATCGTCATTGGCCCGCCGGCTGGCGACGAACAGCAGGTCCGACAGACGGTTGAGATATTTGAGCGCCGCCGCGCCGACCGTCTCCGTCGCCGAAAGGGCCACGGCGCCCCGCTCGGCCCGCCGACAGACCGTGCGAGCCTGATGCAGGGCGGCGGCCGCGGCCGATCCGCCGGGCAGCACGAAGGAGGTCAGGGGGGCCAGCGTCGCATTTATCCCGTCGATCTCCCGTTCCAGGCGCGTCACCTGGCCCTCGCTGATGCGCAGCACCCGTGCGGGGTCCTCGTCGGGCGATGGCGGATTGGCCAGGTCGGCCCCTAGATCGAAGAGGTCGTTCTGGATGCGGCCCAGGATGCGGTCCAGCTCGGCGTCGTCGCCCGTGTGCAGGCGGGCCAGGCCGAGACAGGCGTTGGTCTCGTCCACCGCCCCATAGGCCTCGACCCGCAGATCGGTCTTGGCCACCAAGGCGCCATTGGCCAGGCGCGTGGCGCCGCCATCGCCGGTGCGGGTGTAGATGCGATTCAGAACAACCATGGTGGCGCCGCCTATCCCAAAGCCTATCCCCAAGCCTATCCGTTGTGCCGCCACCAGACCGCGGTCACCAGGATGAGCACGGCGGCGGCCTGCAGGACGACCCGCAGACGCATCAGCTTGTTGGAATAGGAGCGGCCGAAATCCCCGCCGCGGAACAGGGCGAAGATCCCGACGCCCAGGGCCAGGGTCACGGCCAGCAGGCTGGCGGGGATCAAAATGGCGAACAGCTGGTTCATGATCTCGGGCTCGGGGCGCGCTTGCAGAGAGCCCTATTATGTAGGGATTTCCAGCACCGTGCGCGAATCTGATTGCGCGTCTCAATCGCGCAACTGGTTGATCCGATTCACCGAAGCCGGTTCATTCCTGGGCATTGGCCGACGGCGGCGCCCGATATGGTGAATAAACCGTTGTAGCGCTTGAAAAAGTCCTGCGACGGTCGGTCGCGCCGCACCCTTGCCTCATTTCAGGTATGGCGTGTGCGAACTTTACAATAACGCGGGTAATTGAACGCGCTCGCTGAACGCTCCGGCTTGTGGAGCCGGCCAGCTCAGCGCTAAGAGGATCCCATATCAGCGTTCAGTTACCTCGCCTGTTTGGTGGCGAGGGACTGCGCGAGCGCCGTCGGCTCCCCCCGCCACGGCCATCGGAGTATCGAATCATGAAGCACGTCGCCGCCGTGGAAGGTCAGAGCGAGACCCGCGTCCGGATGCCCACCCGCCGGGCCCTGGCCAAGCAGCAGACCCGGGCCAAGGTGCTCGCCGCCGCCCGGGAGCTGTTCAGCACCGAGGGCTACGAAGGCGCGACGATCCGCGACATCGCTGCGGCCGCCGGCATGTCCACGGGCGCCGTTTTCGCCAACTTCACCGACAAGTCCGAGCTGTTCCGCGAGATCATGACCGCCGATCTGGCCGCCGTGGTCGAGGCCATGACCGAGGCCGCCAGCCGCGGCCGGACGGTGGACGACGCCCTGCTCAAGGCCTTCAGCGCCGGCTACGGCTTCTACAAGTCCCAGATGCCCCTGGCCCGCGCCGCGCTGGGCCTCTCCTGGTCATGGCAGGACGGCCAGGCCCTTCGCACCCTGGCGTCGATCCAGGAGATCATCGACCTCTTTGGCGACCAGCTCGCCCTGGGCGTGGAACGCGGGGAGCTTTCGCAGGAATGCGAGATCAAGCTCCGCAGCCAGATGCTGTTCGACAACTATCTGGCCAACTATCCGCAGGCGATCTTCGGCGGCTGGAGCCTTGAGGCGCTGCAGGCTCGCTCGCGGGACCAGATCCGCGTCATCCTGGCCGGCGCCCGCCGCGGCTGATCGACGCCGCCGACCCCTGAACAACTTAAAGTTCCTTGCCGGACAAGCGTTCGACGAGTCTGCTTGCGGCGGGCTCTAGGTCAGGACGCGCCGATAGAGCGCGCTTGGGGGGAAAATTTGAATCTGCGTCAAACTCAGAAAGAGGCGACGCGGCGTCGTGTGCTGGACGCCGCCCGCGATCTGTTCGAAACCGTCGGCTACGAAGAGACGACCGTTCGCGAAATCGCCAGCCAGGCCGGCGTGGCGGTCGGCAGCGTGTTCACCTGCTTTTCCTCCAAGGCCGAGGTGCTGAGCCAGGTGATGCAGGAGCGGCTGGACGATCTCTATGGCGAGCTCGATCGGGTGACGCCGCACCTGCGCGGCTCCACGGCCGACCGGCTCTCCTCGATCTTCGCCCTGCATTTCGCCTTTGAAACCCGGCGGACCCAGCTGTTCCTCGCCCATATCGCGGCGGCCTATAGCTGGCGTCCGGGGGGCTCCAGCATCCCCTATGGCCGCAATCCGCGCCTCCGCGGCACGATCCGCGACTGCGTGGTCGAGGGGCAGGAACGGGGGGACGTGGATCGGTCCCTCGACGTGGACATGATCGTCGACACCCTGATGGCCGCCTATGCCTGGAACTACCGCCTGGCCGCCTGGGAGAACGCCGGGCCTGAGCGGATGAGCGCCCATATGGAACAGCAGATCGCCCTGGTGGCCCGCGGGTTCCGGCCTGTCGCCAACTAATTTCCGCCGTCCAGCAGGCGCCGGGCGATCACCTGGGCCTGGATCTCGCCGGCGCCTTCGAAGATGTTGAGGATACGGGCGTCGGCCAGCAGGCGGCTGACCGGCTGTTCGACGGCGAATCCCGTGCCGCCATGGATCTGCAGGGCGTTGTCGGCGCAGGCCCAGGCGATGCGCGCGGCCACCAGCTTGGCCATGCCCGCCTCCAGGTCGCAGCGCCGTCCGGCGTCCTTGGTCCGTGCCGAGAACCAGGCCAGACGGCGGGCGCCGAGGATTTCCGCCGCCATCATGGCCAGCTTGTCGGCCACCCGGGGAAAGGCGGCCAGGGGCTCGCCGAACTGTCGCCTCGCCAAGGCGTAGTCCAACGCCAGATCCAGGGCGTTCTGCGCCACGCCGATGGCGCGGGCGGCGGTCTGGATGCGGGCCGATTCGAAGGTCGCCATGAGCTGCACGAAGCCCTGCCCCTCCTGGCCGCCCAGCAGGGCGTCCTCCGGCACGGCGAAGTCGTCGAAGGCGATCTCGTATTCCTTCATGCCGCGATAGCCGATCACCGCGATCTCGCCGCCGTCCATGCCGGGCGCCGGGAAGGGGTCGGCGTCGTCGCCCCGCGGCTTCTCCGCCAGCAGCATGGAGAGGCCCCGGTGGTCCTGGCGGGTCGGATCTGTGCGCACCAGCAAGGTCATCAGGTCAGCCCGGGCGGCATGGGTGATCCAGGTCTTGGCGCCGGTGACCCGCCACGCCCCATCCCGGCGAACCGCCCGGGTGCGTAAGGAAGCGAGGTCCGAGCCCGCCTCCGGCTCGGTGAAGACGGCGGTGGGCAGCATGGCGCCCGAGGCGATGGCCGGCAGAAGCCGGGCCTTCTGGTCAGCCGTGCCATGGGCCAGGATCAGCTCTGCGGCGATCTCCGCGCGCGTGCCCAGGGAGCCGACGCCGATATAGCCCCGGGAGAGGGCCTCGGAGACCACGCACATGGCGACCTTGCCCAGGCCCGCCCCGCCGTGAGCCTCGGGCAGGGTGAGGCCGAAAACCCCCAGGCCGGCGAGTTCGTCGATCAGAGCCAGCGGGATCAACTTATCGTCCAGGTGCCAGCCATGGGCGAAGGGGGCGATCTTCGCGCTGGCGAAGCTGGTGAACTGGGCCAGGATCGCCTGGTGGGTTTCGTCCAGGCCGCTCGCCTCCAGGGAGGGCCGTCCCCGGGCCTGGGCGAGTAGTTCGACGATGCGATGGCGCGCCTGCGGCGTGGCGTCGGGCGCCAGGGCTGCGATGGCGGGCGCGAGCCTGGCCGGATCGAAGCCGAGATCGACGGGGCGCGCCATCTCGCCCTGGCTCATGGGCAGGCCGCCGGCCAGCTGGCTGAGATATTCGTGCGCCAGCAAAAGCGCTGGCCGCGCGCTCGCCTCGTCCCAGATCCCGCTCGCCGCAAGGTCCGCCGCCCAGTCGGCGGTCTGTCGCAGGGTCTCGGCATAGGCCGCCGCCCAGGCCAGGCCGTGGGCCGCCCGCTGCTCGGCGTCCAGGACGTGGCGGTCCAGGCGGCCCTCAGGCGCGATCCGGGCGGCCAGCGCCGCGCGGGCCTGGGCCACGCAGGCCTCGGCGACCTCGGCGGCGGCCAGCAGGCGGGCAGGGGCGTCAGCAAAGCGGTCAGGTAAGGGCTCGGAGGTCATGGGAGCACTATAGGCCCAGCTTGCCGCGGGTCACGCCCGACGCCTATACGATGTAAGCCAAACCCCGGGAGCCGTCATGATCGTCGTCCACCACCTCAATGAATCGCGCTCGCAGCGCATCCTCTGGCTGCTGGAGGAACTGGGGGTCGAGTATGAGATCAAGGCCTATGAGCGCGACGCCAAGACGAGGCTCGCCCCGGACGCGCTTCGCGCCGTCCATCCCCTGGGCAAGTCGCCGGTGGTCACGGACGGCCAGGTCACGGTGCACGAATCCGGCGCCATCATCGACTACATCATCCGCCATCACGGGGCGGGCAAGCTGCAGCCGGCGGTCAGCGACCCCGACTACGAATCCTATCTGCAATGGCTGCACTATGCCGAGGGCTCGGCCATGCTGCCCCTGATGCTGCAGATGTATGTCATGCGCCTGGGCGAGGCCGGCGCGCCTCTGCATCCGCGCATCGAGAGCGAGGTGGCCAACCACCTCGCCTATCTCGACCAGGCCCTGGCCGGCCGCGACTACCTGATGGGCCAGGCGCTCACCGGCGCCGACATCCAGATGAGCTTCGTGGGCGAGGTGGCCCGGGCGTTCGGCAAGCTGCCGGCCTATCCCAACGCCGAGGCGTGGCTGAACCGCCTGCATGACCGGCCGGCCTACAAGGCGGCCATCGCGCGGGGCGGCCCCTACGCGCTTGGGCGCTAAGGCCTAGAACCGGTCCCCGAACGGGTCGTCGAGCAACCCGTCGAGAAAATCGAAAACCGCCGCCTTGGTGAGCGCGTGGGGGATGGCCGAGAAGTGGTCGCAGCCCACAACGGTGATGCCGCGCCCCTGGGGAAAGGCGCCTGCCAGACCGTCGGGGTCGCCCGCGCCCTCGTCCCGCTGGCCGGCGATCACCAGAACCGGCACGGGCAGGCGGGCCATGGCTTCGAGGTCGAGGGGCGGATTCTCGGCGCGGACGAAGGCCGCCAGGGCGCGGCGGTCCTCCCCCTGTTCGTCGGCGAAGTGGCGGAAGCTGCGCAGCATCGGATGGCTGATGGTCTCCGGATCGTCCGCCAACATGGCCTGGGCCATGGCGTCGGTCGGCGCGCCAGGCGTGCGGGGCTCGAGCAGGCGCTCCCCCACCCCGCCCAGGATCAGATGGCCGATCCGGTCGGGCGCCGCCAGGGCCGCGGCCATGGCTGTGCGGGCGCCCATGGAATAGCCGAACAGATCGACCTGGCCGAGCTCCAGATGGTCCAGCAGGGCGATGACGTCCCCGGCCAGGGCCTCGCGCTGATAGGCCTCGGGCTCATAGAGCTTCTGGCTTTCCCCGTGACCCCGCTGGTCGAGGGCGACGCACCGCGCCCCTCGTCGCTCCAGGGCGGCGTACCAGCCCGTGCGCCGCCAGCCCTCCTTGCGGTTGGAGGTGAAGCCATGGACCAGCACCATGGCGCGCTGGGCGTCCCCCTGGGGCGGGAGGTCATCGAAGGCGATCTCGACGCCGCGGCTGGTGAATACAGGCATGGGACGCTCGACAAATGGGGGTCTGAAATGAGGTCAAGGCCGCAGGGCGGCGGCGGGGCTCTTAGGGGACGAAATGCGTCCCGATCCTGGACGCCCCACCATGGACGAGAACGCAGGTCAGGCAAAGCAAAGGCGCGCGCCGATCAGCTGCGCCAGCGCAGGCGGGTCGCCTCCACGGGATTGACGAAGGCCCGGCCTTCCCGGCGGCTCAGGGCCCATTCCCGCTTGAGCTGCTGGTACCACTTGGCCTGGCGGTCGGCGTCGTCGATCCACAGCAGGCTGGGATCGTATCGCAGCCCCTCGTTCTGCAGGTTCACCATGTCGCCGTCCTGGCGCAGGAAGGCCCGCGCCCCGGCGGCGATGACGGGCTTCAGCAGCCGGAAGGCCGGATGGTCGGACCAGATGATCTGGGTGATCTTGGTCTTGGTCGCCGACAGCGGCGTCAGGCAGGTCAGCGACAGGACCTGGCGGCGGCCCACCGTCACATGCTCCCAGCGCAGGCCGGGAATCTGGAAGGTGATCTCGGTCAGGGGCTGGCCGCCGAGGATCGCATAGGCGCGGCTGTTTTTGGACGGCTCGTGGCGCACCATGGCGAAGCCTGCCTCGCGGGGTTCGAAGGGCTTGGACTTTTCGTGCTGGCTCTTGGCCGAGCGCCACCACCACTGTTGATGCACATAGGGGCCGTGGGCCGGGTCCATCAGGCCCACCACCGCGTGGTCGATGTGGGCGTCAAACTCCATGCGGTCGACCAGCTTGGGCTTGCCGCCGACCACGCCCGGAAAGACCGGCGGGTCGATGTCTGGCTCGCCCTCGAAGCGGGGATCGGCGCTGATCCAGATGAAGACCAGCCCCTGGCTCTCGCGCACCGGGAATCGACGGACCTTGATCTTGCTGACGTCCATGGCCTGGTCGGCCACCAGGGACGGAATGGCCGTGCAGGCGCCGTCGAGACCGAAGCGCCAGCCGTGATAGGGGCATTCGACGCTTTCGCGCCCATCGGCCTCGGCGGTCAGCTTGCCGGCCGACAGGGGCGCGGCCCGGTGCGGGCAGATGTCGCGCACGGCATAGGCCTGGCCCTTGCGGCCGCGGCCGATCAGGATCGGCTCGCCGAGGATCTCGAAGCGCTGCAGCTTGCCGGGCTTCAGGTCCGCAGACAGGGCGGCGAAATACCAGATGTCGGTGAGGAAGCCCTCGCCGAACCGGGGTCCTTTCGCGGAGGGGGTCTTGTTGTCGCCTTCGGCCATGGCGTCTTCTATCGGGGCCTTGCGGTCCCCGCACCTGTCATCAGGGGAGTTTCAGGAAACGGCAGGCATAGGCGCCGAGCGCCAGCCCGCCGGGGAGGGGCTCGGCCACGCCTGAACTCACCGGCAGCATCTCCGCGCCCTTCAGGACGGGGTGCTCGGCGCGGGCTGTGCGGCCGCTCATATTGAACACGCAGGCCACCGCCTGGCCCTCGTGGCGGCGGACAAAGGCCAGGATGGGCTCAGGGGCGTCCAGGAATTCGATCGCCCCATGGGTCAGGGCCCGGGACGCCTTGCGCAGGGTGATCATCTGCCGGGTGAAGGCCAGGGTGGACTTGGGATCGAGCTCCTGCCGGTCCACGGCGAGCGGTCGGTGGCTTTCGGCCGCGGGCAGCCAGGCCGCGCCGTTGGAGAAGCCGAGATGGGCGGCGTCGGCCTGCCAGGGCATCGGCGTCCGCGCGCCGTCGCGGCCCTTGGCGATCGGCCAGTAGAGGTCGCCCACCGGATCGCGCAGCTCGTTTCGGGACAGCTCGGCCTCGGGCAGGCCCAGCTCCTCCCCCTGATAGAGCAGGATGGCGCCGCGCAGGGTCATCAGCAGGGCCAGCATCAGCTTGGCCACCGGTGGGCCGGCGTCCGCCCCGCCGAACCGGCTCACCGTGCGGGCCACGTCATGGTTGCAGAACGAGATGGTCGGCCAGTGGTCGGGGTAAGCGGCCAGGGTGGCGTAGTGGTCCTTGAACACCTGGGCGGCCATCCGCCGGGCCTTCAGCAGGACGAAGGTATAGGCCGAGTGCAGGCCCTGGTCGGGGGCGCAATAGGCGCCGCAGCGCGCTTCCTCCTCGGAAAACTCGCCGAACACGAAGCGGTCTGGGCCATGGGCTTCCACCCGGCGACGGACCTCGTCCAGCAGGGGGATGTTCTCCGGCAGGTTGGAGTCGAACAGGTGCCGCTGCATGTCGCTGGCGTGGCCCCAAGCGGCCCGGTCGCGCTCGGCCGCGGGGATGGCTGGATTGGGCCGCAGTTCGCCGTCGTGGAGGAAGGCGTTGGCCACATCCAGGCGGAAACCATCGGCGCCGCGGGAAAGCCAGGTGTCGAGTACCTTGAGGGCGGCTTCCCGGGCCTTCGGCTCACGCCAGTTCAGCTTGGGCTGCTGGCGCAGGAACTTGTGGTGATAGTGCTGGCGCCGCGCCGGCTGATAGGCCCAGGCCGGGCCGCCGAAGACGCTCAGCCAGTTGTTGGGCGCGGTCCCATCGTCGGCGGGATCGGCCCAGACATACCAGTCGGCCTTGTCGCCATCGGCCCCTTCGTCCCGGCTGGCGGCGAACCAGGGGTGCTCGTCGGAGGTGTGCGACAGCACCTCGTCCAGCAGCACCTTCAGGCCACGGGCGTGGGCCGCTTCCGTCAACGCCTGGAAGTCGGCCACCGAGCCATAGTCGGGGTGGACGTCGTCATAGTCCGAGACGTCGTAGCCCCAGTCGCGATTGGGCGAAGGGTGGATGGGGGAGAGCCAGATCGCATCCACGCCGAGGCTCTGCAGATAGTCCAGCTTGGCCATGACGCCCGCAAGGTCGCCATGGCCGTCGCCGTCGCTGTCGAAGAAGCTGCGGACGTAGATGTGGTAGACCACCGCCCCCTTCCACCAGGGGGCCATGTCAGACCGCCGTCGCGTTCTCGATGACCTTCGAGACCAGGCCGTACTCGATGGCCTTCTCGGCGTTCATCCAGAAGTTCCGCTCGGTGTCCTTGACCACCTTGTCATAGGGCTGGCCGGTCTCGCGGGAGATGATGCGGTTGACCCGCTCGCGCATCTTCACGATCTCCTCGGCCTCGATCTGGATGTCCGAGGCCTGGCCCCGCACGCCGCCCATGGGCTGGTGCAGCAGGAACCGAGTGTTGGGCAGGCAGAAGCGGTTTTCCTTGGTGGCGCCCAGGAAGATGTGGGCGCCGGCGCTGGCCACCCAGCCCGTGCCGATCACCTTCACCTGCGGTCCGCAATAGCGGATCATGTCGTGGACGGTGTCGCCGCTTTCCACGTGGCCGCCGGGGGAATTGACGAAGACCTTGATGTCGCCCTTGCCGTCCGAGGCCAGGGCCAGAAGCTGGGCCGAGACGCGCTCGGCCAGCCGCATGTCGATCTCGCCGAAGATGAGGACGGTGCGCGACTTGAACAGGGCGTTCTGCACCGGCCCGGCGCTCATCGGCATGTCGGGAAGGCGGCCCTTTTCGTCGTCGTCTTCATCTTCGAGACGGAAACCCATTACGCTCTCCTAAAATCTGCAGTGGGGCGGAACGTGCGACTTGCAGCGCCCCGCCGCAAGGGGTCAGCGCGCCGCTGTCGCGATCAGCCGCGCATAGAACTGCACCATTCGTTCCAGATTGGCCAAGGTCATGCGCTCATCGACCCCATGGATCATGGCGGTTTCGGCCATGCTCAGCGTGATCGGCTGGAAGCGATAGGTGTCCTGCGCCACCTCGGCGAGGAACCGGCTGTCTGTGCCGGCGGTCACCAGGCCCGGCGCCACGGGGGCGCCGGTCACATCGGCGGCCAGGGCTGAGATCACCTTCCAGCCCTCCGACTCCGTGGACGAGACCGCCGAGGGCTCCTGCGGTGGGCGGGCCCAGGCGAAGGTCACCGGCAGATCGCCCACGGCGGCCTGGGCCGCATTCAGGACGTCCTCGGAGCTGTCGCCGGGCGCGATGCGGTAGTTGATCCAGGCCCTGGCGTCCCGCGGCAGGACATTCTCCTTGGGGCTGCCCTGCAGCATGGTCGGGGCGATGGTGGTGTGCAGCAGGGCCGCGCCCGCCGGGGTGGCGGCCATCTGGCGCACGATCAGCGGCTCGGTGGCCCAGGTGTTGGCGAGCGCCGCGCGCATGGCCAGGCCGGACCCCGCGCCCAGCACATGCAGCATCTCCGCGCCCGGCCCGTGGAGACGCAGGGGGAAGGGGTTTTCGGTGATCTCGGTGACCGCCCGGGCCAGGGTGGAGACACCGGTCTGCGGCGGCGGGGCGGAGGAATGTCCGCCCTCGGACGATGCGGTCACCACCAGGGTCGCATAGCCCTTTTCCGCCACCCCGATCAGGGCGGCCGGGCCGCCCGTCAGGGGATTGTCGGCGACCACCAGCAGGCCCTCATCCAGGACGAACTGGGCCGACAAGCCGCGGGCCTTCAGCAGGTCATTGGCCGCCTGGGCGCCGCCGCCGCCCACCTCCTCGTCATGGCCGCTGACCAGGATCACCGTCCGGCGGGGCTGGAAGCCGGCGCCGGCCAGGGCCTCGACGGCCTCGAACAGGCCGATCAGCGAGCCCTTGTCGTCCACCGCTCCGCGGCCCCAGACCGCACCGTCGGCGATCACCCCGTCGAACGGCGGATGGGTCCAGCCCTCGGCGGCGTCGGCCGGCACCACGTCCTGGTGGGCCATCAGGACGATGGGGTCCAGGTCGGGCTCGGCGCCTTCCCAGGTGTAGACCAGGGTATGGCCGGCGACCACGTCGCGGCGCATGGCGGCGTGGGCGCGGGGATAGCTCGCCTGCAGCCAGGCATGCAGGGCGTCCCACTCCCCCAGCTGGTTCTCGGCGGGATCCTGGTGGCTGATCGTCTGGAAGGTGATGGCCTGCCCCAGCCGCCCGGCTGCGGCGGCCAGGTCGAAGGCGGGCGCCGGAGCCAGTTCGAGATCGGCGGCGACCAGGCGCGGCGGCTCATAAAGGGCGGTCCGCACCGCCACGACGCCGACCAGCGCCACGACCGCCACACCGGCGCCCAGGGCGATCTTGCTGAGAATTCCCATGGTCTTTCCCCCTCTGGACGGCCGAACCATAGCTTGGCCCTGAGCCTTTGGGCGCCGATTTCAGCGCTGGGGGTGAACCTGGGCCATTCCCGACCGTTGGTCAGACCGTGACCTTCCTCCCTTGGATATCCTCGCTCAAGCCGGCCTCGGCCGAGGCCCTGGCCTTCGGGGGGTTTTGGGCCGTCCTGCTGGACGCGGCTCTGGTGGCGATCGCGCTCACCTGGGCCATCGACGCCTTCGCCCCGCCACAGGATCTGCCGTGGAAGCCCCTGCGGCTGGCCGATCCGCCGGGTCTGGCCACGGCGGTGAAGTTCCAGCGGGCGGCTGGCGATCCCGAGCTCTGTCGAGAGGTGCTGGAGGCTGGCGGGGTGGACTTCACCCATGTGCCGGACCAGCCGACGGGGGATTGCCCACTGAGCAATACGGTGCGCCTGCGGGGCGGAGTCACGCCGCTTTCGCCCGCCGCCCCGGTGATGACCTGCCCCACAGCTCTATCCTACGCCTTCTGGGACCGGCATGTGCTCGGCCCCGCCGCCCGCCGGGTGATGGAGACCGATGTGGCCCGGGTGGAGCACTATGGGGTGTTCGCCTGCCGCAACGTCTATGGCCGCAGCGAGGGCCGCCGCAGCGAGCATGCCAGCGCCAACGCCCTGGATGTGTCGGCCATCGTGCTGGAGGATGGCCAGCGGCTCAGCGTGATAGGCGACTTCAACGATGACAATGACGGCGGAACCCTGATGCGGGCGGTGCGCACCGGCGCCTGCGACTATTTCCGCGCCGTCCTGAGCCCCGATTACAACGCCGCCCATGCCGACCATCTGCACCTGGACTATGGGCGGTTCAGCCTCTGTCGGTAGACCGTTAACCATAGCTCGCCTGCTTAGACCTGGCCGGCTAAGCTCCAGGTCTCCCCGCGAGGTTCTTCCCCAGAGTCATGGCCGGCTATCGTGCTCCCCGTCACCCGCAGGTCGAAGACCATGCGCGCCGCCAGACCCTGATCGCCCGTCTCGTCGGCCTGGGACTGATCTGGATCCTGGTGGCGATCATGGCCCTGGTGGCCGAGCGGGCCATCCCCGACCAGCACCTGCCTTGGAAGCCGCTCAGCGTCATCGATCCGGTGGGCGCCGCCACCCGCGCCAAGGCCGCCCGCACGGGTCAGGACGTGGCCGCCTGCCGGGGCGTGCTGGCCAAGGGCGGCCTGACCTATGTGATCGCCCCTGAGACCGAGGACGGCTTCTGTTCGGTCAAGGACGCGATCCAGATCACCGGTGGCATGGCGCCGCTGACGCCGGCCGATGCGGTGATGACCTGCAAGGAAGCCCTCGCAGTGGCGATCTGGGAACGGCAGGTGGTCCAGCCGGCGGCCTTCGGGGCCTTTGGCCACGCGGTGGTGGCCGTCGAGCACTACGGCGCCTTTTCCTGCCGGCGGATCTACGGCCAGGCGGCTGGCCCGCCAAGCGAGCACGCCAGCGCCAACGCCCTCGATGTGGCGAGTTTCCGGCTGGCCAATGGCGAGGTGGTGCGGGTCAAGGACCACTGGGACGACCCCGGCGCCAAGGGGCGCTTCCTGCGGGAGGTCCGCGACGGCGCCTGCAGGGTGTTCATCACCACCCTGTCGCCGGACTATAACGCGGCCCACGCCGACCACTTCCACCTGGATATGGGCGGCGCCCCGCTCTGCGTCTGATCGCTCGATCATAATAACAATCATTCGCAAGTTATTGCCCTGATCGCGGCCCTGCGCTTATAAGCCCCCTCATAAGATGATAATGCGTCTTAGCTGCATATTCTGGGGATTCTTCGATGTCCAAAGCCACGCCGCGCCGCAGCTTGATGCTGGCCGCAAGCCTCTTCGCCCTGGCTGCGCCGGCCTGGGCCGACGACGACGCGCCCACCCGGGTCTCCGAACTGATTGTCACGGGCCAGGACGGGGAGGTGGCGGTGGCCACCAAGACCGATACGCCGCTGCTTCAGACCCCCCAGGCGATCTCGGTGATCACCGCCGATGTCTATCAGGAACGGGGCGCCGTCTCGCTGCAGGAGGTGCTGAACTACAGCGCCGGCGTCCGCTCCGACGCCTATGGCAATGACGGGCGGGTGGACTCCTTCTTCGTCCGCGGCACGACGCCGGCCCAGTATCTGGACGGCATGCGCAGCACCTACGCCTATTACGACACGGCCAAGGTCGACCCCTATGCGCTGTCGCAGGTGGAGGTCATGCGCGGCCCTTCCTCGGTGCTCTATGGCCAGGGCTCCATTGGCGGCATCGTCAACCTGACCTCCAAGCGGCCGGAGTTCGTCCGCCGCGGCGAGGTGATCGCCTCCCTGGGAAATTTCGAGCGCAAGCAGATCCAGCTCGACCTCACGGGGCCGATCGATGCGGCCGGAACCCTGGCCTATCGCTTTACCGGCCTCTATCGCGACGCCGAGACCCAGGTGGACCATATCGGCGATGACCGGCTGTTCCTTGCCCCCTCGATCACCTGGCGGCCCAGCGCCGACACCGAGCTGACCCTGCTGGTCCATCACCAGGAGGACCGTACGGGCTCGACCACCCAGTTCCTGCCGCACCAGGGCACGCTGCTGCCCAATGTGAACGGCCAGCTGCCCTCCAACACCTTCATCAGCGAGCCGGATGTCGAACTTTATCGGGCGATCCAGTCGAATGTGAGCCTGTTCGCCCGTCACCGGTTCAACCCGCACTTCGAATACCGGCTCAACGCCCGCGCATCCTGGTCGGACGTCAACTACCAGACCATCTATCCCTACTCCTACGCCAACCCCTTCGATCCGTGGCTGCAGCCGGGGCAGGCGGGCTACACCGGGCCGCAGCGCAGCATCGCGCGCTACATCTCCTATTCCTTCCCGGAATCGCGGGCCTATTCCCTCGACAATCAGTTCCAGGCCAACTTCCGGACCGGCGGCGTCGAGCACACCCTGCTGTTCGGGGTGGATGGGCAGCAGTACCGGCAGTTCATGGAGTCCGGCGGCGGATTCACCACCCCCATCGACCTGTTCGATCCGGTCTACGGGAACTACACCGAGCCGGTGGTGACGCGTAAGGCGACCACCGAGCAGGCGCAGCTCGGCGTCTATCTGCAGGACCAGATCCGGATGGGCGGCTGGAACCTGATCCTGGGGGTGCGCCGGGACGAGGCGACGACCCGCTCCATCGCGGTGAATTCGACCGTCACCGAGAAGACCTCCGACGCCACCACCTATCGGGCCGGCCTGCTCTACGCCTTCGAGGGTGGGCTCTCGGCCTATGTGAGTTATTCGGAGAGCTTCCTGCCGGTGGCCGGCGCCAACGTCTATGGGGAGCCCTTCGAACCGCAGATGGGCAAGCAATGGGAGGCGGGCCTCAAATGGCAGCCGGCCCCGCAGTATCTGGCGACCGCTGCGGTGTTCGACATCCGCGACACCAATCGCCTGACCGCCGACCCCACCAATCCTCAGAACCGCATCCAGACCGGCGAGGTGCAGTCCCGCGGCTTTGAGGCGGAGGGCCGCGCCATCTTCCGCGAGGTCTACGATCTGAGCGTCAACTACACCTATAACGAGGTGGAGGTGTCGAAGAGCACCAACCCCCTGGAGGTGGGCAAGCCATTTGCGTCCCAACCCCTGCATGCGGCCTCGGCCTGGGGAACGCGACGCTTCCGCATTGGCGCTGACGGGGAGCTGAGCCTGGGCCTTGGGGTGCGCTATGTGGGCGAAACCACCGACCAGGACGCCAATCGCCTGTTCATCCTGAAGACCCCCGCAGTCACCCTGTTCGACGCCCTGGCGGCCTACGAGCAGGACAATTGGCGGCTGTCCCTCAACGTCCAGAACCTTGAGGACGAGTACTACTTCTCCAGCTGCCTGGTGCGCGGCGACTGCTTCATCGGCTCGCGCCGCAAGGTGATCGGCGCCCTGACCTACCGCTTCTGATCGCAGGTTCCGTCCGCCCCCTTCCCCTCGGCGGACGGGGCGGCGCCGCCTTGACCTGGTGTCGGGCGGCGCCGCAAATGGCGCCATTCAAACAAGCATTTCAATTCAGGGAAGACGCGCCATGGAACTGTTCGATCTCACCGGCAAGGTCGCCGTGATCACCGGATCCTCGCGGGGCATCGGCAAGGCGATCGCCGAGCGCATGGCCGAACATGGCGCCAAGGTGGTGATCTCCTCGCGCAAGGCCGGACCCTGCGACGAGGTGGCCGCGGCCATCAACGAGAAGCATCCGGGCGCGGCCATCTCCGTGCCCGCCTCGATCTCGTCGAAGGAAGATCTGCAGCGCCTGGTGGACGAGACCACCAAGGCCTTCGGCAAGATCGACATCGTCGTCTGCAACGCCGCCACCAATCCCTATTTCGGCCCCATGGCCAAGATCGAGGACGACGCCTTCCGCAAGATCCTCGACAACAACATCATCGCCAACAACTGGCTGATCCAGATGGCCGCGCCGCAGATGCGTGAGCGCCGCGAGGGGGCGGTGATCATCATCTCGTCCATCGGCGGCCTGCGGGGCTCCACCGGCATCGGCGCCTACAACATCTCCAAGGCCGCCGACTTCCAGCTGGCCCGCAACCTGGCCGTCGAGCTCGGCCCGGACAATATTCGCGTCAACTGCATCGCGCCGGGCCTGGTCAAGACTGACTTCGCCAAGGCCTTGTGGGACACGCCGGAGGCCGAGAAGCGCTCCAGCGCCAACAATCCCCTGCGCCGTCTGGGCGAGCCCGACGACATCGCCGGCGCGGCGGTGTTCCTGGCGTCGAAGGCCGGCTCCTGGATGACCGGCCAGGCCATCGTCGTCGATGGCGGCTCCACCTGCTGAGCATGGGCGCGCCGGTCTTCGCCTTTGCGCCGGCGTCGGCCAGCGACCTGGAGGCGTTGACCGAGCTGCGGCTGACGGTGATGGCCGAGAGCTTCAACCGGATCGGCCGCTTCAATCCGGAGCGGGCGCGGGCCTGGTTTGCCGACACCTACCGTCCCGAAACCACCCGCCTGATCGTGGTAGGCGAGGAGACGGCGGGCTGCGTGGCCTTCTATGAGTCCGCGCCCGGCGTCCTGAAGCTCGAGCACTTCTATCTGCAGCCGCACTGGCAGGGCCGGGGCCTGGGGACGGCGGTCCTGGATATCCTGCTGGCCGAGGCCGACGCGGCAGGCGCGGCCGTGCGGCTGACCGTCCTGCGCGAGAGCGACGCCAAGCGACTCTATGACCGGCGGGGCTTCGTCGTCACCGGTCAGGATGATCTCGATGTCTATATGGCGCGGTCGCCGGCTGCCTGAGCCGCCAAGTCGCGCGCCCGCGCCAGCCGCTGGGCGGCCTCATCCAGGGTGGCGTCGGCCTTGGCGAAGCACAGGCGCAGGATGGTGGTGACAGGGTCGGTCTCATAGAGGGCGGACACCGGGATGGTGGCGACCCCGGCCCGCTCCACCGCCAGCCGGGCGAAGGCGTGGTCTTCCAGGGTCACCCCCGACGCCGCCAGGTCGAGGTTCAGGAAGTAGGTCCCTTGCGAGGGCAGGACGGCGAAGCCCTCCCGGCCCAGGGCCTCGGCCAGGCGCTGCTGGCTGGCGGCCAGGCGGATCGGCATCTCCCCCAACCAGTCGCCCATAGTCTCCAGCCCGAAGGCCACGGCGACCTGCAGGTTGGGCGGGGTGGTGAAGGTCAGGAACTGGTGAGCCTTGGCCAGGTGACGGGCCAGGGGCGCTGCGGCGCAGACAAACCCCACCTTCCAGCCGGTGAGGCCGAACATCTTGCCCGCCGAGCCGATCTTCACGCAGCGCCCGGCCATGCCGGGATAGGCCATCAGCGGCCGGTGGACGGCGGGCGCGAAGACCACCTGCTCCCAGACCTCGTCACAGATGGCGGTCAGGTCGTGGGCCACGCAGATCTCGGCCAGCAGGGCGAGGTCGGCGTCCGGGACAACGACGCCGGTGGGATTGACCGGATTGTTCAGCACCACGAAGCGGGTCCTGGGCGTAATCGCCGCCTCCAGCATGGCCCGCGTGAACCGCCAGTGGGGCGGGGCGAGCGAGATCAGCCGGGGCACGCCGCCGGCCCGGCGGATCAGCGGCAGATAGGCGTCATAGAGGGGCTGGAAGACGATGACCTCGTCGCCGGGCTCGATCAGGGCGAGGAAGGCTGCGGCCAGGGCCTCGGTGGCGCCAGACGTGATCACCACCTCTGCGGCGGGATCGAGGTCGAGCCCCTGGGTGCGACGATAGTGGCCGGCGACCGCGGCCCGCAGCTCGGGCAGGCCGGCCATGGGCGGATACTGGTTATAGCCGTCCAGCACCGCCTCGGCCGCGCGGCGCCGAACAGGCTCAGGACCGGGATCGTCGGGAAAGCCCTGGCCCAGATTGATCGCCCCATGGGTCCGCGCCAGTCCGCTCATCTCCTCGAAGATGGTGGTGGGCAGGGCGGCGAAGGTGGCGTCGGGCATGGGGCGAGTCCCGCCATCGCGCCCGGGCGGCGACCGCCCGGGCGGTCGGCCCTAGTCTTCCTTAACGCGCTTCTTGCGGAAGCTCGGGTTCAGGACCTTCTTGCGCAGGCGGATGTTCTTGGGCGTCACCTCGACCAGCTCGTCTTCCTCGATATAGGCGATGGCCTGTTCGAGGGTGAGGCGGCGGGGCGGCGTCAGGCGGATGCTCTCGTCCTTGCCCGAGGCCCGGACGTTGGTGAGCTGCTTGGCCTTCATCGGGTTGACGTCCAGGTCATCGGCCCGGGCGTTCTCGCCGATGATCATGCCCTGATAGGTCTTCTCGCCGGCGCCGACGAACATGGTGCCGCGGTCTTCCAGGTTCCACAGGGCGAAGGCGGCGGTCTCACCGTCGGAATTGGCCACCAGCACGCCCTTGCGGCCGGCGTCGATGGCGCCCTTGTAGGGCTCGTAGTGGCTGAACACGCGGTTCAGCACGCCCGAGCCGCGGGTGTCGGTGAGGAACTCGCCCTGATAGCCGATCAGCGAGCGGGACGGCGCCATCAGGCTGATCCGCGTCTTGCCGGCGCCCGAGGGGCCCATGTCCTTCAGCTCGGCCTTGCGGGCCGACAGCTTTTCGATGACGACGCCGGAGAACTCGTCGTCCACGTCGATCATGACCTCTTCGATGGGCTCCAGGCGCTCACCGGTCTCGGGATCGTTCTGGAACACCACGCGGGGGCGGCTGATGGAAAGCTCGAAGCCTTCCCGGCGCATGCCTTCGATCAGCACGCCCAGCTGCAGTTCGCCGCGGCCGGCCACCTCATAGGCGTCCTTCTCGGCGGTTTCGTTCACCCGGATGGCGACGTTGGACTCC
>NZ_JAUSLG010000016.1 GCF_030646615.1 Phenylobacterium sp. | reverse complement strand
GACCGCAGAGTTCGTCAGCGTCCAGACAGTTCCTAAGAACCATCGCCAGAACACCGCCGCCTGCGGTTCTCTTTCCAATTCAACAATGTCAAAGACCAAACCGGCTTCCGCCAGCCCCGCCAACCTTTCGGCCCCGGCGAGGAGCGGCGTATCTAGTCGCCACCCCCGAACCTGTCAATCAGCCTTTTGCGACTTTTTGCGACAACGCCGGTGTGGGTTTCGGGCAATTCCGGCTGCGCAGTGGGAATTGCCCTTTCCGTTCAGTGTTCTGGGGCCTGAACGGCGGGCCCGCCAATCTTGGGGCCCTTGGCAGATAGATCGCCAGGCTTGGGCGGCGAGACCTCAGCCCCGGCGCGCCGGCCTCATGAAAGGGCGCGCGTTTGCCTTGAGGCCCAGGCGTCAGGACCACTTCCTCGCCCTCACAGACCGGTGTTACAGCTTGACCCTCGATCGGGCTGGGGAGCGTGACGACCGTGAGCGACAAGACGATATCCGAGGGTAAAGTGGCGGGCGCGCCGTCCATGCGCACCGTGGTCGTGGCCTCCTCGGCCGGCACGGCCTTCGAGTGGTACGACTTCTTCATCTTCGGGGCGCTGGCCTCGATCATCTCGCGCAACTTCTTCGCCGGTCTGAACGAGACGGCAGGTCTGGTGGCGGCCCTGGCCCTGTTCGGCGCCGGCTTCGCCTTCCGGCCCCTGGGCGCGCTGATCTTCGGCCGGATGGGCGACCTTGTCGGGCGCAAGGCCGCCTTCCTGGTGACCGTCACCCTGATGGGCGGCGCCACCCTGGCCATCGGCTTCCTGCCGACCTACGCCCAGGCCGGTCTCGTGGGCCCTGCCCTGCTGATCGTGCTGCGCATCCTCCAGGGCCTGGCGCTGGGCGGCGAATATGGCGGGGCGGCCATCTATGTGGCCGAACATGCGCCGGCCCACCGTCGGGGCGAGCATACCAGCTGGATTCAGGCCTCGGCCGCCTTCGGCCTGATCGGCGCCCTGGGCGTCATCCTGGTGACCCGCCGCCTCCTGGGGGAAGAGGCCTTCGCCGCCTGGGGCTGGCGGGTCCCCTTCCTGCTGTCAGCGGGCCTGCTGGCGGTGTCGATCTTCATGCGCCTGAAGCTGGCCGAGAGCCCCAGCTTCGCCCGCCTGAAGGCCGCCGGCGAGCAGACCAAGGCGCCCTTCGCCGAGGCCTTCGGCCAGTGGCCCAATCTGAAGATCGTACTGCTGGTGCTGTTCGCCTTCATGAGCGCCCAGGGCGCGGTCTGGTACACCACCTTCTTCTACGTGCAGATCTTCCTGGAGCGGTTCCTGAAGGTGGAGCCGGCGACGGTGAACACCCTGATGATCTGCGCCACCCTGGCCAGCGCGCCCCTCTATGTGATGTTCGCCTGGCTGTCGGACCGGGTGGGCCGCAAATGGGTCATGTGGTTTGGCATGACGCTCGCCCTGCTGGCCTTCTTCCCGGGCTTCAAGGCCCTGACCCTGGCGGCCAACCCGGCGCTCGCCGAGGCTCAAGCCTCGACGCCTGTCGTGGTCTTCGCCGACCCGGCCGACTGCGCCCTGCAGTTCGATCCCATCGGCCGGGCCCAGTTCACCTCGGCCTGCGACATCGCCAAGACCAGCCTGGCCAATGCCGGGGTCTCCTATGAGAACCTCGCCGCACCGGCGGGCGCGGGCGCCGAGGTGCGGATTGGCCAGACCGTGGTGGTGTCGGCGGACGGCTCGCGCCTCGACGCCGCCGGCCTGAAGACCGTGCGCGCCCAGGTGGACGGCCAGATCCGCCAGGCCCTGGCCGACAACGGCTATCCGGCCGTCGCCGATCCCGCGCGAACCAACCTGCCCGCCGTCTTCGGCATATTGATGATCTTCGTGGTCGCGGCCACGGCGCTCTATGGGCCCATGGCCGCGGCCCTGGTGGAGCTCTTCCCCACCCGTATCCGCTATACGGCCATGTCCCTGCCCTATCATATCGGCACCGGCTGGGTCGGGGGCTTCGTGCCGTTCAGCGCCTTCGCCATCGTGACGGCGACGGGCAACATCTATTCCGGCCTCTGGTACCCGGTGATCTTCACCGCCATCAGCGTGGTGGTCTGCCTGTTCCTGCCCGAGACCAAGGGCAAGCCCCTGGACTGAGCCCGCCCCCCGGGCGTCAGCCCTGCGGCGCGGCTAGCAGGACCTCGACCTCAAGGCCGGCCTCCGCATAGGCGCGCAGCGCGGCAGGGTCGGGGGCCGCGGTGATGAGGCAGGCGACCTTCAGCCCCTCCCCCACCAGGGCGATCAGCCGTTCGGGCGTCGCTTCGTCAGGCTCCAGACGCTCGGCGTCGCGGCGGGCCAGGCCCAGGACGTCGCGGTCGGCGTCGGCGGGGACCACCAGCACATCGGCGGCGGCCAGCACGCGGCTGGCGCGCAGGGTCAGCAGGTCGGCAGGCCCGCGGCCGGCCACGAACTGCAGACGTCCGGCCTGGGGGCCGTCCTCGCTCAGGGCCTGGCGCAGCAGCGCCTCGGCGGCCTCCATATTGCCGGCCAGGGCCGCATCGGCGGCTGGTCCCTCCAGGGCCTTGCGCAGGAAGGTCCGCCGCCGAGGCAGGTCGGGCAGGGCTTCGCGCACCTCATCCTGCATCTTGCGGAACAGGGCGGCGATCCGGCCGGTCCCCTCGGGGATGCGGGCCTCGATGGTGTTGCGCAGCAGGGTCGCCAGCATGGGCGAGGCGCCGCCGGTGCCCACGGCGGCCACCACCTCGCCGCGGTCGATCACGGCGGGCGTGGTGAAGTCGCAGAGGCTCGGACGGTCGACCACATTGACCGGGACATGGGCGGCCCGGGCGGCGGTGACCGCGGCCTGGACGAAGAGGTCATCGGGGCTGGCCACGAAGACCAGGCTCGCCCCCGCATAGGTCCCCGCCAGAAAGGCTTCCGGCCCCTTGACGCGAACCAGCCGGGCCGGAGAGCCGTCGAACAGCCGGGCCTTGGCCTCGGCGCCCTCGCCTGAGCCAGACACGACGATCTTGGCGCCGGCCAGGGGGAAATAGGCGGGGAAGGCGTCCAAGCGTGCAGCTCCTTGTCAGCCTGTTTTGCAGGCCCGATAGGGCGCCCCGGCCGCCCCGTCGAGGGTGGCCTCCACGCCCTGGGTAAAGAGATCGACCCCGCCGCCGGAGAACCGCGCGCCCGACGCCGAGGCCGCATGGGGCAGCCGGTAGGATCGCCCGCCCGCCTGGACCACCACATGCTCGCCCGACAGGGCGTAGGCTGCGACAAAGCGTTTGCCGCCCTGGCAGGTATAGCTCATGGGCGCGTCGGTGGCGTCTTCGGGGCTGACGCTGACCCGGCCGCCCGAAAAGGCCGGCGCCGCAGCGGGCGGGCCGACGGTGGAGCAGGCCGCAAGGCTGAGGCCCAGCAGACCGACGCTCAGCACAAGACGGACGGGGGAAGTCATTTGAGCGTCTTCAGATAGGTCACGATGGCCGCGCGGTTCTCGGCGTTGGGAACGGCGACCATCATGCGCGTGCCCGGGGCAAAGGCCATCGGCTTCGCCAGATAGGCGTCCAGGGCCGCGTCGGTCCAGGTTCCGGTCTTGGCCTTGAGGCCGGCCGAATAGGTGAAGTCATCGCGCCCGGCGATGTCGGCGCCGGCGACGCCCGCCAGGGCCGGCCCCATGGGCGTGCTCTTGTCCCCATGGCAGGTCTTGCACTGCAGGTTGAACAGCCGCGCGCCATCAGCCGCCTGCGACGGGGCGGCGACGGCGAGGCCCGCGGCCAGGGCGAGGCCCGCCAGGGCGGGAAGAGCGGGACGGATCATCAAGGTCTCCGGATGGTTCTGGCCGCACGGCCCATTTCAAACATAGGCGAGCCTCAGCCCGATGACAGGGCCGAAGGCCAGGAGCCTCACCCTTTGGCTCGGCGACACTTACGCTTCGACGCCTACAGCATTATGTTCAAGGTGAAGCTGGACGGTCGATCAGGGGAAAGCCATGGCTGCGACGCTGGACGTGAATGGAAAGCCGCTTTCTGTGCAGGCGGCGGACGACACGCCGCTCTTGTGGGTTCTCCGGGATGAACTGGGCCTGACCGGAACCAAGTATGGCTGCGGGATCGCCCAATGCGGCGCCTGTACGGTGCTGGCCGACGGCGCCCCGATCCGCTCGTGCCTGACCCCTATCGCGGCGGTGGCCGGCGCCAAGATCACCACCATCGAAGGGCTGGGGGGCGACCACCGGCTGCAGGAGGCCTGGGTCAGGCTGGACGTGCCCCAGTGCGGCTACTGCCAGTCGGGCCAGATCATGTCGGCCGTGGCCCTGCTGGAGCAGTCGCCCCAGCCCACGGACGAGGAGATCGACGCGGCCATGAGCGGCAACATCTGCCGCTGCGGCGCCTATCAGCGCATCCACGCGGCGATCAAGGACGCGGCCGGCCAGACGCCCGCCGCCGACACCCAGACTCAAGCCTGAACCGGCGGGGCCAGACAGCCATGAACGCACCCTTTGACCGTCGCCGCGCCCAGGCCGGCCCCTCCCGCCGCGATGTGATCGTCACCGCCACCGCCGCTGGCGGCGCCCTGCTGGTGGGCTGCTCGCCGACCAGCCTGATGGCGCTGGGCGCCGAGGGCGAAGTCGGCGCCTTCGGCCCCTTCGTGAAGATCGCCCCCGACGGGGCGGTCAGCGTGGTCTGCAAGCATATCGAGTTCGGCCAGGGCAACCATGCGGGCCTGGCGGCCATCGTCGCCGAGGAGCTGGACGCCGACTGGACCCGCGTCGGCTGGGAGCACGCGCCCGCCAACGCCAAGCTCTACGCCAACGGGGCCATGGGCGCGCAGCTGACCGGCGGCTCGTCGGCGATCAACAATTCCTGGGATCAGCTGCGCAAGGCCGGCGCCGCCGCCCGGGCCATGTTCGTCCAGGCTGCGGCCGCGCGCTGGGACGTCGCGGTCAGCGAGATCACCGTGGAGAATGGGGTGGTCAGCCACGCCGCCTCTGGCCGCACCGCCGACTTCCGCGAGCTGCTGCCGGATGCGGCCAAGATCACCCCGCCGGCCGAGCCGACCCTGAAGGACCCGGCCCGCTTCACCCTGATCGGGACCGACCGGGTGCGGCGCAAGGACAGCCGCGCCAAGAGCACCGGCGAGACCCGCTTCACCATGGACGTCCAGGCCGAGAACCTGCTTGTGGCCATGGTCGCCCACCCGCCCCGCTTCGGCGCCAGGGTGGCGAGCTTCGACGCCGCCGCAGCCAAGGCCGTGCCCGGCGTGGTCGAGGTCTATGAAATTCCCACCGGCGTCGCCGTGGTGGCCGACAATACCTGGGCCGCCAGGCAGGGCCGCGACGCGCTGACCGTCACCTGGGACGAGGCCAAGGCCGAGACCCGCAGCTCCGCCGACATCCTCACCCGCTTCCAGGGGCTGACCGACGGTTCGGCCGCCCTGGCCGAAGGCGAGTCATGGCAGGCCTTCGAGAGCCGGGGCGACGTGGCTGGCCAGATGCAAGGCGCGGCCCAGGGCGAGGCGCTGGAGATCGGTTACGACTTCCCTTATCTGGCCCACGCCACCATGGAGCCCATGAACTGCGTGGCCCAGGTTTCGGGCAACCAGGCCAGGCTCACCTTCGCCTCCCAGGGGCCGACCCTGGACCAGCTCAATGTGGCCAAGGTCGTCCTCAACCTGCCCGGTTCGGTGGAGATCGAGACCCTGCCGGCCGGCGGCTCCTTTGGCCGGCGGGCCAACTTCCAGTCCGACTTCGTGGTGGAGTGCGTCGAGATCGCCAGGAAGGTCGGCAAGAACCGGCCGGTGAAGCTGGTCTGGACCCGCGAGGACGACATGGCGGCGGGCTATTTCCGGCCCCTGGTCCACCATCGGGTCAAGGTGGTCACCGACGCGGAGGGCTATCCCCGCGCCTGGAGCCACCGCATCGTCACCCAGTCGATCATGAAGGGCGCGCCCTTCGGCGGCGGCGGGGTCGACGAGACCGCGGTCGAGGGGGCCAAGGGCTCGCCCTACCTTGCGGCCACCCCCCATGTGGACGCCCAGCTGCTGACCCCGGACATCGGCGTACCGGTGCTCTGGTGGCGTTCAGTGGGCGCGACCCACACGGCCTATGTCATGGAGCACACCATCGACCAGCTGGCCCGCAGGGCCGGCCAGGACCCGGTCGACTACCGCCGCGCCCTCTATCAGAAGGCCGACGCCAGGCGGCACCTGGCCGTCCTCGACCTGGCGGTGGAGAAGTCCGGCTGGGCCGAGCCTGCGCCCGAGGGCTGGACCCGCGGCGTGGCGGTGCACGAATGCTTCGGCTCGGTCGTCGCCCAGGTGGCCGAGGTCAAGATGGAGAATGGCGAGCCCAAGGTCGGCCGGGTGGTCACCGCCATCGACTGCGGCACGGCCATTTCGCCGAACCAGATCGCCGCCCAGATGGAGGGCGGGACCTGCTACGGGCTGTCGGCCGCCCTCTATGGCGAGGTGACCCTCACCGAAGGCCGGGTGGACCAGACCAATTTCGACACCTACCGGGTGCTGCGCCACAACGAAGCCCCGACGGTCGAGACCTATATCCTCGCCCAGCCGGCCGGCGCCCACCCCACCGGCGTCGGCGAACCCGGCACCCCGGTGATCGGCCCGGCCGTGGCCAATGCGCTCCTGGCCCTGACTGGCGAAGCGATCACCGCCCAGCCGTTTGTGAAGGCCTAGGGGGCCAGATCCTCCGGCCGGTCGACGTCGAACAGGACGCCCTTGTCGTCGGTTTCGATGAGGGCCAGGCGGGGGCCGAGGCCCAAGAGCGCGGCGCGGGCGCCTTCGTCGCCGGCGGCCTGGCGTAGGGGGGCGTACAGCTCGGCGGCGAACAGCACCGGGTGCCCGCGGCGGCCGTCGCAGACCGGGGCCGCTGCGGCTGCGCCAGCTCCCACCGCCTCGACCAGGCGGGGCAGTACGGCGGCAGGGACCCTCGGCATGTCCCCCAGGAAGACGAAGGCGCCGGCGCTGTCCGCCGGCAGGGCTGCGGCGCCGGCCCGCAGGGAGGCGCCCATGCCCTCGGCGTGGTCGGCGGCGTGGATGATGTGCAGCCGGTCGCCCGCGCCCTGGCGTTCCGCCCAGGCCCTCGCGGCCGCCGCCACCTCGTCTGCCTCTGACCCCGTCACCAGGATGACCGTCGAGGCCGGGCTGGCGAAGGCCGCCCTCAGCGCGCCGTCGAGCAGCGCGCCGCCTTCGAACGGCGCCAGCAGCTTGCGGCCGCCGAACCGCCGGCCCGCCCCAGCGGCCAGGACAATGGCGCTCCACACCGCCTGACTGTTCGCCGCCCCTGTCGCCATGGCCCGCCCTCGCCTATGTTGGTCAAACGCCATGACGCCTTACGACGCCCCATCTTCGCAAGCGCCAGCCGCCACGGCGGCGCCCCTGATCGACGGCTTCGGCCGGACGGTGACCTATCTGCGGGTCTCGGTCACCGACCGCTGCGACCTGCGCTGCGTCTATTGCATGGCCGAGCACATGGTCTTCCTGCCCAAGAAGGACCTGCTGACCCTGGAGGAGCTGGACCGGGTCAGTTCGGCCTTCATTGCGCTTGGCGTGCGCAAGCTGCGGATCACCGGCGGCGAGCCCCTGGTGCGCAAGGGCGTGATGAGCCTGATCGAGGGCCTGTCGCGGCATCTGAAGTCCGGGGCGCTGGATGAGCTGACCCTGACCACCAACGGCACCCGCCTGGCGGAATTCGCCGAGCCCCTGGCCGCGGCCGGCGTGCGGCGGGTCAATGTCTCCATCGACACCCGCAAGCCCGACCTGTTCCGCCGCCTGACCCGCGGCGGCGACGTGGCCAAGGTGCTGTCCGGGATCAAGGCCGCGCAGGGCGCCGGCATCGCCGTCAAGATCAACGCCGTGGCCCTGGCCCAGGACAACGCCGCCGAGCTGCCGGACCTGATCGCCTGGGCGCACGGCGAGGGCATGGACGCCACCCTGATCGAGACCATGCCGCTGGGCGAGATCGAGGTCGATCGCACCGACCAGTTCCTGTCGCTCGCCAAGGTCCGCCAGGAGTTGGAGAGCTTCTGGACCCTGGAGGACATTCCCCTCTCCACCGGCGGCCCGGCCCGTTATGTGCGGGTGGCCGAGACTGGCGGGCGGCTGGGCTTCATCACGCCCATGACCCACAATTTCTGCGAGGGCTGCAACCGGGTGCGGCTGACCTGCACCGGCACCCTGCACACCTGCTTAGGACAAGAGGACGCCAGCGACCTGCGGGCCGTCCTGCGCGCCGGCGCCGACGATGCGGCCCTGGTCGAGGCCATCCGGCTGGCGGTGGACGGCAAGCCTAAGGGGCACGACTTCCGCATCGAGCGGTCCGCCGCCCCGGCGCTCGCCCGTCACATGTCGACCACCGGGGGCTGAGGCCATGGCCCGCGTCCTGCTGTTTGGCCGCCTGAGCGACATCGCCGGCTGGCGGGAAAAGACCCTGGAGCCCTCGCCCGCCCGGCTTTCCGAACTTCGCGCCCGATTGGCCGCAGATGACGCCGCCCTGGGGGAGGCCCTGGCCGCGCCGGGCGTGCAGGTGGCGCTCGACCAGGTGCTGGTGCGGGATGACGCGGCCCTCTCGACCCGCTCCGAAGTCGCCTTTTTGCCGCCCATGAGCGGGGGCTAGGCGATGATCAGCCTCACCGACCAGGGCTTCGATCCCGGCCCCCTGCTGTCGGGCTTCTGCCGGGGGCGGGCCGAGACCGGCGCGGTGGCGAGCTTCACGGGCCTGGCCCGCGCCGAGGGCGGCGAGACCAGGGTCCTGGAGCTGGAGGCCTATCCCGGCTTCACCGAGGCGCAGATCGGCGCCATCGCCGAGACGGCCAGGACGCGGTTTGATCTGCAGGACCTGATGATCGTCCATCGCATCGGCCAGATCGCGCCGGGCGAGCCCATCGTCTTTGTGGCCACGGCGGCGTCCCACCGCCGGGCGGCGTTTGAGGCCTGCGACTATCTGATGGACTATCTGAAGAGCCGCGCCCCCTTCTGGAAGAAGGAGCATGGTCCAGACGGCGCCCGCTGGGTCGAGCCCCGAACGCAGGATCACGAGGACATCGCCCGTTGGGCATGACGGGGCGCGCCGCTCCGGCTAGAAACCCCTGAAGACACCGACCCCAAGGAGCCGACCATGAATGCGCCCGCCTTCGCCCCCGGGGGCAAGATCGACGAGGCCAAGACCCTGGTCCCGGTCCGCATCGCCGTCCTGTCCGTCTCCGACACCCGCGACGAGGAGACCGACACGTCTGGCCAGATCCTCGCCGACCGGGTCACCGGCGCCGGCCATGTCCTGGGCGGCCGCACCATCGTCCGCGACGACGTGGAGGCTATCCGTAGCCAGGTCCAGGCCTGGGTCGCCTCGGGCCAGGTGGACGCCGTGGTCACCACCGGCGGCACCGGCATCACCGGCCGGGACGTGACGCCCGAAGCCCTGCAGCCCCTGTTCGACAAGACCCTGGACGGCTTTTCCGTGGTCTTTCACATGGTCAGCTACCAGTCGGTGGGCCTGTCCACCCTGCAGAGCCGCGCCACCGCCGGCATCATCGGCGGCGTCTTCGTCTTCTGCCTGCCCGGCTCCAACGGGGCGGTGAAGGACGGCTGGGACAAGGTGATCGCAGCCCAGCTCGACAGCCGGCACGGCCCCTGCAACATGGTCGAGCTGATGCCCCGGCTGATGGAGCGGTGAGCGGCCTCACCCACATCGACGAGACCGGCCGCGCCCACATGGTCGATGTCTCGAATAAGGCGGTCACGGCCCGCGAGGCCGTGGCCGAGGGTTTCGTGCGGATGACGCCTGCGACCCTGGCGTTGGCCCTCTCCGGCGACGCCAAGAAGGGCGATGTCCGCGCCACCGCCGAGATCGCCGGCATCATGGCCGCCAAGCGCACCAGCGAACTGATCCCGCTCTGCCATCCGTTGGCCCTGTCCAAGGTCGAGGTCCGCGTGGCGCCCGGCGAGGGCGGTCTGTCGGTCACCGCACGGGTGCGCACCACCGGCCAGACCGGGGTGGAGATGGAGGCCCTGACGGCGGTCTCGGTCGCCTGCCTCACCGTCTATGACATGCTGAAGGCCGCCGAGAAGGGCATGGTCATCGAGGCCGTGCGCCTGGTCGCCAAGTCCGGCGGCGCGTCCGGCGACTGGACCGCCCCATGAAGCTGCTGGCCGTCGAGGACGCTCGGGCCCGCATGCTGGCCGAGATCGCGCCCCTGCCGGCGGAGACCCTGCCGCTGGCCGACGCCATCGGCCGCGTCCTGGCCGAGGATGTCAGCGCCATCCGCGACCAGCCGCCCTTCGACGCCTCGGCCATGGACGGCTGGGCGGTCCGCAGCGGCGATACGCCGGGAACCTTGCGCATCATCGGCGAGAGCGCCGCCGGCCATGGCTATGCGGGCGCCCTGGAGCCTGGCGAGACGGTGCGCATCTTCACCGGCGCGGCCGTGCCCGCCGGCGCCGACGCCATCGTCATCCAGGAAGACGCCCTGCGGGACGGCGAGACCGTGACGACGCCGCAGACCCGGTCAGGCCAGCACCTGCGGCCCCGGGGCGGCGACTTCAGATCAGGCCAGGCCCTGCTGAGCGCCGGCCAGCGCATCGACCCCTGGCGGCTTTCGCTGGCCGCCTCGGCGGGCCGCGCCGAGGTGTCGGTCCATCGGGCGCCCAAGGTGGCGATCATCTCCACCGGCGAAGAGATCATCGAGGCGCCCGGGGTTCCAGGGCCGTTCCAGATCTATGATTCCGGCGCTCCGGCCCTGCTGGCCATGGTGCGAGCCTGGGGGGCGGAGGCTGAAAAGCTGAAACCCGTCCGCGACGAGCTGGACGCCGTGATCGCCGCCCTGCGGAACGCCGAGGCCGACCTGATCGTCACCGTCGGCGGCGCCTCTGTGGGCGATCACGACCTGGTGCGCGCTGCGGGGGAGGCGCTCGGCCTTGAGATGAAGGTGGCCAGCGTCGCGGTGCGGCCGGGCAAGCCGACCTTCTTCGGGGTCCTGGCCGATGGCCGCCGGATGCTGGGCCTGCCCGGCAATCCGGCCTCGGCCTTCGTCTGCGCGGAGCTGTTCCTGCGACCGATCCTGATGGCCTATCAGGGCGATCCCGCGCCGTTCGCCACGATCACCGCCCGCGCCGCGACGCCGCTGGCGGCCAACGGCCCGCGGGAGCACTGGATGCGGGCGAAGCTCACCCATCAGGACGGCGCGATCAGCGTCCAGCCCTATGGGGACCAGGATTCCTCGCTGGTCACCGTGTTCGCCGCCGCTGACGCCTTGCTGCGTCGCCCGCCCGGCGCTTCGGCCGTCGAGGCCGGAGGGCTGGTTGAAGTGCTGCCGCTGGCCCGGGCATAGCGCAGGGCGACAATCTCGCCGATCACCGACAGGGCCACCTCCCAGGGGGCCTTGCCGCCTAGATCGAGGCCGATGGGGGCGTGCAGCCGCGACAAGGCTCCCTCGCTGACTCCAGCCTCACGCAAACGGGCGAGCCGCTCAGCCAGACGCGCCCGCGCGCCCAACAGGCCCACATAGGCCGCCTGGGACGGCAGGGCCGCGCGCAGGGCCGCCTGATCGGTGGCCAGGTCATGGGTGGCGATGGCCACCGCCGTCCAGGGGTCGAGGCCGATGGCGGCCAGAGCCTCTCCGGGCTCATCCCTGCGATAGGCGACCTTGGGCAGGGGCGGCGGCTCGGCCGGCCCCTTGGGTCGCACCAGGGTCGTCTCGAACCCCGCCTGACTACCCAGGGCGGCGATGGCCAGGGCGGTGGGGTCGGCGCCGACCACCACCAGGCGGGGGACCGGGGCATAGTCCCTGCGGATGGCGCCGTCCCAGGCTTGGGCGGCCTCAGGCGCCACACAGACCCGCCTGCGGCCATCGCTCAGCCAGACGCAGGGTTTGCGCTCATTCTGGGCGTTAAAAAGATCCCCCAGGGCGGGATCGTCGCTCGCCACCTTCTCCAGGAAGATCTCGATCCGCGCGCCGCACAGCAGCTGGATGTCCGGCCAGGGGCTGCCCTCGCCATAGACCAGGGTCCGCGGCGCCCCGTCCTCCAGGCAGGCCTGGGCATGAGCGGCCACGTCAGATTCGACGCAACCCCCGGAAAAGTAACCGGAAACCACGCCTTGGCCGAACACCATCTGGGTCCCGACCGGTCGCGGCCCCCCGGCGCCCAGGGCGGTGAGCGTGGCCAGGACCAGGGGCGCCCCCGTGGCCGCCGCCTGCCGCAGGGCGGGGCGGACATCCTCGTCGAGGCCGAAGATAGGCCATTGCGGAAGCGGTTCGGTCATGGGCCAGATTAACCCCCGTGAAAGGTTCCAGATACGGGTTCTTTAGGCCTCACAGATAAGCATGAACCTCGACAAGTGCAGTTCTTAGAGCGTCCGCCCCGCCCATGACCTCTCCGCTCGCCAAGCTCGGCCTCGGCTCCGGCCAATTCGTTCTGGACCAGGCCACCGTCCGCGGGCGGCCGGCCCAGGCCGAAGTTCATGACATTCTCTCGGTGGCCGCCCGGGCCGGCCTTTCCGTGTTCGACGTGGACGGGCGCTCGGCCCAGGGCGAGATCCTGATCGGCGAGGCCCTGCCCAAGCCCATCCCCTTCCGCGTGTCCGTCACGACGATCCGCGCCGACCGCGGCCCCGACATGGTGGAGGCCGAGGTGCGGGCCTCCCTGCGTCGCCTGGGCGTCGCCCAGGCCGACTGCGTGCTGGTGCCCTCGGCCTCGGAGCTGTTTGGGCCCCACGGCATGGCGCTGTGGACCCGCCTGCAGCAGTTGCGCGACGCTGGAGTCTGCCGTCGGATCGGGGTGGCGGTTTTCGCCTCCGACGATCCGGTGGGCTTGGCCCGCCGTTTCCGTCCCGACGTCATCCAGGCGCCCGCCAGCCTGCTCGACCAGCGGCTGCTGATCGACGGCACCCTGGCAACCCTGGCCGGCATGGGCGTTGAGGTTCAGCTACGTTCGATCTTCCTGAACGGCCTGATCTTCCTGCCGCCCGACCGCGCGCCCAGTCACCTGAAGGCCGCCGCCAGCCGTATTTCCCGGGCCCGCCGCCTGATCGCCGAGGGCCGCAGCGACCCGCTGCAGGCGGCCCTGGGCTTCGCCCTGTCGCGGCCCGAGGCCACCACGGTCCTGGTGGGCGTCACCTCGGCCGCCGAACTTTCAGCGGTCGTCGCCGCCGCCTCCAGCCCGCCCCCGGACCTGGACTGGGACGACATGGCCCTCGACGATCCTGTGGCGCTCGATCCCAGCCAATGGGCGGCCGCCTAAGGCCCGACGCGATCCGCCGGAATCGTCCGATCCTTGAGTCAGGCTCTAAAATCTAGGTCTTGAGGCGTTTGCGCGCCGTCCTTGGCCCGGCGTATGGCTTGGGCATATGGCGCAGCGGTTCAGGCCGCGCCATTCGTCAGCTCGTATCGCTTCCCACCCACTTCAGCCTCCGCACAAGGCGGAGGCCCATGACTCACGCGTCCTGTCGACCGTGAGTCCGCGGATGCCGATTGAACCTAGTTGGCCTTAGGGGCCGCGGCGGCCGCGGCGGCGACCTTGTCCTTGACGCCGATCACCTCGGCCAGACGGGCCTCCGGCTTGGGCAGTTTCGGCGTGGCGGCCACAGAGCCGTACTTCAGCACATCCTGGGCGCGGACCAGCTGGAAGTCCTTCTCTTCGTCGAAGGACTCCGGCGGCGCCTCGGCGGGTTGGTGAGCGCCGCGGCGCTCCAACCCCTCATCGGCGTTGAGCGCATTGCGCAGCGAGGCCTCGCTGAACTGGAAGGCCCGGTTGGCGATGGCCTGGGCCTCGTCGCGGCTGGCGGCCACTTCCAGGTCAGGTTCGATGCCGGTCTTCTGGATCGAGCGGCCCGACGGGGTGTAGTAGCGGGCCGTGGTCAGCTTGAGCGCGCCGTCCATGCCGCCGCGCAGGGGAATGACCGTCTGCACCGAACCCTTGCCGAAGCTGGTCAGGCCGACCAGTTCGGCCCGCTTGCGGTCCTGCAGGGCGCCGGCCACGATCTCGGCGGCCGATGCCGAGCCGGTATTGATCAGCACCACCATGGGCAGACCCTCGGCGATGTCGCCGGCGCGCGCGTTGTAGCGTTCCACGTCGCGGGCGTTGCGGCCGCGCTGGGAGACGATCTCGCCCCCCTCGAGGAACAGGTCCGACAGGCCCACGGCCTGGTCGAGCAGGCCGCCGGGATTGTTGCGCAGGTCGAGGATCAGGCCCTTCATATTCGGATTGGCGGCGCGAAGCTCGCCAAACACCCGCTCAGCCTCGTCGGTCGTGCGTTCGTTGAAGGCCGAGACCCGCAGATAGCCGTAGTCGCCCTCCATGCGGGCCACAGCCGACTTGGGCTGGATCACTTCGCGGATGATTTCCACGTCGAAGGGGTCGCTCTTTTGGCGGGCGATGCTGAGGACCACGGCCTCGCCGGGCTTTCCGCGCATCTGCTTGACCGCGTCGCTGACGCTCATGCCCAGGACGCTGGCGCCATTGACGCCGGTGATATAGTCGCCGGCCTTGATCCCAGCCTTGGCGGCGGGCGTGCCATCCATCGGCGAGATCACCTTGACCACGCCATCCTCGCTGGTGACCTCAATGCCCAGGCCGCCATATTCGCCGCGGGTCTGGTCGCGCATCTCGTCGAAGGACTCGGCATTGAGATAGCCGGAGTGCGGATCAAGGGAGGTGAGCATCCCGTCGATCGCCGACTCGATCAGCTTGGTCTCGTCGATCTCGGTGACGTATTGGCGCTCGACCGTGTTCAGCACGTCGCCAAACAGTTCAAGCATCCTGTAGGTCTGGCTGCGAGGCTGCTGGGCCGAGGCCTGGGCCTGCTGGCTCACATAGGCCATGGATCCGGCCCCAAGGACGAAGGCGGCCGCGCCAATCATCAGATACTGCTTCATAGCCCTCACCTGAGGCTCCCTTTGCGGCGATTTGATGCCGCCTGCGCGTTTCGTCCCAATGAGCGGATCAACCCGCTTCTTTCTTCAGCCAGCGCGCCGGGTCGACGGGCGCGCCCCTCTCCCGGACCTCCAGATAGAGTTCCGAAGGTGATTGTCCCTCATCGGCCATCCAACCGACAGGGGCCCCGGCCGCGACCGTTTGCCCGACGTCCACATTCACCCGGTCAAGGCCAGCCAAGACCAGATGGTATCCACCGCTCATCCTTAATATCAAGATGACGCCCCAGCCACGCACCGGCCCCACATATTGTACCAGACCGGCGCCTGGACTTTGCACACGGGCGCCTCGCGGGGTGAGGATGGTCAGGCCCTGATACCTGGCCGTGCTGTGCAGGGCCTCGCCGAAGCGGTGGGTCACAGGTCCCTCCGCCGGGTAGATCAGCGCCTCTGGCGGGGTCAACGGCCCTTGCGCCAGGAATTCCGCAGGCGCCGCAGCGTAGCCGCGCAGGGCGGCGCCCGCAGGATCGACCGGCTCGGGCAGGGGGCGGGCGTCGGCCCGCTCGCTCTCGGCGGTGAACAGGGTTTCGCTGGCCACCGCGGCCAGGCGCCGTTGGCGGGCGAGATCGCTGGCTTCGGCGGCGTAGACCTGGGCCCGGCGCTGGAGTTCGGGCGTCATGGCCTTGACCAGGATGGCGGCGCGCACCGCGTTGCGGGCGTCGTCCGGGGCCACGAGCAGGGCCGGCGGCGGATCGCGCTTGAGCTGCTGCAGGACCGAGAGCAGCCGGGCCAGCTGGTTGTCGTTGCGCCCCCGCTCGGCGTTCAAGGCCTGCTCGCGAGCGTCCAGGGTCTGCAGGGGCTCGGCCGCCGAGACCAGGCCCAGGCCCACTGCGGTCGCCAGCAGGGCGCTCAGGGCGATCAGCCTCAGGGGGCGCTGGGGGCGCAGGGCTGCAAGGTCAGTCACGGTGATAGGGCGACCCGGAAAGAATGGTGACGGCCCGATAGACCTGTTCGGCCAGCATGGCGCGAACCAGGGCGTGAGGCCAGGTCTGTGGGCCAAAGGCCAGCTGGCCCTGGGTTTCGCTCATCAGCTGGGGATCGAGCCCGTCTGCGCCGCCGATCATCAGCACCAGCCGGCGGACCCCGTCGTCTCGCAGGCGGGCGATCTCGGCGGCGAAGTCCCGCGAGGTCCGCGCCCGGCCATGCTCGTCGCAGGCCAGGACATGGGCGTCCTTGAGGTGGGGGCGCAGAACCTCGGCTTCGGCCAGCTTGCCGGGCTTGCGGCTCTCGACCTCGATCACCTCGACGGGACCGAGGCCCAGAACCCGACCGGCCGCCGTGGCGCGGTCGACATAGAGCTTCACCAGCTCGGTCTCAGGCGAGCGGGCCAGACGGCCTACCGCCAGAAGGGTCACGCGCAAGCCGCCCCCGTCAGGAGGTGGGAACGGCGTGGCCCGAGGCGTCCACCGACCAGATCTTCTCGATATTATAGAAGGAGCGGACTTCGGGACGGAACAGGTGGACGATGATGTCCCCGGTGTCGATCAGCACCCAATCGCAATGGGGCATCCCTTCCACCCGGGCGCGGCCATAGCCGTGCTCCTTCAGGGCGCGCAGCAGGTGGTCGGCGATCGCGCCCACATGCCGTTGCGACCGGCCAGAGGCGACGATCAGGCCATCGGCCACCGCGCTCTTGCCTGTAAGATCGATGACCACGACATCCTGGGCCTGGTCCTCGTCGAGGCGGCTCAGAATCAGGTCTTCGAGGGCCTGGATGCGACCCTCGACGTCCGAGGAGGCGACGGCGGAACCGGCGGTCTCCTGCGCGCGCTGCGCGGCTTCACTATTCAGCGGGAAACTCCTCTAACGTCCACGCGAAGATCATCATAGCACGATCCTGACCTGTGGTCAGCGGTCCTTGATGGCGCCACTCGGACGGGTGGACCGCATCCGTTCGCGAAGGGCCGTGGAGGATTGGAAATTGAGGGGACCGCGCAGGAAAACCCAGGCGGGCGTGCGCCGGCCGGGCAGGCTGCGGGCTTGGTTGGACGGCACCCGGGCGTGGGCGAACCGCCGCGCGGCCGGCGAGGTGCGGCTTTTCAGGGAAATCCAGGGCCGCGAGACCACGGCCACCGGCGTCTCGGCCATGATCTGCGTCCAGCCCCGCCAGCGGTGGAAGGTGGCCAGGCTGTCGGCCCCCATGATCCAGACAAAATCCACGCCGGGATGTCGGGCCTTCAGGGCGCGAACCGAGTCGATCGTGTAGCGCGAGCCCAGCCGGGTCTCGGCGTCGGACACCGCCATGCCCTTTTGCCGGGCGAAGGCGCGGGCCCCGGCGATGCGCTCGGCCAGGCTGGCGGTTTCATGGGTGGGCTTCAGGGGGTTCTGCGGCGAGACCAGCCAGATCACCAGGTCCAGGCCCAGCCGACGCCGGGCGGTCTCGGCCACATGGGCGTGGCCCTCATGGGCGGGATTGAACGAGCCCCCGAACAGGCCCACCCGCATCCCCGGTTCCAGATGGAACCCCAGGCGCAGGGCGCCGGGCCGTCCGGCGGCGGGCAGTCGACGGGCGGGACCGGCAAACCACATCTGCGGGACCTGTGATCAAGCGGTGCGGGCGGGGGTGGGAACCCCGCCGCGGTCGAGATGGATATCGCTCTGGCTTACCCGCGCCCGCACGGTGAAGACCCCGTCGCCGGCCAGGACGCCGCCCCGGGCGAACAGCCGGCCGAACTCCCAGTTGGAGAGGCCCAGCTCAGGCCTGTTCAGCGCATACTGGCCATCCACCCAGCGGGTGAAGCCGTCGCCGACGAAGGGCGCATTGATGGTGGCGTAGAAACGGGCCTGGGCGCCTGTGTCCGTGCTGATCAGGCTGGCGGCGAACTGCGGGCTGTAGCGGTTGAACAGGCCGACCGCTTCATCCAGGTCGGACACCACATGAAGGGTCACCTCGGGCGTCTGCTCCCACTCCCACTCGCGACCGAGGTCGGCCTGCGGCAGAAGGTCCACCTTGGCCTCGTCGCGGACGCCCTCTGCGCGGGCGACCTGCACGCGGGCCTGGCGCCAGGCCTCAGGCAGGAAGGCCTCGTCGCCCTCCACCACGTGCAGCTTGACCCCATGGCCGCCCCGCTCGCCGGCCTGGTCCAGGGCGGCGAGGAACACCGGGATCAGGTCCTGGGCGGCGTCGCGGGTGACGCAGAAGACGTTCAGGGTGTTGCAGACCTTGCGGTCGAGGGAATGGAAGACCGCCGCGAACAGGCGCTCAGGGTCGGCGCTGGCGTCGGCCGCCATCCAGGCCCCGCCCGTGCCGTGCAGGCTGACCGGCACGCCGGCCTGGCGGGCGATGCCGCCCAGCTGGGTGACGGCGGGGCCAGATCCCCGGGCCACGGCCAGGCCCAGGCGCGGATCTGCGAACATGGCCCAGCCGGCGGCGTGCTCGGCCGAATCCACCAGGACGGCGGCGCCCGGCGGCAGGCCCGCTGCGGCGATGGCCGGCTCCAGGGCCTCAGTCACGATGGCGCGGGCCGTGCCGAGCGCATCGGAGCCGATGCGGAAGACGACGGTGTTGCCGGCCCGCAGGACGCCCGTGGCGTCGGCGAACACATTGGGCCGACCTTCGAAGACGAAGGCCACCACGCCCAGGGGGGCGGAGACCTGCTCGACCCGCCAACCGGCATGGTCCACGGCCTCCACCAGCCGCCCCCGCGCGGGCGCGGAGTCGCGCCAGGCCCGCAGACCCGCAATCATGTCGGCGCGCATGGCGGGGTTGACGGCGAGTCTCGTGGTGGAGCGGCCCTTCTGCTGGGCGCGCGCCACATCGGCGGCGTTGGCCGCAGCGATGGCGCCCCAGGCGGCCTCGTCGGCCAGGCGGTTGGCGAAGGCGTCGAAGAAGGCGGTGATCTGGTCGTCGCGGACCTCGCCCATAAGAGCGAAGGCGGCCTGGGCGCGGCCCACGGCGTCGGCGGCGATCGCCTGCTGGACGGCGGGCACATGCAGCAGAGTCCCGGAGTCCTGCAACACGATCAGCCGGTCGCCGGGCTTGAAAGCGCTGGCCAGCTCCGGGCTGACCCGAGCCAAACGGTCGCCGCCATAGGGAATGGCCATGCCGGGGCTGAGCGTGGTGAGACGCTCGCCGCCCTGATCCTCCCCGGTCTGGTCCCTGCCGGGCCTCGCCCCGTCCATCGTCACGATCCGTCAGTTATGCTCAGGATGAGGCTTACCTAGGCTCCTTTCGGCGCCTGGGCAATTCAAGGCTTGCGGCCGGTCTGTGCGCTCAGTCGGAGGCGGGCAGCAGGACCGCCAGGTCGTCGGCGTGGATGACAGGACCCGAGGTGTACCCCAGGACGCCTTCGATGGCGTCGGAACGCAGGCCGCAGATGCGCTCGGCCTCGGCGGCGTCGTAGCGGGTCAGGCCGCGGCCGATCTCAGCCCCGCCTTCCAGGCGGATGCTGACGGCGTCGCCCTTGCCGAAGCGGCCCTCGATCCCGCGGACCCCGGCGGCCAGCAGGCTCTTGCCCCCCTGCAGGGCGCGGGCGGCCCCGTCGTCCACAAGGATGGTTCCAGAGGGCGACAGCGAGCCGGCGATCCAGGCCTTGTAGGCGGCCCCAGGCGTCACCGCCGGCGCGATGATCGTGGCCTTGGCGCCCTCCTCCACCGCGCCCAGGGGCGCGGGGCGGGAGCCCAGGGTGATCAGGGTGGCGCAGCCCGCGGACTGCGCGATGCGGGCGGCGGCCAGCTTGGTGGCCATGCCGCCGGTGCCGACGCCGGCCCCAGCATTGGCGCCGCCGGCCATGGCCTCGATCTCCGGCGTCAGCTGGGAGAGGCGCGGAATGTGGGTGGCGGCGGGGTCCCGCCGGGGGTCGGCGGTATAGAGGCCATCGATGTCCGACAGCAGCACCAGGGCGTCGGCGCCGATCATCTGGGCCACCCGGGCGGCCAGGCGGTCATTGTCGCCGTAGCGGATTTCTTCGGTGACGACGGTGTCGTTCTCATTGACCACCGGCACCACGCCCAGGTCCAGCAGGGTCTCCACCGTGGCCTTGGCGTTCAGCCAGCGGCGGCGGACCTCGGTATCGTCGCGGGTCAGCAGGATCTGGGCGGCCGACAGGCCGTGGGGCTCCAGGGCCTCTTCCCAGGCGCGCATCAGGGCCGACTGGCCGGCGGCGGCGGCGGCCTGCTTTTCCGGCAGGGTCAGGGCGCGGCGGTGGAGGCCCAGGCGTCGGCGCCCCAGAGCCACGGCGCCGGAGGACACGATCAGGGTCTGCTGCCCCCGCGCCTGTAGCCGGGCGATGTCGACGGCCAGGGCGTTCAGCCAGGCGCGGTCGGGCGTCCCGTCGGCGGCGACCAGCAGGGCAGAGCCGACCTTGACGACGATGCGACGGGCCTGGGTGAGCTCGCTCACGGCGCCCAGCCTTCGTCGGGACCGGCGGTGGCGGCCTTTTCCTCAGCCCGGCGCTCGCGCACCTGGCCCCAGGCGGCGCGCAGAACCTCGGTGACGCCCTCGCCGGACACCCCGGAGATCAGGCGGGGCTCAAGGCCGGCGGCTTCGGCCAGCTCTGCGGCCTTGGCGATGCGAGACTCATCGTCCAGGGCGTCGACCTTGTTCAGCGCCAGGATCTCGCGCTTGTCCTCCAGGCCCTCGCCATAGGCGGCCAGTTCCTGGCGGATGGTGCGATAGGCCTCGGCCACATCGTCCTGGGTGGCGTCCACCAGGTGGATGAGGACGGCGGTGCGCTCCACATGGCCCAGGAACCGGGTGCCGAGGCCCGCGCCCTCCGAAGCGCCCTCGATCAGGCCGGGGATATCGGCGATGACGAAGCGCTCATTGGTGGACAGGTCCACCACCCCGAGATTGGGGGCCAGCGTGGTGAAGGGATAGTCGGCGATCTTCGGCTTGGCCGCCGAGACCGCCGCCAGGAAGGTGGACTTGCCGGCGTTGGGCAGGCCAACCAGGCCCACATCGGCGATCAGCTTCAGCCGCAGCCAGATCCAGCGCTCCTCGCCATCCTGGCCGGGATTGGCGTGCCGCGGCGCCTGGTTGATCGGCCCCTTGAACCGGTCATTGCCCCAGCCGCCATTGCCGCCCTTGAGCAGCAGCAGGCGCTGGCCGGCATGGTCCATGTCGGCGATCAGGGTCTCCTTGTCCTCATCCAGCACCTGGGTGCCGACGGGAACCTTGAGCACCACGTCGGCGCCGGCGTGGCCGTGGCGGTTGCGCCCCATGCCGTGCTCGCCGGTCTCGGCCTTGAAGTGCTGCTGGTAGCGGTAGTCGATCAGGGTGTTGAGGCCGTCCACAGCCTCGATCCAGACATCGCCACCGCGGCCGCCGTCGCCGCCGTCTGGGCCGCCATACTCGATGTACTTCTCCCGCCGGAACGACACCGCCCCGCCGCCGCCATTGCCCGAGCGGATATAGATCTTGCACTGGTCGAGAAATTTCATCGGCGTTCCAGGTGGCCCGTCCCGCCGGCGAGGGCCAGCAGAACGGGTCCGATATCATAGAGTGGGATGAGCTAGGCGAGCCAGACCATCATGCGGGTGGCCGCGGCTTCGCCGCGCGCCAGGGAATGACGAGGCACGACCTCGCCGGTGTAGAGGAAGCCGGTCTTGCACAGCACCTGGCCCGAGGCCGGGTTGTCGGCGAAGTGACCGGCCACCAGATAGCGCCGCCGCCAGCCTTCGCCAGCCCAAGCCAGGGCCCCGCCGGCGGCTTCGGTGGCCAGGCCCTGACCCCAGTAGGGACGACCCAGCCAGTAGCCCAGCTCGACCCGCCCCCCGTCATCGGGATGAAAGCCGAGCATGCCCACCAAGCCTTCGTCCCCATGCTCCAGGGCGAAGATGTGCTCCCGGGCCATGTCGCGGCGCTCGCAGGCCTGAAGAAAGGCCTCAGCGTCCGACAGGCCATAGGGGTGGGGCATCCGCGTAGTCATCCGCGCCACGCCGGGATCATTGGCCAGGTCGGCGATGCGCGGCGCGTCCTCAGGCTTGGGCGCGCGCAACCGCAGCCGGGCGGTTGAAATGACGGGCGGTCCGTCGGAAATGCTCATCTGATCCTCCCGGCCCCTCTGCGGAGGCCCTCGGAAAACGAAAACGGGGAGTCCGGCGGCCGGACTCCCCGTTTGGAGTTTTCCTGTCCGGTTCGCCTCGGGTCGGTGAGAGGCGGAACCGGTGAAAGGAGGTTCCGCTACTCGCCGGCGGCCATCTCCGCCTGAACCACCGTCACATAGGTGCGGTCGTCACGCTTGGTGATGAACTTCACCGCGCCGGTGGAAAGGGCGAAGAGGGTATGGTCGCGACCAATGCCCACATTCGCGCCCGGATAATACTTGGTGCCGCGCTGGCGCACGATGATGTTGCCGGCGAGCACAGCTTCGCCGCCAAACTTCTTTACGCCGAGACGGCGGCCCGCGGAGTCGCGACCGTTACGCGAAGAACCGCCAGATTTCTTGTGAGCCATGGTGCTCTCCTAAACCGTGGAACGCCTATTCGGCGTCCGATTCCTTCTTGGCGGCGGCCTTCTTGGGCGCAGCCTTCGTTTCGCCAGCTTCAGCCTTGGGGGCCGCGGCCTTCTTCGGGGCGGCCTTGGGCTTGGCTTCCGCCTTGGGGCCCTCGGCCTCGGCGTCCACCGGAGCGGCGTCGGCCTTCTTCGGCGCAGCCTTGGCGGGCTTGTCTTCGACCTCGACACGGGGCGCGAGGCCACGAGCGCGGGCGTCGAGGACCGCCTTGGTGGTCAGGTCGACTTCACCGTCCCACTTGTCGGTCTTGCCGACGCCGGCGATCGAGGTCACGCGCAGCACGCTTTCGAGCTGGCGATGACCGCGGGTCCGACGATAGCCCTGACGGCGGATCTTCTTGAAGATCTTCACCTTCTCGCCCTTGCGGGTTTCGATCAGGGTGGCCGAGACGCTGGCGCCGTCCACAATGGGCGCGCCCAAGGTCACGGTGTCACCGTCGCCCAGCATCAGGACGTCGCCGAACGCGACATCGGCGCCCGGTTCGCCATCCAGCTTTTCAACCACAAGCAGATCGCCAGGTTGGACCCGGTACTGTTTGCCGCCGGTCTTGATCACCGCGTACATGGTTCGCGCCTTGGACTATATGCAAAAAGGATTACGCCCGCGATAGCCTGCGGGCGAGAGCCGCGGACTTATACAGACGCAGACTTGCGAGTCAACGCGGCCAGGGGGGATTCTGCCTCCTCATCCCGAGGGGCTTGGCGAACCTCGACCGTCAGATGGCTGAGGCCCGCCAGGCCGGCGAGCTGGTCGCGGAAGGTGTGCGCCGAGCGGCCCTGCGGATCGGCCACCACGGCGATGGCGGCATGGTGGCCTGGCCCCAGGCGCCACAGATGGAGGTCGATCACCCGGGCCTCCAGGGCCTCGAGCCGGCTGCGGACCTCGGCGGTCAGGCGGGGATCCGGGGTCATGTCGAGCAGGACTGCGCCGGAGCGCCGTCCCAGGCCCCAGGCGAAACGCCCCACCAGCACAGCGCCCAGCAACCCGGCCAGGGGATCGGCCCAGGTCCAGCCCAGATGCTCGCCGGCGAGCAGGCCGCCGATCGCCAGCACCGACACGATCACGTCGGCGGCCAGATGCAGGTGGGCGGCGCGGAGATTGACGTCGTCGTCGTCCCCTGGCGCGGGTCGGGCGTTCACCGGCCGCAGCAGCCACATGCAGACGAAGTTGACGGCCAGCACGGCGAAGGCGAGCTGCGTGGCCTCATGATAGTGGGTCGCCTCGCCGCCGCCGAAGTGGGCCAGGCTTTCCCCGGCCAGCAGCAGGGCGGTGAAGCCCAGGGCCACGGCGTTGGCGAAGGCGGCGAGATAGCCGATCTTGCCGGCCCCGAAGCTGAACCTGCGATCGGCGGCGTAGCGCCGGGCCAGGAGATAGGCCAGGCCCGCCACGCCCAGAGCCGCCACATGGGCGGCCATATGGACGCCCCCGGCCACCAGGGCCATGGAGTTGAAGGCCAGTCCCCCGACCAACTGGCCCACCAGGGTCAGGGCGCAGATGGCCGCCGCAGCCCAGACGCGGCGCTCGTTGCGCGCATGGTCGGCGCCCAGATAGACCCGGTCGGCGCGGAAGCCGTCCAGGGGGCTCGCGCCCGGCGGGGGGACGTCGGACACGGGGGCAGGCCCTGTATGATCGTCCTGAGACACGGGCGGCCCTCCGGAGGCGCCCAGGTCGGGCGGGCGAATGTTATTCTATAACATGACGGGGGCGGTCAAGGGTGATCAGAAGGACATCCCTTCGCCTGGCCTGTTCCCTCGGGCCGTCGCAGTGACTAAATGGCGACCATGACCGACAAGATTCCCGTGACCGTCCTTACCGGCTATCTCGGCGCCGGCAAGACCACCCTGCTCAACCGCATCCTCAGCGAGGACCATGGCAAGCGCTACGCTGTCATCGTCAACGAGTTCGGCGAGGTGGGCATCGACAACGAGCTGATCGTCGGCGCCGACGAAGAAGTCTTTGAGATGAACAACGGCTGTGTCTGCTGCACCGTGCGCGGCGACCTGATCCGGGTGCTCTCAGGGCTCATGAAGCGCAAGGGCAAGTTCGACGCGATCATCGTCGAGACCACGGGCCTGGCCGATCCGGGACCGGTGGCCCAGACCTTCTTCGTGGACGACGATGTGCGGGCCAAGGCCCAGCTGGACTCGGTGACCACGGTGGTGGACGCCAAGCATCTGCCCCTGCGCCTGGCCGACAGTCCTGAGGCGGTGGAGCAGATCGCGTTCGCCGACCAGATCATCCTGAACAAGACCGATCTGGTGACCCCGGCCGAGCTGGCGGCGGTCGAGGCGCAGATCAGGCGGATCAACCCGCTGGCGCCGATCCATCGGGCGCAGCGGTCCAATGTGCCGCTGGAGGCGGTGCTGGGCCGGGGCGGCTTCGACCTGGAGCGCATCACCGGCCTCGATCCGGAATTCCTCAATCCCGGCCATGGCGAACCCGGCCATGTGCATGACGAGTCCTGCGATCATGATCACGATCATGATCACCATGATGGCCATGATCACCACGACCACAGCCACCATGATCATGCCGCCCATGACCATGTGGCCGAGGCGGGCATCCGCGGCGTGTCGCTGACCCTGGACAAGCCGCTGAACGGAACCCGGGTCACCAACTGGCTGAATGAGCTGCTGCAGGACCAGGGCCCCGACATCCTGCGGGCCAAGGGCATTCTCGACGTCTCTGGCGAGGATCGCCGCCTGGTCTTTCAGGCCGTTCACATGATCCTGGAGGGCGATTTCCAGCGGGACTGGCGGGCCGACGAGCCGCGGTTCAGTCGCATGGTGTTCATCGGCCGCAATCTGGATGAGGCCAAGCTGAAGGCCGGCTTCGAGGCCTGCGCGGCCTGATTGGCGCAACGCCTTTGCGGACATGAAAACGCCCGCCGGTGATCCGGCGGGCGTTCGCATATCGGTCGATCCGGGAGCGGCGATCAGATCGCCGCAGGGATCAGAAAAGGTCTTAGATCAGGACAGTTCTTCGTTGATCAGGGCGACCAGGAAGTAGCCATCGGTCTGCAGCTGGTTCATCACCGACATGAACTCACCGTAGCGCACGGTGCGATCGGCGCGGACATAGACGCGCTCCTCGGTGGGAACCGGCACGTCCAGTTCCGAGGCCAGGTCGGCGGCCAGGGTCGCCAGGGTGGTCGGACGCTCGCCGATGAACAGGACGCCACCTTCCTGCACATTGATCAGGGTGGGCTCTTCGACCACCGTGCCGGGCGGCGGCGGGATGGCGGGCGGCAGGTCGAGCTTGATCGACACCGTCGCGGCCGGAATGGCCACCATGAAGATGATCAGGAGCACCAGCATCACGTCCACGAAGGGCGTGACGTTGATGTCGCTGTTCTGGCCGAGGTCGAACTTGGAGCCGCCCCCGCCACTCAGCTTCGCCGCCATATGCAATTCCTTCCCATAGGGTCGCGTAGGCCCGCGACCGTCCGTTTCGCCTCGACCATTCGCCTGTCGAACCGCGATTGTAAAGTGGCTAGGGGCGGGGAATCCGGCGCCAGGGGTGCGATTGGGGCGCAAGGCGCCGCAACTGGCGTCGCCTTGCGCCTGGAATCCTTGCAGCGCCCTCTGGGCAAGACCGGCGTTCGCCGTCTATTCAGCGCCATGCCCTATGTTTTCGACGCCTACGTCACCTCAGCCCTGTTCACCAAGTCCGGCCAAGGGGTCTTCGCCCTGGGGGACGGAAGTATCCGATTCGACACCGGAGAGGTGATCGAGGCCCATGACGGCGCGGTTCTGTCGGCGTGTCTGCATCCGTCCGGAGACGGCGTCCTCACCGGCGGCGATGACGGCCGGGTGGTGTGGTCGAGACCTGCAGGCGCCGAGGAGATCGCGGCGATCCCCGGTCGCTGGATCGATGCGGTGGCCGCCAGCGCCGAGTCTGGCCTGATCGCCTTTTCGGCCGGCAAGACGGCGCATGTCCGCGATGTCGCCGCCCCGGACTTCGGCCGCGCCTTCGAGCACGAGAAATCGGTGGCGGGCCTGAGCTTCGATCCCAAGGGCCGGCGCCTGGCGGTGGCCACCTATGGGGGCGCCTGGCTGTGGTTCGCCCGCATCGCCGAACAGAAGCCCTTGGTGCTGGCCTGGGCCGGCAGCCATATTGCGCTCGCCTGGAGCCCGGACGGCAAGTTCCTGATGTCGTCGATGCAGGAGAACCAGCTGCATGGCTGGCGGGTGGCCGACGAGAAGAACATGCGCATGGGCGGCTATCCGGCCAAGGTGAAGAGCCTGGTCTTCATGGCCAAGGGGCAGATGCTGGCCACGTCCGGGGCGCAAGGGGTGGTGATCTGGCCCTTCGGCGGCTCGGCCGGCCCCATGGGCAAGCAGGCCGCGGAGGTCGGCTTCGACGCTTCCACCCTGGTCGCCCGGGTCGCAGCCCAGCCCGGCGGCCAGCGGGTTGCTGCGGGCCTGGAGGACGGCCGCGTCTGGATCTGCGACCTCAACGGCCAGAAGATCGAGATGCTGAAGGCCGAGAAGGGGTCGCCGATCACGGCGCTGGCCATCTCACCCGACGGCAAGCGCGTGGCCTGGGGCGACGAGGACGGCGCGGCGGGCATCGCCGAAGCGCCGTAGGCGCCGGTTTTTTACCACGAAGGACACAAAGCTCACGAAGGTCTCCCCCGCGCGGGCGCCATCGTGGGCTTCGTGAGCTTTGTGGTGATCTCTATCGCGCTGCGCGCGGGATCTAAGCGTCGTCGAAGCCGTGCATTTCGCCCCAGACCTCGAAGGGGTCGCGGCGGGTGCGCAGGGTGTTGATGGCCGCCTCGGGATCGCGATAGCCCAGCGCCATGCCCGAGAAGATCATGTGATCCTCCGGCAGGTTCAGGACCTCGGCCAGGGTCTGGGGATAGCGGGCCCAGTATTCCTGGGCGCAGGTGTCCAGCCCGCGCTCGACCGCCAGCAGCATGAGGGTCTGCATCAGCATGCCGACATCGGACCACTGCGGCGGCCCGACCTTGCGATCGAGGCTGAAGAACAGGCCCACCGGCGCGCCGAATAGCTCGCCGTTCTTGGCCAGCTGGGCCAGACGGGCGGCCTTGTCCTCCCGCGGTATGCCGATCGTCGCATAGAGGTCCTCGCCGCACTGGAAGCGCCGTGTCCGCAGGGGCTCCCACAGGTTGGGCGGATAGACATCGTATTCCGGGGTTTCCCCGAACGGATTAGCCCGCACCTTTTCCTTCAGCGCCTCCAGCGGCGCGCCGGTCAGGGCGTGAACCCGCCAGGGCTGCAGGTTGCCGCCGGACGGCGCCCGGGCGGCGGCCTCCAGGATCTCCCGCACGAGGGCGCCGGGGACGGGGTCTGGGCGAAAGGCGCGAACCGAAATCCGCTGGGCCACGGCCTGGCTGACATTCATGGGCCGGTCTCCTGCACGCATTGGACGCTTGCCGCGCCGTCTTCCCATCGTTAGCAGCCCTGCCTAGGGTCAAGGCAAGGATGGCTGAACTTGAGCGAGACCGACACGACCGCCCCAGACGCGACGCCTGAGCCCGAGGCCCCGGGAGAATCCGCGCCGCCGCGCCGGGGCCGGCTGGGCCGGATCGACCGCGGCCTGCTGGTCCTGGCCCTGATGATCGGCTTTGTCGGGCCGGTGCTGAGCGTGGCGGTCTATCGCTTCGTGCCGCCGCCGATCACCTTCCTGATGGTGCAGCGTCTCTTCGAAGGCCAGGGGTTCAGCCGCAGCTGGCGCGGCCTCGATGACATCTCCCCCCATCTGGTGCGCGCGGCGATCGCCGCGGAGGACGCCAATTTCTGCAGCCACCACGGCTTTGACCTTGAGGCTATCCGCAAGGCCCTGGCGCACAACGAGTCCTCCGACCGGGTGCGGGGCGGCTCCACCATCAGCCAGCAGACGGCCAAGAATATCTTCCTGTGGCCTAACCGCTCCTATGTCCGCAAAGGGCTGGAGGCCTATTTCACCGTCCTGATCGAGGTGATGTGGGGCAAGCCGCGGATCATGGAGGTCTATCTGAACTCCATCGAGTTCGGACCCGGCGTCTATGGCGCCCAGGCGGCTGCGCGAAAGAACTTCGGCGTCGACGCCAAGGATCTCAGCCCCCTCCAGGCCGCCCGCCTGGCCGCGATCCTGCCCAGCCCCCTGCGCTACAAGGCCGATACGCCCGGCCCCTATGTCCGTCGTCGCACGGGCCGCATCCAGGCCGCGGCCGGAACCGTCCGGCGGGACAACCTGGCCGCCTGCGTCCTGGGTTGACGAAACAAGGTCACGCCCCCAGACCTGCGGATTGATAAAACAATCTGCCCTGCAGGAGGCTCATATGCGCGTTGGCGTGCCCCGCGAGATCAAGCCGAACGAACATCGCGTGGGCCTGCCGCCCACGGCGGTGCGGGAATATATGGCGCACGGCCATCAGGTGATCGTCGAGACCGGGGCCGGCGAGGGCGCCGGCTATGCCGACCTGGACTATGAACGGGCCGGGGCAAAGGTGGTCGCCAACGCGGCCGCAGTCTTTGCCGACGCGCAACTGATCGTGAAGGTCAAGGAGCCGCAGGCGGTCGAATGGGCCAGGCTCACCGCCGACCACATCCTCTTCACCTATCTGCATCTGGCGCCAGATCCCACCCAGACCGAAGGGCTGCTGGCCTCGGGCTGCGCGGCCATCGCCTATGAGACGGTGACCGACCGCGCCGGCGGCCTGCCCCTGCTGGCGCCCATGTCGGAGGTGGCCGGCCGGATCGCGGTCTTCTCGGCTGGCGAGACCCTGCTCAAGCACAATGGCGGCATGGGGCTTCTGCTGTCGGGGGTGCCCGGCGTGCGGCCGGCGCGGATCTGCGTCCTCGGCGGCGGGGTGGTGGGCATGAACGCCGCGCGCATGGCCGCAGGGCTAGGCGCCGAGGTGGTGGTGCTGGAGCGCTCCATCCCCCGGATGCGGGAGCTGGACGACATGTTCCTGGGGCGCGTCCTCACCCGCTATTCCACCCTGGACGCGGTGGAGGAGGAGGTGCTGCGGGCCGATGTGGTGATCGGCGCCGTGCTGACCGCCGGAGCCGCGGCGCCCAAGCTGGTCCGGCGGGACCATCTGGCGCGCATGAAGCCGGGCTCGGTGCTGGTGGACGTCTCCATCGACCAGGGGGGCTGTTTCGAGACCTCCCGGCCCACCACCCATGCCGAACCCACCTATGTGGTGGATGGCGTGGTCCATTACTGCGTGGCCAACATGCCCGGCGCCGCCCCGCGCACCTCGTCAGAAGCGCTGGTGCACGCCACCCTGCCGTTCGGCCTGGCCCTGGCCGACCGTGGGCTGGACGCACTGGCCGACGACCCGCACCTGGCGCGGGGCCTGAATGTGCTGAAGGGCGAGCTGACCCATCCGGCGGTGGCGCAGGCGCTTGGCCGGGCCTCGGTTGATCCCTACGGCGTTTGGGGACGTTAGGCTCTGCGTCTTGAGGGCGCGCCGCCGGCTTGCCCGAGCCTGCCGACGGGGTTCATAAGGTGTTCGTTAACCATGTTCGCGCCAGAACCGGTCTTGGCCCGGTCTTTAGCGAGAGGTTCAGCGAGTCATGGCCATATTCTCCAAGCGGAGCCTGACCCCCGCCCCGGCTGCGGCCCCGGCGGGCGGCGGCGCAGGCGTGCTGAGCCAGATCCGCGCCGCCGTGGCCAATCCCTATGTCAGCGCGGCGGCCGCCGCCGGCCTCTTCATCCTCACCCTCTCAGCCCTGGTGCTGATCATCGGCGATCCCCGCGCGGGCGCCCCGGTGATCCGCCTGCCGCTGGCCCAGGCCGTGGTGGCCGCAGCCCCCCCCGGCTGGCGGGAGGCGCTCACCGCCGACGGCGCGGGGCCCGGGGTGACCGAAGAGGTTTTCGAGCTTTCCGAGACCCCTGTGGAAGACCCCGGCGTACTGGGGGAGGCCGTCATCACCCTGCCCGGCGCCCGGCCCGGTCGCCAGCGGCTGGCCCTGCCCGCCGCGCCCATCGCCGGCTTCACATCGCCAGGCCCCAATGGCCCCCTCCCCATCATCGGCCCCGGCGGCCGCACGCCGGCGGAGGCCTATGCCCGGCCCTTCCAGGCCAATGGCAAGCCCAAGGTCAGCCTGATCGTCGGCGGTCTGGGGCTCAATGGCGGCGCCACCCGCCAGGCCATCGAGCAACTGCCCGGCGAGATCACCCTGTCCTTCGTGCCCTATTCCGAAGGGCTCCAGGGCTGGATCGACCTGGCGCGGGAACACGGCCACGAGGTCCTGCTGGAAACCCCGATGGAGCCGGTGGACTATCCCGACAACGACCCCGGCCCCTACACCCTGCTGGCCAGTTCAGGCGCCACCGAGACCACGCGGCGCCTGGAGTGGCTGCTGTCTCGGGCCACCGGCTATTTCGGCCTGACCAATTATCTGGGCTCACGCTTCCTCAATTCCGACCCGGCCATGGCCGCCTTCACCACGGCTCTGAAGGCCCGGGGCTTGGCCTTTATCGATGACGGCCAGGCGGCGGGTCGCGGCCTGGGCGTGCCGCGGGCCTCGGCCGGCCGGATCATCGACGAGCAGCTCTCCGGCGAGGCCATCGACAAGCAGCTGTTGGCCCTGGAGGCCCAGGCCCTGCAGAACGGCCAGGCCCTGGGCTCGGGCTTCGCCTATCCCCTGACCATCGCCCAGGTGGCCGAATGGGCGCGGCAGGTCGAGGGCCGCGGCTATCAGCTGGCGCCGGCCTCGGCCCTGACGCGATGATGGGCGAGACCGATCTTTCGCCACATCTGGCGCCCTATCGGCCCAATGTTGGGGTGGTGCTGTTTCGTCCCGACGGCCGGGTCTGGCTTGGCCGCCGGGCCGGCGCGGCGGCGCCCAACAACTGGCAGTTCCCGCAAGGCGGCGTCGATCCGGACGAAGACCTGCAGACCGCCGCCCTGCGCGAGCTGGCCGAAGAGACGGGCGTCCGCACCGTCACCCTGCTGGGCCGCACCGACGGCTGGCTGACCTACGACTTTCCTCCGGAACACGGCGGCTCGCCCATCGGCCGGGCCTGGAAGGGTCAGCGGCAGGTCTGGTTCGCCCTGCGGTTCGATGGTCTGGAGCAGGAGATCGACCTCGGCGCCCATCCGCCGCCCGAATTCGACGCCTGGCGCTGGGCCTATCTGGATGAGGCTCCCAAGATCGTGGCGCCGTTCAAGCAGGCCATATACAGGCAGGTGGTCGCCGCCTTCAGCGTCTTCGCCGCCGGCTGAACCCCAGCCCGACCCAGAGCCTGATGCGATCAGACGGACGCGTCTGATCGTTGAATCAGGCTCTGAACTCTAAGTCTTGAGCGCGTTTCATCCAGTTCCCACCTGTCGGAACGCGCCCTAAGGAGCATTATGGTCGCCCCCATCATCATGGTGCATGGCGCCTTCTGCGGCGGCTGGACCTTCGAGACCTTCGCCGGGCCGTTTCGCGCAGCGGGCCACACGGTTCTGACGCCGGACCTGCGCGGCCATGGGGCCGGGGAACCTGGCCAGGCCGTGGTCGGGGTCTCCATGCTGGACTACGCCCGCGACATCGCCGCCTTGGCGGAGGCCCAACCTGAGCCGCCCGTCCTGATCGGCCACTCCATGGGGGGGCTCGTGTGCCTGATGGCCGCCCAGCGGGCGCCGGTCGCGGGGCTCGTTCTCCTGGCGCCCTCCCCGCCCTGGGGGGTGGCCGGCTGGTCGGTGGAAGAGGGCGTGACGGCGTTCGGCCTCCACCTGCTCGGCCCCTTCTGGAGCCAGGCCGTGGCCCCGGACCTCAACCTGATGCTGGGCTACAGCCTCGACAGGATGCCCGAGGGCGCACGCCGCCCGATCCTGGAGCGCCTGCGTCCCGAAAGCGGCCGGGCCCTGTGGGAGACCTTGAACTGGTGGCTCGACCCCATGATGACCACCAGCCTCGGCGCCTCGGGGGCCGGCGCCCCGGCCCTGGTCCTGGTGGGCGAGCGCGACGTGGTCCATCCGCCGGCCACCGCCCGCCAGACGGCGGCGCGGATCGGCGCAGAGGTTTCCATCCTGCCGGAGATGAGCCACTGGCTCCCCGGGGAGCCCGGCTGGGAGGGCGCGGCGGGTCAGGCGCTGGCCTGGATGAGCGCCCAGGCCAGGCAAGAGGCCTGAGGCCCCTCGCCGGTCAGATCCTCGGCTTTAGAACGTCCGTTCGCTGTAGAGCAGGGTCGCCTGATCGTAGCGGCGCTCCAGCGGGGAATCGTCGGGATTCTTGAGCTGGACGAACACCAGGCCGGTGGATTCCTGCTCGTTATAGTGTTCCCAGGCCATGGTGGTCCGCTTGACGTTGTCCGGGCCGACCGCGAAGTCGTTGCGCTGCAACTCAAGCCGAGGGTCCTGCAGGAAGGCCCAGATGTTCAGGGCCTCGATGATCGGCTGCTCGCCGCCGATCGCATAGTTGATCTGCACATTGCAGACATTGTCATTGGCGCCCTTGGGCAGAACGCTGATGATGTAGTTGCGGTCGCCGCCCATGCCCATCTGATAGCTGCCCGAGCGCCGATCACGGCGCATGCCCAGGTCCCCGGCGACCTCCTCCACCGTCTTGCCCTGCTGCACCATCGGCAGGCAGGCGCGGGTCAGGATCGACAGCACCGTAGCCCCATCGCCGGTGGTCGGCAGGGTGGGCTGTTCCAACGGCGCAGCGGCCGGCGGAGGCGCGGCGGGGGCGGCGGGGGCCGGCATGGTGGTGGACAGGGCGGTCGAAGGGGCGGCGGCGGGATCAGCGGCCGGCTCGACGCCTTCCTGAGCCATGGCGGGGCCGGCGAGGCCCGCGATCAGGATGAGGCTGGCGATGACGGTGCGCATGTGGAGTGTCCCCTGACTTGATGTGCTGGAACCGAAACCAGGTTCCGGGCGCCATCACACTAAAGCCGGAGCGTCGCCGCAACCCCTCTCACGCGCCTTTGACCCGTTCGGGCGCCTTGTGACCCGAGGTTGAGCCTCAGGCGGCGACGGGCGCGGCGTACTCGGCCAGGATCGTCAGCCCCGTGGCGCTGACGTCGGCGAACCCGCCCCTCACCTCGTAGAGGGTTTCCCGGCCGTCATTGCGCACGACGATCTGGCCTTCCCGCAGGGTGGCCATGAACGGCGCGTGGCCGGCCAGGACCCCGAAGTCGCCTTCGGTTCCTGGCGCGTCCACCTGGTCGACCAGGCCGGAATAGAGTTCCCGCTCCGGCGAGACGAGGGAGAAGTGCAGCTTGTCCGCCATGATCCTCAGGCTTCCGACGCGAGCTTCTCGGCCTTGGCCACCGCATCCTCGATGGTGCCGACATTGTAGAAGGCCGGCTCAGGCAGATGATCGTACTCGCCGTCGCAGAGCGCCTTGAACGAGCGGATGGTGTCTTCCAGGCTCACGAAGATGCCCGGCGTGTTGGTGAACTGCTCGGCCACGTGGAAGGGCTGCGAGAGGAAGCGCTGGATCTTGCGGGCGCGGGCCACGATCAGCTTGTCCTCTTCCGACAGCTCATCCATGCCCAGGATGGCGATGATGTCCTTCAGCGCCTTGTACTGCTGCAGGATTTCCTGGACGCGGCGGGCCACGGCGTAGTGCTCGTCGCCGATCACCAAGGGGTCCATGATCCGCGAGGTGGAGTCCAGCGGGTCCACGGCGGGGAAGATGGCCTGGGCGGCGATGTCGCGGCTCAGCACGGTGGTGGCGTCAAGGTGGGCGAAGGAGGTGGCCGGGGCCGGGTCGGTCAGGTCATCGGCGGGCACGTAGATGGCCTGGACCGAGGTGATCGAACCCTTGTTGGTCGAGGTGATCCGCTCCTGCAGGTTACCCATCTCGGTGGCCAGCGTCGGCTGATAGCCCACGGCCGAGGGGATACGGCCCAGCAGAGCCGACACTTCCGAACCCGCCTGGGTGAAGCGGAAGATGTTGTCGATGAAGAGCAGCACGTCCTGGCCCTGCTCGCGGAAGTACTCCGCCATCGTCAGGCCCGAGAGGGCGACGCGGAGGCGCGCGCCGGGCGGCTCGTTCATCTGGCCGTAGACGAGCGCGACCTTGTCGAGAACGCCCGACTCCTCCATCTCGAGATAGAGGTCGTTACCCTCGCGCGTGCGCTCTCCGACGCCTGCAAAC
>NZ_JAUSLG010000009.1 GCF_030646615.1 Phenylobacterium sp. | reverse complement strand
TGGGCCGGGATCGGCGACACCATCCGCGTCAGCCTGGCCGCCGATCCGGTCGAGGAGATCAAGGTCGGCTTCGACATGCTCAAGGCGCTGGGCCTGCGCCACCGGGGCGTGAACATCATCGCCTGCCCGTCCTGCGCCCGTCAGGGCTTCAACGTCATCAAGACGGTGGAGGCCCTGGAGAGCCGCCTGGCCCACATCTCCACCCCCATGAGCCTGTCGATCATCGGCTGCGTGGTGAACGGTCCCGGCGAGGCGCTGATGACCGACCTTGGCTTCACCGGCGGGGGCAAGGGCTCAGGCATGGTCTATATGGCCGGCAAGCCCGACCATAAGATGGACAACGAGCACATGGTCGACCACATCGTCGAGCTGGTGGAGGCCCGCGCGGCTGAGCTCGCCGCCGCCCAGGCTGCTGAGCTGGCCGCCGCCGAATAGCCGCGGGGCGCCTTTTTCCCATCCCACGAGTTGCTTGCCCATGCCCTCCCCCCCGGACAATCGCCGGCTGACTGGCCGCCTCCTGGCGTTCGAGCTGGTCGATCTGCTCAGCGACATGGCCCACAGATATGGGGGAGACCTGATTTCCCTGCTGGTGTTTACCGGCGTCTGGACCGCCAACACCGCCCACCTGCGAGCCACCACCGACCGCTACGCCGCCCTTCACGACATTCCGCCTGATAGCCAGCGCCGGCCGATCAGCGAGGCTGAACTGGCCGCCCGCCTTTGCCTGCCGCGACACGTCCAGGATCCCTATGTGGCGGCCCTGATCGAGGTGGGCATGATCGAGCGCCGCGATCTGGGCCTGGTCGTGCCTTCGGCGGTCTTTACCCGCGCCGAGATGCTGTCGGGCGCCAACGACACCTATGGCCGCCTGATCGAGATTCTCGCCCGGCTTCGCCAGGCCGGCGTCTCGCTGGGGGAGTCCGAAACCCCCGGAGGTTGACGTCAGGGTCATGCTTGCGCCCGTCCCCGCCGCTTGATTAGGTGCCGGCTCCATGAATGGGGAGGACGTCATGTCCGCAGCAGACGGCAACTGGAAGATCACCATCAACACGCCCATGGGCGCCCAGACGGTCGACGCCGTCATCACCACCAGCGGCGACACCTTCACCGGCACCACCTCCGGTCAGATGGGCACGCAGAGCGTCGAGGGTAAGGTCAATGGCGACACCCTGACCTGGTCCACCCAGATCACCCAACCCATGCCCATGACCCTGGAGTTCGAAGCCAAGGTCGAAGGCGACGCCATGAACGGCAATGTGAAGCTCGGCGCCTTCGGCAGCGCGCCGATGACCGGCGTCCGCGCCTGAGAACAGAGGGGCCGCGCCCTCTTGCGCGGCCCCTTTTCCCACGATCCGATGGAGTCCCGGCCGCAGGTCGGCGCGGGAGGTTTGTCCCAGACTGCGCGCGACGCTAGATAGGCGTCCCCAGATGTTCAGGTGACAATCCAAAGTGCGACTTCCCCAGGCCCGCCTCGACCAGGTGCTCGACCGCTTCCACGAGATCGAAGCGCGGATGGGCGCGGCCAGCGACGGCGCCGAGATCGTCCGACTCTCCAAGGAGCATGCCGAGCTGCGTCCCGTGGCCGAGGCGGTGGAAACCCTGGTGAAGGCCCGGGCCGAGGCGCCGGAGCTGGAACAGATGGCCGCGGCCAGCGACCGCGAAATGGCCGGCCTCGCCCGGGAGGAACTGGCCGAGCTCCAGGCCCGCCTGCCCGAGCTGGAACGCCAGGTGGCCCTGCTGCTGGCCCCCAAGGACAAGGACGAGAACGCCTCGGCCATCCTGGAGGTCCGCGCCGGCACCGGCGGCGACGAAGCCGCCCTGTTCGCCGGCGACCTTTTCCGCATGTACCAGCGCTACGCCCAGACCCAGGGCTGGCGGGTGGAGATCGACTCCGTCTCCGAGGGTGAGGTCGGCGGCTACAAGGAGATCATCGCCTCGATCACCGGCGACGGGGTGTTCGGCCGGCTGAAATACGAGAGCGGCGTGCACCGGGTGCAACGGGTGCCCGAGACCGAGGCCGGAGGGCGGATCCACACCTCGGCGGCCACCGTGGCCGTCCTGCCCGAGGTCGAGGACGTGGAGATCGAGATCAATGACGCCGACCTGCGGATCGACACCTATCGCGCCTCGGGCTCCGGCGGCCAGCACGTGAACAAGACCGACTCCGCCGTCCGCATCACCCACCTGCCCTCCGGCATCGTGGTGACCTCGTCGGAGAAGTCCCAGCACCAGAACAGGGCCCGGGCGCTGAAGGTGCTGAAGGCCAGGCTCTATGACCAGCAGCGCGAAGCCCTGGACACCGCCCGCGCCGACGCCCGCAAGAGTCAGGTGGGCTCCGGCGACCGGTCCGAGCGCATCCGCACCTACAATTTTCCGCAAGGCCGAGTGACCGACCACCGGATCAACCTGACCCTCTACAACCTCGCCAAGGTGATCGAGGGCGAGGCCCTGGACGATGTGATCGGTCCGCTGATCGCCGAGGACCAGGCCGCCCGCCTTTCAGCCCTTGAGGACGAGTTCGGCTGATCTAGCTTTCCGGCGTATCTGGCCTGGCGCGGCGCAGGCGGGCCGCCAGGCTGGCGCCGCGGCTTCGCACCGCCCCAAGGGCGTCGGCCAGGGTCGTGGTCAGGGCCAGGCCCACCGTGTCGGCCATGGTCGCGCCCCGCTGACCTAAGGGTTGTTCCGGCCCTGTGGTGGAATCCAGCGCCGTCTGGTGTTCGATCTCGGCGTTCAGCTCGGCGCCCAGCAGCACGACCATCACCGAAACCCAGATCCACATCATGAAGCCGATGATGGCGCCCAGGGAGCCATAGGTGGCGTCGTACCGGGCGATGTTGTTGATGTACCAGGAGAAGCCCAGGGAGCCGCCCATCCAGACCACCGAGGCGAAAACCCCGCCGGGCAGCACCCACCGCCACCGCGCCCGCGCGCGGCACGGGCCATAGCGATAGAGCACGGTGAACGCCATCGCTCCGATCGCCAGCAGGATCAGCCAGCGCAGCGGGCCCCAGAACACTTCGAGGCTCCCCAGGCCCAGGAGCCTGAGTGCGATGGGGGCGGCCACCAGGAGGCCGGTCACCAGGATGAGGAAGGCCAGGGTGGCGAAGGTGGCCGCATAGGTGAGCGCCATCAGCTGGACGATGTTGCGCTTCTCGTCCTCGTCATAGGCGATGTTCACCCCCTCGACGAGGGCGCGCACGGCGTTGCTGGCGGTCCAGACCGAGAGCAGCAGGCTGAAGGCGAAGGCCAGGCTGAGATTGGCCTTCCGCTCCACCGCCAGGCGTTTCATCTGCTCGCCGATGATGTCGACCACGTCGCCGGGGATCACCTGCGACATCTGGGCAAGCTGGCCCTGGACCTGGCTCACATCGGCGAACAGGCCATAGAGCGAGACAAAGACCGCCAGGGCCGGAACGATGGCCAGCAGGGTGTAGAAGGTGACGCCGGCCGCGACCCGGGGGAGCTGGTCGCGGCTGATCTCGGCGGTGGTGCGCCAGATGACATCCTTCCAGCCGTGCGGCGGGATGTGCCTTGGATGGCCTGCCAGGCGGCCCCGGCCCGGCTCCTCGATCTCGATCTGCAGGGGATCGGCGGCGATGGGGCGACTCATCCCGGCTGGCGGCTCGATCAGCCGCCGCTTCCAGAAGGCGAGCGCCGCCAGCGCCACCCAGGGCGCTGCGACCAGACCCTTTCGGGCGAGATCGACGCCGATGCGACGGCGGGAGGAGGTCTGGCGGGGCGCGGTCATGGTTACGTGCGATCAAACCCTTCGCAAGCCACACCGTTCCCCTTGTGACGCCGGCCGCCTTGCGGCAACAGGAGGCCCATGACCGGACAAGTGGCAGCCCTCTATCGGCACCCCGTCAAGGGTTTCACCCCCGAACAGCTGGACCGGGTCCGGCTGGGCGCCGGGGCGCCCTTTCCTTGCGATCGCCTGTTCGCCGTGGAGAACGGGCCCTCGGGCTTTGATCCGGCCGCGCCGGTCTTCATCCCGAAACAGAAGTTCGCCGTCCTGGCGGCGATCCCGGCCGTGGCCCGGGCGCATTCCCGCTACGACGAGGACTCCGGCGTGCTGCACGTCGAAGCGGCCGGCCAGCCCGCCCTTGCCGCGCACCTGGGCGAGGCCGCCGGCCGTCAGGCCTTCGCCGACTGGCTGACACGGCTTCTGGACGACGAGGTCCGTGGGCCGCTTCGTGTGGTCGAGGCTCCGGGCCACAGGTTCATGGATCATCCCCGGGGCGACGTCTCGATCGTCAATCTGGCCAGCGTCCGCGACCTGGAGCAGAAGCTCGGCCGGGAAATTGATCCCTTGCGGTTCCGCGCCAACATCTATGTGGACGGCTGGCCGGCCTGGGCTGAAAATGGCTGGGCCGGGCGGGATCTGATGGTGGGCTGGGCCCAGGCTAAGGTGTTCAAGCCGATCGTCCGCTGCGCCGCCCCCGACGTCCACCCCCACACCGCCGAGCGCGACATGGAGATCACCAAGGCCTTGTACGAGCATTTCGGCCACATGTTCTGTGGCGTCTATGTCCATGTCACCCGCGAGGGCGAGGTCGCCCCGGGCGACGCCTGCAGCCAGCCCCAGGCGGAGACGACGGCGGCTGCGCCGCGGGCCGGCGCCCTGTGAGCCTGACCCTGGTGCAGGCCTGGGCCAAGGCCAAGGCGCAACTTGAGGCGGTAGGCCTGGCCGGCCCCGTGATCGACGCCCGCCTGCTGGTGGAGGCCGCGGCCGACGCCACGCGGCTGGACATCGTCACCGATCCCTACCGGACCCTGACGCCGGAGCAGGAAGCCACGCTCGAAGACTATCTGACCCGCCGATCGCGGCGGGAGCCGGTGAGCCACATCCTGGGCCGCAAGGGCTTCTGGAAGATCATGCTGCAGGTGACGCCGGATGTGCTGACCCCGCGGCCCGACACCGAATGCGTCGTCGATGCGGTTCTCAAGGCCGGAACCGAAGACGAGCGGGTCTCGATCCTCGATCTCGGCGTCGGCTCCGGCGCCATCCTGCTGGCCATCCTCGCCGAGCGGCCGAACGCCCGGGGCCTGGGGGTCGATGTGTCGGAGGACGCCCTGGCGGTGGCGCGGGACAATGCGGCCCATCTGGGCCTGGCGGGCCGGTGCGCCCTGTTGCGCGGCGACTGGGCCGATGGCCTTTCGGACGCCAGCTTCGACATCGTCACCGCTAACCCGCCCTATATCGCCTCGGAGGTGATCGAGACCCTGGAGCCTGAGGTTCGGGTGCACGAACCGCGCCTGGCCCTGGACGGCGGCCCCGATGGACTGGACGCCTATCGTCGCCTGGCGCCGGAGATCCTGCGGGTGCTCAAGCCCGGCGGCCGCTTCGCCGTGGAGATCGGCTATGACCAGAAGGCCGCCGTCGAGGCGCTCTTCCGTGAGGCCGGCGCGGAGGGCGTCAGGACCAACCAGGACCTCGCCGGACTGGACCGGGTGGTGCTCGGCGAAAAAAGAGCCTTGGAAAATCCGGCCTGAATCGCTACATCCCTAATTGTCTCCACCCAAATCGCCGGTGAAACAGGCTGGAACCCGGAAATCGGGACAGCGGCCACTCCGGCAAGCGCCGCGTTGCGACGCGCGCTCCCAGATCGGGCGGATGACGGGGATTATTTACGTCTTCAACACGGAACAATGGGCGCTACGCCCACTCCCGAGATGAGGCTAACGCAGCCGCACGTCCTGAAGGGTACGCCCTGGGCGCGGCGCAAGACGGTTACCGCATATGAGAGATTTCAAGGGCATGAAGCGTCAGCGCGGACGCAATCGCGGAGGCGGCGGGAATAAGCCCCAGCAGCACAACGCGAACCGCGCCTTCGATTCGAATGGCCCCGACGGCGTCAAGGTGCGGGGCAACGCCCAGCACGTTTTCGAAAAGTACCAGCAGCTTGCTCGCGACGCGACGTCGTCCAGCGACCGGGTTCTGGCGGAGAACTATCTCCAGCACGCCGAACACTATTTCCGCCTGCTGCGCGCCATGCAGCCCCAGCGCTCGCCCAGCGAGATCCTGGGCCGCGACCAGGTAAGCTCGGGCCTCGACATCGACTTCGAGGACGAGAGCGGCCAGCAGCAGGTGTCTGACGCCCCCGAGGGCGGCGACAACGAGTCCGACAACGACAGCGACCGCAACGGCCGCGATCGCGACCAGAATCGTGACCAGAACCGCCGGGACGACCGTTCGCGCGACGATCGCCCGCGGGAGGATCGTGCTCGCGATGATCGCCCCAGAGAGGACCGGGCCAGAGACGATCGTCCGAGAGACGATCGCCCGCGGGACGACCAGCCCAGGGATGATCGGGCGCGGGACGAGACCCGTCCGCCCCGCCGTGAGCGCTGGCGCGACCGCGATGAGAACCGCCGCGAGCGGACCGACCGTAGCGAGCGCCCCGAACGGGATCCGATGGCGGTGGTCGAGCCTCAGGCCTCCCCCCTGGTGGCCGAGACGCCCGTCCCCGACGGCCCCATGCTGCGCGACGCCGAGGGCGGCGCCAGCGAGGCGCCGGCCTTCCTGCAGGCCCCCCGCAGCGCCGAGCCCAAGGCCGAAGGCGAAGAGCCCGTCCGCAAGCCCCGCCGCCGCCGCGCCCCCCGCAGCTTCGAAGGTGGCGAAGGCGCGCCGCCGTCCAGCGAGACCGAGGAAGCCTGAGGGTTCCCCAAACGTCTCGCGACAATAACAAAACCCCCGGAAGCCAGGCTTCCGGGGGTTTTTCGTTAAGCCCTGTCCGGCGACGGCTGGATCAGAAGGTGTAGCCCAGCCCCAGGCGGAAGGTCCGCCCTTGCAGAGGGGCAAGGTCCTTCAGGAACGAGGCGTGCTCACGGGCCTCGGCGTCGTTCAGGTTGCGGCCTTCGACGAAGATCTTGAACCCGTCGGTGGGACGCACCACCAGCGAGGCGTTGATCATCCGATAGCCGTCCGTGGGCAGTTCGCCCTCGGCCACCCGGTCCTGGTCGCCCACCTGGCGCAGCTCGAGCTTCCCCGTCCACCAGCCGGATTCGAAGACGCCGCGGGCCGTGGCCGACCAGGGCGGGATGCGGGCCGGGGCGCCCAGGTCGGTGTCGCCGCGCACATAGTCGGCGACGCCCTCCAGGGTGAAGCTGCGATCGCCGGCTTCCCAGAGGCGGTAGGAAACCTCGGCCTCCCCGCCCCAGAACTCGGCGTCGGTCTGCTGGTAGGCGAAGATGGGAAGCTCGCTCTCGGCATCCTCCGCGCCCGTCGGGCGAAGGTCGATGAACCCTTCGTAACGCACGGCGAAGGCGTGCAGGTCGGCGTCCCAGGGGCCGCCGTCATAGTGGAGGGTCGCGTCCAGGGCGTAGGAAATCTCGGAGTCCAGGCTCGCATCGCCCTGTTCGAAGGCCCGGGTGGCGATGTGGGGGCCGGCGGCGAAGAGTTCGGCCTCAGTGGGCGCCCGCCCGGCCCGCGACAGGCTGACGCCGGCGAACCACCCGTCGGCCGGTCGCATGAAGGCGCCGAGGCTGGCCGACACGTTGTCGAATTCGGTCTCCTGGGCGGCGGTGTCCAGGGTGCGGCGATCAAAGCGCAGACCGCCCTCAACGCCCCAGGAGTCCCGGTCCAGACGTTGCAGGGTGAAGACGCCCACCTCGTTGATCTCCACGGCCGGCACATAGGCTTCTTCGCCCAGGGCGTCGAAATCCCGGGTCAGGGCCTGGACGCCGATCGCGCCCTGCCATCCATTGCGTTCCACCTGGACCAGCTCCAGCCGGCCTTCCCACCCCTCGGAAAGGAAACGGGTGGCCGGCGCGCCGTCCTCGATCTCCACATGCTCGTAGTCCGCATAGCCGCCGGCGAACCGCACCCGCTCGAACGGACCAAAGGCCACGTCGAGGCCGCCGCGCAGGTCATAGCGGGTCTGTTTCAGATCGATGCGCACGCCCTCTTCGGCGCCATGATCCTCGTCGTCGTGGTCGTCATCATCATGATCATGATCTTCGTCTCCATGCTCATGGGCATGGCCGGGCACGCCGTAGCGCGTGTCGGTCTGCTTGACCGCCACCCCCAGGAACCCCCGGTCACCCACATAGGAGACGCCGGCGCCATAAGAATCGAGGGCGACGGCGGTGTTCTCCACCACGCTGTCCTGCTTGCCGAGGAACTCTTCGCCCTCGGCGGCCAGCTGCCGGCGGGATTCCGGCAGGGTCGGCACGTCATAGTCGTCGCTCTGGCGCCGCAGGGCGTCGAGGCTGAACACCCAGGGCCCGAGGCCGGCCTTGATCGCGCCCGAGGCGGTTTCGCCGCTGTCGCCGCTGGACAGCGCGCCCATGATCCGGCCTTCGATCCCCTCCACCGGGGCTTCGGCGATGCGGTCGTCGATCACATTGACCACCCCGCCGATCGCCGAGCCGCCATAGGCGAGCGCCGCCGAGCCGCGCAGCACCTCGATCCGCCGGGCCTCCTGGGGATCGACCGCCACCTGGTGATCCGGCGACAGGGCGCTGGCGTCCACCATGCCGACGCCGTTGGTGAGCACCAGGACCCGGGGGCCCGACAGGCCGCGGATCACCGGGCGGCTGGCGCCAGGGCCAAAGAAGCTGGAACGCACGCCGGGCAGATTGCTCAGCACCTCGCCTAGGCCGGCGGCCGGCGCGGTATCCAGATCGTCACGGTCGATCACGTCGACGCTGGTGGTCACCGAATCCAGGGACACCACATAGGGCGCCGCCGTCACCACGACTTCCGACACGCTGGTGGGGCGAGAACCGGTCTGGCCAAGGGCTGGACCGGCCGCCGCCAAAAGGGCGGCGGACGCCAGGAGGATAGATTTACGCATGTCGGCGTCCCGTTCTTGAAATTGACCCGCAGCGTTATGAAATAACATAACTAGACGTCAAGCCTGTTGCGCTGAAAAAGAGAGATGTTTAGCTGGTCTGCATGGGAGCCGAGTGTCACCACGCCGAAAGCGCGCAACCGGGCCTCGAAGGCGTCGCCCTGGCGAACGCCGTCGCCGCCGCCCAGGCGCAGTGCGAGCGCACGCGCGAGCGGCTGACCCCGCCGCGCCGCCGGGTCCTGGAGCTGCTTCTGGAGTCCGACGGGCCGATGAAGGCCTATGACCTGATCGCCGCCTATGGCCAGGACGGCGAGCCGGCCAAGCCGCCCACGGTCTATCGCGCCCTGGAATTCCTTGAGCGGCTGGGCTTCGCCCACCGCATCGAGAGCCTGAACGCCTATGTTCCTTGCCGGATGGAGGGCGCCGGCCACCGGGCGGCCTTCCTGATCTGCGAGTGCTGTGGCGCGGCCCAGGAGTTCGAGCCCGACTTTTCGGCCCAGTTCGCCGCCGCCGAGATCGCCGGCTACGCCGTGCGCACGGTGACGCTTGAAGCCCGCGGCCTCTGCCCGGCCTGCAAGGTGCAGACCTAGTCACCCCATCCCATCTGGCGTGAAACCGCCAAGGCCCTAGACTGGAGCGGCGGCCACCCCCCGGTCACGCCTCCCTGTTTCAGGTCCATGCTCCTCGCCGCCATCGTCGCCGTCCTGCTCCTGCTGGTGCTCAACGGCCTCTTCGCCATGTCCGAGCTGGCCGTGGTCTCCGCGCGCAAGGGTAAGCTGCAGGCCCGGGCCGATCGCGGCGACAAGGGCGCGGCCGCCGCCCTTCGCCTGGCCGAACAGCCGACCCGCTTCCTGTCGTCGGTGCAGGTGGGGATCACCCTGATCGGCATCCTGGCCGGCGCCTTCGGCCAGGCCACCATCGCCGGCGAGCTGGACCTGCTGCTGGAGGCCGGCCCCCTGGCGGCCTATTCCAAAGCCATCTCGACGGGCGTGGTCGTGGTCTGCCTGACCTATTTGTCGCTGATCGTCGGCGAGCTGGAGCCCAAGCGGCTGGCCCTGATCTTCCCCGAGGCCATGGCCGCCATGGCCGCCCGCCCCCTGACCTGGCTGGCGCTGGCGATGGGTCCCTTCATCACGTTTTTGACCGGATCGACCGCCTTTGTTCTGCGGCTGCTGGGGGTCCGCGACGCCCAGGGCGAGGCCATGAGCCAGGAAGATGTGGAAATGGCCCTGGCCGAGGGCGCCCGCGCCGGCCTGATCGAGCCGGCCGAGCAGCAGATCATGACCGAGGTGATGCGGCTGGGCGACCGCCCTGTGCGGGTGGCCATGACGCCCCGGCGGGACGTCTACTGGATCTCGCTGTCCGACACGCAGGAGAAGATCCGCGAGGAAATCCGCGCCTGCCCCTATTCGCGCATCGTGGTCAGCCGCGGCCAGGAGGTCGATGATCCCCTGGGCGTGCTGCACAAGAAGGATGTCGCCGACCTGCTGATGGACGCCGCGCCCTTCGAGCTGGAGCCCCTGATCCACACCCCGCTGTTCATCCCCGACACCACGTCGATCCTGCGCGCCCTGGAGCACTTCAAGAAGACCACCACACACATGGCCTTCGTGGTCGATGAGTTCGGCAATCTGGACGGCGTGGTCACCCCCATCGACCTGCTGGAAATGATCGCCGGCGACTTCCCCGAAGAGCATGATGGGGCCTCCGCGCCGCTGATCGTCCGCCGGGACGACGGCTCGTTCCTGGTGGATGGCCGGGCCGACCTGATGGACCTGGGCGACCGCCTGGGGGAGACCTTCCAGGAGAATGAGGGCTTCCACACCGCCGCGGGCCTGGTGCTCCACCGCATGGGCCGCATCCCCCAGGAAGGCGACATCGCCACCATCCGCCGCTACCAGATCGAGGTGATGGACATGGACGGGCGCCGGATCGACAAGCTGCTGTTCACCCGGCTCGAGGCCGATGCTGAAGATCACTGACGCCGTCTCCATCGAGGACGACGAATTCACCGAACGGATGGTCAAGGCCAGCGGGCCGGGCGGACAGCACGTCAACAAGACCTCCAACGCCGTGGAGCTTCGCTTTGACGTCGGCAAGTCCAGCCTGGCGGACGATGTCAAGGCGCGGCTGAGGCGGCTGTCGGGCAGCCGCCTGTCGAACGACGACGTGCTGATCCTGTTCTCGCAAGGCTCACGGTCGCTGGAGATGAACCGGCAGGAGGCCCGCGAGCGGCTGGCCGAGCTGATCCGTCAGGCGCTGCACCGGCCCAAGGCGCGTCGGCCGACAAAGCCCACCAAGGCCTCCAAGCTGCGCAGGCTAGACAGCAAGACCCGCCGCAGCGGGCTGAAATCCATGCGCGGCAGGCCAAGCAAGGACGACTGAAGCCCGCCCGCGCGGGGCCGCTCAGTCCATCGCCGCCACATAGGGCAGACCCCGGAGCTGGCCGGCCGCATCCATGCCATAGCCCACCAGGAAGCGCGGCGGGGCGGTCCAGGCGACGAAGTCCGGCTCGATGGCCCGGGGCGTCGGCCAGGGCTTGGTGGCGAAGACGCAGGTCAGCACCTCGGACGCGCCGGAGTCGCGCACCAGGCGGGCGGCCTCGCTCAGCGACAAGCCGGTGTCGATCACATCATCGACGATCAGGGCGCGGCGGCCCTCCAGGGGGCGCTGCAGGTCGGCCCGCACCTCGCAGCGGCCCAGGCTGGCGCGGGCGTCGCCATAGGAGGCCAGCCACAGGGCGTCGAAGCGCACGTTACGGCCGGCCCGCGCCAGCGCCCGGGTCAGGTCGGCGCAGAACCAGAGCCCGCCGGTGAGCAGGCAGATGACCACAGTGTCATCGTCGATCCGCGGGGCGATCTCGCCGGCCAGGGCCTCGACCCGGCGGGCCACCTCGGCCTCGTCCAGCAGGACCTCTGGGGTTCGCTCAGCCGCCATGGTCTTCAGCCTCGGGGTCGTCTGCGGCCAGGGGCTTGGCGTCGATCACCTCGCGGGCCTCGATCTCCGGGGCGGCGGCCTCGGCCGCGCCCCGCAGGTCCAGGGCCTCAGGCTTGGCCGGGGGTTCGGCCGCGGCGCGCAGTTCGGCGAAGCTGACCTCCAGGTCGGCGGCCGTGCCCGGAGGATCGATGATGGCGATGGCGAAGTGGCGGGTCTCGCCCGGGGGGATGTTCGGGTCCGCCGCCCGGGCGACCTTGGTCGCCACGGCCGCGCCGGACTTGTCCAGCAGGCGAATCTGCAGCGGCGGGGCGGTGATGGTGCGGTCTTCGATATTGCGGATCATGCCCGAGACCGAAAGCGCCGCATGGCCATCGTGCAGGGCCGGCTCGAACTCCACCCCCTCGATCGCCAGGCCGACGCTGTTGACCGGCAGGCCGACACTGGCGAAAGCGCCGGCCGTGCTGGGCCACAGGCGGACCACGTCCACCCGGAAGACCACCGCGACGGCGATCATCAGGGCGAGCGCCGCCGACATGCCCGCCCAGACCACGCCCGTGGCTGCGGCCTCGCGCAGGCGGCGGTTGTCATGGGCCTTGGCCCGGAAGGCCTTGGGCAGGGCCACGCCGCCCTCGGCCGGCGCCTCGGTCTTTTCGGGCTCGGCTTGATTGGCAGAGGTTGTAGGGGTATCGGCGGGGGCGGGCTCAATCTGGGCGGCCGGAAGCGCCGTCTCCAGTTCGATTTCGCGGCGCGCCGTCCAGCGATGGCCGCAACTCGCGCACTTCACGACGCGCCCATCCTCGGGAATCTTCGCGTCGTCCACGAAATAGCTGGTGGAGCAGTCTGGACAGGTCAGTATCATGGCCGCCGTATCGGACCCTCCAGCCCACCGTATCGAGGTCGCCGATTCCGGTCTCCATGTCCAGAAACCCGTATGCCGCAGACGTGACCGACGCCGATGACGCCGTCGTTCGCTTCGACGACGTCTCCATGCGGTACGGACGCGCGCCCGAGACGCTGCGGGACCTCACCTTCTCCTTGCCGCAAGGGTCTTTCCATTTCGTCACCGGCCCGTCGGGAGCGGGCAAGACCTCTCTGCTCAAGCTGATCTATCTGGCGGCGCAGCCGTCCAAGGGACTCTTGCACCTGTTCGGCCAGAACGTCGCCCAGGCGCCGGCCGATATCCGGCCTTTTCTGCGCCGGCGGATCGGCGTGGTCTTCCAGGAATTCCGCCTGCTCGATCATATGAGCGCCTTCGACAACGCCGCCATTCCCCTGCGGATCGCCGGCGCCAAGCCCGACGCCTATCGCCAGGACGTGGCTGAACTGCTGAGCTGGGTCGGCCTCAAGGACCGGATGCACGTCCTGCCCCCGACGCTAGCCGGCGGCGAGAAGCAGCGCCTGGCCATCGCCCGCGCCGTGGTCGGCCGCCCCGACATTCTGCTGGCCGACGAGCCGACGGGCAATGTGGACCACGCCATGGGCCTGCGGATTCTGCGCCTGTTCCTGGAGCTCAATCGCCTGGGCACGACGGTGCTGATCGCCACCCACGACCAGGATCTTGTGGCCCGGTCGGGAAAGCCGATCCTGCACCTGGAGGACGGCCGTCTGGTCCATATGGGGCCCGTGCCCCAGGGATTTGACGGATGAGCGTCATCTTCGACCCCGCCCGCTGGCGCCCGGCCGCCTTTCTGCCCGAACGGGACACCCGCGACAGCGCCCTGGTCTTTGTGGTCGCGGTGCTGTGCTTCATGGCCTGCCTGACCGCCCTGGGGGTGATCGCCGCCGATCGCGCCGCCCGGGGCTGGTCGGACCAGTTGAGCGGCGAGATGACGGTGATCGTCCGCCCCAAGGCCAACGAGACCCCCGACTCCGCCGCCGCCCGCGCCGCCGAGACCCTGGCCGGCGTGCCCGGCGTGGCCGAGGCCCGGGCGCTGGAGCGGGAGAAGGCCGAGGCCCTGATCGCCCCCTGGCTTGGCGATGTGGCCGACCTCGCCGACCTGCCCGTTCCACGTCTGGTGGCCGTCACCCTGAGCCGCGAGGCCCCGGCCACGGGGGAGGCCCTGGAACGCGCCCTGCGCACCCGCGGCCTGGACGCCGTGGTGGACGACCACACCACCTGGCTCGCCGACATCCAGCGCGGCGCAGCGATCGCGCGCTGGCTGGGGATCGGGGTCTTCACGCTGATCTCGGCCGCCGCGGCCGCCGTGGTGGCCTTCGCCACCCGGGCGGGCCTGGCCGCCCGCCGCGAGGTGGTGGAGCTTTTGCACCTGACCGGGGCCGAGGACGCCTTCATCGCCCGGCTGTTCCAGGCCCGCTTCGCCCGCATGGCCGCCAGCGCCGGCCTGATCGGCGCGATCGCCGCCGCAGCCCTGGGCGCGGGCCTGCGCCTGGCGGGCGGCGGCCAGGGCCTGACGCCGGTGCTTCCCGTAGCTTGGAGCGATCTGCTGGCTGTTCTACCCTGCCCCCTGGCTGCGGCCCTCGTCGCGGCGGTGGCGGCGCGGCTGACAGCCGCCAACCTCATTCGCGAGCTTTCCTAGCCCCCGATGAAAACGCTCGCCCTTCTCTTTGTCGCCGCCCTGATCTGGGGCGCCGGGCTCCTGGCCTTCGCGGCCCGCGTGGAGAATTCGACGCCGGCGCCGGAGCCGCGGGCCGCCGACGGCATCGTCGCGCTCACCGGCGCCGGCTCCAACGAACGCATCGCGGCGGGCATGCGCCTGCTGGAAGCCGGCAAGGGCGACCGGATGCTGGTGTCCGGCGTCAACCGCGAGGCCAGTCGCGAGGACATCCGCAATGTGAGCCGGGCGGTTCAGCTGCTCTATGACTGCTGCGTGGACCTCGGCTTCGAGGCCGCCGACACCTTCGGCAACGCCCAGGAGACCGCCGGCTGGGTGGCGGCGCGGCGCTATGACAGCCTGATCGTGGTCACCGCCGACTACCACATGCCCCGCGCCATGCTGGAGCTGGGCTCGGCCCTGCCCGACACCGCCCTGCAGGCCTATCCGGTGGAGACCCCCGGCTTCAGGGTCCGCGGTTGGTGGCGCACCTCCGGCGGCGCCCGGCTGATGGTCACCGAATACATGAAATACCTGGCCATCCTGGGTCGCGAGACGATCCTTGGCCTGGGCCCCAAGGACGAACCGGAAACGGCGGCCGCAGCGAACAGCGGTTGATCTTTCGGCCACGGCGCCCGAACCAGGGACCTGCAAGATACTGCCCGAAACCAATGAGGAAAGGCCCGCCGTGACGGTTCTGCGCTCGCTGCTCTTCGTGGCGCTCTTCTATCTCTGGTCGGCGGTGGTGGCGATCAGCATCACCCCGCTGCTGCTGGCGCCGCGGGCCTGGACCCTGCGGGCGCTGGACTTCTGGAGCCGAGGCGTCATCGCCCTGCTCGGTATCTGCGACATCCGTGTGGAGCTGCGGGGACGTGAGCACATGCCCGTAGGCGCGGCCCTGGTGGCGCCCAAGCACCAGTGCATGTTCGACGTCTTCGCCCAGTTCGCCTGGCTGCCAGACACCTGCTTCGTCCTGAAGAAGGAGCTGATGTGGATTCCCTTCTTCGGCTGGTTCGCCCAGAAGGCCGACATGATCGTGGTGGACCGCCAAGCCCACTCGGCGGCCCTGAAGAAGATGGTCCGCGACGCCAAGGATCGCTTGGCCGAGCCCCGGCAATTGCTGATCTTTCCGGAAGGGACCCGGGGTCAACCGGGGGTGAAGGGGGATTACAAGCCCGGCATCGCCGCCCTCTATCGCGAGTTGAACCTGCCGGTGCATCCGGTGGCCACCAATTCCGGCGTCCACTGGCCCAAGCACGGGTTCCTGCGCAAACCCGGCGTCATCGTCTTCGAATATCTGGAGCCCATCCCGCCTGGCCTGAAACGGGCGGAATTCATGCGCCTGCTGGAAGAGCGGATCGAAACCGCCTCGATGAAGCTGCTGGACCTGTAGGATTCAGCCGACGACCTTGGCCAGCAGGGCCTCCATGGCCCGATCCCTGACCCCTTCCTCGCGCAGATGGGCGACCAGGTCGCGCAGATAGTCCTCATTGGGGCCAGACAGACCCACGGCGCCGGTGATCAACGCCGCCTGCCGCTCGATGGACAGGGCGCCGGCCCACTGAGGATGGCCGGTGTCGGAGAGGAAGACCAGGCTGTCCACCCGCCGGCCGTCGGCCAGGCGCACGGCCCGTCTCGCCTCCACATAGGTCTCCGTCGGCTGCTCCCGCTCCAGGAGATAGGCATAGACCTCGGGCCAGGCCTGCGGCGCAATGCGATAGGCCGCCCCGCGCACCGCCCCGCCCGGGGCCAGGCCCAGCACCAGGCCGGGCCGCTGATAGGTGCCCCGATGATGGACCGAATAGATGCAGAAGGCCCGGCGGCGGCCGTGTAGGGTGGCGCTGGAACGCTCGACATAGTCGAAGCCCGGCCGCCACATCAGCGATCCATAGCCAAACACCCAGTAGTCTTCGTCGTCCGCCATTCCCGATCCGCTAGAAGAAGCCCCGCAAAACCGTCCATGTCTGTGCCCGATACCAAGCCTGCCCGCAAACCCCGCCGCCTTGGCCTCGTCCTGCCCTTCGCCCTGCTGATCGTGGCGATCGTGGTCTGGAGCGGCTTCTGGTTCTGGACCCGCATCCAGACCGGCGACCGGATGGACCAGACGGCCGAGGCCCTGCGCAGCGCCGGCTATGAGGTGAGCTGGGGCTCGCGCAGCATCGGCGGCTATCCCTTCCGGCTGAACGTGACCCTGACCGAGGCGCAGATCCGCGAACCGTCCGGCTGGGCCATCGCCACGCCGCAGCTGGAGTCCGAGGCCTTCATGCACGCCCTGGATCATTGGGTGTTCGCCGCCCCGGACGGCCTGACCTTCACCCGGCCCCGGTCGGGCTCGGTGCAGATGAACGGCCGGGTCCTGCGGGCCAGCCTCGGCGACACCGACCGCAAGCCCCCCAGTTTCGACTTCCAGGGGCTGGACGTGATCTTCGCGCCGGGTCCCGGCGCCCAGCCCTTCGCCCTGTCGTCGGCCGAGGAGGTCGCCTTTCATCTGCGCCCGGGGCCTGGGGACCAGGGGGCGATGTTCCTGGGCGTCACCAAGGGTCAGGCGCAATTCTCCGGCATTTTCGCCCGCATCGCCCAGGACGGCGACATCGACCTGAAGTGGGACGCCGTGCTCAGCAAGATGAGCGCCTTTGACGGAACCGACTGGCCCTCGGCGGTGCGTAACTGGGCCCTGGCCGGCGGCATGGCGCAGATCCAGGAGGCCGGCCTGACCGCCGGCGAGGCCATGGTGGGCGTCAATCGCGGCCAGCTGTTCGTCGGCCCCGACGGCCGGCTGCGCGGAACCCTGGACGTCACCCTGCGCGAGGCGCCTGAAGCCCTGGAGGCCCTGGGCGCCGGCGGCGTGCTGCCCCCCGAGACCGCCGACACCGCCGCGGCCGTCACCGCCGCACGGCAAGGGGCCGACAATGTCGCCCAGGCGGCCATCACCTTCCAGGCTGGCCAGACCACTCTGGGTCCCGTGGCCATCGGGCCGGCCCCGCGAGTCTATTGAGGCCGATGGTTTCGGCTGCAACTTTATTGCGCGGGGGCGGCCTATTGCGCCCCTGGGCGCAATGACCTAGGTCGCGGCTTTCGTTTCGGGAAAAGAAATGGCCGACGCTCCGCATCCTGCGCCCTCGCCTGTCCCCCTGGACGCCGTGCGGGCGCGCATCGACGAGATCGACGCTGGCCTGCTGGCGCTGCTGGACGAGCGCACGGCGCTCAGCAAGCAGGTGGCCGCCGCCAAGGCCGCCGCCGGCCAGGCCGACCGCTTCGGCCTGCGCCCCGGGCGGGAGACCGAGATCCTGCGCCGGCTGCTGGCCATGCCCCGGCAGGGCGCCAGCGACGCCCTGGTCATCCGCGTCTGGCGCGAACTGATGGGCCAGAGCCTGGCCCTGCAGGGTCCCTTTGCGCTCACGGTCTGGGGCGGCCCGACGCCGGCCCGCGCCGTGGAGCTGGCCCGCCTGCGCTTCGGCGCCGCGCCCGTCCTGCGCACGGTCGCCAAGGCCGAAGAGACCCTGACGGCCGCCAGGCTCAAGGGCGGCGTCGGCGTCGCCATGCTGAGCGGCGACAGCCCCTGGTGGGGCCGGCTGCTGGCCGAGCCCAGGCTCAAGGTGTTCGCCGTCCTGCCCTGCCTCAACGCCTGGGGCCCGCCCTCGGCCCTGGCCTTCGCCGAGGTCGAGGTGGAGCCCACCGGGGCCGACATCACCCTGTGGGTCACAGATGCGCCCGGCCCCGCCGCCCGCACCGCGGAGGCCCTCAGCCGCGACGGCGTGGCGGCCGAACTGCTGAGCGAGGCCGGCGGGCTGAAGCTCTTCACCCTGGCGGGCTATTACCAGGCCGATGACGAGCGGCTGGCCCGGGCGCCGGGTCGGCTCAGCGGCGTCATCGGGGCTGCGCCGGAACCGTTCGACGTGTAAGAGCCAGGGCCTGACACGACGAACCCCAGGCCTTCCCATGTCCCAGCCCCCCGATCGCGCCGCCGCCGACCGCCCGGTTCCCAAGCCGGGCATCCTCGACATCGCCGCCTACGTCCCCGGCAAGGCCAAGGTGGACGGGATCGAGCATCCGCTGAAACTGTCGGCCAACGAGAACGTCCTGGGCTGCAGCCCCCGCGCCAAGGCGGCCTTCGCCGCGGCCATCGACCAGCTGCACGTCTATCCCGACAGCCGCGCCACCCCCTTGCGCGAAGCCGTCGCCAGCACCTTCCGGCTGGAGCCGGAACGGCTGATCTTCGGCTGCGGCTCGGACGAGATCTTCCACATGCTCTGCCAGGCCTATCTGGAGCCCGGCGACAATATCGTTCAGGGCGAGTTCGCCTTCGGCGCCTATGCGATCGGGGCCCGCGCCTGTCAGGCCCAGGTGCTGAACGCCCCGGAGCCGGATTATCGCGTCGATGTGGACGAGCTCCTGAAGCTGGTCAACGACCGCACCCGCCTGGTCTTCATCGCCAATCCCGGCAATCCCACCGGCACCTATGTGGGGGGCGAGGAGATCCGCCGCCTGCATGCCGCCCTGCCCAGGAGCGTGGTCCTGGTGCTGGACGGCGCCTATGCCGAGTTCGTCGACGATCCGGCCTTCGAGGACGGGACCGATCTGGCGCGCACCAGCGACAATGTCATCGTCACCCGCACCTTCTCCAAGCTGCACGGCCTGGCGACGCTGCGGGTCGGCTGGGCCTATGGGCCGCCGGAGATGATCGACGCCCTGGACCGCATCCGCCAGCCGTTCAACACCTCCATCCCCGGCCAGCTGGCCGCCGTGGAAGCCCTGGCCGATATCGACTTCCAGAAGCAGTCCCTGGACCTGCTGGCCAAATGGCGGCCCTGGCTGGTCCAGCAGTTCGGGGGCCTGGGCCTGTCGCCGGTGCCCAGCGCCACCAACTTCGTGCTGGTCGGCTTTCCCGCCACGGGCCCCAAGAGCGCCAAAGCCGCCGAGGCCTATCTGGCCAGCCGGGGTCTGATCCTTCGGGGCGTCGGCGGCTACGGCCTGCCCGACCACCTGCGCATGACCATCGGCCTGGAGGCGCACAACCGCGCCGTGGTCGAGGCGCTCGCCGACTTCATGCAGGCGTCCTGATGGCCGAGCCTGTCTTCGCCCGCCTGGCCATCATCGGCTGCGGCCTGATCGGTTCGTCCCTGGCCCGGGGCGCGCGGGCGTCCGGCGCTGCGGGTCAGATCGTCATCCATGACGCCAGCGCCTTCGCCCGCGCCCGCATCGCCGAACTGGGCCTGGCCGACCAGGTGACCCTGAGCGCCGAGGAGGCCGTGACCGGCGCCGACCTGGTGATCTTCGCCACGCCGGTGCGGGCCATCGGCGAGGCCGCCCAGGCCTGCGCCCACGCCATCGCGCCTGGGACCATCGTCAGCGACGTGGGATCGGTGAAGGCCGCGGTCAGCGAGGCGCTGGCCGCCGCCCTGCCCGACACCGTCCACATCGTGCCAGGCCATCCCATCGCCGGCACCGAGCAGTCCGGCCCCGACGCCGGCTTCGCCGAGCTGTTCCACCAGCGCTGGGTGATCCTGACCCCCCAGGCCCGGGAGGACGACGCCTATCTGGAGGCGGTCCAGCGGCTGGCCGACTTCTGGACCGCGCTCGGCGCCCAGGTCGAGCGGATGGACGACAAGCACCACGACCTCGTCCTGGCCGTCACCAGCCACCTGCCCCACCTGATCGCCTACAATATCGTCGGCACCGCCGCCGACATGGAGGAGGTCACCCGGGCCGAGGTGATGAAGTATTCCGCCGGGGGTTTTCGCGACTTCACCCGCATCGCCGCCTCGGACCCGACCATGTGGCGCGACATCTTCCTGACCAACAAGGACGCGGTGCTGGAGGTCCTGGGCCGCTTCACCGAGGACCTGCAGGCCCTGTCGCGGGCCATCCGCTGGGGCGAGGGCGACAAGCTCTATGACCTCTTCAGCCGCACCCGCGAGATCCGCCGCGGCGTGATCGAGGCCGGCCAGGAAAGCGCCGAGCCCGACTTCGGCCGAAAGCGGGGCGGCTGATGCCCGGTATGGCCTGGCTGGCCATCGCCATCGTCGCCGAGGTGATCGCCACCACGGCGCTGAAGGCCTCGGACGGCTTCCGCCACACCGCGCCCTCGGTGATCACCGCGGTGGGCTATTCCATCGCCTTCTGGTGCATGTCCCAGGCCATGCGGACGGTTCCCGTGGGCATCGTCTACGCCCTGTGGTCGGGGATCGGCATCGTGCTGATCACCGCCATCGCCTGGGTCCTCTACCGCCAGGTCCTCGACACGCCGGGCCTCATCGGCATCGGCCTGATCCTGGCCGGCGTAATCGTGATCCAGGTGTTCTCCAAGACGACGGCTTAGGTTTCCCACCGGTCGTCGCCCTCGGGCTTGACCCGAGGGTCCATGAACACCTTGGCCAAACCGGTGCGCATGGATGGCCGGGTCAGGCCCGGCCATGACGGGAAGAGGGGCGAGGCGTCGTCGCGACCGAGTGTTTTGGACGGCTACAGCCTCAGGCAGGGATAGCGAGATGCAGACCTTTCAGGAGATGGACGACCGCGCCTGGGCGATCCGCCAGCGCTATGCGGCTCTGGAGGCCGCTCGGTATGGACGCCCCTGGACCGCCGAGGAGGTGGCGCTCGGCTTCGTGGGCGATGTCGGCGACCTCATGAAACTCGTCCAGGCCGCGGAAGGCGTTCGCGCCATCCCCGAGGCCAAGGCCAAGCTCGCCCATGAGCTCGCCGACTGCCTGTGGAGCGTCATGGTCCTCGCCCGCCTCTACGATGTCGATCTCGCCGCCGCATTCACCGGGACGATGGACGAGCTGGACCAGCGTCTGGCGGATTAGAGCGCGAGGCGTCGAGGCCCGATGGCCGATGGCCGATGGCCGATGGCCCCAGCAGGGCGCCGCTTCGGGGTTGATGACTCAAGCGCAGAGCTTCCTAACAGCCCAACCGCTTGACTTTCTTTCATGCGTAAGAAATAACTGACACATGAAATACGGATGCCCGCTTTGACCCCTGGAGACGAACTGGCGCGGACGCTCGCGGCCCTCAGCAACCCTCATCGCCTTCGGATCCTGGCGGCCTTGAGCGTTGGCGGGCGGAACTATGTGAGCCGGCTGGCCCGGGAGATCGGGATCAGCCGGCCGCTGCTCCATCTGCACCTCAGCAAGCTTGAGGAGGCAGGCCTGGTGTCCAGTCAGCTCGAGCTGTCGTCCGATGGCAAGGCGCTGAAATACTTCGAAATTCGTCCGTTCCATCTGGAGCTCACGCCAGAGATCGTCGCCGCCCTGGCGCCGACCCTGTCTGAAAAACCCGAGACATAGAGACCGACATGCAAGCGAACATCTTCCTTCTGGCCCTCGCCATGCCGATGGCCACAATCCTGCTCGTCTTCGGGATGCGATACCGCGCGGCTGTGCTGCAGGCGCGCGCCCAGCAGCGGGTAGGCGCCTCGCAGCAAGAGCTGCTGGACGGCCTCGCCGAGATCAAGACGCGGCTGGCGGCCATTGAGACGGTGCTGAAAGAGGTGGGCTGAAAGAGGTGGGCTCGGCCTGGGGCGAGGACGCGCCAGGCCAGCCTTGACGCTACGGCACAGATTGGCTTGGCGGCCGAAAACTGACAGGTCTTCGCCCATCGCCATCGCCATGGTCTCCAGGGGTTCCTCATGCAGTTTGACGACGTCGTTCTCGGTCGCCGCAGCATCCGCGGCTACAAGCCCGATCCGGTGCCCCGGGACCTGATCGAGGAGATTCTGACGCTCGCCATGCGCGCGCCCTCGTCGATGAATACCCAGCCCTGGAACTTCTACGTCATCACTGGCGAACCCCTGGACCGGATCCGCGCCGGCAACACCGAGCGGATGGTGGCCGGCGTGCCCCAGTCACGGGAGTTCCGCACCGGCGAAGCCTTCGCCGGCCCACACCGGGACCGCCAGGTGGGCGTGGCCAAGCAGTTGTTCGCCGCCATGGGCATCGCCCGCGAGGACAAGGAGATGCGTCAGGACTGGGTGCTGCGCGGCTTCCGCCAGTTCGACGCGCCGGTCTGCATCATCGTCACCTATGACCGGGTGCTGGACGGCAGCGACGACACCCCCTTCGACTGCGGCGCGGTGACCACGGCGCTGGTCAACGCCGCCTGGTCCCGCGGCCTGGGCGCGGTGATCAACAGCCAGGGCATCATGCAGTCGCCCGTGGTGCGAGAGCATGCCGGCATCGCTGACGATCAGATCATCATGAAGAGCATTGCGCTCGGCTGGCCCGACGAAACCTTCCCGGCCAACGCCGTGGTGTCCGAGCGCAAGTCGGTGGAAGAGGCCACCACCTTCGTGGGCTTCGACGAATAGGCCCACGAGACCGACAGCCCCTGTCGGATCGACCTGAGCGCCGACGTCCTTGGAGCGAGGCGCCGCCCCACCGGCGCGCCGCCTCAGGATGGGAGCGAGCGATGGGTGAACTGGTCCTCACGACCTTTGACTGGGTTCCGGAGGGTCCCCGGGGCTATGTGCGCGATCTGCGAGTCCGGTGGGCGCTGGAGGAGGCGCAGGCGCCCTATCGCGTGGAGGGCGTGCCGTTCAGCGGCCGGGACGCCGAGCATTTCGCCCACCAGCCGTTCGGCCAGGTTCCCTGGCTGACCGACGGCGATCTCTCCATCTTCGAGAGCGGCGCGATCCTGATCCATCTTGGCGAGCAGAGCGCGGCGCTCATGCCGGGGGATCTGGCCGGCCGCCGCGAGGTGCTGGGATGGACCTTGGCGGCGCTGAACTCCGTCGAGATGGCGAGCCTGCCCTGGACGATCTTCCAGTTTTCCGGCGAGACGGGAGACGCGCCGGGCTGGAAGCGCCTGGACGCCTTCCTCATGGCGCGCCTGGATCACCTGGAGCCTGTGCTGGCCGGGCGCGAATGGCTCGCCGGCGGCTTTTCCATCGCCGACATCCTGATGGCCGACGTCTTGCGCCTGGTGGATCGCTTCGATGGCCTGGCCCGGCATCCGGCCTGCCGGGACTACGTCGCCCGCGCCACGGCCCGCCCGGCCTTCGTCAAGGCCCACGCCGACCAGATGGCTTTCTTCGCCGCCGCCGACTGAGGCTGGCTGGCCCAAGCCGAGCATCAGGATCACACAGCCAATGACCTGGCAGGTCGTTGCGGGCGGGGGCCGGGGGGCGGAGCCTGGGGCCTCAAACAGATCTCAGGAGATCCCCATGACCCATCCCTCGCCCCTCGACATCGTTCACCCGTTCCTGAGAGCGCTGGAGCAGTTGGACTATGAGGCTGCGATGATCTTCGTGGCCAACCAGTGCGAATATGTGAACCCGCCGCCCCTGCCCACGGTGCAGGGGCCAGCCGAGATTCGCAGCGTGCTGGAGCCCTTCTTCGCGCCGACCCTGCGCAATGAATTCAAGCTGCTGCGCCAAGCCGAGCACGGCGCGACGGTCTTCGTCGAGCGCTTGGACCGCCATCAGCTGGCCGACGGCTGGGTCGAGCTGCCGGTCACCGGCGTGTTCGACGTGCACGACGGGAAGATCACCTATTGGCGGGACTATTTCGACGCCGCGACCATCCTGTCGGCGTGGCCAAGCGCCTGACAAGGGCCTTGAACTTGTCGAATCCCGCCCCATGCCGGAAGAGTTCGGGCGTGGCGGGCGACGTCGCCCGCGTTTTGAAGAGCCCCTCCCATGACTTCGACGGACGACGCGCACGAGGACGGCGGCGGCTTCGATGTCGACGACTGGGGTCGCCTGCGGGCCTTTGCCGGCGCGGTGGCGACCCTGGACGACGTCCAGGCCCGCCGGGCGGTGTTCGCCCTGGGCGACACCCGCGATCCCGCAGTCATCGACATGGATCTGCCCCAGCCGGTCATCTGGTGGGAGGACGAGGGCGCCCAGGCCGCCGTGGCCGTGCAGGCGGAGTCTCATGTGGGATCGGACGGCGAGACCATGGAGGTGCTGGGCCTGATCCTGCCGGACGGGGACTCCGCCGTCGCTCTGCTGGAGGATGTGGACCTGGTCGATGACACCGACCCCACCTGGCGCGACCTGGTGGAAAACGCCGTCAGCCTGGACGACGCCAAGGACGACTGAAAATCCCGCAGCTCAGAATGTCGGCCTGAGCCGGCGTCGATCGTCCTTTGGAAGACCGGCCGGCCCCCCGGCCAGGCTGTGCAATCCACGGACGGAGGACGAGCGATGCGCGTGATGGTTTTCGTAAAGGCGACGGACGACAGCGAGGCCGGCGTCATGCCCGCCAGCGAGCTGCTGGAGGAGATGGGCCGCTTCAACGAGGCGCTGGCCGACGCCGGCATCATGGTCAGCGGCGATGGCCTGAAGCCGACCTCGGTGGGCAAGCGGGTGCGGTTCGACGGGACCAGCCGCATGGTCATGGACGGCCCTTTCGCCGAGACCAACGAGGTGGTCGCCGGCTACTGGCTCTGGGAGGTCAAGGACATGGACGAGGCCATCGCCTGGGTGAAGCGCTGTCCCAACCCCATGCCGGGCCCGAGCGAGATCGAGATCCGTCCGCTCTACGAGATGTCGGACTTCGACGAGATCATGACGCCGGAAGCAGCTGATGTGCATGGCCGCGTGGCCGTGAAGCTGGCGGAGAACTGAACGGGTTTGGGCGGCGGCGGAACACCCGCCGCCCCCACCGGGTTGAGGCTGGCCACGCCGCCTGACGCGGCCGGCGACAGCCCGGAGTCCCCATGGCCCGCTACTATTTTCACGCCGAGAACGGTCATCGTGTGGTCGATGAACAGGGCTCTGACTACGAGAGCGACGTCGAAGTGCGTCACACAGCCCTGCGGCTGCTGTGTGAAATGCTGCCGATGATGGAGCAGGACTTGTGGCGCGGGCGAGCGGCCCGGGTTCTGGTCACCAATGCCGCGCAGGAAGAGGTCTTCGTCCTGACGGTCGAGGCGAGCGCCCGCGGCGTCTGAGGCGGACGAAGGTCGAGTCTCAGCCTGCCTGCTCGGCGGGACTGAAGCCCACCATCTGGGCGACGCCGTCTTCGAGCGCCTCGTAGCATTCGCAGACGATACGCTTGAGGCCCTCTCGGTCGACAATGCGGATGCGGCCTCGGCCATTGGCGATGAGGCCTCGCCCCTGCAGATCCTTGGCGATGGCCGTCACGGTTGTGCGCTGGACGCCGAGCATGATCGACAGGTGTTCCTGGGTCAGCGGCAGGATGTCGGACCCCAGGCGGTCCTGGGACATCAGCAGCCAGCGGCACATGCGCTGCTCAGCGCCGTGGATCGCATTGCAGGCCGTGGTCTGGGCCGACTGGATCAGCGAGGCCTGGGCGAAGCTCACAATATGGTTGACCAGGCTCGGACTGGCCTGGGCCGCCTGCGCCAGGGCGGCGAGCGGCAGCTCATAGGCGTCCCCCGGCACCTGGGCGATCACCCGCTCATAGGATATCGGCGACCCCAGGGCGTGCAGAAGGCCATAGCCGCCTTCGAACCCGATGGTGCGGGTCTCCACCTCCCGGCCATCCCGCAGGACGGCGATGACCGAGAGAATGCAGTTCACCGGCAGCATGACCCGCTCGACAGGCCGGCCTTCGCTGGCCACCAGATCGTCCCGCTTAAGCGTCCTGAGGCGCAGCGCCGGCCCTAGCCGCGCAGCGTCGGCGCGGTCGAGGGTGCTGAGAAAGCGGTTTTCCGGCATGGCGTGGTCCTTTGGTCAGGACCTGGGAACGCCTGGAGCCAAGCTTCAGTTCAGCCGCCGGCCTGGTCTCACGGCTTGAGCACCACCTTGACGCAGCCGTCCCGCTTTTCGGCGAAGGTGTCATACATCTCAGGCCCGCGCCCCAGCGGCTCGGTGTGGGTGATGAGGAAGGTCGGGTCGATCTCGCCCTCATCCAGGCGACGCAGCAGGTCGTCGCTCCAGCGTCGCACATGGGTCTGGCCGGTGCGCAGGGTCAGACCCTTGTTCATCAGCGCGCCCATGGGGATCATGTTCGACAGCCCCCCATAGACGCCGGGCACTGAGACCGTGCCGGCCGCCTTGCAGGCCATGATCGCCTCGCGCAGGGCGACGGGGCGTTCGGTCTCCAGCTTCAGGGCCGTCTGCGCCCGATCGATCAGTTCCAGCAGGGGGGTGGGGCCATGGGCCTCGATGCCCACGGCGTCGATGCACTTCTCCGGACCATGGCCGCCGGTCATCTCCTTCAGGGTCGGCAGCACCTTGGCCTGGCTGCGGTCGATGACCTCGGCGCCGAGCTGTCGCGCCATGGCCAGCCGTTCGGGCACATCATCGATGGCGATCACGCGGCGGGCGCCCTGAAGAATGGCCGAGAGGACGGTGAACAGGCCCACCGGGCCGCAGCCCCAGACCGCCACCGTATCGGTGGGCTGGATGTCGGCGAAGGCCGCCGCCTGCCAGCCCGTCGGCAGGATGTCGCTGAGGAACAGATACTTTTCGTCGACGCCGGCCTTGGGCACTTTGATCAGCGAGGTGGCGGCATAGGGCGTGCGCAGATACTCCGCCTGACCGCCCGCATAGCCGCCAGTGATGTGCGAATAGCCGAACAGGCCGGCGGTGGTGTCGCCAAAGAAGGCCTTGGCCAGGTCGGCGTTGCGGTTGGTGGTCTGGCATACGGAGTAGTTGCCGGCCTGGCACTGCTCGCAGGCGCCGCAGGTCATCTGGAACGGGACCACCACCCGGTCGCCCACCGAAAGGCCCTGGGCGCGGGCCTCGGCGCCGACCTCGACCACCTCGCCCATGGACTCGTGGCCCATGACGTCCCCGGCGCACATGGTGGGGACGAAGCCGTTCATCAGGTGCAGATCGGACCCACAGATGCAGGTCGAGGTCACCCGGATCACGGCGTCCCTGGGATCTTCGATGATCGGATCGGGGACCTCCTCACAACGGAGATCCTTCTTGCCTTGCCAGCAGATGGCTTTCATCGGGCGCCTCCCGGCATGCTGTTGCGCTGGACGTTGGAGAGCCGCGCTGCGGCGATGGCGTCGAGCGCCGTGACGGCGAGGACGACCCCAAGCGCCATGCGGGCGTTCCCGCGCTTGGGATTGCCGGGCCGGTTCAGCCAACTCAGCACGGCGATGTCGAACACGTCCCCCGCCACGCGCGCCCAGAGCACGCCAGACCGGGTCGGGTTGGAGAACAGGCTCATCCCCGTCGCCATCTCCCGGGCGCCGAACAGGGCCTGGGTCACCTGGGGCGAGGCCTGGACGCCCAGGAACCGGTTTACCGCCTTGGGAAACAGAAGCCCCCAGACGCCCAGGCCGATGGCGTTCTGGCCGAGCATGAAGGACAGCTGCGGGGTCAGGGCCGGGCGGGCACGCACGCGGTCCGTGGTCAGGCGCATCCGCCCGCCGCTGGGCGTGGTGAATTCCACCGACGGCGCGCTGGCCAGGGGCTTACCGCCCATCCAACGGCCAAGGCTGAGCAGGTCGTGGGAAATCTCGCCGGCCTTTCGCCGCCATTCGGCGGCCGGTGCGGACGTCTCTGTTGTCGACAAGGTGGGGGGCCTCCTGACAGGTCTGAAGTCCCTAAGACCCGTTCCGCCCACCTTTCGTTCCTTCTGCAGAGGTTGACGGGGGTGGGCAGGCGCCGGGGAACTCCAAGCCCGCCCGCGGATTGGGCCAGGGGCCAACAGCCAGCCAACATCACAGCGCTGCGGAGACCCCGATGACCAAGAACCCGCTCCAGTCCGAAGGTCGCAAGGACAATGCCGCCCAGCCCCTGGGCGAGCAGCCGGGCCTCGCCTCCAAGGATGAGGTCAAGCACAATGGCGAGAAGTCCCGTCACGCCGCGGGACCCGATGGCCCCGATCCCACTGTGGTCGGGAACACCTTCAAGCAGAAGCCGAGCTGAGCATCGGCGCGCCGATCTTGACGGGGCGCGCCGCCGGTCCCTTGATCCGCCTCCCGTAGCGGAGGAACCGGCCAGCCATGGAAATCTTCATCGACGCCGACGCCTGCCCGGTGAAGGACGAGGTCTACAAGGTGGCCCAGCGCTATGGCCTGAAGACCTGGGTGGTCTCCAACGCCTTCATGATGATCCCGGCCTCGCCCATGATCGAGCGGGTAATTGTCGATGCGGGTCCGGACGTGGCCGACGACTGGATCGCCGAGCATGTGGCGCCCGGCGATGTGGCCATCACCAACGACATTCCCCTGGCCGAGCGGGTGCTGCAGGCGGGCGCCTACGCCATTGCGCCTAACGGCAAGCCGTTCACCGAGGATTCCATCGGCTCGGCCATCGCCCAGCGCGCCCTGATGGAACAGCTTCGCTCCACCGGCGACATCTATGGCGGGCCAAAGCCCTTCGACCGCAACGACCGCTCGCGCTTCCTGCAGACGCTTGATCAGGTGATCCAGAAGGAGCGCCGCCGGCGGGGCTGAGAATTCCGCGCCGCCTGTCGGAGTCCGCGAGAGGCGTGCGTCCTTGAGGCGATATCTGACCCGCGAAGGAGAGACCCATGCCCTATGTTGATGGCTTCGTGCTCGCCGTCCCCAAGTCCAATCTGGACGCCTACAAGGCGATGGCCACCGTCGCCTCGGAGGTCTGGATGGAACACGGGGCGCTGAGCTATGTGGAATGCGTCGGCGACAATGTGCCCCTCGGCGAGGTGACCTCCTTCCCCCGCGCGGTTCAGGCGAAGGACGACGAGGTCGTCGTGTTCGCCTGGGCCACCTACGACTCCCGCGAAAAGCGCGACGAAGTCATGGCCAAGGTGATGGCCGACCCGAGAATGGCCTATGAGCCAGACAGTCTGCCCTTCGACGGCAAACGGATGATCTTCGGCGGCTTTGAGTCGATGATCATCCGTTAGAGCCTGACGCCATGTCTTGAGCGCGTCAGGGCGCCGGGTTCAGCACCGACTTCAGAAACTGGACCTCGGTGGTGCGCACGGCCTCCTGGTTGGCCTTCTTGTGCACCCCGTGGCCCTCGTCCCTGGCCAGCACGTACCAGACCTCGGCGCCCTGGGCGCGGAGCTTGGCGACCATCTGCTCGGACTCGCTCTGGGGCACGCGGGGGTCGTTGGCGCCCTGATAGATCATCATGGGCGTCTTCATCCGGTCGCTCATATTGATCGGCGCGATCTGCTCGAAGACCGCCCGCATGGCGGGGTCGCGCTCGTCGCCATACTCGGCCCGACGCAGGTCGCGGCGATAGCCTTCGGTATTCTCCAGGAAGGTGGCGAAGTCCGAAATGCCATAGAGGTTGATCACGCCGACCAAGCGCTCGTTGTAATGGGCGGCCACGGCCAGGGCCATGTAGCCCCCATAGGACTGGCCGACCACGGCCACGCGGGAGGCGTCGAGGTCCGGTTGCTGGGCCACCCAGTCGAGCAGGGCGCCAATGTCCTTGACCGAGTCCTCGCGCTTCTCGGCGTTGTCGAGGGAGAGGTAGGTCTTCCCGTAGCCCGACGAGCCGCGGACATTGGGGATGATCACCGCGGCGCCCAGCTCCTTCACCCAGGACTGCCGGCGCGCGCTGAAGCTGGGCAGCTCCTGGCCCTCGGGTCCGCCGTGAATCTGGATGACCACCGGCCGTTTTCCGCTCGGCCCTTGCGGCCGGTAGATGAAGGCTGGGATCGAACGATCATCGAAGGTCGTGTAGCGGAAGAGATCGGGCTCCACGAGATCGTCGGCGTCGAGGCCGCCCAGCTCACTCTCGGTCCAGCGGGTCAGCGCGCGGCTGGCCAGATCGTAGCTCCAGACATCGCCGGAGGCCTTATAGGTCGACAGGCTCAGGCCCAGACGCCCGCCGTCCGGCGAGAACTTCAGGGCTGTCAGCACGCCCTGCGGCAGGTCCGGCGCCAGTAGGACGCGCCCGCTGGCCACGTCGCGCAGGACCACTTTCGAATAGCCCTCCTCGTTCACCACATAGGCGAGGGTCCGCCCGTCGGGGCTGAGGTCGAAGCCTTCGGCCGGCCAGGCGGCGCCGGCGTCCAGGTCGCGCATGGCGCCGGTGGCCAGGTCGAAGACCACCGGGCGGGTCATCTCCGAACCGTCGTCGGACAGGGTGACCACAGAGGCGGCGCCGGGACCGAAGGCGGCGCCGGCATAGTGGACCTTGCGGTCGCTCGGCCCCAGGCGGGTCAGGCCGCCCGACGCCACGTCGAGGACAAAGAGCTCCACATCGGCCACCGAGTTGTAGCGGGTCAGCAGCATGCGCCGCCCATCGGCCGAGATCTCCAGGGGCGACATGGCCCCCTCCCCCTCCAGCGCCAGGCGCCGCCCCTCTGGGTCGGCGGTGTCGGCGATCATGATGTCGTAGTCGGGATCGCCCGGCGTCACCTGGCTCCAGGCCACCTGCCGGCCATCCTTGGAGAAGACGAAATCGCTGTTGCGGGTCTCAGGGCGGGTCAGCCGCACCTCCTGGCCCGACAGGTCACGCAGGAAGCCCTGGTAGTATTCCGATCCGCCCTCGTCCCGGCGATAGGCGAACCGCGCCGCGCCCGGCTGGGCTGTCGCCGCGGTGATCGGCTCGGCGAAGAAGGTCAGCTGGGTCCGCGCGCCCAGGGGCTGGGCGATGTGATGGATCTGCTCGGTCTGGCCAAAGCGCGTGGCCACCAGCATCGAACCGTCAGCCAGCCAGTCCTCGAAGGTGGCGGCGCGCACCTCGTAATAGGGGGAGATCGCCCCCTGCAGCTCCGGCGACGCAGCCGGCGCGCCCTCATAGACCAGCTGGCCGACCTCGCGGCGCTCGACCTGGGCCAGGGCGCCGCCCGCCATCAGCAGGGCGAGGCCGGTTCCGAGAAAGACGGTGCGCAACATCATGGTGAGCCCCTGAACAAAAGGAAGGCGGGAGCCTTTCCCCTTGCGGCGGCGGCGTCAATGGCGGCCGGGCGCGACGCCTACCGCGGACGGCGCAGGGCGCTCCAGAGCAGCGCCAGGCCGCCCAGGATCAGGACCTGCCCGATGGCGGCGATCAGGGCTGTGCCGCCGAGGCCCAGTTGAAACAACAGGCGCTCCAGCTCGGGCGCGTGGGACACCGCCAGCATGGCGCTGACCATGGCCAGGCCGATCAGCGCCGCGGCCATGCCCAGAACCGCCCGCCGGGGGCTCCGGCGGCGGCCGAATTTTGATTCTTCATCCGCCATAATCGGCTCCTTGCATGGGGGGAGCTTGGCCCGACGCCGCCGCGACGCCTTGATCGGCGTCAAGCCGCCGGCTCGGCCGGAGGCCAGGAACACCGCATGGTGGCGGCGTCCTCCCCCGCCGTCATGCTCGCCCTTGTGGCGAGCATCCCTCGTCGAGGCGGGCGCGAGCGTCGCGAGGGATCCTGGGCACAAGGCCCAGGATGACGGTTGAGGGGCTGATGGTTCCAACATCAGTCAGCTCAAGGAGCCTTTCGGCGCCCCCGCGTGTTGCTTCGCCATGCCCTACGCCCCACGCCACGCCCATGGACGCTGACGCCCTGTTCACGGGCTGGGACCCGATCATCCGCATCCTGGTGGTCGGGGCGGCGGCCTATCTCGCCCTGGTGATCGTGCTGCGGGCCTCGGGCAAGCGGACCCTGTCCAAGCTCAACGCCTTCGATCTGGTGGTCACCGTGGCCATCGGCTCGACCTTTTCGAGCATCCTGACCTCCAAGGACCTGGCCCTGGCCGAGGGGGTGGCGGCCCTGGCCCTTCTGGTCGGCCTGCAATACGCCGTGACCTTCCTGTCTGTGCGGATCAAGGGGATCGACAGGCTGGTCAAGTCCGAGCCCACCCTGCTGCTGAAGGACGGCGAGCCCCTGCCGGGCGCCCTGCGCCAGCAGCGGGTGACCGAGGAGGAACTTCGGGCGGCCATCCGCACGTCCGGCGGCGCGGAGTTGTCCGACGCCGCCTTCGTGGTCCTGGAGTCGGACGGCAGCCTCAGCGCCGTCCTCAAGAGCTGAGAGCCCTCAGCCCTTCGTGGGGACATAGACCTCGCCGCCGGTGGCGCGGAACTTCTCGCTCATCTCCGCCATGCCCTGGTCGGCCACGGCGTTCTGGCCGCGGGCGGCCTCGCGGATGTCCTGGCTGATCTTCATCGAGCAGAACTTGGGGCCGCACATGGAGCAGAAGTGCGCCGTCTTGTGCGCCTCCTTGGGCATGGTCTCGTCGTGATAGAGCCGCGCGGTCTCCGGATCGAGGCCCAGGTTGAACTGGTCCTCCCAGCGGAACTCGAACCGCGCGCGGGAGAGCGCGTCGTCCCAGGCCCGGGCCGAGGGGTGGCCCTTGGCCAGGTCGGCGGCGTGGGCGGCGATCTTGTAGGTGATCACCCCGTCCTTCACGTCCTTGCGGTCGGGCAGGCCCAGATGCTCCTTGGGCGTGACGTAGCAAAGCATGGCGGTGCCGAACCAGCCGATCATCGCCGCGCCGATGGCGCTGGTGATGTGGTCATAGCCCGGCGCCACATCGGTGGTCAGCGGGCCCAGCGTGTAGAAGGGCGCCTCGCCGCAGACGGCCAGCTGCTTGTCCATATTGGCCTTGATCTTGTGCATGGGCACGTGGCCCGGCCCCTCGATCATGGTCTGGACCCCGTACTTCCAGGCCACCTGGGTCAGCTCGCCCAGGGTTTCCAGCTCGGCGAACTGGGCCGCGTCATTGGCGTCGGCGATGGAGCCGGGCCGCAGGCCGTCGCCTAGGCTGAAGCTGATGTCATAGGCCCGCATGATCTCGCAGATGTCTTCGAAGTGCTCGTAGAGGAAGCTCTCGCGATGGTGGGCCAGGCACCACTTGGCCATGATCGAGCCGCCGCGGGAGACGATGCCGGTCACCCGGTTGGCGGTCAGGGGCACATAGGGCAGGCGCACGCCGGCATGGATGGTGAAATAGTCCACCCCCTGCTCGGCCTGCTCGATCAGGGTGTCGCGGAACACCTCCCAGTTCAGGTCCTCGGCGACGCCGTTCACCTTCTCCAGGGCCTGGTAGATGGGCACGGTGCCGATGGGCACGGGGCTGTTGCGGAGGATCCAGTCGCGGATGTTGTGGATGTTGCGGCCGGTGGACAGGTCCATGACCGTGTCGGCGCCCCAGCGGATCGCCCAGACCAGTTTTTCAACCTCTTCCTCGACCGAGGAAGACACAGCCGAATTGCCGATATTGGCGT
>NZ_JAUSLG010000006.1 GCF_030646615.1 Phenylobacterium sp. | reverse complement strand
CGGTTTCCATCGACCCGCGCTTGCGGCGGCGACGCTTCTCAGTGGCGCAGACCTGGTCATAGAGCAGGACCGTGGTGCCCGGCGTGTCGCGCAGCATCTTCTGCACGGCGATCAGCTCAGACCGCGGCCTCACCTCGACGCCCGGCGCCAGGTCGGTGACGTGAGCGTAGCGGCTGGGATCGTCGGCGACGATGACGGTCTTGGCGATACCTTCCGAGGCCAGCTGGCGGGTGATCTGGGCCGGGGTGAATCCGCTCTCGGCCTGCTGGCCGCCGGTCATGGCCACGGCGTCGTTGAACAGCAGCTTGTAGGTGATGTGCGACTTGGCGGCGATCGAGGCGCGGACCGCGAGCGAGCCGGAGTGATTGTAGGTCCCGTCCCCCAGATTGGCGAAGACGTGGTCCTCGGTGGTGAAGGGCGCCGAGCCCACCCAGGTCAGGCCCTCGCCGCCCATGTGGCTGTTCAGGTCAGTCTGGGGATCGGAGAAGCTGGCCATGTAGTGACAGCCGATGCCGGCCAGCGCCCGCGATCCCTCGGGAAGTCGCGTCGAGGTGTTGTGCGGGCAGCCCGAGCAGAAGAACGGTTTGCGCTGCTGTTCGGCGGCCAGGGTCACCGCGGCCATGGAGGCCGCCGACACCCGGCTCAGATAGTCGTGCACCCGGTCCATGTGCGGCCCGGGCGGCAGGCGGTCGGCGATGGCCAGCGCCACCTCGGCCACCGAAAGCGCGCCCAGGTCCGACAGCAGCGGATGGCCCCGCTCGTCGGTCTTGCCGATGATCCTCGGCCGCGCCTGGGCCGGCAGGTCATAGAGGGCGGCGCGGGCCTGACCCTCGATCAGGGGGCGCTTGTGCTCAATGACCATCAGGGTCTCGAGGCCGGCGGCGAAGGCCCGCAGGCCCGTGGGCTCCAGGGGCCAGGGCATGCCGACCTTGTAGATCGACACGCCGAGATCGGCCGCCTCACCCGAGCTGACGCCCATGGCGGCGAAGGCTTCGATCACGTCCTTATAGGCCTGGCCCTGGCAGACGATGCCCAGGCGCGGCCGCGGCGAGGCCAGCGTCACCCGGTCGATGCGGTTGGCCCGCGCAAACGCCAGGGCGGCGGGGAGCTTGTAGCTCCGCAGCCGCCGCTCCTTGTCCATCGGCTGATCCTTCAGCCGGATGCCGAGGCCGTCGGCGGGAAGCTTGAACCCGGGCGGCGTCACGAAGCGGTGGCGGTCCAGGGAGACATCGATGGTCATCCCGGAATCCATGGTGTCGGCGAGCGCGATCAGCCCGACCCACAGGCCGGAGTAACGCGACAGGGCGTAGGCCATCAGGCCGTAGTCCAGCACCTCCTGCACATCGGCCGGCGACAGGACCGGCATCTCGAAGTCCTGGAAGGCGAATTCCGACTGGGATGGCAGGGTGGAGGACTTGCAGTTGTGGTCGTCGCCGGCCACGGCCACCACGCCGCCCTTCCCCCAGGTCCCGGCGAAGTTGGCGTGCTTGAAGACGTCGCCGGTGCGGTCCACGCCGGGCGCCTTGCCGTACCACATGCCGAAGACGCCATCGTACAGGGCCCCCGGGAAGAGATTGGCCTGCTGGCTGCCCCAGACGGCGGTGGCCGCCAGGTCCTCGTTCAGCCCCTCCTTGAACACCACCTGGGCGGCGTCCAGGTGCTTGGACGCCCGGTGGGCCTGCTGGTCGAGGCCGCCCAGCGGCGAGCCGCGATAGCCGGACAGGAAGCCCGCCGTATTGAGGCCCGCGGCCTCATCCAGCCGTCGCTGGTCCATCAGAACCCGCAGCAGGGCCTGGACCCCGGTGATGAAAACTCGACCCTCGTTGAGCAGAAACTTGTCGTCGAGCGTCACATCTGAGTGCCGCATCGCAATATCTTTCCCTTTTGGGCTCCCTATAGGCTTGCAAGATCATATAAGAACGCCGCAATTGCTTACCTAAGGCGTGCCCCTGACATCCGGTTCCAGGGCACGAACCGGGCGCATATGCGGAAAATTGGGGAGAAAAGCGTGTCCGAGACCCTCGACGCCGTCGATGCCAAGATCCTCGACCTGATCCAGCACGACGCCGGCCTGTCCGTGGCCGAGATCGCCGAGCGGGTCGGCCTGTCCTCCAGCCCCTGCTGGCGCCGCATCAAGCGACTGGAGGACGCCGGCGTCATCCAGCGGCGGGTGACCATCCTGGATCGCGAACGCCTGGGCCTGAACTTCGAGGTCTATTGCACCGTCAAGCTGTCCCTGCCGACCCGGGACAATCTCGACGCCTTCGAGCAGGCCATCACCAAGCTGCACGAGGTGGTCCAGTGCGCCACCGTCACCGGCTCGGCGGACTACGAGCTGCGCATCGTCACCCGCGACATGCACGCCTTCGACAACTTCCTCCGCGACCAGATCCTGTCGCTGGGCCTCGTCTCCAATATCGAGAGCCGCATCGTCATCCGGGCGGTCAAGAACACCACCGCCGCCCCGCTGGGCCTCATCAGCCCCTATGTGAGCGCGCACGGCTAACCCGCCGAGCGCAGAGCGCTCAACCTCTAGAATCTAGCGAGGCGATCGCAGCTCGCTCAGAAAGTCCTGGTGGCTGGGAATGTCAGACTCGGCGAGTCCCACGGCCAAGACCTCCGCCTCGCTGATCAATTGCTCGACTTCCTCGCTGAAGCCGGCGCCCAGGCGCCGCAGGGCCAGGGCTCGCGCCCGCACCAGCAGCAGGGCCGCCTGGGGGTGACGGGCCGAGAGCCGCTCGGCCCAGGCCGGGAGGTCGTTCCAGGACCCGCGGAGTTCAGACCGCCGCTTCAGGATCAGGGCGGCGGCCTCCCGGTGGGCGGGCCAGTCCATCAGGAAGGCCACGGCCCGCATCAGGTCTCCGTGGGCGGCGGCGATCTCGAAGGCCCGGTCGAGGGCCACCACATCCTCGAAGTCCGCCAGCTTGGCCAGCAGGGTCCGCAGCGCCTCTGGCGACAGGGTGCGTTCGAACAGCCGCCACCGCGCCGCATCGGCGGCGCCTGAATCCCCCTCGGCCTCCAGCACGGCGATCTCGGCGGCGTACCAGGTCTCGCCCTGCGGTTCGGGGCCGGCGGCCTTGCCCTTGGCCGGACGCGCCTGCGGGTGCGAGGCCCTCGCCGCCTCCAAGGCCTCGCGCGCCGGCCCCGCCCGGCCATCCTGGGCCAAGCGCCGGGCGATTTCGGCGGCGGTGTCCGGCTTCTTTCGGTCGGCGTCCGACAGGGAGAGGATCCAGGCGTCCAGATCGCCCGCCCGGTCGGCCAGCCGTCGCACCACGAGCGCCAGGCGGCCCGTGGGCTGGGGCTTGCCCGCGGTCAGGTCGACCAGCAGGCGGCGGGCCAGGGCTGGGCTGAGGCCTTCGGCGCCGCGGCCGACCCAGGCCGCCCATTCAGACAGCCGGGTGGCCAGCGCCTCGCCGAGGATGGGCCCGGCGATCTCCGGCCCCAGCCGCGAGGCCAGGGCCGCCAGGTCGCTCGAGGCGGAGTCAAAGATGAGCGCCAGCTCGCCCTTGGGGTCCTGCACCCGCCGGGTGAGGCCGGGATAGAGATCGAACCAGGCTGCCAGCCGATCCAGAGCCAGACTGGGCTCCAGGCCGGCCAGCCGCGCGACGATCATGCCGTGCAGCGTCTTCAGCTCGGTGAGCAGCTCCGGCCGTTTGCGCCAGGAGACCCGCGTCCGACTGACCTCCAGGGCCGTGAGGCGCTTGTCCAGTTCGAAGGCCAGGTCGGCCGCCCCGACCTCGGCCGCCAGCTCCAGGCGCAGGCGGCGCTTCAGGGCCGGCCCCGCCGTCTCCATCAGCAATTCGGCCAGCCGGTCAGCCCCCAGGGACGCCAGATTGGCCTGCGAGAGCACCTTCTTCCCGCTCGTGGCGCGACGCACCATCAGCGGTCAACCCAGCCGGCGGAAGCGGACCCGGTCCCCGGGCTGGGCCGGGAATATGGTCTGTCGGCGCTTCAGGTCGTGCCGCAGCGGATCGTATTTTCCCATGCGCCTAGAACGCGCGAAAGCTGCGCGGTTGCAAGGGCGGTGGCGCGACGGGCGCACAGCCCATCCCAGCCCTCGCCTGCGCCAGATCGGGAATTCAGCTCCGGGCCGCTACCCCCTCCAGAAACCGCGCGACCTCGCGGTCTCCCCGCAGCCGGACCAGCGGCGTCGTCGGCGCCAGGCGGGTGATGGCCGCCTCCAGCCGCGGGCGGTTCTTGCGGTCGAAGTTCCAGATGTATTTCAGGAATTCGAGGTCAATCCTTTCCGGACAGTCCGGCGCCAGGTCGGGGCGGGTCTGGCCCCGATACCGCAACGCCCGCCAGATCACCCGCCAGAGCCGCAGGGCCAGGGGCTGCTCGATCCAGAGGATCAGGTCGGCCTGGGGCAGGCGCAGGTCGAAGGTCTTGGAACTGTAGATTCCGTCGGTGATCCACCGGCCGCCGGCCAGGGCCTCGGTGACCCGCTGGCGGAAGACCACCGGATCGGATTCCCGCCAGCCCGGCTCCCAGAACAGGGCGTCCAGGTGCACCACCGGCAGACCGGTCTTTGCGCCCATCCGGCGCGCCAGGGTCGACTTGCCCGTGCCTGAACAGCCCAGGATCACCACCCGCTCCATGACCGCCCCCCGCGATGCGCAAAGGATACCGCTTAGCCATGTGACCAGACGACTCCATGACGCGCCAGCGTACGTCACCTCAACAGCGATGCAGAGCTGTCGTCATGCTTTCACACGTCGCGCTTAGCGACACATGGGGGGACAGGATGGACACAGACAACGGCCCAACCCGCGATGCGCTGGAAGCGCTCATCGGTGACAGGATCGTGTCGTGGGCGCGGCTGGAGCCTTGGTCTGTGATGCGCGGCCAACTGGAGCAGGCGCACGACTCGGTGATCGTGAAATGGCGACGCGGCGGCGCGGTGCGGAGCGATCGGCGCCAGATCCTTGTGGAGCATGCGGGCCTCACCTTCCTGCAGGACATCGGCGTGGCGAGCGGGCCACGGCTGCTGGCCAGCGACCTGGCCGCCGGAGTGTTGGTCTTGGAGGACCTGGCGCCCCGCCGCCCCCTGGACCGGCAGATCCGCGAGGCTGGCGTGGCGGGCGCCTGGCCGGGGCTTGCCGCCTTCGCCCGGGCGACCGGCGAGCTGGCCGCCCTCACCACCGGGCGGGGTGCGGCGTTCGGAGCCTGTCTCATCCGCAGCGGCGCATCCCCGATCGATCAACGGATCGCCGAGGCACAGGCGACCCTGGCGATGATGCGGCGGCTGGAAGCCCTTGGCCTGCCCCTCGGGGGTCTCGTGGAGAGCGACGTAGAGACGGCGTTCGCCATCCTGCAGGCGCCCGGCCCTTTCCAGGCGTTTTCCAACGGGGACTGCGAAGCCAACAATTTCCTGAGCCTGGGCGGCGAGGGTCGGCTGATCGACTTCGAGGCGGCGGAGTTCCGGCACGCCCTGGTCGATGCAGCCGCCATTCATGTGCCGGGGCCGGCCTGGCTGACCGTGGCGGGGCCGTCCCAGCGGGCGGAGCTTGAACAGATCTATCGGACAGCGCTGGCGACCGGCGTGACGGCGGCGGACGACGACGGCGTATTTGGTCTCGGCATGGCCGCGGCCTGCCTGACCCGCGCCGGCGAGCGGCTCAGCCGGTTTCCCCGCCTGGATGACCGGCCAAGGGGCGAGCCCAGCCGGCTGCAGATGGTCTCGGCCCTGGAGGCTGCGGCCGAGGCCGCCTCGCGCCATCGGCGCCTGCCGCACCTGGCCGGCTGGGCGCGGCGGGCCGGCGCCTGGCTTCGTCTACGCTGGCCTGACGCCGATCAGGACCTTGGCCAATTAGGCGCCTACACGCCCCGGTCCCGGGCCTAGAGCGGCCGCATGGGCGGGGGCAGGTCGGGGCGTTCGCGGATGGGTTCTCCGGGGCCGAAGGCCGTACAGCGGTCGTTGAAGCCTCGGGTTCCGAACACCTCCACGCAGGCGCGGACCTCGCCCGCCACGATGCGGCCCTGCTGCCGGAGCCAGGCGCATTGGGCGGCCGATCCGATCAGGTAGGAGGCCACCGGGCTGTCGCCCTCTCCCCGGCGGGGGATGGCGCGCTCGCCCAGCCGGGTGTCGGTGAAGGCGGGCGTGAAGACGAAGGGCGAGATCGAGATGGTGTGGGCGATCTCATGGGCCAGGGTGTTGATGGCGCAGGACCGGCGGACGGGGTCATCGGCGCTCCAGTCGGCCAGCACCTCGGGCGGCAGGTGGATCTCGCCGTCCTGGCTGACATAGCCGAGGCCGCCGCCGGCGGCGTAGTGGCTCCGGGACTCAGCCCTGGTCGGGTCCATCATGATCAACCGGACCGGCAGGTAGCGCCCCCGGCCCGTCAGGCCGTCCAGGACGACCTCGGCGGATCGCTCTCCCCGGCCGCGGGACACATAGATCGGCTGGTCGCCGGCGACCTCTTTCAGCGCCGCAGCGAATTCCGGCGTGCGCAGGATGGCATAGGCGGCGCGCGCCGCCTCCAGGAGCTGGGCCTGGTGAACCGGGGCGAGACGGGGGTCGGCTCTAAGATCCGAGCCATCGTTCTGGCCCGTGATCTCCCGATAGAGGGACAGCCCGCCCACCAGGATGGCCAAGGCCGCGACCACCCAGAGCAGCCAGGGCGGCCGGTAGGTCTCGCGTTGAGGCTCCAAGCCCATCCTCCAACTGCCCTTGGCGCCGAGACGTTCTATAGTCCTGGGCGACCATGGCCAAACGGGAGACGACCATGACGATTGAACGGGTGATCCAACAGCGCCGGAAGGATCTGGGCGGCTTCGAGGTGGGCCGTGTCCTGCCCTATGGGCCACGCCGGATGGTCGGCCCCTTCATCTTCTTCGACCATATGGGGCCGGCCCAGTTCGACCCTGGCTTTCCAGCCAATGTGGACGTCCGACCCCACCCGCATATCGGGCTGTCGACCCTGTCCTATCTCTTCGACGGCCAGATCACCCACCGCGACAGCGTGGGCGCGATCCAGGAGATCAAGCCTGGCGAGGTCAACTGGATGACGGCCGGCAAGGGGATCACCCACTCCGAGCGGTTCGAGCATCTGCGCCATGAGGGCGGCCGGATGGACGGCATCCAGGCCTGGATCGCCCTGCCGGAGGCCGATGAGGAGACCGACCCGGACTTCGTCCACTTCGGCGCCGATGATCTGGTCCGCCACCAAGAGCCTGGCCTCAGCGCGGTCCTGATCGCCGGGGCGGCGTTCGGCGCTCAGTCCAAGGTCCCCGTCCACTCGCCGCTCTTCTATGTGCACTGGACCCTGCAGCCGGGCGCCCGGGCGCAGCTGCCGGCCGAGTATCCGGAGCGGGCGGCCTATGTGGCGCGCGGCCAGGTGGAGGTGGACGGTCATACCTATAGCGAAGGTCAGATGCTGGTGTTCGAGCCGGGTCAGCCGGTGCTGTTCACCGGGGTCACCGAGGCCATCGTCATGCTGCTGGGCGGCGAGCCGGTGGGCCAACGGTTCATCGAGTGGAACTTCGTCTCGTCGTCCAAGGACCGGATCGAGCAGGCCAAGGCAGACTGGCGGGCCGGCCGCATGAAGCTGCCCGACGCCGACGACCAGGAGTTCATCCCCCTGCCCGGCGATCCGCCGCCGGAAGCCAACCCGATGTCCTGAACGAAAAAGGGCCTGGGCGTCGCGCGCCCAGGCCCTGATTTTCGCCCGTCAGCCCGAGCGATCAGGCCGCGGTGAGGCGCCAGCCGCCCCCGGCCTCGCGGCAGGCGGTGTAGCGCTCGGTGGTGCTCTGGCCCATGCGGGGCTGGATGGTCTGCTGGACCAGCTTGCAGTTGGCGTTGGCGTAGCCGCCGCCGCTGGCGGCGGGCTGCACCACCCATTCGGCCACATAGCCGGTGATATAGCCGTTCTGTTCCACCAGCAGCCAACGGTCGCCCGCCACCCGGCCGGCGACGTTGAAGGTCTGGCCCCCGCGCAGTTGTCCGACCACCGCGCCGTTGGCGCTGGGGCTGCCGCGAAGATTAACCGTGCTGGACGTGGTGAACTGGGCGTTGGTCGGCTCGAACGAGGTGCGCAGGGGCTGCACGCGACCGCCGAAGCGCAGATTGGCCGCCGAGGTCGCCTGACCATAGGACACGCCGCCGCCACCGCCGCCGCCGACATTGGCGTTGATGATGTCGACCCGGCCTGTGGTCCCGGTGGTGGGATCATTCCAGGTCTGGCTGCGATCGGTGTTCAGCGCCGTTTCGACGGCGTTGACGACCCGCTGCTGCTCGCTGACCTGCATGCGGCAACCGACCCAGGAGCCGGCCGCGGCGCCGAGGCCCGCGCCCAGAACGGCGCCCAGGGCGCGTTCGTTCTTGCTGACCTGGCTGCCCAGCAGGGCGCCGGCGACGCCGCCGAGCAAAGCGCCGGTTTCCTGGCGCTGGCCGCTGGCCTCACAGGCGAAGAAGTTGCCGAGCGGCGTGCCCGAGGCGGTCTGGGCTGCGGCCAGGGACGGCGCGCCGGTAAGGGCCACAACGGCGGCCATGGAAAGAAGAATGGGGCGCATGAGAATCTCCTCAGCTGTTCGAAGGCATCCTAACGCGCCACGGTGACGTTTGCTCCCCACGCCGTCTCATTCTTGACCAGATATGAGATTCATTCTCATTATCGGTAACCCCAGGCGAGATCGCTCGCGCCGATCAAGGGAGAGGGTCGATGATGCTGCGCATGGCTGGCGAAGCGATGCTGGTTCGCATGATGCAATTGGACCGCACGGGCGGCGGGCGCCCGCCGCCGCAAACCTCGTTCCCGAAGCCGGCCCCTAATCCGTCGCCAGGGCCTTGCGCGTCTGCTCCCAGTACTGCGCCCCGGTGATCAGGGTCACCACCGCAGCCAGCCAGAACAGCGCGTGGGCCGCCAGGGTGACGGGGCCCAGCAGTTCCGGGGTCTGAGGCAGGCCAAAGGCGCCCCATGAGGCGACCAACAGCTCGGCCCCCAGGGCCGTCAGCTGCAGGGCCGTCTTCCACTTGGCCAACATCGTCACCGGCAGCTTCACCCCCTTGCCGGCGCCCACCTCGCGCAGGGCGCTGACCGTGAACTCGCGGAACAGGATCAGCCCGGCCGGCAGCAGCACCAGCGGCTGCGGGCCCAGGGCCATCAGGCCCAGCACCGCCCCGCAGACCAGCACCTTGTCGCCGATCGGGTCGAGGATCGCCCCCCAGACGCTGACCGCATCCATCTTCCGCGCCAGCCAGCCGTCGAACCAGTCGGTGGTGGCGGCGATGACGAAGGCGATGAAGGCCCACCGCTGCAGGGCGAACTGCTGCTCGATGGTCAGCTGTTCGCTGAGCCACGGAGTTCCGCCGGCCGCCGTGGCCAGGGCCACGAACATGTACAGGGCCAGGACCAGGCGCAGGGCGGTCAGGATATTGGGCAGGGATTTCATCGGAGCCTCAGGGCCTTGCGATCAGGTGAGTTCGACGGCCTTGGTGCGCTTGTCGAAGATGCAGATGCGCTTGTCGTCGCCCTCGCGCAGCACGGCGATCCCATAGGATTCCGAGCCGAAGGGATGAACGATGACCTCGGGCGCGCGCATGCCCTGGCTCTGGGCCTGGGCCAGGCACTTGGCGCGAACCTCGGTCCGGAAGTCAGCCCAGGCGTCGGGTGAGCTGGCGCCGGCCGCAACCGGGACGGCGAGCATGGCGGTGGCGAGGATCAGGCGAAGCAGCATGCGATATCTCCGTAGTCTGGCCGACCATAACGCACGGGCCGGACTTTCGGGGTCTATTTGCGGAACCGGTCGTGGATCCGCCGCGCCAGGGCCAGGCTGACCCCGTCCACCTTGGCCAGGTCGTCCACCGAGGCCCGCGACACCCCCTTGGCCGAGCCGAAGGCGTGCAGCAGGGCCCGCTTGCGCCCGGGCCCGACCCCGTCGATCTCGTCCAGCGGGTTCTTCTTCATGTCGATCGCCCGGCGAACCCGGTGGCTGCCGATGGCGAACCGGTGCGCCTCGTCGCGCAGACGCTGGAGGTAGTAAAGCACCGGCGACTTGGGCTCGAGCATGAAGGGGGTGCGCCCGATCATGAAGAACCGCTCCAGGCCGGCGTCGCGGTCCGGCCCCTTGGCCACGCCGACCACGGCGATGTCGTCCACGCCCAGGTCGGCCATGATCTCCTGGGCGGCGGCCAGTTGCCCCGCGCCGCCATCGATCAGCACCAGGTCGGGGCGCGGGGCGGCCTCGCCGGCCTCCTCATCCTTTACCATGCGGGCGAAGCGGCGGCGCAGCACCTCGCGCATCATGCCGTAGTCGTCACCGGGGGTGAGGTCGGTCCCCTTGATGTTGAACTTGCGATACTGGTTCTTGAGGAAGCCCTCGGGCCCGGCGACGATCATGCCGCCGACGGCGTTGGTCCCCATGATGTGGCTGTTGTCATAGACCTCGATCCGCTCGGGCGGGGCGTCCAGGCCGAAGGCCTCGCAGACCCCGAGCAGCAGCTTGGACTGGGCCGAGCTCTCGGCCATGCGCCGGCCCAGGGCCTCCCGGGCGTTGGTCAGGGCGTGCTCGACCAGCTGGCGCTTTTCCCCGCGCAGGGGCTTGAGGATCTCCACCTTGCGGCCGGCCTTCAGGGCGAAGGCTTCGCAGAGGAGGTCCCGGTCGGCCGGCTCCACATTGGTCAGGATCAGCTTGGGGATCGGCTTGTCCTCATAGAACTGACCGAGGAAGGCGGCCATGACATCGGCCTCCTCGTCGCTCTTGTCGACCCGGGGGAAATAGGCGCGGTTGCCCCAGTTCTGGCCGCCGCGGAAGAAGAAGACCTGGACGCAGGCCTGACCGCCTTCCCCATGCAGGGCGATGATGTCGCCCTCCTCCAGGCTCTCGGGGTTGATCTGCTGTTCCTGGGCGACGGAGGCCAACGCTCGGATGCGGTCGCGCAGGCGGGCGGCCCGCTCGAACTCCATCTCGTCCGACGCGGCCTGCATCTCCCCCGAGAGCTTGGCCATCACCGCCCGGCTCTTGCCCCGCAGGAAGGCCTCGGCCTCGTCCACCAGGGCGCCGTAGTCCTCCAGCGAGACCAGGCCCGTGCAGGGGGCGGCGCAGCGCTTGATCTGGTGCAGCATGCAGGGGCGCGCACGGGTCTCATAGACGCTGTCGGAACAGGACCGGAGCAGGAAGGCCTTCTGCAGGGTGTTGAGCGTCCGGTTTACCGCCCAGGCGCTGGCGAAGGGTCCGAAATAGTCCCCCTTGATGGTGTGGGCGCCGCGGTGCTTGCGCAGCTGCGGCGCGTCATGGTCCCGGCGGATGACGATCTCGGGAAAGCTCTTGTCGTCCCGCAGCAGGACGTTGAACCGGGGCTTCAGCTGCTTGATCAGATTGATCTCGAGCAGCAGGGCGTCGGTCTCGGTGCGGGTGGTGACGAACTCCATCGACCGGGTCAGATCGACCATCAGGGCGATGCGCTGGGTGTGAAAACGACCCTGGGCGTACTGGGTCACGCGCTTCTTGAGCGAGCGCGCCTTGCCCACATAGAGCACCTCGCCGTCGTCGCCGACCATGCGATAGACGCCGGGCGCGTCCGGGAGGCGCTTGACGTGGTCCTTGATGAGGGCGCCGCCAATGAGCGGCGCGGCGTGGGGTGCAACCATCAGGCCGATATAGGCGACTCCAGGCGACAGACCCAGAGGCGCGGCGTTTACACGCGGAGGAGATTGTTGATGTCCCGCGACCGGCCCGTTATGGGCCGACACGCGCCTGTGGATCGCTTCCCCGGTGAGAGCGTTACCGGAAAACACGGGGGTAGCTTTGCCGCAGATCGACTTCAGGACGCTGTTCGAAACCTTGCCGAGCCCCCACATGGTGCTCGATCGCGAACTGCGTTTCGTCGAAGCCAATCTCGCCTATCAGCGGGTCACCGAACGCGCCCGCGACGAACTGATCGGCCGCAACATCTTCGATCTGTTCCCCAATCCCGGTGATGGCGGCCGTCAGTTGCGCGAGTCCTTCCAGAAGGTTCTGGACACCGGACAGTCCGACACCCTGGCGCTCATTCCCTACGCCATTCCCCTCCCTGTCTCGCGGGGTGGGGGATTTGAGATGCGCTTCTGGTCGGCGGTTCATACCCCGCTGTTCGATCCGGCCGGAAACGTCGCCTATGTGCTCCAGAACACGGTGGACGTCACCGAGATCGAGCGCCTGAAGGACATCGCCTACGGTCCGCCCGGCGCGGTGGTGGAGACCCCCATCGAAAGCGCCACCCAGCTCTATCAGCGGGCGCAGGAGCTTCAGCAGACCAATCTGGTCCTGGTCGAGGAGACCAATCAGATTCGCAATCTGTTCATGCAGGCGCCGGGCTTCATGGCGGTGCTGATCGGGCCGGACTTCGTCTTCCGGCTGGTGAACAACGCCTATCAGAGCCTGATCGGCCGCCGCGCCGTGATCGGCCGCCCCCTGCTGGAGGCCCTGCCGGAGCTGGAGGGCCAGGTCTTCCAGGACATCCTCACCGAGGTGATGCGCACGGGCCAGCCCTATGTCGGTCAGGCCGCCAGCATCCTCCTGCAAAGGCAGGCCGACGGACCGCCGGAGGAGCGCTTCCTCGACTTCATCTACCAGCCCATTCTCGATGGCCGCGGGGTTCCCTGGGGGGTGTTCATCGAGGGCAGCGACGTCACCGCCCGGGTGCGGGCCGAGCGCCAGCAGAAGCTGCTGCTGGATGAGCTGAACCACCGAGTGAAGAACACCCTGGCCACCGTCCAGGCCATCGCCGCCCAGACCCTGCGGACCACGGCCAGCCCCGCTGATTTCCGTGAGGCTTTCGAGGCGCGCCTGCTGGCCTTGTCGACCACCCACGATCTGCTGACCCAGTCGGTCTGGCGCGGCGCGCCGCTGGACGAAGTGATCCTGATGGAGCTCCGCCCCCACGGCGCCGAGCGCTACAGGCTGGACGGCCCTAGGGTCGCCCTGTCACCGACCGAGACCTTGACCCTCGGCCTGGTGTTCCACGAGCTGGTCACCAACGCAGCCAAGTATGGGGCGCTGTCGACCACGGAAGGCTGTGTGCGGGTGGAGTGGACCGTGCGCGAGGAGGCCGGTAGCTCGCGCCTCAACCTCGAATGGAGCGAGCAGGGCGGCCCGCCCGTATCGGCCCCGCTCCGCCAGGGCTTTGGCTCTCGCCTGATCGAGCGCAGCCTGCAGGGTGACATCGACGGCGAGGCGCGTCTGGCCTTCGAAGAAAGCGGCCTCCGCTGCCACCTCCGACTGACCCTGAACGCCGAGACGATGGGCGCAGAGGTCGCCGCCTGAGGCCCCCTGCGTCTAGAGGCGGTAGCCGCCGGCCGTGAGCTTGGCGAACACCGTCTTGGTGATCTTCACATAGCCCTTGTCAGGATCCTTGAAGTACAGCGGCGTCTTGACCTTGCCGGGGTCGAAGCCCTGCTCCACCAGGTCCACCTTGCGCTGCTTGAAGGTGCCGGTGGTCTCCATGGCCGGCATCATCCGCAGGAACAGGGGCTGGGCGTAGCTGGGAAGTTCGCGGGCCACATGCTCGCCGAAGGCGGCCAGGTCGAATTCGGACTCCGTCACCAGGGCGGCCATGCCGGCGCGGCCATCGGCGCCCGGCGCCGCGACCCCATAGACATTGGCCTCCAGGACGCCCGGCGCCTCCTGAAGGCGGGCGGAGACCTCGTTGGTCGAGACGTTCTCGCCCTTCCAGCGGAAGGTGTCGCCGATCCGGTCGATGAAGTAGAAATAGCCCTCGGCGTCCTGGCGCAACAGGTCGCCAGTGCGGAACCAGGCGTCGCCCTTGGCGAAGACGTCCTTGAGCACCTTTTTCTCGCTGGCCGCCTTGTCGACATAGCCGGTGTATTCGGCCCGGGCGTCGCCGCCGATGCGGCCGACGCACTCGCCGATCTGGCCGGGGCCGCATTCGACACAGAAGCCGTCCGGACCCCGGATCGGGACCTCGTTCTCCACGTCGAACTGGACCAGGCGGAAGTTGAAGCGACTGCGCAGATAGCGCGGCACGCGGCCGATGGCCCCTTCCTTGCCGTCGAAGTTGAACATCGACACGTTCCCCTCCGTGGAGCCGTAGAACTCCAGGATGTCGGGGATGCGGAAGCGGCTCTTCATGACCGACCACACGTCGGGGCGCAGGCCATTGCCGAAGGCCAGGCGCAGCTTGTGGCGGGTCTCTTCCTGGGACTCCGGATGGTTCACCAGATAGCGGCAGAGCTCGCCGATATAGACGAACATGGTGCAGCCCTCGGCCACGATATCGGGCCAGAACTGGGTGGCCGAGAAGCGCTTCTTGAGCACCACCGACCCGCCGTTCAGCAAAGCCGCCCCCAGGGCGCAGAGACCGCCAGTGGCGTGATAGAGCGGCAGGGCCACATAGATCCGGTCCTTCGCCTCGGCCCCCGTGGAGCCGGCGAAACCCCGCATATAGAGCTGAGCGCGGACATGGGTGATCCGGGCGGCCTTCGGCAACCCCGTCGTCCCGCTGGTGTAGATGTAGAGACAGGTGTCGCGAGCGACCATGCCCTCGCGCACGCTGCGATCCGGCGGCAACTGGCTGCAGCTCTTCAGGGCCTGGATCAGGTCACGCTGCTCGCCGCGGGCCTCACCGAGGACCCATTGCTGGACGTGCGTCTCCAATCCGTCCCGCACGTCTTCGAACGCGCCCGAGGTCTCGGGGTCCACGATGCAGTGACTGGCCCCGGAAATGGTCAGGCAGTGGGCCAGAGCCGCGCCGGTCAGCTGGTTGTTGATCAGGGCGGTGATCACGCCGACCTTGGACAGGCCGTACCAGACGCAGAAATATTCCAGCCGGTTAGGCATGAAGAGCGCCACGGTCTGGCCGCGGCGCAGATTGATCCCCTTCGCCCAATGGGCGTAGCGATTGGCGATGCCATCCAGCTCGCCATAGGTGATGGTGCGCCCTTCGAAGGTCATGGCCGGGCGGTCACGCCACTTGTCCATCGCCTCCTGCAGGTCGTCACAGATCAGGTTCGGGGAGTCCGGGGCAATGGACTTCACCCGCCCAAGGGTTCGCCGGAGCTTGCGCAAAAACCGCCACTCGCGTCCCAGCCGGTCTTTCAAGCGCATAAACACCCTCCCACTACGCATACCTTGGCGTTGGGTTCCCCGGCGGGTCAAGCCGAAGCGGCCCTTCGCGCCCCCGGGGAGCGGCGGACCGCCCGCCGCCGCCGACTTTGGCGCCGGCGCCGAAATTCCGTCCAACCCGGTCTCTCCATCGTTCCTGAGAATCAGGACGCGGACTGCGGTCCGATGACGCAGGCCGGTCTCTGTAAGGATTGACTAAGAGCCCCGGGCGCAGGATCGCCAGACCGCAGAAGGTGGAGTGAGCAATGCTCAAGGCGCTGTTTTCGCAAGGCATGGCCGAATGGGGCACCGCCGGCCTCGTCTTCGTTTCGGGCGCCATGGCCGGCCGACTGATGGCCACCGGCATGAATGAAATTCAGGCCGCCGGCGCCCTGATCGCCATCTTCGGTTCGGTCACCGCGGCGGTCGCCGTGCGCATCTGGCCCGCGCCCGAGCGGGTGAAGGTCCGCTCCGACCGGGATTCCCACGACCGTTAGATCGACCGCAAGCCTCACCAGACTTGGTCGAACAGAGATATGTGATCTATATCGATGACCTACTCCAGTAAGCCGCCGGAGGATCTCGGAGAGTCATTGATGCGTCGCTTGAGCGGCCTTGGCCTGCTGCTTCCCACCGCCTTGCTGGCCCTGGCGGCCATGGCGGTCTTCGTCCTGAGCCTAGTCTTCTGGAGCCGAGGCGTCGACGAGAGCACCCGCCTGCGCGAGCAGGAACTGGTGCGCCAGGGCCTGGCCTCGGCCGTGGCCGAGGTGGAGGCCTCCATCGTCCCGGAGACCGTGTGGGACGAGGCGGTGCTGCATCTGGACCACCGCGGCGACCTGGCCTGGGCGGACGCCAACCTCAATGACTTCTACGCGCTGGGCTTCGATTTCAGCCGCCTTCTGGTCATCGATGGCGAGGATCAACCCATCTATCACCGCCAGGACCGCGACCGGGCCGATCCGGGCACGGGGCCGGTCGCGGTGTTTTCCGCCCTGGTGTCCCAGGTCCGCGCCGCCGAGGCCCGTCGTGGGCCCTGGCGCCCGCTCCCGGTCGGCCATCCCGACCCGATCCAGGCCAGCGGCTTCGTCGCCATAGACGGCCGCATACGCCTGGCCACAGCCAGCCTGTTTCAGCCCGACCAGGGCGGCGTCCAGCCGCTCGGCGACCGGGCGCCGATCCTGCTGACCCTGCTGCCCATTGAGCAGGTCTCGATCGAGGTGCTGCAGGACCGCTATCTGCTGGGTGATCTCCGAACCGGCCTGGGCGCCGTCTCGACCGCTCCGGATGACGCCCAGCTCAGCATCGACGTCCTGGACGCCGACGCGCCGCTGGTGCTGGCCTGGACGCCCCAGAAGCCGGGGGCCGCCCTGCTGCGGCGGTCCTTCCTGCCGGTCCTCGCCGTCCTGCTGGCCTTCGGCGCCGTGGCCGCGGTGATGGTCACCCGCGCGCGACGGTCCTGGCGCCAGCAGATGGCCGCCCAGCGGACCCAGGCCGAATTTCTGGCCAATATGAGCCACGAGATTCGGACGCCGCTGAACGGCGTGGTCGCCGTGGCCTCGGCCCTGGAGCGCACCACCCTGACCCGGGTTCAGCGGGACATGGTGCAGATCATTCGCAGCTCGGGTCTCAGCCTGGAGCGGTTGCTGTCGGACCTCCTGGATGTCTCGCGCATGGAGGCCGGCACGGTCGAGATCACGGCCGAGCCCTTCCATCTGGCTGAGGCCGTCCGCATGCTTGAGACTCTTCTGGCGCCGCGGGCGACGGAGAAGGGCCTGGCCCTGGTCCTGGAGATCGATCCCCGGGCCGAAACCCTGGTCCTGGGCGATCCCCTGCGGCTGAAGCAGGTGCTGGCCAATCTGGTGGTCAACGCCGTGAAGTTCACCCCCGCGGGTCAGGTGCGTTTGCGCCTCAGTCCCCTGGACGAGGCCCGCTGGCGCTTCACGGTCGAAGACAGCGGCATGGGCTTTGACCCGGCCGGCAAGGCCGACCTCTTCAAGCGCTTCACCCAGGCCGACGCGACCATCAGCCGACGCTTCGGCGGCATGGGCCTGGGCCTGGCCATCAGCCGGCAACTGGTGGAGCTGATGGGCGGCGAAATCGACGCTGACAGCGCGGGGCCGGGGCGCGGCGCCGTCTTCTGGGTCGACCTGCCCCTCCCCCCGGCCGGGGCGCAAGCTGAACAGCCTGAGGCCCTTCAGCCCGCCGAGCGACCCTTGCGGATTCTGGTGGCCGATGACCACCCGATCAACCGGCAGGTGGTCGAGGTGCTGCTGGCCGAGTTCGACGTCGAGCTGGTGCTGGCCGAGAATGGCCTGGAGGCCTGCGAGGCCTTTGAGGCGGCGCCCTTCGACATTGTGCTGATGGACATGCAGATGCCGGTGATGGACGGCCTGACCGCCATCCGCAAAATCCGCGCCCGCGAGACCGACGCCGCGCGGGGCCGCACGCCCATCGTCATGCTGACCGCCAACACTCTGCCCGAACACCGGGCCGCCAGTCTGGAGGCCGGGGCCGACCTGCACATGCCCAAGCCGATTGAGGCCGAGCGCCTGATCGCCGTGCTGCAGAGCGTGGTCGAGAGCCACAACGTCAACGCCGCCTGAGGGCGCTGGCCAAGACTGTCGCCGGTTGACGTGCGACGATTTGGGTAATGGTTTCAACGTGCTTAACAGGCGCCTATGGCCTAGGCGATCTCTGAACAAGAGACTGGATCGGCAGTCGAGGGACCTATCGCCCGCATCAGCGCCCCTCTCGCACAGGATTTTACGGTCGGCTCCACCTGAAATAGCGCTTTGGGCTGGCGCCCTTGGAGCGGAGTCGCCACAGGGTCTATGTTCTGCTTTTGTTCGGTCGGAGGTGACCTATGGCAGATGGAACTTTTGCATCCGACGCGCTGGAGACAGACCCGTTTCTTTCAGAGGTGAAACAATCCGGCTTCGCCCTTTGGGCGACATGCGAGGCGGCCAATTGCCGCGGCGTGGCGAGAATCGACCTGGCTCCCTGGCTGGCTCAACGCCTTGGGAACCGCCGCCTGAGCCAGTTAGAAACGCGTCTAAGATGCAACTGTGGCGCGCGTAGCGCTCAACTTGGGACCGTTGCGCCGGGTCCCGGAGTCCCTAGGGTCAACATCTACCCATTTTCGTAGAACACCATTCTTGCAACTCATGCGTTAGCCACGCTAGGCGAGTGGTGGGGCGATTGGACAACCTCTCAGGTTTGAAACCAACGCCTCAATTGGCTGGCCCATCGCGCTTGATGGCGCGTCTGACAAAGGAGAACGGCTTGACTGAGTCCTCGATCAAGACCCCCGACCCGATGGATATCGCGCTCGGCGCGGCCGTGCGTATCCGCCGACGGACCATCAGCATGTCCCAGGAGGCCCTGGCCGAGCAATGTGGCGTCAGCTTCCAGCAGATCCAGAAGTACGAGAACGGCGCCAACCGCATCTCCTTCTCCCGACTGGTGCAGATCGCCCGCGCCCTGCGTTGCCGGGTCACCGACCTGCTGGACGTGCTGGACACTCCCGACGAGGAACCCAGCGTTGATCTCGACCTGCTGTCGCGGCTTCGCACCCCCGGCGCGCTTGAGCTCCTGACCGCCTATGAGCAACTGCCGGCCGATGCGCGGACCTCGCTGGTCAACTTCCTGCGCATCCTGACGCCGGCCAACGTCCAGGGGGACGGACAGGTGACGAGGAACCGCGAACCCGCTTAAGTCCCTCCCGGCTGAAGAGGGTCCGTCGTTGATGTCGTCCATTGAGAGCCTGAGCTGGGCCTTCCTGTCCGAAGCGCCAGAGCATCGGGATTTGCGCGTGCTGGAGGCGCATTTTCTCCGCACGCTCGAAATCTTCGGATTCGATCGCTACTGCTGCACGCGACTGTCGGGCCTGCGGATGGCTGATGTCCCGACGATTGTTTCTCGGCACGGCTTCATCGACTGGGACCAGCGCTATTGGCGCGAGCGCTATATCGAGCAGGACCCCTGCTCGGACTGGATTTCCGCCAATCGCACCGGCTTCACCTGGACCGACGTGCGCGAAGCCGCGCCGGCCGCGGCGGCGGGCATGTGGCAGGACGCCCTCGCCGAGGGCCTCGCCAACGCCTTTGTCGTCCAGATGCCAGGTCCGATCGGCGAGAAGATCGTCCTGCGGATGGCCAGCCCCACGTCGCGGTTCGACCTGGCCCATCGGCCGCTGCTGGAAAGCGTCGGGGTGGTCTTCGCCACCCTGGCCGTGCGTCTCCACGAAATGGCCGGCGATCGCCCTGGGCCGGGTCTGCTGAGCACCCGTGAAGCCGAATGCCTGGAGTGGGTGGCGCTGGGCAAGAGCGACTGGGAGATCGGGGCCATTCTCGACATCTCACCCAAGACCGTGAACCACCATGTGGAGCGGGCCAAGCGCAAGCTGGACGTCTCCACCCGCATGCAGGCGGTGACCGCAGCCCTGCGCCAGGGCCTGATCCGCCCGGTCATAGGGTGATCACCCCATAGGGTCGCGGGAGACAGGCGCGCAGCATCAGGGCGGACCTTCCTCCCTGGAGCTTCGCCGTGATCCATATCGTGACCTCTAAGAACCGCCACCTCTACGCCCGCCAGTTGCAGGAGATGCACCAGCTTCGCCGCCTCCACTTCATCGAGGAGAATGGCTGGACCGATCTCAAAGTGGTCGATGGGGGCGAAGTCGATCAGTTCGACGACGACCTGGCCGTCTATCTGCTGGGGCTTGGCCCCGACGACGAGATCGAGGTCGGCCTGCGGGTGCGCTCGACCCTCGACGGCTGCATTCTCACCGACGCCTTTCCCCACATGATCGCCCAGGGCGCGCCGGAGCTAAAAGGCGCCGAGGCCTGGGAAATGAGCCGCATCTTCTCAACCCACGCCTATCGCAAGAACCGCCGCGGCGGGCGTCGGGTGGCCGAGGCCTTCCTGGCGGCCATGGAGGTGGCCTTCGCCCACGGGGCGCGCCGCCTGGTGGGGATGGTGGACATGCGCCTCTATCCGCTGGCCTCCAACATCGCCTGGGATCTGAAGCTGACCGGCCTGCCGGCCCCCTACGCCTTCGGCGTGATGGCCGGGGTCTATGCGCCCATCGGCGCCTCGGAAATCGCCCGTCTGCGCGAAAGCCTCGGCGGCCTCAGCGCCGCTGGCTACGAGGTCGAGGACGAGGACATCGCCCTATGCGGCGACTTCCAAGGCATTGAAAACCAATTCCGCCGGGCGAACGCGGCTGTGCGGCCGATGGTCGAGATGGACGAAGGGCCGCACGCCATCGCCGAGGCCGCAGCCCTCTATGCCTATTTCGACGGCCGCCGGGCGGCTCAGTCGGAAAAGACGCGAACCGACGCCTGACCCTCGACCTGGTCGTCTCGGAGTGAGAGGGCGCGGCGGCCTCCGCCGCGCCCGACCCTATGCGCCGTCCGATCGCATTCTAATCGGCGGCCAGGACGTGATCCACCAGCGCGATGGCGTCCGCGCCGCCCCAGTCCGCCCCGCCCGATAGCCTGGCCCGCTCGACCCCATCCGCGCCATAGATCACCGTGGTGGGCATGCCCGGCGCCGGCGGCACCAGGTCGAAGGCGAGCTTCATGTTCGGATCGCTGTAGAATTCCAGCGGCGCGTGCTGGGCGATGAAGGCCCTCGCCCGATCCACATCGTCGGGGCGGTCGATGCTGACGGCGAGCACGCGGACGGGCTGGCCCTCATAGTGGGCGGCCAAGGCGGCGAGAGTCGGCATCTCGGCCACGCAAGGGGGGCACCAGGTGGCCCACAGGTTCAGCACCACCACCTCGCCCTGAAAAGCGTTGAGACGCAGGGGCTGACCTTCGGGATCATAGATGGTGGTCACCGGGGCGGGGCGCGGTTCGGCCGGGGTCTGCAGGGCGGCCATCTCGCCCTTGGCGAAGGCGCGCAGGCCGCGGTTCGCATCGGGATTGGTGGAAGCCTGAACGATGATGTAGACCACCGCCGCGACGCCGAAGGCGGCGACGCCCCAGAGGGCCCAGCGGAACAGGCTGGGTCCGGGTCTCGCCTCTGATTGACCGTTCATATGACCGACAACGCCTCCAAGATTCCGCAGCATGACGTCCATATGGCGAAAGGCGAGGCCTCCGGCCAGGGCCAGGCCATGTGGGGCGGCCGCTTTTCGGCCAAGCCCGCCGACCTGATGCAGGCGATCAATGTCTCTATCGGTTTCGACAAACGCCTGGCGCCCCAGGACTTGGCCGGCTCGCGAGCCCATGCCGCCATGCTGCGCGCCCAGGGGGTGATCTCCAGCGACGACGAGGCGGCCATCCAGGGGGGCCTTTCCCGGATCGAGGCGGAGATCGCCGAGGGGACCTTCCCGTTCCGCGACGAATACGAAGACATCCACATGAATGTGGAGGCCCGCCTGCGCGAGCTGATCGGGCCGGCGGCCGGGCGGCTGCACACGGCGCGCTCGCGTAACGACCAGGTGGCCCTGGACTTCCGCATGTGGGTTCGCGAGGCCTGCCATCGCACCGCCGACCAGCTCCAGGCCCTACAGCGGGCCCTGGTCGCCCAGGCCGAGGCCCACGCCGACACCCTGATGCCGGGCTTCACCCACCTGCAGCCGGCCCAGCCGGTGACCTTCGGCCACCATCTGATGGCCTATGTGGAGATGTTCGGCCGCGACGCCTCGCGCTTCACCGATGCGGCGGTCCGCATGAACGAATGCCCCTTGGGCGCCGCAGCCCTGGCCGGCTCGCCCTTCCCCATCGACCGTCACGCGACGGCCAAGGCCCTGGGGTTTGCGCGGCCCACGGCCAATTCCCTCGACAGCGTGTCGTCCCGCGACTTCGCGCTCGAGGCCCTGGCGGCCGGCGCCATCTGCGCCACGCACCTGTCGCGCCTGGCCGAGGAGATCGTGATCTGGATGACGCCGCAGTTTGGCTTCATCGCCCTGTCGGACGCCTTCACCACCGGCTCGTCCATCATGCCGCAGAAGAAGAACCCCGACGCCGCCGAACTGGTCCGGGCCAAGGCCGGCCGCATGCTGGCGGCCTTCACCCAACTGGCCGTGGTGATGAAGGGCCTGCCGCTGGCCTATTCCAAGGACATGCAGGAGGACAAGGTCCCGACCTTCGAGGCCTTCGACGTGCTCGACCTGTCGCTCGGCGCCATGACCGGCATGGTCGCCGACCTGACACCGAATGCTGCGCGCATGGCCGCCGCGGCCGGGGCCGGCTTCTCGACGGCCACGGATCTCGCCGACTGGCTGGTGCGGACCCTCGACATGCCCTTCCGCGACGCCCACCACATCACCGGCGCGGCGGTGAAGCGGGCCGAGCAGTTGGCCTGCGATCTGGCCGATCTGCCCCTGGACGAGATGAAGGCCCTGGACCCGCGCATCGGCTCCGGCGTTTATGAGGTTCTGACACCGGCCGCATCCGTGGCCAGCCGCAAAAGCTATGGCGGCGCCGCCCCCGACCAGGTTCGCGCCCAGGTCGCCCGCTGGAAGGACTTGCTGAAATGAACCTCCGCGCCCCGCTGCTCATGGCCCTGGCCAGCGCGCTCGTCCTGACCGCCTGCGGCAAGGCCGGCGGTCTTGATCGTCCGCCGCCCCTGTGGGGCGACCCGGCCACCGGCGAGATCGTCGCGCCGCGTCCGTCGGCCAGCAAGCCGGTGGACACGGTCGATCCGCGCACCCGCGCCACCAATCCCGCCCCGCCGCGAACCCTGCCCATCGAAGGCACCGCCTCCAGCCCCACCTCGTCCTCGCCCCAGGGCGCCCTGCCCGACCCCTACGCCAATCCCCGATGAATCATTTCGATCTGCGGGAGGGCGAGCTCTTCTGCGAGGACGTGGCCCTGGCCGACATCGCCCAGGCGGTCGGCACGCCGGTCTATGTCTATTCCACCGCCACCTTCGAGCGGCACTACACGGTCCTGCGCGACGCGCTGCAGGCCGAAGGCGTGCGCGATCCGCTGATCGCCTTTGCGGTGAAGGCCAACTCCAACCTGGCCGTGCTCAAGACCCTGGCGCGGCTCGGCGCCGGCGCCGACACCGTGTCCGAGGGCGAGATCCGTCGCGCCCTGGCCGCCGGCGTGCCGCCGGAGCGCATCGTCTTCTCCGGCGTCGGCAAGACGCGGGCCGAGATCGCCTTCGCCCTGGACACCAGGGTCAGCGAGATCAATGTCGAGTCCGAGCCGGAGATGATCGCCATCGCCCAGGTGGCCGAGGGGCTGGGGCGGCGCGCCACCATCGCCTTTCGGGTCAATCCTGACGTCGCGGCCGGCGGCCACGCCAAGATCGCCACCGGCAAGTCGGAGAACAAGTTTGGCGTCTCCTTCGCCGAGGCTGAGCGGCTCTACGCCCAGGCCTCCAACAACGCCTGGCTGAACCCCGTGGGCGTGGCCTGCCATATCGGCAGCCAGATCACGGACCTCGCACCCATGGCCGAGGCCTTCGCCAAGATGGCGGGCCTGGTCGGTCGCCTGAAGGGCGAGGGCCTGTCGGTGGAGCGCCTGGACCTGGGCGGCGGATTGGGCGTGCCCTATTTCAACCAGCCGGAACCGCCTTCCCCGGCCGACTACGCCAAGGTGGTGGCCCAAGCCACCCGCGGCCTGGACGTGGCGCTGGCCTTCGAGCCCGGCCGGGTGATCGCGGCCAACGCCGGGGTGCTGCTGGCGCAGGTGGTGCACGTCCACGAGCGGCCTGAGGGCCGGCGCTTCCTGGTGCTGGACGCGGCCATGAACGACCTGCTGCGGCCGGCCATGTACGACGCCTATCACGACATCCGCGCCGTCCGTCCCCGGGTGGGGGAAACCAAGCCCTATGACGTGGTCGGACCCGTCTGCGAGACCGGCGACACCTTCACCCGCGACCGGTCCCTGCCCACCTTCGAGACCGGCGACCTGGTGGCCTTCATGAGCGCCGGCGCCTATGGCGCCTCCATGGCCAGCGAGTACAACAGCCGCCCCCTGGTTCCCGAGGTGCTGGTCAAGGGCGCCGACTTCGCCGTCGTCCGGCCGAGACCCTCCTACGAGGAGATGCTCGCCCGGGAGGCTTCAGCGCCCTGGCTTTGAGGGGGTCTGTCCAGACCTGCGTCGGCGTGACGCATCTAGTGTTGGCATCTGTCACAGACCTTAATTATGGTCGGCCCATGTCCAAGCTTCGCATCCTGGCGGTCTCCGCCACGCTCGCCCTGGCTACCGCCTGCGCCCCGACCATGGGGCCGCCGCCTCCGCCGCCGGGGGTTTCGCCCGCCTCGCCCACCGTCTTCCGACCGGAGGACTTCTCGTGGTCGGCGGTTCCGGGACGCAACACGATCGATGGCCGGCTGACCTATCGCCAGGGGGCCGCGCGCTTCACCTGCTCGGGCGCCGGCGTGGTCCTGACGCCGGAGACGCCCTGGACCCGGCGGCGGATGAGCATCCTCTATTCCTCGCCGGACGCCGCCGCCCTGCCGGCCGACGAGGTCCGCGCCCGGACGCCCTCGGCGCCCAATGATGACTATTCCTCCTTCGTGCGGCGCACCACCTGCGACGCGGCGGACCGCTTCAGCTTCTCCAACCTGCCCGATGGGGCCTGGTTCGTGATCACCGTGGCCCGCCCCCTGGCCGGCGGCGAGAGCGTGGCCATCATGCGCCGGGTTGTCACCCGCGGCGGCCGGGTCAGTCCCGTCGATCTCTAGATCTGCTGACGCAAGCGTGAGCCAATCCTTCGCCCGTCGCCGGAACCCGGCGGCGGGCGAAGTCTTTTCTGCCCATGGCTTCGCTTCCCAAGACCCAAGAGACCCTGCCGAAGACCCCGGCCGCCGCCCGCCCCACCATTTACGCCCTGGGCCTGGCGAGCCTGGCCATCGGCCTGATCAAGGCGGCCCGGCCCGTGGCCATCGCCGGCCGAACGGGGCTTGGTGAAGCCTCCATGGTCCGCACCCTGGGCTTGCGGGAAATGGCGGCCGGAGCAGGCCTGCTGCTGGATGGCGGCGACAAGCGCTGGCTGATCGCCCAGGGCCTGAATAGCGCAGGCCAGGTCGCCGTGCTGCTCAAGGCGCGCCCGGCGGACTCGCGCCAATGGCGGGGGCTGGCCCTCTTCTACGGCGTCATTCTGGGCCTGACCCTGGCTGACATCTATGCCGGCCAGCGCCTGCGACAGACCAAGGGATAACGAAAGACGCCCCTCCTGCTGGCAGGAAGGGCGTCAAGCTCGTCGCGCGGGCGGACCCGGTCAGTGAACCTGGGCGCGGCCGATTTCCAGGCCGTCCTCGCCGGCGCGCACCTCTATCACCGAGCCGTCCTCCAGATCGCCGGCCAGCAGCTTGCGGGCGATCGGATCGATCAGCGCCTTCTGGATCACCCGCTTGAGCGGCCGGGCGCCATAGACCGGGTCGTAGCCCTTGTCCCCCAGCCAGGTCATGGCCGAGGCGTTCAGCGACAGGGCCATGCGACGGTCGGCGAGCATCTTCTCCACCCGCTTGAGCCGGATGCCGACGATGTTGTCCATCTCCGCCCGGCCCAGCCGCTTGAAGAGGATGATCTCGTCGATCCGGTTCAGCAGTTCGGGGCGGAAATGGCTGCGCACCACGTCCATGACCATCGGCCGCACGGCCTCCACCGGCTCGCCCTCGGCCTGGGCGGCCAGGAATTCCGAGCCCATGTTCGAGGTCATGATGATCAGGGTGTTGCGGAAGTCGATGGTGCGGCCCTGGCCGTCGGTCAGCCGGCCGTCGTCCAGCACCTGAAGCAGGATGTTGAACACGTCCGGATGGGCCTTCTCGACCTCGTCGAACAGCACCACCTGGTAGGGCCGCCGGCGCACCGCCTCGGTCAGGGCGCCGCCCTCGTCGTAGCCGACATAGCCGGGGGGAGCCCCGATCATCCGGCTGACGCTGTGCTTTTCCATGTACTCGCTCATGTCGAGGCGGGTGACCGCCGCCTCGTCGTCGAACAGGTATTCGGCCAGGGCCTTGGTCAGCTCGGTCTTGCCGACGCCCGTGGGGCCGAGGAACAGGAAGGAGCCGGTGGGCCGGTTGGGGTCGCTGATGCCGGCCCGGGCCCGGCGGACGGCGTCAGAGACCGCAGTGACGGCCTTGGCCTGGCCGATGAGCCGCTCGCCCAGCACGTGCTCCATTTCCAGCATCTTCTGGCTCTCGCCCTGCTGCATGCGTCCGGCGGGGATGCCGGTCCAGGCGGAAATGACCTCGGCAATGTCGTCCGCGGTGACCTCTTCGGCCACCATGAGATCCTGCTTGGCCCCGCCCCCGGCCACCCG
>NZ_JAUSLG010000005.1 GCF_030646615.1 Phenylobacterium sp. | reverse complement strand
TCCCCGGTGAAAGAATTTTACAATCCTAAGACCTTCATCATTCACGCGGCATGGCTGCGTCAGGCTTTCGCCCATTGCGCAAGATTCCCTACTGCTGCCTCCCGTAGGAGTCTGGGCCGTGTCTCAGTCCCAGTGTGGCTGATCATCCTCTCAGACCAGCTATGGATCGAAGTCTTGGTGAGCCATTACCTCACCAACAAACTAATCCAACGCGGGCTACTCCTATGGCGATAAATCTTTCCCCCGTAGGGCACATGCGGTATTAGCTGAAGTTTCCCTCAGTTGTTCCGCACCATAGGGCATATTCCCACGCGTTACTCACCCGTCCGCCGCTCACCCCGAAAGGTGCGCTCGACTTGCATGTATTAGGCCTGCCGCCAGCGTTCGCTCTGAGCCAGGATCAAACTCTCAGGTTGAGTTGACTTCTGACCCAACGTTTCTCAAACACCCCGAAGGGCGTCCAATTGGCATTGGTCTACGTATCTTGACGAGTTCCCAATCGTCGATAAGCCCGAAAGCCAATCGACGCATGGTATTGTCTTCAAGAGACCGCAGAGTTCGTCAGCGTCCAGACAGTTCCTAAGAACCATCGCCAGAACACCGCCGCCTGCGTTTCTCTTTCCAATTCAACAATGTCAAAGACCAAACCGGCTTCCGCCAGCCCCGCCAACCTTTCGGCCCCGGCGAGGAGCGGCGTATCTAGTCGCCACCCCCGAACCTGTCAATCGATCCTTTCGGACTTTCTTTGCGTCATCTTCCAGAAGGAATTTGGCGCAAAAATCACTTCGGGCCGCCGAGGGGCTGCCCTCATATGTCCGCAGCGATTCGATTGAAGGACCGGAACCTAACGACAGATTAAGAAGAGGTCAACAGCCTTTCGGCTAACGCCACGTCTTCGCCCGTCGTTTCGGCCAGGGGAGCGTATTTAGCGCGGCCTCCCCTGGGAGTCAAGGCGAGAGCCCTGGGCGGCATGACGCAGCACGCCGGCCTTCCCGTGCTTGCCCACCGTAGCGCTCGCCCCCTATGGAGAAATGGGCGCGCAAGGGAGGCGCCCCTGGCCATGCTATCGCAGAAGACCCGCTACGCCCTGCGCGCACTCGTCGAACTGGCTCGGGCCGATGGGGTCCAACTGACCTCAGGCGAACTCGCCCTGCGGGCCGACGCACCCCGGAAGTTCCTGGAGGCTATTCTGCTGGAACTGTCCCGCAACCGGCTTGTGGTGAGTCGGCGGGGCAAGTTCGGCGGCTATACCCTGGCGCGACCAGCTCAGGATATCGCCTTCGCCGAAGTCATCCGGGTGATCGACGGCCCCCTCGGGCTGGCCCCCTGCGTCAGCCGCACGGCCTTTCGTAAGTGTGACGACTGCCCGGACCTGGCGACCTGCACCCTGCGCGAGGCCCTGCTCCGCGCCCGCGACGCCACAGCCGAGGTGCTCGAAGGCTACAGCCTGGCCGACGCGGCCACCGGCGATGGCGGAGAAGTGTTCCAGGCGTGAGGCCCGAGCGTCAGGGTTCTTTCGTCAGGGTTCTTTCGGCGCCTCGAGGATGCCGGTGACATCGAACCCCGGCGAAGGCGGCCCCGGATTGGGCTCGATACGCATGCCCAGCCGCCGCATGACCCCGATCGAGGCGGCGTTGTCAGCCTCCGTGCCAGCCAGGATTCGCGCCAGGCCCAGGGTTTCGAACAGCCAGGCGCTGATCAGGCCGGCCGCCGCCGCGGCATAGCCCCGCCCCTGGAAGGCTGGGCGCACCGCCCAGAACAGGCCCACCTCCGGCGTCCGGCGCGCCTCGGGCCGCCCGCCCAGTCCGGGCAATCGCTCGAACGGCTCAAGCCGCGGGACGATGCCGACCAGGCCGACGAACCGTTGGTCACTGTCGAGGATCGCCCGCTCTCCATAGGGCGGCTGGTGAAGCGCGGCCAACTGGTCATAGCTGCGCAGGGTCCAGTCCAGCCAGTCGCGGCGCAGGGCGAGATTCTCGGCCTCGCCAAGGGCGGAATCCGACCAGCCGATCTCATTATAGAGATCATGACAGGCTTGAAGGTCGGACGCCTCCAGAGGGCGGACCGCAACCTGATGGCCCTCAAGGCGGGGAAGCCGCACGCTCAGCCGGCGGCGATATAGGCCTTCAGGCCGTCGGCCTCGGCGACCACTTCGGAAATCTTGTGCTTCACCAGGTCGCCGATCGAGACGATGCCCAGCAGCTTGTCATTCTCGCACACGGGCAGGTGACGCACCCGCCGATCGGTCATCCTCTCCAGCAGGGCGTCCACGGTCTCGCCGGGCCGAGCGAACAGCACGTCACTGGTCATGCAGCTGGTGATAGGACGATCCAGGGCCGGCGCGCCCAGCTCGGCCAGGCTGCGCACCACATCGCGCTCGGAAACAATGCCCACAACCTTGCCGGCGTCGACCACCACCAGGGCGCCCACGCGGCGGGCGTGCAGAAGGGCGGTCACCGCGCTGATCGTGTCCCCCGGGGCGACGGTGAAGACCAGGTCGCCCTTGGTCTTCAGAATCTGGGATACAAGCATAGGTCGTCTCGCTCTCATCCTACAGATGTGCAGCCTGTCGCATAACGATGGTTCTGACAATCACCCTTCAGATCTCCGGCGGCATTTCGACGGCCCGAGGCGCCCCTTTGGTCGCGAGCCAGGCGGCCGGCCCCGCCAGGAGCAAGCCAGCCAGGAAGCCCGCGATATGGGCCTCCCAGGCCACCGCGCCCTCCAGTCCTGGGGCAAAACCCAGGACGGCGATCAGCAGGTTGAGGCCAATCCAGATCGCGCTCATGAACAGGACCCGCCGATCGAACAGGGGGGCCAGCCGCCCGCCGCCCGCCAGGATGCGGGTGGCCGCTCCGATCAGGCCGAAGACTGCGCCGGACGCGCCGACCAGGAGAATCTCTTCCCCCGGATGCAGCCTTGCAAAGGCCAGGTTGGCGAGGCCCCCGCAGGCCAGATAGAACAGAAAGAAGACCAGCCCGCCCCGGATCCGCAGGCCGAACAGGCGCGCCACCGGGCTGCCAAAGGCCAGGGCCCCGGCCGCGTTCATGGCCGCATGAACCACCCCGCCGTGTATGAAGAGCGCGGTGAGCAGGCCGGGCCATCCGCCCGCCTCGAAACCCGCCGGCGAGAAGCCGAAACGGGCATAGGCCCCCTCCCCCAGCACGAAGACCTGCCAGGCGAAGGCGCCGAGTATGGCCCCCACCAGAACCATGGCCGGCCAGGGGGCTTTGAAAATGGGCTCGCGGGGTTCGGTCAACAGGTCCCCTCCAGGGGCGTTCAGATGCGGGCGTTCAGATGGGGCGTTCAGATGGGGCGTTCAGACTTGTCCCGCGCCAGCCTTAACGAATTCGCGAGGGTTGCCCCCCTAGATAGGACATCAGTGTCCATCTTTGGCACGTGGTTTGCTTAACGACGGCCTAGCGCCGTCGCTGTCTGGAGTCCGCCAAGTTCATGGCCATCGCCCCCACTGATATGAGGCCAAAGGCCCAGACCCATCCGACGGCATGGATCGCGATGCTTGTCGCCGGCGCCCTGGGGGCCAGCGGCGCCCAGGCTCAGCAGATGACCACGAACTCGGCCGATTTCAACGCCGGCTGGGGCCGCTATGCCGGCAGCGAAAATCACCCCGTGGACGTCTCCACCCGTGACGCCAACGGCAACCGGGTCATCGTCGATGGCCTGATGCTCACCGGCGAGGACCAGTCGTCCTTCAGCCGCTCCTGGGGGTCGGCCGACGCCTATGCCGGCGTGGGCGCCAGCTCGGGCGGGTCCAGCGCCATCGGCAACAATCTCGTCGTGATCACCCAGGGCAGCTACAATACGGTGATCATCGACTCCACCCAGATCAACAATGGCAATGTGAGCGCCGGCGTGCAGATGAGTTCCGGCGGGGTCGGCGATGGAAACTAAGCTTCCCGTCCGCGCCCTGGGCGTCCTGAGCGCTGCGGCCCTGGCGCTCAGCGCCTGCGCCACCCCGGTGGCCGGCCCCGGCGGCAATTACAGCCGCCCGATCGGCAGCGCGCCGGTGACGTCCAACCCGACGCCCTATTCCACCGCCCTGGTCTGCCTGGCCGGCTATGCGCGCACCGCCAATGTCACGGCGCCCCGCATCGCCATCGGCCGCATCGCCGACTATACCGGCAAGTCAGAGTCCGACGGCAGCGGCCGAAAGATCACCCAGGGCGCGTCCCTGATGGCCATGTCGGCCTTCGCCAAGGCGGGCATGCCCCTGGTGGAGCGGTTCGACACCTCGGTCTCCGAACTCGAGCTGAAATACGCCAACAACAAGCTGATCTCCGACCAGCCCAATCCGGCCCCCAACATGCCGGCCGAGTACCGCCGCATCCTGGCCGGTCAGGTGCCGGGCTCGGACTTCTATGTGGCCGGCGGGTTGACCGAGCTGAACTTCAACATCCGCTCGTCCGGCTTCGATATCGGCGCCGGCGACCCTGATCCGCGGGACCTGAAGGGCAATATCAACGGCCGCCTCTTCATCATGAACATCGGCCTCGACCTGCGGCTGATCAACACCCGCACCCTGGAGGTGGTCGATGTCATCTCCTACCAGAAGCAGGTGATCGGCCGCGAAGTAGGCGTCGGCATGTTCGACTTCCTGGGCGGCAACGTCTTCGATGTCTCGGCCGGCACAGGCGCGCTCGAACCCATGCAGCTGGCCGTCCGCTCGCTGGTGGAGCGGGCCGTCATCGAGATGACCGCCAATCTCTACGGCATGCCTGGTCCCCAGGCCTGCCTGTCCTCCGACCCCCTGGCCGGGACGACGGTGGGCCTCACGGGGGCCTATGTCCCCGCCTACAACAATCTGGGGACCAACAATGCGCAGACTCGCGAAGATCCTAATCGCTGGAACGTCAGCCGCGACTCTGACGTGCGCGGCCGCTACTAGCCAGACCCTCGACAGCGTCATCCTCAGCGATCAGGTCCAGACCGGAGACGTGTTCTCCGGCCAGACCCTGAACGTGGTCGAGATCACCGAGGCGACCACGGCGGTCACCACGGCTACCGGTGCGGCCTTCGACGGCTCCGGCGAAGGCGTGACCCTGGATGTGCGCGCCAACCAGAACCTGCAGGCCGATGTCACCGCCGACACCCGGCTGGAGGCCGCGGTGAGCTCCGGCGCGGTCACCAGCCTGACCACGGCCGCCACCGGCGTGACCAGTGAGTCCAACATCTACGAAGGGACCCTGACGGGGGTCTACAACCAGCAGACCGGCCCCGGTCTAATCTATGGCCACAGCCATATCGAGGCGCCGGACGCCGAGGTGGGCGATGTGACCGCCTCGGCCCAGGCCGTCGGTGTCAGCCAGGGCTTTGGCGTCAGCTACAGCGTCGTCGGCGCCCGGGTGAACCAGACCAATCGGGCCGATGTGGTCGCCGACGGCGGCGGGACCTATGGCTATGTGGAAGGCGCCGCGACCTTCGCCGGCACGGCCACTGGGACCAATGTCACCAGCTCCGGCATTGGCGGGTCGGGCGAGCGCTACATCATCGACCAGGACAACCAGGCCGCCCTCACCCAGGCCAGCCAGTTCACCGCCCACGGCAACGCCTATCTGAGCACCACCAGCGCCACGGCCAGCGGCAATAACATCTCGGCCTCCAACGAGGGTGGGCTCCTGGATGTGACCAGCGCCCAGGAGAACCAGGCCTATGTCCGGGCCCAGAGCCAGGCCTCGGCCTATCAGTTCGGCTCGGCGGCCAGCATCGCCTACGGGGTGGGCAATTCTTTCCTGGCCGGCAATTTCGGCTCGGAAACCGTGATCGACGCCATCCAGCTGAACGAGGGCGGCGGCGTCGAGGTCATCGCCGACTTCACCGGCGCAGAGGGTTATGACGCCTCGTCCACCGCTACGGCCATCGGCAATGCGGCCACCGGCTATGCCTGCAGCGACTGCCAGGGCCGCATCGTCGCCACCAGCCAGCAGGTGAACAATTCCGATGTGAGCGCCACCAGTTCGGTGACCGTCACCGGCTATGCCCGCTCGGCCACCGGCGTCGCCAACGCCGTGGGCAACACCGCCAGCTACTATGTGAGCCGGCCCTCCAACTAGGAGGGCTGCGGGCGAGAGCCTGGAGGGGCGTTTCGCCCGATCACCGGTTCCCGCCCACCGGAACGCGCTCTGGCCTCCGCCGCCATCGCGCCTTGCCCTCGCCCCATCCGGCGGCGATGGTGCCGGCCATTGTCGTGAATTGCGGACGTCTCAATGATCTTTTCCAAGCGAGCGGCGCTTGCGCTTACCGCCGCCCTCGCCTTCGCCGGCCTTTCAGGCCTGGTGTACGCCGCCCCGCAGATCGCCGAGCGCGCGCCCCACGCTGGCGCCCACGCGACGCCGGCCGCCGACCTGGCGCCGGGCCAATGGCCCCAGGCCGTCTCCGATGTCGAGGTCGATCCCGAAATCCGCTTTGGCGCCCTGCCCAACGGTATGCGCTACGCCATCCGTCGCCAGACCATACCGGCGGGCCAGGCCGCCCTGCGCCTGCGCATCGACGCCGGCTCGCTGATGGAAGAGGATGATCAGCAGGGCCTCGCCCACTTCCTGGAGCACATGGCCTTCAACGGCTCTGAAGCGGTGCCCGAAGGCGAGATGATCAAGATCCTTGAGCGCCTGGGCTTGGCCTTCGGCGCCGACACCAACGCCTCCACCGGCTTCGACGAAACCATCTACAAGCTCGATCTTCCCCGGACCGACCAGGAGACCCTGTCCACCAGCCTGATGCTGTTGCGCGAGACGGCGATGAGCCTGACCATCGCCCAGGACGCCGTGGACCGCGAGCGCGGCATCGTCCTTTCGGAGGAGCGCTCCCGCGACGGGCCCTCCTATCGCACCTACAAGGAGCGTCTGGCCTTTCTGCTTAAGGGTCAGCGGCTGAATGCGCGCTATCCGATCGGCGAGGTCGAGGTGCTGCGCAACGCGCCGGCCTCGCGGATTCGGGCCTTCTACGAGGCCTATTACCGGCCCGAGCGGACCTTGCTTGTGGCGGTCGGCGATTTCGATGTCGACGCCATGGAGGCCCAGATCGTCGAGGCCTTCAGCGGCTGGGTGGCCAAGGGCGCGCCGGGCGAAGATCCCGAGCTCGGCGAGGTCCGTCGCCGCGGCCTTGAGGCCAAGGTCGCCGTCGAGCCCGGCGTCCAGGGCGCCCTGCAGATCGCCTGGATACGGGACCCCGACCTCGCCGCCGACTCCGAAGCCCGGCGCAGGGCCGACCTGATCGAACAACTCGGCTTTTCCGTCCTGAACCGGCGTCTTTCGGTCTTGGCGCGGGCGGCCGATCCGCCCTTCCTGGGCGCCGGCGCCTTTGTGAACGATGAGTTCGGCGCCGCAGAGACCACCAGCATCATCGCCAACGCTCAGGAGGGCCGCTGGCGCGAGGCGCTGCAGGCCATCGAGGTCGAACAGCGCCGCGCCGTGCTGCACGGGGTCCGCCAGGACGAGCTGGATCGGGAGATCGCCGAATACCGGGCGCGTCTTCAGGCCAGCGTGGCCGGCGCCGCCACCCGGCGGCCGTCGAGCCTCGCCCAACAGATCCTGGGCGCCACGGCCGAGGACGAAGTGGTCACCAGCCCAGCGCAGGATCTGGCCCTGTTCGAGGCCGCCGTCGACGGGCTCGAAGCCTCCACCGTGTCCCGCGCGCTGCAAGACGCCTTCCAGGGACAAGGTCCGTTGATCTTCCTGGCCAGCCCGACGGAGGTCGAAGGCGGCGAGGCTGAGGTGCTGGGCGCCTATGAGGCCGCTCGCCAGACCAAGGCCGCCCCGCCCGAGGCCCTGAGCGTGGTGGAGTGGCCCTACAGACAGTTCGGCGCTCCGGGCAAGGTGGTGGAGACCCGCGACGTCGCCGATCTGGACACGGTCTTCATCCGCTTCGAGAACGGCGTGCGCCTGACCATCAAGCCGACCCGTTTCCAGGACGACGAGATCCTGGTCGCTGTCCATGTGGGCGAGGGGCTACAGAGCCTGCCGTCCGACACCCAGAGCCTGGCCTGGGCCAGCCAAGCCCTGGTGGAAGGCGGACTCGGCGAGATCACCGCTGAGGATATGGAGCGGGTGCTGGCGTCCAATGTCTATGGCGCGCGTCTGCGGGTGAGCGACGACGCCTTCACCCTGTCGGGCTCCACGCGGCCTGAGGACCTCGACGTCCAGATGCAGGTGCTGAGCGCCTACCTGGCCGACCCGGCCTGGCGGACCGAGGCCTTCGCCCGCATCCAGGCCGCAGGCGCGACCATCCATGAACAGTATGAGGCGACCGCTGGCGGGGTCCTGTCCCGCGACCTGTCGGGCCTGCTGCATTCCGGCGACCGTCGCTGGACCTTCCCCACCAAGGCTGAGATCGCCCAGGCCACCCCGGACGACCTGAAGGCCCAACTGGCTGGACCGCTCGCCAATGCGCCGATCGAGGTGATCATTGTCGGCGACACCACGGTGGAAAAGGCCACCGACGCCGTCGCCCGCACCCTGGGCGCCCTCCCCCCCCGGGTCGACGCCGCCCGGCCCGAGGCTGCGCCCGTGGCCTTCCCGCCGCCCACGGCTGCGCCGGTCCGGCGCACGCACAAGGGACGCGCCGACCAGGCCATCGGCTATGTGGCCTGGCCCAGCACCGACTTCTTCGCCGATCCTCAGGCGGCCCGTGAGGCCGCGATCCTGGGGGAAATCCTGCGGCTTCGGCTGGTGGAGGAACTGCGCGAGAGCCAGGGCGCGACCTATTCCCCGTCGGTCAACTACAACCACTCCTATGTCTGGACCGGCTGGGGCTATATCTCGGCGAGCGTGGAGATTCCGCCGGAGGGGCTCGACGCCTTCTTCGCCGACGTCGCCAAGATCGCCGACGACCTGCGCCGCAATCCGGTGGATGACGATGAACTGGAGCGGGCGCGGCAGCCGAGGCTGGAGCGCATCGAGCGCGCCCGGGTCGGCAACGACTACTGGCTGGGCGAACTGGCCCGCACCCAGACCGACCCCCGCCGCCTGGAGGCCATCCGCGCCGTCATCCCGGGCACCGAACGGGTGGGGGCGGCGGACGTCCAGCGCGCGGCCGAGCGCATCCTTTCGCCCGACCGCGCCTGGAAAATCGAAGTGGTCCCGGAGAGCACCGGCCCCCCTTAGTAGACCGTGCCGCCCACGCCGCCGTCGAGGCTCAGCGCCATGGAGGACGAGGATTCCGAGTATGCCTCTTCCTCGCGATAGGCGGTGTAGGTCTCGGTGCTGACCATGGTCAGGATCTTGATGCCGGCGCCGAAGCGACGGAGCAGCGAGCGCTCGTTGCAGTCGCGGGCCGCCTTTTGAGGCCGGCAGGTCACCTGGCCGCCTGGTGCGTGATAGAGGGCCTCCCCCTTGGCGCAGACCAGGGACTGGCCGCCGGAGAAGTCCACCTGGCCGGAATATTCGGCGATGGTCGCCTGCAGGCGCGTGCCCGCCAGGCAGCGATAGAGTTCGCCGTCGAAGATGTCGCGGACATCGCGCTCGGGGAAGAGCTGGGCGGCCGGGTGCGGCGATTGGCGATCATCGATGCAGACGGCCTGGATGACCACGCGGCGGGTGCGCGAGCGGGTCGCCTCATAGGCGGTGCGCTTCATCTGGCGCTGGCCCTCGACATTGAGGCCCTGGATGAGGCCGGTGGCCATGGGCGGTGAATAATAGCCGCCGCCTCCGCCGCCGCCGTAATAGACGGCCGAGCCCGCGCCGGCGCCGGCGCCGGCCGAGGCGCGCACGCTGGCGCTGGCGCTGGCGTTCACCACCACCGTGGGGGCCACCACCACATTGACGCCGGGCACCTTCACCCCATGACCAGGAGAGGTGCAGCAAGGCGGATTGGACGGCGGCGGCGGCGGCGGCGGCTTGCAGCAGGGCGGCGGCGGCGGGGTGCAGCAGGCGGGCGGCGGCGGCGTGCAGCAGTCCTGAGCGCCTGCAGGCGCGGCCCCTGCCAGCAGGAACAGACCCGATCCCAGGATCAGGCCAAGCAGGGTCTTTTGCGGCGCCATCTCGGCCTCCAAACACAATACAATGGACCCCTGCAAATTTCACGCCGAGGCGCCCCTGATCGGGGGGACGCCCCACCGCGACTGTCCCGAAGCGAGACAGAGCCGGCCTGGTCCGAATCCTCCTGCAAGCCCCATGCGGCCGCGTTTGGCCGCGACTGGAGCCGCGCAGCGATGTCGATGTGCCATCCAAACACGGAACGGTTGATAGACTATTGGCAAAGCCGGGCCCTTGAGGGCGCGCCGCCGCCGCGAACGTCGATCAGCCCCGCCGATTTCGCCGACCTGCTGCCGCAGGTGGTCATGCTGGGCCGTGTCTGTTCGGGCATCTATCCAATCCGCCTGGCCGGCGCCCTGATCGGCGAGTTGCACCAGCGCGACCTGCGCCAGCAGAATGCGCTCTCCCTGTTCAGCGCCCAGGATCGAATGGACCTGCAGACCGCGCTCGAAATGGCGCGTCGGCGGCCTGAGCCGATCGTCGTCACCGCCAAGGCCCATGCCGAGGGCGTGGCCATCGGCATGGAGATTCTGTTCGCCCCCCTCGCCGGCCCGGAAAACGGTCCCGATCGCTTCCTCTGCCTCTATCAGCCCCTGACCATGGTCGCCCGGCTCAAGGGCCTGCCTTTGGTGGGCTTCTCCCTGGTGGATATCCGTAAAGGGGGCCTGGCCCATGAGGCTGCGCCACGCCTGCGCCTGGCCGCCATCGATGGACGCCGCATCGCCTAGGGGCGTGACGTGGCGCTGGCGGCGCTGAGGATGACCCGGCGGCGCCGATGCGATAGGCTGAGCACGGAAAAGCGGTCCGTCCGCGCGAAAATCTCTGAAGAGGTGAGATGCCCAAGCGCGTAGCGCTGCCTGCCGAGCCGATGCTCGTCCCGCTCGACGCTCGCGCCACGCCCTCGCAAAGCCGCGCGCGCAACACGTTCGAGGCGGTGCTCTCCACTGCGGGCGAGCTTCTGGGCGAGGTGGGCTTTGAGCGCCTGTCCACCAACCTCGTCTGCGAGCGGGCCGGGATTACGCCGCCGGCCCTCTATCGGTACTTCCCGAACAAGTACGCCATCCTGGGCGAACTGGCGCGCCGGCTGATGGAGGCCCAGGACGAAGCGGTCTTCGCCTGGGTCCAGTCCGGCGGTCTGCAGGCGGCGAACCTTGAGGAGGCCGTCGAGAAGAACCAGGAGATGCAGCGCCAGGTCAATGAGATCACCCGCAACAGCCCCGGCGGCGTCTGGATCATGCGCGCCCTTCGGGCTGTGCCCTTGCTTCGGGACATCCGCATCGCCTCCCGCGACCAGGTGGCCGCACAGATCAGCGCGCGCCTCACCACCGCCTATCCGGACGTTCCCGAAGTCGAGCTGTTCCGCTCAGCGCGCCTCACCACCGAGATGATGTACGCCGCCACAGAGATGGTGCTGGAAGAGCCGACCGAGGACGAGGATCGGATCAACGAGGACGTCTGCTGGATGGTGGCGATGCACTATCGTCGGCTGGCCGAGCGATACGGCGCCAGCTAAACGCCGCTCGGAAGCGGGCCTCGACGGGCCAGCGCCATCACCACGCCAATAAACAGCACAAGCGCCGCGGCCAGGCAGACGCCGGCCAGAATCATCGCCCCGTCCGCATTGCTTTCACCGACCAGCAGGGCGGCCGCCAGCGGACCCGCGCTGCTGCCCAGGAGCTGGGCGGCGCCGAGTTGCATGGCCGAGCGCCGGGTCGGGTCGATGCCGATCAGAAGCACCGTGTAGAACGGAAGGACGAACAGCCACAGGAAGCCAAACACCGCGACCAGGCCGATAAACACCAGCCCGGCGGGATGCGCCGACAGCGCGATCACCAGGCCGAGATTGATCACCGCTGCGGTGATGATCACATGGCTCGCCCTCAGGCGCGCTCCGATCAGGGTCGCCGCCAGACCGCCGAGGACCTGCATGGCCAGGGCTGCGGCCACGGCGTCGTGGGCCTGGGCCGGCGCAAGGCCTGCGGCGGCGGCCAGGGGCTCCAGATAGACCCAGATCGCCACGATGAACGCCATATAGAGGAACACGGCAAGCAGGGCCGCCCAGGCCAGCGGCGGCAGGCCGCTCGCCCCGGCGGTCGGGCGCGGCAGGGGCGCAAAGCTGCGCGGCCCGGCCAGGGCGGCCACGGCCGCCGTCAGCGAGATGAAGGCCAGCGCCACCAGGGCTCCGTCGACGCCGAACGCCGTCATGACCGTGCGGGGCAGTAGAGCCGCGAGCAGCAGCTGCGCCAGGGTCTGACCCGTGATGAAGATGCCCGCCTGACGCTCCGGCCGCGCTGAGCGGGAGATCATGCCGATGGTCGACCACAGCATCACCCCGGCCGCAGCCCCGGCCAGCGCCCTCAGGCCGATCAGGACCCCGTCTGCGCCCCAGACGCTGGCGAGGTTGCAGGCGGCATGGGCCAGGCACGCGGCCGCCAGCTTCGCCCTGAGATGGGTTGGCCGCAGCAGGGCGGCGGCCAATCCGCAGACGGCCCCGAGGGCCAGCAGCTCAGCCGTGGCGGCCAGACCGATCCCCGCCACGGTCAGCCGGCCGGCCTCGGCCAGGCCGCCCAGCACCAGGGGCTGCAGGCCCGCAATGAGAAGGGCGACCACGCCGATATGCAGGATGGCGAAGTTCAATGGCTGGGGCGGTTCCACAGCCTCGACCGAGGCGGTCACTTCGCTTGCCCGTAAGAGCCGAAGCGGACCAGAATCTCGTCCATCTGGTCGTCGGACAGCAGGTTTGGCCCGCCGATGGCCAGGCAGCCCCAATAGACCGCAGCCTGCTCCTCAATCTCTTCGGCGATCATCAGGGCCGAGCCGAGCGTCGGAGCGACGGCGATCTGACCGTGGTTGGCCATTAGGGCCGCGCGCCGGCCATCCAGGGCCGCCACAACGATATCGGCGAGATCTTCGGAGCCGAAGGTCGCATAGGGCGCCACCGGAACGCTCGCCCCCCCGCTGACGCCCACCATGTAGTGGACCGCTGGGATCGGCCGCCCGGCGCAGGCCAGGATGGTGGCGTGGCGGGAATGACAGTGGACGACGGCGCCGACATCGGGCCGCCGTCTCAGGATCTGCATGTGCATCCGCCATTCGCTGGACGGCTTCAGCTGGCCTGCGGGGATGGAGTCGTCAGCCCCGACGAAAACCATCGCGTCCGGGGTGAGCCGCTCCGGCGGCACGCCGCTTGGGGTCACCAGCATGCCCTCACCCAGTCGGGCGGATACATTGCCCGAGGTGCCACGGTTCAGACCGCGGGCGTCCATGGCCCGCATGGTCTCCACCATCCGGCTCCGGAGCGCGGCTTCTTTCTCGGCCGACATCAGCCCGGCTCCTTCAGGGTCATCGTCCTCATCGCCTGAAGCACCCCCTCATAGGAGTCCAGCCTGCCCAGGGTAGCCAGGCCCTGCGCCACCAGGGCCGCCACGGCCGTGGCGAAACGGGCGGCGTCCAGGGGGGCGAGGCCGCGGCTCAGGCCCGCGATAAAGCCCGCGCAATAGGAGTCGCCGCAGCTCGTCGTGTCGACCGGCGTGATGTCATAGGCGGGCAGGACCGTCCGCTCCGCCCCCAGCGCGACATAGGAGCCCGCCCCGCCGTTCTTGATGATCACGGCGCCGGCGCCCAGGCCGAGGAACACATTGGCCGCCGCCGACAGATCCTGCGTCCCAGACAGGGCGAAGGCCTCGCTGACGCTGGGCATGAAATAGTCGGTATAGGGCAGCAGCCGCTCCAGCTCGGCCAGGGCCGTGGCTTGGGGCGAGATCAGGTCGCAGGTGACGATGGCGCCCGCCGCCTTCGCGGCCTGCAGGACCGCCAGGCCGGGCCCCCCGTCCGCGGCAGGCCCCCCGATGGCCCCGTAGTGGAGATAGGCCGCCTGGGTCGCCGCGGCGATGACCGGTTCGCCGAGCGGCGCAAACAGCCCGGCGCCCAGGGCGTGAAAGTTCGGGCGGCGACCACCTGAATCGATCGTCAGCACCGTGGCCGAGGTCGGGGAGCCTTCGATGACCTGGAGAAGAGACGTATCGACGCCCTGCTCTTCCAGGCCGAGCCGCACCACCCGGCCCATGAAATCGGAGCCGATGCTTCCCGCCAGTTGCGTCGCAACCCCGAGACGCGCAGCCACCATCGCCGCCCCCGCGGCTGTGCCGGCCGGCGCGACCGCGATTCCCTCGATGAGTCGCGTCCCCTCGCCCGTGGGCAGCGCGTCGATGGGGCGGGCCGCCACGTCCAGCGTGGTCAGGCCGATGCAGAGTAGGCCGCGGCTCATGCTATCTCCGTCCGATGCGTGGTTGATTTGTAGCCTCGCGCATATAAGGTAGTCAAAGCTATCTTTTCTGATGGGGTTGCAGACGATGAGCTGGACCAACAGCAAGAACAAGGCGCTCGTCGAACGCGCGCAAGCGGTCATTCCGAGGGGCATGTACGGGCATCAGTCCGTCGCCCTGCTGCCCGACGATTATCCCCAGTTTTTCGCCCGCGCCGAAGGCGCGCACCTGTGGGACGTGGACGGCAATCGTTACCTGGACTTCCTCGGCGGATATGGCCCGAACCTGTTTGGCTATGGCGACCGCGAGATTGACGACGCCTATGTCGCGCAGATGCGCCAGGGCGACACCATGACGGGCCCCGCCGAGGTCATGGTCGAGCTGGCCGAGACCATGGTGGGCATGGTCAGCCATGCGGACTGGGCGATGTTCTGCAAGAACGGCACGGACGCCACGACCATGGCGCTGATGATCGCCCGTAACCACACCCGCAAGAATACGGTGTTGCTGGCCCGGGGCGCCTATCACGGCGCCGCCCCTTGGTGCACGCCGCTGAAGCGGGGCGTCTCCCCGGGGGATCGGGCCCATCAGGTCTTCTACGACTATAACGATGTGGAGAGCCTTGAGGCCGCGGTGCGTGAAGCCGGCGACGATCTCGCGGCCATCTTCGCGGCCCCGATCAAGCATGACACCTTCATCGACCAGGAACTGCCCGATCCGGCCTATGCGCGACGGGCCCGGGAGCTGTGCGACGCGCACGGCGCCCTTCTCATTGTTGATGACGTGCGCGCCGGCTTCCGGCTGGCCCGAGACTCAAGCTGGTCGCTGGTGGGCGTGAAGCCGGACCTGTCGTCCTGGGGCAAGGCGATCGCCAACGGCCACCCCATCTCGGCCCTGATGGGGGCGGAGGTCGCCCGGGAGGCGGCGATGACGATCTACGCCACCGGCTCCTTCTGGTTCTCGGCGGCGCCCATGGCGGCGGGCCTCAAGACGATGGCCAGGATCCGCGACACCGACTATCTCGAGCGCACCGAGGCGCTGGGCCAGCGCCTGCGGGACGGCCTGGACGAGAGCGCCCACCGCCACGACTTCGCCCTGCGCCAGACCGGGCCGGCCCAGATGCCCCTGATCAGGGTCGAAGACGACCCGACTCTGGCCAAGGGCTACTTCTGGGCCCAGGCGCTGATGAAGCGGGGGGTCTATGTCCACCCCTGGCACAACATGTTCATCTGCGCCGCCATGACGGACGGGGACATCGACTTCGCCGTCCAGGCGGCCGATGACGCCTTCAAGCTGATGAAGGCGGCCGGCCCCCTGGAGGCGCCGGCCCAACTGGCCTTCATGACCCAGATCCTGGATCACTGACGGACGCGAAACGCGCCCGCCGCCAGATCAGGCGGGCGCGCCCGGCCGGCTGACGCCGAAGCGCCGCAGGACATTGTGGGTGATCGTCTCGACGAACGGGTCCCGCGCGCCGAGGCCGTGGGCCCATTCCGTCGTGCCGCTGTTGAACACCTCGCCGGCGCCGCGTTTGAAACTCGCCAGCACCGCATGGCCCCGCAGCACCTTCGCCTGCGCCTCAGGGCTGCTTTCCCCGAACATCACATCGGCGATCACGTCCAGCTTTTCGGGCGGGATGATCGGGTTATAGCCGCGGCCGGCCTCCTCGCCGAAGGCGCAGGGGGCGATGCCGATGATCTCCAGGTTGGCGGGCACCCCGAGGGTGGGGATAGCCCGCGGCAAGCCGTCGTCCCCGAACTGGAAGCGACAACCGTCGCTCTCATAGCCGATCAGCGGCAGGTCGCCGCCCAACAGGTCGCCATAAAAGAGGTCTGAGCCCTCGAGCGCCCAATGGCGGTCATCATAGACCGTGAAGCCCCCCTGCCCCCGCGCGACGCAAAGGCCCAGGCGGTGATAGCCGGCGAAGACGAAGCTGAGGCCTGTAATCTCGGCCTCCGGCTTGCCGAACGCCGGGTGCGACCAGAGGTGAGTCGCCTGGTCCGGCGGCACGTCCTCGGCTTCGAAGCCGCGCCACTTGTGACAGACATAGGTCTTGCCGTCGTTTTCCCAGCGCACCTTCCAGAAGCAGGTGTTGCCAGACAGGATCGCCGCCCGTCCGCCGGCGTCCACAAAGCGCTCGACCTGTTCGCGCTCGCCCGCCGACCAGTATTCGCTGTGGCCGACGAACAGCACCGCCTCATAGCCGTCCAGGAAGTTGGGCTCGGCCTCCAGGTCGTAGTCGGTGGCGAAGTCGAGGACGTAGCCCTCAGCCTCGGCCCAGGCCACGAACACGTGCTCCCACTTGTGTAGAAAGCCCGCCGAGCCATCGTAGGGCGAGGCCTTGTGCTTCGCCATCCAGGCGTAGTCGGACGCCCAAGGCCGCTCGCGATATCCGCGCTTGCGCATATTGACCAGCCGCGGCGGATCGGCCGGCGGCGCGACGATCAATGGCGGAAAAGGCCGCTGGGTGGACAGGACCCCGATCGCCTCGTCCATCGCCTGATCGAACGGCGTCTCGCCGGACATCAGGCCGGCGACATTGGCATAGGCGTTGGCCCCGCCCCAGTAATTGTAGGACTGATAGGTGTTGGTCGCGAGCACCATGACGGCGCTGGACCGCCGCTCGCCCAGGGGCGGCTTGACGCAAACAAAGTGGTGCGCCTCACCACCATCGGCGTCGGTCAGGACAATGTCGTAATAGCCCGACGCCCAGTCGCCGCCGACCTCCACCTCCAGGGCGACGGGCCAGCCGCAGCCGTCACGGTCGGCGTGGGGCGGGACCGGGTGGTCGCCGATCATGAGGCCATCGATGGTCAGGACTTCGCGCCGGTCCATCCCCACCCGCGACATGGAGAGGCGGCAGGGGCCGTGCGTGGCGCTGGCGCGCAGCTCAAAGCGCTCCCCCGGCCGTACGCTCAGGCGGTCCGTATAACAGGCCAGCATCGACGCCCCTTTCGCTCGAGAAGAGTAGCAGACCCTATCGTTCGCAAGGCTCGTCAGCGGCGCAAAGGCCGTTCGAACAAGCCTAGGTCACAAGCTCGCTGCGGCGCCGCAAACCTGATCATCCCGACAGATGCGATCGTAGCCGCGAGCAGCCCACTTGATTTGCATAGTTTTTACTATCGTATAAGCGGGGTCGCAAGAATGATTGGTGAGGGGATCCCGATGAGAGCCGTACTGTTTGTGAGTTGCGCGGTGGTGGCGCTGTCTGGCGGCAGCGCGATGGCGCAGACCGCCGCCGATAGCATGATGATTCAGGAAGTGGTGGTCACCGCCCAGAAGCGCAGTGAAAACCTCCAGGATGTCCCTGTCTCGGTGACGGCGCTGTCGGGCGACGCCCTGACCGCACGGGGCGTCACCAATGTGACCGGGCTCAACAACCTGGCGCCTGGCCTGCGGGTGAGCAGCGGCGACGCCGCCGCCAACCCCAAGATCTTCATCCGCGGCGTGGGCTTGAGCGACTTCAACCCCAACTCGTCCAGCGGCGTCGGCATCTATGTGGACGGCGTCTATGTCAGCTCGCCCCTGGCGCAGATGGCCGGCTTCTTCGACATCGGCCAGATCGAAGTGCTGCGCGGGCCACAGGGCACGCTCTACGGCCGCAACACCAATGGCGGCGCGGTGAACGTCACCACGAAGCGGCCCACCCACACATTCAGCGCGGAAGCCGCCGCCGAATACGCCACCTACAATGCCGTGAACCTGACAGGCGCCGTCAGCGGCCCAGTGATTGAGGACGTGCTCTCGGTGCGCGCCGCCGGCCAGGTGGTGCGCGACGACGGGACCACCTACAACCGCGTCACCGGCAACGACGTCAACGCCACCGACTACTGGGCGATCCGGCTGTCGGCCCTCTACACGCCCCATGAGGACGTCGAGGCGCTGTTCCAGGTCAACCGGTTCGTCAATCGTGGCGACGCCACCCAACCGCAGCACCGGGCGCTGTTTCCGTTCACGGCCGAAGCCACGGGCCCCGACGGCTTCTGCGCGCCGACCGCCTATGGCTCGGGCCTCTGCGGCGACGCCTTCGGCTACAGCGACACCGACGGCGACGACCGCGCCCTGGACGCCAACGCCGAGGGCAAGGACAAGATCGACCTGTTCGGGGCCTCAGCGCAGGTGGACTGGGACCTGGGCGCCATCTCTCTGGTCTCGGTGACCGCCTATTCCTGGGCGCACCGCAACGCCTTTGAGAACACCGACTCCAGCCCCAACCAGATGCTGGAGATCAACTACCTCGCCCGCCAGAACCAGTTCACCCAGGAGCTGCGGCTGCAGTCCAACGACAGCGCCGATGGCCGCCTGAAGTGGGTCGCTGGCGGTTATTATATGGACGAAACGGTTGAGGACGCCTCGACTCAGGACGTCCTGCGCGATCTGCGCCCGCTCTTTCCAGACGGGTTCAGCCTCGCCGACAGCGTCGCGGCCTTCAGCTATCCCTATACCCAGAAAACCAAGAGCTACGCCTTCTTCGGCCAGGCCGACTACCAGCTCGCCGAGCGGCTCACCGCCACGGTCGGCCTCCGTTATTCGGCCGACGAAAAGTCCTTCGACTACCGCAGCCAGGCCGAGGGCGGCCTGATCGTCCTGCTCACCTCGCAACAGGAGAAGACCTTCTCCGCCTGGTCGGGCCGGCTGGGCCTGCGCTATGAGGTCAATGACGACCTCAACCTCTATGCGACCTACAATCGCGGCTTCAAGAGCGGCGGCTTCTTCGGCGGTCTGGCGACGACGCCCGAGGAGCTGATCCCCTACGACAACGAGCAGCTGGACGCCTATGAGGTCGGACTGAAGTCCGAACTGTTCGATCGCCGCGTCCGCCTGAACATGTCGGCCTTCTACTACGACTACCAGGACCAGCAGGTCTTCGCCCAGGCCCTGCGCAACGGGCTGACGGTGCTGGTGCTCGATAACGCCGCGAACTCCGAAGTCTATGGGGCCGAGATCGAGGCGACGGCGCGGCTGAGCGAGAATCTGTCGATCGACGCCGGGCTTTCGCTGCTGGACGCCACTTACGGCGAGTACTTCTCCGAAGGCGACGACTTCACCGGCAATCGCCTGCCGCAGTCGCCGGAGGTCACCTTCAATGCGGCGGCCAACTATCGCCATCCCCTTCCGCAGGGCGGCGAACTGGTGGGCTCGCTTGATGCGGCCTATTCCTCGAAGGTCTATTTCGACAATTCCAACGCCGAGCGCCTCTCGCAGGACGCCGTCTGGGTGGTGGGCGCGCAGGGGGGCTGGCAGGCGCCGGACGGGCGCATTGAGTTGGGGCTCTTCGCCCGCAACCTGTTTGACGAGACCTACAAGGTGTCGATCTCGAACATCGACAGCCTGGGGGTCGATCTGCTCACCCTGAACCGCCCCCGCAGCCTGGGAGCCTACCTCCGCTACCGGTACTGAGGACTTGGAAGGCAAGGCCCACGCGCGCGGGATGGTCCCATCAAGCGCGAGTGGGCTTAGCTGGCGAAGGCCTTCCAGAGCAGTTGGGCCCCGACGGCGATCATCAGCAGATAGATGGCCGTATAGAACCGCTCGGGCTTGATCCGCCGCACGAGCCAGACGCCGGCCAGGGTTGAGACGATGGCCACCGGGGTCAGGGCCGCCGCCGTGGCCAGGTTCTCAGCCGTGAACTGGCCGAGCGCCAGATAGGCCGGGACCTTCAGCCAGTTGATCACCGCAAAGAAGATCGCCGTCGTGCCCACCAGGACGGCCGGCGGCAGCCCCTTGGGCAGGACCCACATCTGAAAGGGCGGCTGGCCGGCATGGGCGATCTGGCTGGTGAAGCCTGACGCCGCCCCCAAGAGCGCGCCAAGGGCGACGGGCGCATTGGAAGGCGCCTGGATCCGCCCGCCCCGAGCCAGCCAGAGACGATGGATGGCGAAGACGATGCTGATGGCGCCCAGCACCGCCAGGATCGTCGTGGCCGATACCTGCGCCGCCAGCAGATAGCCCAGTATGATGCCGACGGCGGCCGATGGGATCATGAGGGCAAGGATCGACCGGTCCCAGCTGCGTCGGAACGCCCAGACCCCCACCACGTCCTGGACGATAAGCACCGGCAGCAGGATGGCTGCGGCCTTTACCGGCGAAATCGCCAGGGCCATCAGCGGCAAGGCGATCGCGCCAACGCCGGCGAACCCGCCCTTGGCCAGGCCCAGCAGGATCACTGCCGGAATGGCCAGGGCGTAGAAGATCGGATCGTTCAGCACCGCAACGCCGAGTTCAAGTTGGGCCGAGCGCCACTTCGGGCCTGCGCACGCTGACGACGCGCAGTTCCCGCTCCCGGCCCTCCCGATCGGGCCAAAGGATGGACTGACCCGGGCGAAGGCCGAGAAGGCCGGCGCCGACAGGCGTAAGGATGGACACCCGCCCGGCGCTGATGTCGGCCTCGCCGGGAAAAACCAGGGTCACGATCCGGCTCTCGCCATGGGACAGATCGACGAACTCCACTGTCGCGCCCATGCCCACAATGTCGGCCGGCACGTCGGTGTCGGGGCGCACCTCGGCGCGCTCGATCTCCTCAAGCAGGAGGCCAGCCACCTGGGGGAGGCGTCCCTGGGCCGCCAGGGCGAGATCGGTGATGCGCTCAGCGTCGGTTTCGCAGAGCAGGATTGTTGGCCGCAGGGCGGCGAGGTCAGTGACTGACATGGGATATCCGTAAGCAGAATGAGCAAGGGACCAGGACGGCCTCATGCTCGCCCCGGCGATCAAGACACGCAGATCGGCCCCGAGCCCGGCTGACGCGCAGCGCGGACCCGGGGCTTGGAGCCTGCCGCCAGGTCCCGCCCTCGAATCCGGATTCTCAATGTGCGCGCGCTCGCCATAGGCCCAGAGAGCCCATCAAGCCGGGAGGAAGTCAATCTGAGCTCAGACCGCGGCGCTCGCCGCGTCCAGGGCCTTGAGATCATCGGCGCTCAGCCCTAGCCGCGCCGAGCCCATGAGGTCGTCCAGCTGGCTGACGCTGGTGGCGCTGGCGATGGGTCCAGTGAGGCCCGGCTGAGCCATCACCCAGGCCAGGGCCACCTGGGCCGGCGTGGCGGCGTGCGCGGCGGCCACCTGGTCCAGAGCGGCCAGAATCTTCATGCCGCGCGCGTCCATGTACTTCTTGGCGCCGCGTCCCCGGGGGCTCTTGGCCAGATCCTCTTCGGAGCGGTACTTGCCGGTAAGGAAACCGCTGGCGAGGCCATAGTAGGGAATAACCCCGACCTCTTCGGCGATGCAGAGCTGCTGCAAGCCGGCCTCGAAGCCGGCCCGGTCATAGAGATTGTAGAGCGGCTGCTCGCTCTCATAGCGCGGCGTGCCCCTGGCCTTGGACGCCTCCAGCGCCGACTTCAGGCGCTCAGGGGTGAAGTTCGACGAGCCGACCACCCGCACCTTGCCGGCCTTGACCAGCCGCTCATAGGCCTTGGCCGTCTCGTCCTGGGGGGTGTCGGGATCGTCGCGGTGGGACTGGTAGAGGTCGATATAGTCGGTCTGCAGGCGCTTGAGGGAGGCCTCGACGGCCTGCTCGATATACTGGGCCGACAGCCCCTTCATCCCCTCGCCCATCTCCGAGCCGACCTTGGTGGCCAGCACGATGCGGTCGCGGCGACCGCCCTGGGCGATCCAGTTTCCGATGACGGTCTCCGAAGCCCCGGCGCCGGCCGGGGACCAGCGGGAATAGACGTCGGCGGTGTCGACGGCGTTGAACCCGCCGTCGACAAAGGCGTCGAGGATCGCAAACGAGGTCTTCTCATCGGCCGTCCAGCCGAAGACGTTCGTGCCCAGCACCAGCGGGGCCACCATGAGGTCGGAACGTCCCAGTCTGCGCAGCTCCATGAGCGGCCTCCCCTACTATGATCAGGCGGCCTGCTGGCCGTCCTCGTAAACCGGCGCCTCCTCGGCCGGCAGGGCCGGGCGCCCGAGGATCATATCCGAAGCCTTCTCCGCGATCATGATGGTCGGCGCATTTGTATTGCCCCCCACCAGGGTCGGCATCACCGAGGCGTCGATGACCCGCAGGCCGCTAAGCCCGCGGACCTTCAGCTCGCCATCGACCACGGCCATGGGATCGTCGGCCGCGCCCATCTTGCAGGTGCCCACCGGGTGATAAATCGTCTCCGAGGTCCTGCGAATCCAGGCGTCGATCTCGGCGTCGGTCTGCACCGCCTCCCCGGGCGAGAACTCCGCCCCGCGATAGGGGTCCAGCGCGCTCTGGGCCGCCACATGGCGCATCATCTTGACGCCCTCGCGGATCGCCCTGCGGTCCTCTTCGGTGGAGAGGTAGTTGGCGAAGATGGCGGGATTGTCCATCGGATCGGCCGAGCGCAGGCCCACCCGCCCGCGGCTTTCGGGACGCAGCTGGCAGACGTGGAAGGTGAAGCCGTCCTTGGCCACCGAGACCTTGCCGTGGTCCTGCATGATGGCCAGTACGCAGTGGATCTGCAGGTCGGGGCGATCGAGATCAGGCCGCGAGCGCAGGAAGGCGCCCGACTCCAGGAACTGCTGGCGACCGGGACCCTTGTTGAAGAACATGTAGTTCATGCCCACGCCCAGCGTCTTGATCAGGCCCTTGCGCATCGAATAGGCGGTGATCGGCAGCGGGCATTCCCAGGACAGGGTCACGTCCAGGTGGTCCTGCAGATTGGCGCCGACGCCTTTCAGCTCATGGACGGGCGTGATGCCGTGGGCGGCCAGGTCTTCGGGATCACCGATGCCTGAGAGCTGCAGGATGTGGGGGGACTGGACGGCGCCGGCGCACAGCAGCACCTCGGCGTCGGCATAGACCTTGCGGATCTCCTTGGTCTTGTCGTCGATATATTCGACGCCCACCGCGCGGCCATTCTCCACCAGGATGCGGCGGGTGCGCGCGCCGGTCAGGGCCGTCAGGTTGGCGCGCTTCAGGGCCGGATGCAGATAGCCCCTGGCGGCGCTCCACCGCTGGCCGTCATGAACGGTGAGCTGATAAGGCCCCCAGCCTTCCTGCTGGAAGCCGTTGAAATCCTTGGTGATCGGGTGGCCCGCCTGACGGCCGGCCTCGACGGTGGCGGCATAGATCGGATTGGTGGACGAGGCCTTGGAGACCTTCAGCGGCCCATCGCCGCCGTGCCAGGCGTCGCCGCCGCCCTCCAGCGCTTCGGAGCGTTTGAAATAGGGCAGCACCTCGGCATAGGACCAGCCGGTCAGGCCCATCTGACGCCACTGGTCATAGTCGCGCGCATGGCCGCGGATGTAGATCATGCCGTTGATCGACGACGATCCGCCCCAGCCGCGGCCCCGGGGCCACCAGAGCTTGCGGTCGTCGAGGTTCGGCTCGGGCTCGGTCCAGAAGCCCCAGTTGTAGGGGCCTTCCTTGCCGATCAGGCCTCCGACGCCGGCGGGCATCTTGACCATGATGGAATTGTCCCGCCCGCCGGCCTCCAGCAGCAGAACCTTGGTGGCGGGGTTTTCGCTCAGCCGATTGGCCAGCACGCAGCCGGCCGAGCCAGCGCCGATGATGATGTAGTCGTAGCGGTCCATAGACCGTCCTCCCCTTTTCGTGTCGCGCCGGGCTTGCCGCCCGCTCTTGTCTATTGACCGCTAGCGGCCCTTCCATTGCGGCGGGCGCTTCTGGGCGAAGGCCATGGGCCCCTCCTTGAAGTCCTCGGACCTGAGCATGGCCGATGTCGCCGGATAACGCATCTGGCCCGCCATGGCGGTCGCAAGGCTCGTCTCGTCGAGACCCTTGTAGACCGCCTCCTTCGAGGCCCGGATGGACATGGGCGAGAGTTCGCAGATCTGGGCCGCCCAGCGGCGGGCGGCGTCCATCAGTTCAGCGGCCGGGACCACCTCATTGACGAAGCCCAGCTCACGGCCCTCGGCGGCGGCCACGCGCCGGCCGGTCAGGATCATGCCCATGGCCTGCTTCTGGCCGATCTGGCGGGGCAGGCGATGCAGCCCGCCGGCCAGGGCCGCCAGGCCGACCCGAGGCTCGGGCAAGGCGAAGGTGGCGGTCTCAGCGGCGATGATCAGGTCGCAGGCGAGCGCGATCTCGAAGCCGCCGCCCATGGCCACCCCGTTCACGGCGGCGATCAGCGGCTTGGTGAGATCGAAGCGCTCGGTCAGGCCGGCAAAGCCAGACGGCGGCAGGCCCATGCCGCCGCCGCCGGCCTGATGCTTGAGATCATTGCCGGCGGAAAAGGCGCGCTCGCCGGCCCCGGTGACGATGGCCACCCACTGATCCGGATCGGCGGCGAAGGCGTCGAAGGCCTCGTGCAGCTCGAAATGCGCCGGGGAATGGAGCGCGTTCATGACCTCGGGGCGGTTCAGGGTGACCACGGTCACCGGTCCCTCCCGCTCCACCTTGATGAACTCATAGGCCATGGCGCGCTCCCGTATGTCTTTTGCAGACCTTCCCCCAGGCGCCCTTGCGTCCGTCAAGCCCTACCGCTGGGGCGGGCCAGCGAGACCTAGTCGGCCGCCCGTTCGAACGCCGCGGTGATCTTCAGCTTCACCTCATCGGACACCACCGGCGCCGCATAGCCGAGGTTGAAGTCGCTGCGCTTGATGGTCGAGGTGGCGGTGAAGCCGACGGTCTGGGCCTTGCTCATCGGATTGGCCCCAGCGCCCATCAGCACGGCGTCCAGCACCACCGGCTTGGTGACGCCCTTAAGGGTCAGGTCGCCGGTAATCTTGGCCTTGGTCCCGTCAACCACCACCGAGGTCGAGACAAAGCGGCCCGTGGGGTACTTCTCCACCTCGAAGAAGTCGGCCGAGGCCAGATGGGTGGCGAAGTCGCTGGAGGTCACCGTCAGGCCCGACAGCGGGATGTCGATCGCCAGCTTCGCCGCCGAGAGATTGGCCGGATCCAGGGTGAGCGTGCCGCTCATCTCGCCGAACATCCCATAGAGGGTGGAGAAGCCCATATGGTCCACAGACCAGACCGCCTGGGTATGATGCGGATCGACATTATACGTGCCGGCGACGACCCGGGCGGCTTCGGGTTGGCCCGGCATTTCCGGGGCCTGGGCGAAAGCCGGGGTCGCCAGCAGAATGGCCGCCGCGGCGACGATGGGGGAAAATCTCATGATGGACCTCGCAGATTCGCTCGCCCGCGCAGAGGCGAGCCGGTTCAAGCCAGCGGGACCTTAACGGGGATCAGGCCCGGGCGCATGCGGATTGCTCGGCCGGGCCCCCCGCGGCCCGCCGCGCGGGGTCAGATCGCCCGAAGCTCCCGATGATAGCGCTTCCAGTTCTCCACATAGTGGTGCGCCGAGGCGGTCAGGATGCGGGCCTGGCCTTCGGACACCTCGCGGACCACCTTGCCAGGGGCGCCCATGACCAGGCTGTTGTCGGGGATCTCCTTGCCCTCGGTGATCAGGCAGTTGGCCCCGATCAGGCAGTTCTTCCCGATCTTGGCCCCGTTCAGGATGATCGAGCCGATGCCAACCAGCGAATTGTCGCCGATCGTGCAGCCATGCAGCATCACCATATGGCCCACCGTGACGTCGCGGCCGATGGTCAAGGGCGATCCCGCATCGGTGTGCAGAACGGATCCGTCCTGAATATTGGAGTTTTCGCCGATCAGGATGGGGTCATTGTCGCCGCGCAGGGTGGCGCCGAACCACACCGAGGCGTTTTGCTTGAGAATCACATTGCCCATCACCGCGGCGGTGGGCGCGATCCAGTATTCGCCCTCCGGCGGCAGCTGCGGGGCGACCGCGCCCAAGTTATAGACAGCCATCCGTGTACCTCATGTCTTATTTAAAACGTCGCACTTCAGCCTTGGTTAATCACGCTAGCATCATAGTTGCGATGCGATTCGAAGCGATCATCCCGCTCTCGAAACGTCGCCGGGCCGGCTTCCGGCCCGCAGGTTCGAGTTGGACGGAGTGCATGGCGCTGCGTTTGTGGTCCTGGCGGGGTCCCCCCGCCACCGATGTCCCGGCCACGGCCGGGTACGGGCCGCCCCCCGGGCGCGCCGCCCGCCTCTCTTCCTTCTTTTCGTCCTCCCCAAGGGGCGGTCCGCGCAGGACTCGCCCCTTTTTCATGCCCCTATGGAGGCTTTGATGACCAAGCGAGCCCTGAAGCGACAGCTGCGCGAAGGCGCATTCGATGCTGAGCAGTTCGATGATTCAAAAATCCGCCGCCTGCCCATCGAACGCGGGTGGTCGCCGCTGGGCCTGGCCGAGGAAGGGCGTGAGCAGGGCTATCTGAAGACGATCAAGGCCAAGTCCCCCGGCCAGGAGGAGATGATCGCCGCCATCGACGCCAAGAACCTGGTCCTGGCCCTGGGGCCGGCCGGCACCGGTAAGACCTATCTGGCCATCGCCAAGGCCGTCGAAGCCCTCGAGGCGGGACGTGTGGGCCGCATCGTCCTGTCGCGCCCGGCGGTGGAAGCCGGGGAATCCATTGGCTTCCTGCCCGGTGAGATGGAGGACAAACTCGCCCCCGATCTCCGCCCCCTCTACGACGCCCTGTCGGATCGGCTGTCCATGAAGCGGGTCCGCGCCCTGATGGCCGAGGGCGCCATCGAGATCGCGCCGGTGGGCTTCATGCGCGGGCGCACGCTGAACAACGCCTTCGTGGTCATCGATGAGGCGCAGAACTGCACCTATGTGCAGCTCAAGATGCTGCTCACCCGCCTGGGCTGGCACTCCACCATGGTGGTCACGGGCGACCCGGCCCAGTCCGATCTCCTGCCCGAACTCTCGGGCCTCGGCCCCGTGGCCGAGAAGCTGGAGACGGTCGGCAATATCGCCGTAGTGCGGCTGAAGGACCGCGACATCGTCCGCCACCCCCTGGTCGCCGAGATGCTCGGGGTTCTCTAAAGGCCAGGCGGGGCCGGGCGGAACGCCGAGCCGCCCGGCCCTACCTGTTCAGCGCCGCCGCCAGGCCGCTCTTGAGGAAGGCGAGCGCCGCCTCTCGGGTGGTCTCAGGCGGGCGGCCCACCAGTTCGGCCAGGGACCGGCCGATCAGGCCGACTCCCATGGCCAGGGAGACCGCCACAAGGATCAGGTTGGTGGCTTTTTCTGGATCGACGCCCTTCTGGGCCATGGGTCCGGAGATCACCTCTTCGACGGCGGCGCGCACAAGGGTCAGGCGGCGGGTCTCGCCGGTCAGCTCCAGCCACGCGGCCAGACGGGCGCCGCCTGCGGTCTCAAAGGCGTCAAATAGCACCTGCCCGACTCCCTCCAGTTGCGCCTGGGGATCATCAGGTCGCTCAGCCTCCAGCACCCGGGCGACCAGCTGGCGGATCATGGTCTCGGCCAGCGCCGTCTGCACCCCGTCGATGGAGCCGAAGTGGTGCAGCACCGTGGCATGGGACACCCCAGCCCCCTGGGCCACCTCCACCAGCTTCAAGCCCTGGGGGCCCTTTTCAAGCAGCAGACGCTCCGCCGACTGCAGGATGTTCTCGCGCGCGGCTTCGGGTGATCGGCGCACACGGCGGGCGGGCTCTATTGACATTTTTGTAGATAACTCTAACCTGGAGCCAGAACAAGCCGTGGGGCCCATCGCCCCTGTTCCACAGGATCACGCCATGACGCGCAAGACCACGCCCGCTGATGTCGAGGTGAGCCCCCGGGACATCCGCTTCGCAGCGGGCCCGCCGGATTCCGGCCATTGGCTGGATGGGGATCCGGTGGCCACGGCGGTGTTCAACGCCCTTTCCCTCACCTTCCCCGACGGGGAACGCCTGTTCATGGACGCGGTGCGCCACTATCGCGACCATGTCTCGGGCAAGCTGGCTGAGGACGTGCGCGGCTTCATCGCCCAGGAGGCGATCCATTCGCGAGAGCATCACAGCCTCAACCAGCTGATCGACCGGGACCGCTATCCCGTGGCCGAGATCGAGGCGCAGGTACGCGAGCGGGTGGCCTTCAGCCGCGGGCGCGGGCCTATGGCCATGCTCATCTCCACCATCGCCCTGGAGCACTTCACCGCCATGATGGCCGAAGTGCACATCCGCCACCGCGACGAGCTGTTCCAGAAGACTGATCCGGCCATCGAGCGGCTCTGGCGCTGGCACGCCCTGGAGGAGACCGAGCACAAGGCCGTGGCCTTCGACGTCTTCATGGCCGCGACGAAGGACTGGTCGCCCTTCCTGCGCTATCGCCGCCGCTGCATCGCCATGGCGCTGATCACGGTCATGTTCACCCGCAACATCACCCGCTACGCCGCCCGCCTCCTGGAGGCCGACGGCTATACGCCCAAGGCGGCGCTCCAGGCGGTCAAGCAGTTCGTCTGGATCAAGCCGGGTCTCTTCCGGCGAGGCTGGAAGACCTATTTCGCCTGGTATAGGCCGGGCTTCCACCCCTGGGATCAGACCTCGACCTCGCCCACCCTCGCGGCCTGGAAGGCGGAATTCGACGCTGCGGCCCTCAAGCCGACCTGACGACGGCATCCCACAAGACCGCCTGGCCACAAGACTGCCTGGCCACAAGGCCGTCCGGAACGCTCCCACGCCTTTGCCGTTACCCGGGACATGAACCGAACGCCCTGGCGGCGCAGGTCCGGTGGGCCGCTGTCAGCCTTCGGGCATGGATGGCAAGGAGCAGGTGATGGTCGATCTGAACAGGTCAGAGAACGGGAAGAAGAAGGGTGTCCCGCCCCTGGTATGGATCATCCTTCTTATCCTGGTCGGCTGGATCGCCTTCACCTTCTTGGCCCGCGGCGATGAGAGTGGACCGGGCGACAACGGCCAGATGCTACAGCCGCGCCCGGACACGACCTACATGCCCGCGGCCCCGGCCCAGGGCGACGCCCCTGCGATGGAGGGCGGCACGATGACGACGCCCGAAAGCAACTAACCCATTGCCGTTGTCTCAACGGCGCTGAATTCCATCTTTTGGGCATGGTGTTTGGGCAGGGGCGCCCCGCAGCCAGGGCGCAGCGCTCCGCCGGCACGATCCCTCACCCTGTCCAGCATCGGCCTGCAGAGTCTCGATGTGTCGAAAGAGCGTGGACGTCCCGTCGAGGCTCACGACCCGGTCGGCTCCCGGCCCCGCGCCTCCACGTGGCACGCCAGCCGCGCGTCCATGGCCGCCAGCAGCCGGGCGGCGGCCTTGATGGTCATGTTTCGCGGGTCGTTCAACCAGGCCCAGACCTGACTGGGCGGGACGCCAAGCTGAGCGGCCAGGGCGACCTTCGTCAAACCGCGATCGCGACGCTGGGTTTCGAAACGCGCGCGGACGAGGCTCCAGACCTGAGCCTGAAGCTCGGCCACCGCCGCATCGGCGGCGGCCTGGGCGGGAGCGGGAGTTGGGGTCAAAGGGACCTGAACGCTGCGTTGCATTATGTTATGTTATAACGTATCTGCCGGTGATTGTTTCTATCCGGAGCCGGCGCGAATGTCACCCAAGGTTGCTCTTTTCCTGGCCGCAAGCCTTTCAGTCATGGCGGGTGCCTCGCGCGCAGAGGCGGACCAAGGCCCGGTCGTGCGGGAAGTGATCGTCACCGCCGATCCCCTCGGCCGGTCGGGCGACGAAGTGATTTCCAATGTCGAGATCCTCAGCGGTGAGGTCTTGGCGCAACGCCGGCAAGCGACCCTCGGCGAAACCCTGGTCAGCCTCCCGGGGGTCACATCGGACGCCTTCGGCGGCGGCGCCAGCCGGCCGGTGATCCGCGGCCAGACCGCCCCGCGGGTGAAGATTCTCAGCGACGGATCGAGCCTGTTCGACGCCTCCGATGTCTCCCCCGACCACGCCGTCTCCGGCGAACCGCTGCTGCTGGACGGGATCGAAGTCCTGCGTGGGCCGAGCGCGCTCCTCTATGGCGGCGGGGCGATCGGCGGGGCGGTGAACCTGATCGATCGCAAGATTCCCACGGCCCTGCCCCCCGCGGGCGGAGAAGGCGCCGTGGAGCTGCGCTACGGGTCGGGTGACCGTGAGCGGGCCGGCGTGGTGGGAGTGACCGTCGGCCTGGGCGCCTTCGCCCTGCGGCTGGAAGGGGCCAGCCGGCGCGCCGACGATTATGAGGTGCCCTTCTACACGCCGCCGGCCCATACCGACGACGAGCATGACCATGAGGAGGATCACGATCACGAGGAGGAGGCCGCTGGCTTCGACCGCCTCCCCGGCTCCTTCAATCGCAACCGCACCATCACGGTGGGCGGGTCCTGGATCGGCTCAGACGGCTATTTCGGCGTCGCCTATACCGAGCAGGACAGCGAATACGGCCTGCCCGGACACAATCATGAATACGAGTCCTGCCATCCTCATGGCTCCAGCCTGCATTGCGGCGGGCATGACCATGGGGGCGAGGATCACGACCATGATCACGAGCACGCCGACGGCCATGTGCCGATCGTCGATCTGAAGAGCCGCCGGGTCGATGTGCGCGGTGAAATCCGCTCGCCCTTCGCCGGGGTGGAGCGGATCCGCTTCCGGGGCGGCCATACCGACTATGCCCACGATGAGATTGACGACGGCGTGGTGGCCACGACCTTCAGCAACAAGGGGCATGAGTTGCGGCTGGAGGTGCAGCATGCGCCCATCGGCGGCCTCAACGGCGTGATCGGCGTCCAGACCTCCGAGAGCGACTTCGCCGCCGTGGGGGCCGAATCCTTCGTGCCCCCGAGCACGACCAAGAACACCGCCATCTTCCTCCTAGAGGCGATGACCCTGGGCGACTGGCGCCTTGAAGGCGCCCTGCGCCAGGAATGGCAGGAGGCCGAGGCTCTGAACCGCCCCGACACCGAGCACAGGCCCTTCTCCGCCTCGGCCGGCGCCAGCTGGACCTTCGCCCCCGGCTATATGGCGTCGCTCAATGTCGCCCGCTCACAAAGGGCGCCCCATGCCCAGGAGCTCTATGCCCGGGGCATCCACATCGCCAGCAACACCTACGAGATCGGCACGGCCACCCTGGACGAGGAGACGGCCAACTCCATCGAGCTCAGCCTGCGCAAAACGCAAGGCCCCCTCACCTTCTCCGCCAGCGCCTATCGCTACGCCTATGAGGGCTACATCTATGCCGCGACGCTGGACCGCTTCGAGGACTTCCGCCTGATCCAATATACGCAGGACGACGCCACCTTCACCGGGGTGGAAGGCCAGGTGCGCTACGCCTTCGCCAATGGTCTCGCCGTGAGCGCCTTCGGGGACAGGGTGAAGGCCGAGTTGGACGATGGCGGCCCCCTGCCGCGTATTCCCGCGGCGCGGCTGGGCGGACGCGGCGAGTTTGTCGCCGGAGCCTGGTCGGGAGACCTGGAGTACATCCGCATCTTCGAACAGGATGATATCGCGGCCTTCGAGACGTCGACCCCAGGCCACGACATGGTCAATGCCACCCTGGCCTATGATTTCGCGGCGGGCGCGTTCGACAGCCAGCTTTTTGTCCGCGGCACGAACCTGCTGGATGAGACGGCGCTCAGCCACACCTCCTATCTTTCCACCCTGGCGCCGCAACGCGGCCGTAGCTTCCTTGTGGGGCTGCGGACGCAGTTCTAGGGCGCTACGGAGGCCTCGGCGTGAGAACGGCTGCGCCTTGACCGAGCGGTCACTCGCGGGCGGCGCTCGCCCTCGCCACCCGTTCCACCGCCGCGACGATCTCGGCGTTGTGGGCGTGCGACAGGAGGGTGGCGTGACCCGCGGCGGCGACGGCGGCGTAGCTGCCATGCGCCGACTCTTCGGCCGGCGCCAGCCGGGCGCGACCCCATTCACCGTTCCGATCGGCCGCGGCTCCAGCGGTGACCACCGCCACCGGCCAGGCCGGATCGAGCTGTCCTGCCGCCCGCGCCATCGCGGCGCTCTCGAGCCATTGGGCGGCTTCGTTGGCGGCGTTGCGCGCATGACGGCCTGACACGAACGCCGCCTGCTTCTCGCGCACCACCGGCCCGCTAAGCCCGATCCGATCCCCCAGGAAGAAGAGGGGCTTGGCCAGGCCCGCGCTGGTGAGCGCCGCCACCCCTTGCGACAAGTGGCCAAAGGTGTCGACGAAGCGCCGCACCAGGGGGATCTCCACCGCCTCAGGGGTCGCTGCGTCCAGCAGGACGATGCCGGCCACGCGCGCGGGGTGACGCACGGCGAACAGCCGGACGTGCTGGCCGCCCATGGAGTGGCCGACCAGGATCGCCGGCCGCGTCACGCCGGCCTCGGTCATCAGCCGCTCCAGGTCGGTGACAATGGCGGCGCTGTCCCGGGGCCAGGGGCCAGGATCTGAGAATCCCAGGCCAGCCCGATCATAGGCGCAGGCGCGGAAGCCCGCCTTGGCCAGGGAAGCCTGAAGGTCGGCGAAGTCGGCGGAAAACCCGAAGGCGCCGGCCTCCAGCCAGACAAGCGGCCCAGACTCCGGTCCCTCGCAGACCAGACGAAGACGCCGCTCGCCGATACTGACCATCTCGCCGCGCAGGCTCTTTGGGGCGAAGGCGGCCTCGATGGCCAGGCCAATCCCGATCCAGGCCACGAGGATCACGCCCAGGCCCAGGACGATGAGTTTCAACATGATGCGAGGCGCCCTGGCGGAGAGGAGTCTCCACCCTTAGCCCTGGGGCTCAGGCGGCGGAACCCTCCAGTTCCGTGGACTGAGTTTCCTGCGGCGGCAGGTTCCGCGCGATGGTTTCGAGGAAGGCCGACGGTTGAATGGGCTTGGAGACGAAGTCGTCCATGCCGGCGGCGAAACAGGCGTCCTGATCGGACTGCATGGCGTTGGCCGTCATGGCGATGATGGGGGTCTGGCTGGCTGGCCCCTCGATCTGTCGGATGCGCCGCGTGGCTTCCAGGCCGTCCATCACCGGCATCTGCATGTCCATCAGGATCAGGTCATAGGCCTCAGTCTCGACTGCGGTCACGGCCAGGGCGCCGTTCACCACACAGTCCACCTGGCAGCCGACCTCGCCCAGGAGGGTCCTGGTCAGCAGGGTGTTGATCTCATTGTCCTCGACCAGAAGGATCCGGGCGGGCGGCGCATGGTTGTCGGGGGCCGGGAGCCTGGCGGGCTCAGGCAAGGCTGGCGCCGGGGAGAAGGCGGCGCGGGATGTGAGCGCCATGCGTCCCAGGCATTCGGTCAGGACGTGGTGGCGAACCGGCTTGGTCAGGAAGGCGTCCAGGGCCGGCCAGCTCTCCAGTTCATGGCGGCTGGGGGCGCCCATGGACGAGGCCATGACGATGCGGGGCTGATCGGCGCCGCCGGCCGCACGAACGGCGCGGGCCACCTCGTCCCCCGCCATGCCGGGCATCATGTGGTCGAGCAGCAGGATGTCGAAGGGGACGCCATCGGCCCTGGCCCGGGCCATGAGCTCCAACGCCTGGCGGCCGCCCTCGGCCTCGGCGATGAGCGCGCCTTCCGCCTCCAACTGGCGACGGAAGATGTGCCGGTTGAGGTCGATGTCGTCGACCACCAGCACCCTGACCCCCTCGAGTGCGCAGGCCTGGGCGGCGATCGCCGGCTCAACCGCCGCAGGCGTCAGATCGAGCTCGAACCAGAAGACACAGCCGCCGCCCGGCCGATCGGTCACGCCAATTCGACCGCCCATCAGCTCGACCAGTTGCCGGCAGATGGAGAGCCCCAGGCCCGTGCCCCCGTATTTGCGGGTGATGGAGCCGTCGGCCTGATGGAATTTCTGAAATAGGCCGGCCTTGGCCTCCCGGCTGAGGCCAGGACCGGTGTCGGCGATCTCGAAGCGAAGGCGCCTGCCCCCTTGCGGAAGGTCGTCGGACTTGACCTCGAGGGCCACGAAGCCGCGCTCAGTGAACTTCACCGCATTGGCCGTCAGGTTCAGCAGGATCTGGCGCAGGCGGGTGGGGTCGCCGGTGAAGCCCCCTTGCGCGCCATCGTCCAGATAGCAGGCGATCTCCAGGCTCTTTTCAGTCGCCCGCGGCGCCAGCAGTTCGGCGACGCCCTCCACCAGGTCGGTGAGATCGAAGTCGATCGCCTCCAGATCGACCTTGCCGGCCTCAAGCTTGGAGACGTCGAGGATGTCATTGATGATCGCCAGCAGGCTCTCGGCCGAGGTCTGCACCGCCTCGGCGAACTTGCGCTGTTCAGGCGCCAGGGTGCTGCGCAGGAGGAGCGAGTTCATGCCGATCACCCCGTTCATGGGGGTGCGGATCTCATGGCTCATATTGGCGAGGAATTCGCTCTTGGCCCGGTTGGCCGCCTCGGCGTCGTCCCGGGCTCGCGCCATCTCGGCCTCGTAGGCCTTGCGGGCGGTGATGTTCTGTAAGGCGCCGACGAGGCGAAGTGGCCGGCCGCTTTCGTCGGCGATCAGCTCAGACGTCGAATAGGCCCAGACCTCCTGGCCGTCATCGCGCGCCACCCGGTATTCGACGCGGTAGGGCTCCCCCGTCTCACGATGGCGCTCCCACGCCGCCTGGGCCATGGCCCGGTCGTCCGGATGCACCGAGACCCAGACATTGCGATAGAGGTCCTCATAGGTGAGGCGCCGGTTGAAGAAGGTGTCCTCGGCCCCGATGCTCAGCAGTTGGCGCGACTTGTAGTCCAGCTCATAGACGTGGATCTCCGAGAGCTCCGTGGCCAGGCGCATGCGCCCTTCCGAGCGCTGGGCGCGATCGAGCGCCTCCACCAGATCCGATATGTCCTGCGACAGGACCAAAAGCCCGCCGATCTCCCCTTGCGGATCGCGCCAGGGGGTGACCTCCACCCGGGCCCAGATGTGGCGGCCATCGGCGGTCTCAAACCGGATACGATCGGCCTTCAGGGTCTCGCCATCGAGACAAGCCTGAAGACGCTCGCCCCAGCGCGCGGCGACGTCGGGCAGAAGCTCCGCCACCGGCTGGCCGACCACGTCCTGCCCGGTGAGCCCGAGTTCCTGACTCCATCTAGGACTGGCGTGCATCAGCCGAAGATCGCGGTCGGTGACGGCTATGGCGACGGGCGCGGCGGCCATCATGTTGAGCAGAAGCTGTTCGGCGGCGTCGGCTTCGGCCCGCGCCTGGTCCTGGCGGCGGGCGGCGTAGAGCCGGCCGGCCGTGGTGGCGACACCGTCGGCGAGATCGGCCAGGATCTCCGCCAGACTCACGTCATAGGGCCGCGATGACGCAAAAACGGTCAGGCGGCCGCGCAGACCATCAGCGGTGAAACGCACCGGGGCGCTGGCCGCCAGGTCGCCGCCCACCAGGCCCAGCTCGACGTTCCGCCTTTTCGAAACCGACCACAGAGGTTCGGCGAACAGGACCTCGGGACCAGCGTCCAGCACCAGCTGAAGAACGCCGTCTTCCCCACAGCGGAAAGCATCGTCCCCGTCGTGCAGAACGATTTCCACGGAATCGGCGGCAAAATGCGCCCGGGCCGCCTGCGCCATCCGCCGCAGCGTCGGACGCAGGGCTTCGGCGTCAAACTTCGGTCCGACCCCGCCGCCCCAAAGCTGCATAGTTCCAAACATTCGAAACCCACCCAGAACCCGTCTGGGGAGGTTCAACCTATGGCAGTTAACGACCCGTCAAACGCCGTCTGGATGAGCTTGTTCAGCCTATTTCGAAGGCGCCGCCGACGGCGGGGGCCTCAGGGCAGATCTTCGGCCAGGATCGCCATTTCGAACATGAACGAGCCCGCCTCGTGCTCGTCCTCGATGACCACGCCACTGAACTCGTCGGCGATATATACCTCAGCGGAGTCCTTCTGCTTGGGGCGCGGAACCAGGGTGATCCTGGCGTTGGCGAAGGTGCCGCGCAGGTGGCCTTCGACTTTACGCATGGCGCGTTCGTCCACGGGGGGGCTCCTTTGGAATCTGAAGAGGCCGCGAACCTAGACGCTCGCGGCCTCCTGTTAAACCTCGACCAGACAATTCTGGGTTCAGATGACGTAGTCGTACACAGCCTCGGCCAGGGTGTGGTCCATGCTGCGGGCCGGTTCGTCGCAGGTCGGGCAGTTGACCAGTCGCGCCGGGACGCCGGCCGCCGTGCAGTGGGCGGGCACCGGTTTCAGCACCACAGACCCTGAAGCCACCTTGGCGTAGTCGCCGATGGTGATGTTGCCCAGCACCTTGGCGCCGGCCCCCAGCAGCACCCCGCGGCCGATCTTGGGATGGCGGTCGCCGCGCTCGGCGCCCGTACCGCCCAGGGTCACCCCTTGCAGCAGGGAGACATCGTCGCCGATGACGGCGGTCTCGCCAATGACGATGCCGGTGCCATGGTCGATGAAGACGCCCGAGCCGATGCGGGTGGCCGGGTGGATATCTACCTGGAAAATCTCGGACATGCGGCTCTGCAGATAGAAGGCCATGGTGTCGCGGCCCTGGCTCCAGAGCCAGTGGGCCACCCGCTGGGTCTGCAGGGCGAGGAAGCCCTTGAAGAACAGGAAGGGCTGGACATAGCCCTTGCAGGCCGGGTCGCGCTCGAAGACCGCCTTCAGGTCGGCCTCGGCGATCTCCACCAGTTCCGGCGCGGCGGCATAGGCCTGCTCGGCGATGTCGCGCAGGCTCATGGCCCGAAGCTCCTGGTCGCCGAGCTTGCGCGCCAATTGATAAGACAGGGCGTCGCCCAGGCTGTCGTGACTGAGGATCACGGCGTTCAACAGCGACGCCAGGGCCGCCTCGTCGCGGGCGGCCCGCTCGGCCTCGTTTCGCAGGGCCGCCCAGACCGGCGGGGCGTGCCCCGGATCGATGACTTCCAGCCTTGCGGCGTCTTCGCGGCCCATGGGCTCTCTCCCCTAGCTCAGCACCCGACGCGCCAGCGCCGGAGGCAAGGCCCCTTCATGGGCCATGTGGTAGACGCGCAGCAGCATCGCCACCGTCAACATATCCAACATATGACCTGAAAGCGCAGTTTCCAGCACCTCGCGAAAAGGCGCCCTGACAATAGCCAGATCTTCGGTCTCGTCCGGCGCCTGGGGAACGGGGGTCAGATCGGTCGCCAGGAAGCCAACCGCCCGTTCGTCGGTGACGGAATTGGAGAGTTGAGCGCGCAACACCTCGCGCCAGGTTCCAGCGGCCAGGCCAACCTCTTCGCGCAGCTCGCGACGGGCGCCTTCGAGGGGGTCTTCCCCAAGGGGGCCGCCCCCTTCGGGAATCTCCCAGCTGTAATCCCCATGCGGGAAGCGGTTCTGTCCCACCAGGGTCACGGTCCCGTCCTCATGCAGAGGCAGGACCGCCAGGGCGAGGTTCTTGAACTTGACCACCCCATAGGGCCCCGAGACGCCGGTCGGCGCCGTGGCCATATGCTCATCCACGGCGATCCATGGGTTTTCGTAGACACGGCGGGGGGCGTCTGCGCGCCATGGATGACCATGGGGCTGGAGCCAGGACGGTTTTTGCGACATATTCTCAACTATAACGACAGGCTATGCTGATGGCAGCGATAGAATCGCGCCCATGTCCACGAAAAGGAACGCCTTGACCCACGCTCTCCCTGCGCCCTCCCCGCTTGGAACGCCCATGCCGATCGCCGCCAGCCCGGAGGTCCTGGACTTCCTGGCGCTCCGCCGATCGGTCTCGGCCCTGACCCTGACTTCCCCCGGCCCCGAGGCTGGCGAACTCGACATGCTCCTGCGCCTGGCCAGCCGCGTGCCGGACCATGGCAAGCTGACGCCCTGGCGGATGATCGTCCTGGAACCCGCGGCCAAGACCGAATTCGCCGCGCGCCTGGAGGCCCTGGCGCTCAACCGCGACGATGCCAAGGCCGCCGCCAAGCTCGCCAAGCTCAAGGCCCCGCCCATGGGCGTGGCGGTGATTTCGCGGCCGCGGCCCTCGGAGATTCCGGAATGGGAGCAGCTGCTCTCGTCCGCCGTGGTCTGCGCCAACCTGCTCTATGGCGCGACGGCCATGGGCTATGGCGCCAACTGGATCACCGACTGGTACGCCTATGATCCTGAGGCGATGACGATCCTGGGACTGGAGGCTGGCGAGCGCGTGGCCGGCTATGTGCTGATCGGAACCGCCAAGGAGCCGCCGCTGGAACGCGACCGGCCCGACTGGACGGGTCTCGTCAGCCGCTGGAGCGCCTGAGGGGGCCCGCGACCGACAAGAAAGACCGAGCGCAGAGTCACAAAGGCCGGACGGCGCAGATGCACCGCCCGGCCCCAGGTGACACGCCCGAGGAGAGTTGGGCAGTCTCTATATAGCTGATCATCCTCCATCCCGCCAGCGGGCCGCGAATTTGGCGGAAACCCAAAATGGGTCCTCATGACCTGGGCGAATCCCCGGGTCGTTTAAGCTTCAGGCCCGCAGGACCTGATCTTTGGCCTGGGCCTCGAACATTGCCGTGCCTGGCTGGTAACTTGAATTTTAACCCCGCCCCCTGTAGGGGGCTACGCCCTGATCGGGCAGCCAGAGGCCTTCAGGGGGCGGCCCCGACTGCCAGAAGACGTCGATGGGGATGCCGCCTCGCGGGTACCAGTAGCCCCCGATGCGCAGCCAACGCGGCTGGGCCACCTCGACGATCCGGCGGCCGATGGCGACCGTGCAGTCTTCGTGAAAAGCGCCGTGGTTGCGGAACGAAGCCAGATAGAGCTTCAGCGACTTGGATTCGATCAGCCATTGGTCAGGGGCGTAGTCGATCACCAGATGGGCGAAGTCGGGCTGGGCGGTCACCGGACAGAGCGAGGTGAACTCCGGCGCGGTGAAGCGCGCCAGGTACAGGGTGTCGGCCTGCGGGTTGGCCACCCGCTCCAGCACCGCATCCTCTGGGCTGGCGAAGCCCGCCACCGGCTGGCCGAGTTGGGTCAGATGGGTCTCTTCCATGGGCCGGCTTTAGCTCTGGTTCGAAACGCGGGCAACCATGGGGCAAGGGGCGACAGCACGCCGCCGCCTCGCTAAACCTTCGTCAGATCAGCATAGGGCGCAGACAACGATCTGCATCACCGGAGGAGGCGTCGATGAGCGGCCAGGATTTCAAGGACTATGTCGTGGTGGTGACCGGCGCCTCGACCGGCCTTGGGCGGGCGATCGCCGTCGAAACCGCGGGCCGCGGGGCCAGCGCGGTGATCGTCAACTACGCCCGCAGCCGCGATGAGGCCGAGGAGACCGGTCGTCTCGTGGAGGCCAAGGGCGCCCGCGCCATCCTGGTCCAGGCCGATGTGGGCGACGACGCCGATTGCCGGAAGATCGCCGCCGCAGCCGAACCCCTCGGGCGCATCGACGCCCTGTTCAACAATGCCGGCATGACCCGGTTCGCCCCCAACCACGCGGACCTGGACGCCGTCTCGGCCGACGACTTCCTCGACCTCTATCGCGTCAATGTGGTGGGGGCCTATCAGGTCCTGCGCGCCTGCCGCAGCCTGCTGGAGGCCGCCCCCCAGGCCGGGGCGGTGGTGAACACCGCCTCGATCGCCGGCGTCATGGGTATTGGCTCCTCGGTTCCCTATGCGGCGTCAAAGGGCGCGCTAACCACCATGACCCTCTCGCTGGCCCGGGCCCTGGCGCCGAAAATCAGGGTGAACGCGGTCTGCCCCGGCTTCATCGATACGCCCTGGTTTGAGAAGGGACTGCCGGCGGGACGGGCCGAAAAGATGCGGGAAGGCGCTGCCGCTTCCACCCCTCTGAAGGCCGCTTCGACCGCCGAAGACGTGGCTGGGGCGACGGTCTTTCTGGCTTCGCCGGCCGCCCGCCATATCACCGGCGAGACCCTGTTGGTCGATGCTGGGACTCACCTGGGGTATGCCCCGCTGGCCATGCGCTAATCCTGTGGCAGAAGCGTGACAGTGGTGCGCCTTTTATTTTGGCGCCGTTTCTGAGGCGTGCCGAATATTTCGCCACGGTCTAAGCTCAAGGCTCCGAGGGACCAACCTCCGTTGATCTGCCCTCCTTCACCATGAGGATGCAGAACATCGGTCGGGCAAGGCCCGATCGGGAACTCAAGGGGATAATAAATGAAAACTCTCAAGCTCACGCTTCTCGCCGCCGCCGCCACCTTCGCCATGGGCGGCGTCGCCGCTGCTCAGGAATCGCCTGTCAGCTTCAATGTCGGCGTTGCGTCCGACTACGTCTTCCGCGGCGTCAGCCAAACCGATGAAGGTCCGCAAGTGTTCGGCGGCGTCGACCTCGCCATCGGTGAAATGGGCTATGCGGGCGTGTGGGCCTCGAACGTCGATTTCGGCGACGACACCGCCGCTGAAGTGGACTTCTATGCGGGCGTCACCCCGACCATCGGTCCGGTGTCGGCCGACTTCGCGGCGATCTATTACGCCTATGTCGATGCGCCGTCGGGCTCGGACTACAACTATTGGGAATTCGCCGCCTCGGGCACCATCCCGGCTGGCCCGGCTGAAATCGGCGCGGCGATCTACTACTCGCCGGAATTCTTCGGCGGCATCGGCGACGCCTTCTATTACGAAGTGAACGCGGCCGCCCCGATCAACGACATGTTCAGCGTGAGCGGCGCCGTGGGCCGTCAGGAGTTCGACGGCGGCGGTGACTACACCACCTGGAACATCGGCCTGGGCGTTGCCTTCAACGAGACCATTGGCCTCGACCTGCGCTATCACGACACCGATGAGGACGCCCTGGGCGACCTCGGCGAAGGCCGCCTGGTGGCCAGCCTGACCGCCGCCTTCTAAGGCGCGGAAAAGCAGCACTTCAAAGAAGCCGTCGCCGAAAGGCGGCGGCTTTTCTTATTTCCAACACGATCACGCTTCAAAGCCTTCCCAGGCTTCGGCCACAGACCGTCCGGGTCTGGCGTCCGGGATCACTTCGTCCCCGGATTGAGTTTGGTTGGAGGGGTGGTAAGCCCCGTCTATGTTGTCGGCTCGCAGGGAGTCGTGGAGATCAGCCCATGATGCGGATGGCCTTCCGAGCGCAAACCGTCGTTGTCGATGTCGCCATCGCCGCTCTGGCCTTTCTATGCGCCTATCTTCTCTCGCCCTCGGCCTTGCCTGACCTTGGCTTCGATGGGCGACCATCTCTCAACATCATCCAACTGACGGCGATCTATGCCGCCTTCGCCGCGGTATTTACGACCCTGTTCCGCGGCGAGCTTTCTCCCTGGCGCTACGCCTCCATCCCAGACGCCCTGGTCATCGGGCGCATCGCGGCCCTGACGGCCGTCCTCTTCCTCCTCACAGTCTGGGTGCTGGACCGAGCCTCGACCCTGCCCCGCTCGGCCCTGGCCATGGCGGCTGTGTTTCACGTGACCGGCTGCCTGGGCCTGCGGGTGCTGCGCCGCGCCATCCATGAGCGCGCCCTGGTCAAGGTCGCCCCGATCCGGTCGAAGACGGGCGCCCAGGCCCCGGCTCTGCTGCTGATCGGCCCGCCGGCCCTGGCCGACACCTATCTGCGCGACGCCGCCCGCGCCCACGACCGCCGCTTCACCCCGGTCGGCATCATCGGCCTGGATCTGCGCGACGTGGGCCAGCAGGTTCGCGGCGTCTGCATCCTCGAGAGCCTCGACCGTTTGGACGAGGCCCTGGTCGATCTGCGCCGCTGGAACCGCTATCCGCGGGCCGTGCTGTTCCTGGACGAGCCCAGCAAGATCAAGGGGCTCAGCCCTGACCATCTCGGCCGCTTCAAGGCTGAGGGCGTGCGGATGCTCCGCCTGCCGAGCATTGTTGATCTGCGCCATCACGAAGGCGTGGCCCTGATGCCGCTGCGCGATGTCAGCGTGGAAGAGCTCCTGGCGCGGGAGCCTATCGAGCTGGACGCCGCCCCCCTGGCGGCCCTGATCCGGGGCCGGCGGGTGCTGATCACCGGCGCTGGCGGCAGTATTGGCGGCGAACTCGCCCGCCAGGTCGCCAGTTTCGACTGCGCCCACCTGACCCTGGTCGACTCCTCGGAATCGGCGCTGTTCGCCATCGAGCGGGAAGTGGCCGAATCCTATCCCGACATCTCGCGCACCGCTGTCCTCTGCGACGTTCGCCATGCCGGCCGGCTGCAGGGCCACTTCGCCGCCCAGGCCCCGGACCTGGTCTTCCATGCCGCGGCGCTCAAGCACGTCTCCATGGTCGAGCGTCTCCCCTGCGAGGGCGTCCTGACCAATGTCATCGGCACCTGGAACGTGGCCGAGGCCGCCCGCCTCTGCGGGGCGGCCCAGATGGTGCTGATCTCCACCGACAAGGCGGTCGATCCGACCAACGTGATGGGGGCGACCAAGCGGCTGGCCGAGGCGGTCATCCAGGCGCAGCAGACCCATGGCGGCAAGACCCGGTTCGCCGCCGTGCGCTTTGGCAATGTGCTGGGCTCGGCTGGCTCGGTGGTGCCGATCTTCAAGTCACAGATCGAACGCGGCGGCCCGGTCACCCTCACCCATCCCGACATGACGCGCTTCTTCATGACCATCCCGGAGGCCGTTCAGCTGGTGCTGCACGCCACCGCGGCCAGCGCCGAGGACCGGGACGCCCAGGCGCGGCTCTTCATCCTGGATATGGGTCAGCCGGTCCGCATCATGGATCTGGCGCGGCAGATGATCGCCCTGTCGGGCCGCACCCTGGGTCAGGATATCGAGATCGAGGTCACCGGCCTGCGCCCCGGCGAGAAACTCACCGAAACCCTGCTCGATGAGGATGAGCAGGCGGCGCCGTGCGCGCCCAAGGTGATGCAAGTGGTGTCCAACTCGGCCGTCGGCATCACGCCGGGGCATCTCCAGACCCTGGAAGCCCTGGCCGAGCAGGCCGACGCCGAAGGGGTGCGCACCGCCCTGTTCGACCTTGTCGGCCAGGTTCGCGGCCAGCGGCCGGGCGGCGCACCGCGCCTGAAGGTGGTGGCGGGCGGCTAAGCCGCCATTTAGCCTCGGGACCATGCGCCAGGGCGAACCTGTCGTAGGCGCCGCTTGAAGACGCGATTCAGATCTCGGCGTTAACGGAGTCCGGGCGGACAGGCCGAGGCGGGGGCATCCGCCTTCCTAGGCCGATCCCGCCGCTGAGAGCCGGCGGCCAGGGCCGGAAAGACCGATCCAGGCCACATGACGCATGGCGCGATCAACGGCGGCCTTGGCGGTCTCCTGGCATGCGTCCAGGCCCGAGGCGACGATCTCGCCGGCCTCGTCATAGACGCTCCAGGCCCAGCCGGACATGTCCTGGCTTAGGGAATAGGCGAAGAGCGGCTCAGACATTTCCAGCCCCTTTTGCGCTGCAACATCGTCAGACATCAGACGTCTCCGTAACGCACTGTGTCAAGTTTCGATCCCCCGCCAGCGACGACACAACCATGTCGCCGCACAAATAGGCAGGCGCGGCGCCACTACTCCGCCGCCACCGTCTGGCCCCGGCGCTCGCGTTCCAGGCGGCTGACGAGGGCGGCATGCTCGTCCCAAAGCGCCTTGGGCAAGCGGTCGCCGAAGCGCTCATAGGCCGGCGGGATGAGGGCGGCTTCCTGGCTCCAGATTTCGGCGTCTACGCTCAGAAGGAGATCCAGCTGGGCGTCCGTCAGGGAAAGCCCGCTCAGGTCGAGGCTCTCGCGGGTGGGCAGACGACCAATGGGCGTGTCGATCGCCTGGGCCCGGCCTTCCAGCCGTTCGACGATCCACTTGAGCACGCGGCTGTTTTCGCCGAAGCCCGGCCAAACGAACTTGCCGCGCTCATCCTTGCGGAACCAGTTGACGAAATAGATGCGGGGCAGCTTGGCCGCATCAGCCTGGGCGCCAAGCTTCAGCCAATGGGCGAAGTAGTCACCCATATTGTAGCCGCAGAAGGGCAGCATGGCGAAGGGATCGCGGCGCAGCTCGCCAATGGCGTTCTCGGCTGCGGCCGTGCCTTCAGACGCCACATTGGAGGCCATGAAGACCCCGTGACGCCAGTCAAAGGCCTCGGTCACCAGCGGCACGGCGCTGGCGCGACGACCGCCGAACAGGATGGCCGAGATCGGCACGCCTGCGGGATCTTCCCACTCCGGCGCGATCACCGGGCATTGCTCAGCCGGCACGGTGAAGCGGGCGTTGGGATGGGCCGCCGGCGTCTCCGAGGCCGGGGTCCAGGGATTGCCGCGCCAGTCGGTCAGCTGCGGCGGCGCCTCGGCCGTCAGGCCTTCCCACCAGACGTCGCCATCGGGGGTCAGGGCCACATTGGTGAACACGCAATTGGCGTGCAGGGCGTCGATGGCGTTCTTGTTGGTCTCGATCCCGGTGCCAGGCGCCACGCCGAAGAAGCCGGCCTCGGGATTCACCGCATAAAGACGACCGTCCTCGCCGAACCGCATCCAGCAGATGTCGTCGCCGATCGTCTCGGCCTTCCAGCCGGCCAGCGTCGGCTGCAGCATGGCCATGTTGGTCTTGCCGCAGGCGCTCGGGAAGGCCGCAGCAATGTAGCGGACCTCGTTCTGCGGCGAGGTCAGCTTGAGAATGAGCATGTGCTCGGCCAGCCAGCCCTCGTCACGGGCCATGACGGAGGCGATGCGCAGGGCGAAGCACTTCTTGCCCAGCAGCGCATTGCCCCCATAGCCCGAGCCATAGGACCAGATCTCCCGGGTCTCGGGAAAGTGGACGATGTACTTCTCGTCGTTGCAAGGCCAGGCCACGTCCGTCTCGCCGGCGGCCAGGGGCGCGCCGACGCTATGGATGGCCGGAACGAAGAAACCGTCCTCGCCAAGCTGCTCGAGCGCGGCGGCGCCCATACGGGTCATCACGCGCATGGAGATGGCCACATAGGCGCTGTCGGTGATCTCCACGCCGATGGCGCTGATCTTCGAGCCCAGCGGCCCCATGCAGAAGGGCGCCACATACATGGTGCGCCCGCGCATGCAGCCGTCGAACAGGCCCTGCAGCTTGGCGCGCATCTCCGCGGGCTCGGCCCAGTTGTTGGTGGGGCCGGCGTCGGCCTCGTCGGCCGAGCAGATGAAGGTGCGGCTTTCGACGCGGGCCACGTCCCGGGGGTCGGAGGCGGCATAGAAGGAGTTGGGACGCTTTTCCGGATTGAGCTGGATGAGCGTGCCGCTCTCGACCAGCTCGGACGTCAGACGCGCCCATTCGGCGTCGGAGCCGTCGCACCAGTGAACCCGATCAGGCTTGGTCAGCGCAGCGACCTCCGCGACCCAGGCGAGCAGACCGACGTGGCGGGTTGGGGCAGCCTCTAGACCCGGTATCGTGGTCAATTCCGTCATAACGCTCTCCATCACCCGGCTGTCGCCTCCCTCGGGCCAAGGGACCGCCGAGGTTCATATATGAACAAGTCCATAATGCGTGACACCCTCACTGCAAACCACAGGCCGGGTGATTTTTTCCACTTCTGGTACATATTGCCGGCTTGACGGCGGCCCGCGTGAGCCCCTGTCCAGCGCTTCGGCGCCGATGCGAGCGCGATCACGGCTCTGCCGCCGACAAAATCCACGGGCCCCACCCCAAAACAAAACCACCGCCCAACCATGGCGGTGGGCGGTGGGGTCGGGGCAAGGCGCGGAGCGCTCAATCCGGGCGGCCCGCCGAAATAGGCTGGGGGCGGCGCCTAGAAGAAGCGCTCTGTGATGCGGATGGTGTCACCGGGCGCCACGGGCGTCAGGGGCGTTAGGGGATATTCGCGCTCGATGGAGGAGTCCGATCGCTTGATGTAGACTCGTCGATTGTTGGCCCGATAGGTGAACCCGCCGGCCGTGGCCACGGCGTTCAGCACGGACAACCCGTTGGTGTAGGGGTACTCGCCCGGGTTCTGCACTTCGCCCATGATGTAGAAGGGCCGATAGTTCAGCACCTCTACGCTTACCCGCGGCTCGCGAAGATAGCCCTGCTTCAGGGACTCCTCGACGGCGGTCTGGAATTGGGGAACCGTAAGGCCCTCGGCCGCCACATCGCCAATCAGTGGCATGGATACGTTTCCCGACCCGCCGACGACGAACTCCCCCGTCAGCGCTTCCTCGCCAAAAGTGATGACGCGGATCTTGTCGCCCGAGCCAAGGCGATATTCCGGAATCGCCCGGATGGCGGCCTCAACCTCCTGGGCATGGGCCGCGCTTGCCGCAGCCGAGGTCACGATCAGGGCCGCAACCAGGCCGAGCAGGGACAAAATTCGCTGCATTAGAAATTTTCGCTCCGCATTCTCATAGTCCCTCGGGTCGTTTTCTACCGCACTGCGGCGGAACTGGAAACATCTGCCTCGCCCAGTTTGCCGCTTCGGGCAAAGATGGCGAAGCCATAGATAACAGAACCATAATCCAGCCTTTCCAGATCATGAACCCCCCGTTCAGGCTCTGTACATATTTACCTACGTGCAACCACGTTTAGTTCTGAACTATACACCACGTAATTACAGTAAGGCTTAATTGGGTCTATCGTAAACAAGCCACACAAGAACTCCAGAAAGGGGTGGGTGTGGTGTCGTCTAGAAAGACTATATTTACTCAATCATCTATGGTTATTGCGGCATTTACGATGTCTGCATGTGCAACCATGCCTGAACCAAGCGCGCCTATGAGCCTGGCCCAGGCGGCCGCCCCGCCAAGCGCCTTCCTCGACTTCTGTCGGCGGCAACCTTCAGACTGCGGCGGCGCTCCGGCGGCCGTGATCCAGCAGGTGGCTCAGATTGAATTGCAGCAACGCACGGCAGCCGAGGCGAGGTTCGCCACCGGCCGAGATCGTAACAACCTCGTGGCGACATCCGCGGTCCAGACGCGCAGCGCCAGCTGGTCACAGACCTTCGCCGAGGCGCGCCGTCGCCGCGAAGCGCTCGATATCGACCTCAAAGAGGCGCGATTGACATACGACTGGTCGGGCGTGTTCGCCGCAGCCAAGTCTGATCAACAGGGCCAGGCCGAGGCGGCGGATGCAAGCGCGCCAGGCGTCCGGACCCTGTCATGGGCCAGCAAAGGTCCCATCCAGGCTCAACCTGTGGCTTTGCTCGCTGCGACGCCAAAGGCCGTCATGACCCCCGCCTCGATCAAGGACCCTGCCGCTCAGGCCTTGCTTCATACGATCGAGGCCCCCGGAAGCTCCGCGCCGACGGTTCCCGCCATGACGCCTGCTGTCTGGTCCACGATCAACAAGGTCAATGACAAGGTGAACCGGGCCATCGCCCGGCGGACAGACGCCGAAAACTATGGCCAGCTCGACCATTGGGCTACGCCCCTGGCCCTGGGTCAGAAGTACGGCGACTGCGAAGACTATGTCCTCGAAAAGCGCCGCGCCCTCCTTGAGGCCGGCCTGCCCCTGAGCGCGCTGTCGATCGCCGTCGTCACCACCAGCTGGGGCGAAAGCCACGCCGTGCTGCTCGTGGCGACGGACCAGGGAGAGTATGTTCTCGACAACATCAACCCCTGGGTCCTCCCCTGGCAGAAGGCCAATCTCCGTTGGCAAGAGCGTCAGGTGGCCGGCAGCCCGTTTCGCTGGGCGATGGTCAAACAACCCCTGACCTTCGCCGCGAGCGGCAAGGTCTTGCCTGCAGGTGGACGCTAGAGCATGATGCAATCAGACGGAGCCGTCTGATCGTTGAATCATGCTCTAGAATCTAGAGTTTGAGCGCGTTTCATCCGTGACACCGGGGTTCACTTTTACGGAACGCGCTCTAAGCCTAATTTTCCACCCCAAATCCTGCCTGCTCTGATAGCCAGATCCGAGCCGGCGGGCGGCCCATCAAATAGCTTGAGGCGGCGGTTTTCAGTTCGGCCCACCGGATGAAGCCGCCGACCACGGGCCATGCCAGGACGCGTTGTGAGCGCAGAACGAGGAAGACGCCGTTCGGCGGTCGCCAAGGAACAGCCAGCCAGCCTTCGCTTCTGGCCGCCGCCGGAGGGCTTTGGTCTGGGGGGAGCGGCCGCGGCGCTGCTGCTTTCGGCCCATTTGGCCTATGGCGCGCTTCTCGCCGAGCCAGCTCTGATCGCCACAGCGGCGGCGGCGTTGATGCTTCTGGGGGTTCTGGCGGCGCCCCGGCTTCGGAAGGACCTGTTGCGCGTCCGGGGCCTTCTGATTCCGGCCGTCTTATTTCTCTTGGTCTTGGCCGCCGGCGTGCTTTCGATGACGCCGTTTGCGCCAGGCGGCGCCCATCCGGTCTGGTCCTATGTCGGCCTTCAGCCTGGCGCGGCCACGATTGACCGCTCAGCCACACTTCTGGAACTGGTCAAGCTGATGGGGCTTGCTTGCCTTTTTCTGGTGGGCGTGGCCGCCGGCGCATCTGACGAACGCGCCAAGACCGCCGTCAATCTCCTCGTCCTGGTGGCCGCGGCCCTGGGACTTTGGGCGTTCTTCGGCTTCGTCACCGGTGGCCTCTATCAGAGTCAAAGAGGCCGCCTGGAGGCCAACTTTCTGAATCCCAACACCGCCGGCACGTTTTTCGCCGCCATGGTGATCGTGACCTTAGGGCCGCTCCTGCGGCGGCTTCGCGGCGCGCGGCTCGGCCGCGCCGTCCAGGTTGCGACAGGCCATTGGGCCGCGCTTCTGATCCTCGTGGTCTGCCTTCTAATGACAGCATCCCGGGGGGCCGCCCTCGCCACCGGCGCCGGCCTGGGGACCCTGATTCTCTTGATGCTCTTCTCCGGCAAGATCGCCTGGAGCCGGGCGACCTTTGGCGTGCTGGCTGGCCTGCTGGCGGCGGCCGTCCTCCTCTTCCTGTTCGGCGAGCAGCTTGTCGCCCGCTTCGAAGGCGTCGGGGAAAGCGCAGTGTCGCGAGGGGAATTGTTCGCCCTTCACTGGAAGGCCTTCCTTGCGTCCCCCTGGATGGGATACGGGCTCGGCGCCTTCGACATCATTCATCGCACCCTCCTCGATGCGAGTTCGACCGACAGCCTGTGGCGCATCCGAGCCACCCACAACGTCTACATCCAGTGGCTGGAGGAAGCGGGCCTCGTGGGCGCGCTACCCATGTTCGGCGCGATCGCCGCCGTCCTGGTGATCACGACCGTTCGTGGCCTGGCCCGCTCGCGGATGACTCATCTCCTCTTCGCCCTGATGGCGGCGAACCTCGTCTTCCTGGTGCACGGCTTTTCGGACTTCGCGCTCCAGACGCCTTCCATGGCGCTGCTCTGGAGCTACCTTCTCGGGTTGCAGTTCGCCCTGTCTCAAGGGTCGCGTCGATGACGCCGCTCGCGATGATCAAGACCGCGCTCCTGGCGCTGGCCGGCCTGTTCACCCTCGTGGCCGCCGGCGCGACCTATGTCGCGCTGGTCGCCCCGACCCATTCGGGCGCGCCGTTCACGCTGGCGGCGGCCGAGAACAGGCGGGCGACTCAGGCGCTTGGCCAGACACCCCCCGATACCGAAGCCGCCACCCAGGCGACTGAACGGGCTCTGGCTCAGGCGCCCTATGATCCGTCGGCCTGGCTGAGGCTCGCCTATATCGACGCCGCCGACGGCGCCCTCGGGCCTGAGGGGCTGCAGGCCCTGGAGCGGTCCTACCAACTCCGCCCTTTTGACCACTATGTTGCGGTCTGGCGGGTGCGCTTCGCCCTGGAACATTGGGGCGACCTGACGCCGGCGATTCGGGCCGCTGTGAAGTCCGAAACCTTGGCGTTTACCCGCACGTCGCGGTATCCTGACATGATCGCCACCCTTGCCGCGGTCGAAAATCCGATCGGGCGTCTGCCGGCCGCGATTTGGCGCGCCAAAATGCGGGAAGAACGTGCCCGGATGCGCGCCCGAAGGGCAGAGCTGATGCAATCGGGACACGAAAATGCTCAGACTAGGCGACAGTTACTAAACCACCGCTAGAAATTGCTTGAGAAATCTGTGTGCCTGTGACCTTAAGTCACGACGGCACTCCCGCCCCACGTTTCCTCTAAGGAGAGGCGCCATGAGCCTCAAGATGATCGGCATCAGCGCCATCGCGCGCGCCCTCGTGTCGACCGCCGCCCTCGGCGCGGTCGCCTTCACTGCAACCACGGCCGCAGCCCAGCTGTCGGCCACCCAGGAAGCACAGGCCACGGCCCTTGCCGACGCGATCGCGGTTGCGACGCAGCAAGCCCTGGCGGCCACCGCGGGCGAATCCCCCGAGGTTCAGGAAGCCGCCATTGAAGCGGCGATTGAAGCGGCCATCGAGGCCAGCGGCGTAAGCGCCGAAGTGGCCGCCGTCGCACTCACCCGGGCCCAGGCCGCCCTGGCCGCCGCCGGCATCGCCTCGCCGGCGGTCAGCGCGGCCCTGGCCTCTGTGGCGCAGGCGGTCCAACTCGCCATAGCGGCTCCGGGCGCTGCGCCCGGCGCCACCGGCGGTCCCACCGGCTCCGCGCCGGTCGGCGCCCCCCCCGCGGCGGGCGGCGGCGGCGGCGGCGGCGGCG
>NZ_JAUSLG010000104.1 GCF_030646615.1 Phenylobacterium sp. | reverse complement strand
CACTCCTATGTGGTCTATGGGCCACTGGCCAATGCGGCGACCACGGTGATGTTCGAGGGCGTGCCGACCTATCCCGACAATTCCCGCTTCTGGCGGGTGGTCGACAAGCACAAGGTCGAGATCTTCTACACCGCGCCCACGGCCATCCGCGCCCTGATGCGCGACGGCGACGCGCCGGTGAAGAAGGCCAGCCGCGAGTCTCTGCGCCTGCTGGGCACGGTGGGCGAACCGATCAATCCCGAGGCCTGGCTCTGGTATCACCGGGTGGTGGGCGACGGCCGTTGCCCGGTGGTGGACACCTATTGGCAGACCGAGACCGGCGCCTGCCTGGCCACCCCCCTGCCGGGCGCGACGCCGGCCAAGCCCGGCTCCTGCGCCAAGCCCCTGCCAGGCGTGAAGTTCCAGCTGGTGGACGCCGAGGGCAAGGTGCTCGATGGCGCGACCAGCGGCAATCTCTGCCTGACCGACTCCTGGCCGGGCCAGATGCGCACGGTCTATGGGGACCATGAGCGCTTCATCCAGACCTATTTCACCACCTATCCCGGCAAGTACTTCACCGGCGACGGCTGCCGCCGGGACGCCGACGGCTATTACTGGATCACCGGCCGCGTCGACGACGTGATCAACGTTTCGGGCCACCGCCTGGGCACGGCCGAGATCGAGAGCGCCCTGGTGGGCCATGAGGCCGTCGCCGAGGCCGCCGTGGTCGGCTATCCGCACGACATCAAGGGCCAGGGCATCTACGCCTTCGTCACCCTCAAGTCGGACGTGGAGATGACCGACATCCTGCAGGCCGACATCAAGGGCTGGGTCCGCCGGGAGATCGGCGCCTTTGCGGCCCTGGACGCCCTGCAGTTCGCGCCATCCCTGCCCAAGACCCGGTCGGGCAAGATCATGCGCCGCATCCTGCGCAAGATCGCCGAGAACCAGACCGACCAGCTGGGCGACACCTCGACCCTCGCCGAGCCCGGCGTGGTGGACGACCTCGTCAAGAATCGCGTCGCGGTTTGAGCCCCGACCTGCCCGGCCCCCTGCGCGGGGCCATCGAGGCCAGGCTTGAAGGCGTTTCGCGCCGCGACCTGGCCGAACGGGCGGCCCGGGTCTCGGCCGCCTATCGCGGCGGCGGGGGGTCGGCCGGGGTGGTGCTGACGCCGGACGATGCGCTGGCCTATGCCCTGGCCCGCCTGCCGGCCACCTACGCCGCCGACATGGCCGCCTTTTCCGCGGCCGCCGAGGCCTGCCCGGACTTTGCGCCGGCCACCCTGCTGGACGCCGGCGCCGGTCCCGGCACCGCCAGCTGGGCGGCGCTGGAGGTCTGGCCGCAGATCGAGGCGGCCCTGCTGCTGGACGAGAGCGGCCCCTTCCTCGACCTGGCCCGCATCCTCGGCGAGGCCGGCCCGCCGGTGCTGGCCGGCGCCGAGCGCCGCCGCGCCAATCTGACGGCGGCCCAGGCGCAGGCCTGGCCGCGGGCCGAGCTGGTGGTGGCCTCCTACGTCCTGGCCGAGATCCCGGGCCCGGCGCAGGGCGCCCTAGTGGACCGACTGTGGGACGCCTGCGAGGGGTTGCTGGTGCTGGTGGAGCCGGGCACGCCGGCCGGCTATCAGCGTATCCTGGCCGCCCGCACCCAGCTGATCGCGGCCGGCGCAGCCCTGGCCGGCCCTTGCCCGCACGCCCAGGCCTGCCCGCTGACCGCGCCCGACTGGTGCCACTTCGTCCAGCGCCTGCCCCGCTCCCGCGACCACCGCCTGGCCAAGGGCGCGGAGGTCCCGTTCGAGGACGAGAAGTTCATCTGGCTCGCCGCGGCCCGGGAGCGCGTCGCGGTCACGCCCTTCGCCGCCCGGGTGCTCAGCCCGCCGCGGCAGGCCAAGCCCGGCATCGACCTGAAGCTCTGCGTCGAAACCGGCGCCCTGGAACACCGCTTCGTCCCCCGCCGCGACAAGCCGGCCTTTGCGCAGGCCAGGCGCCTGGACTGGGGCGACGCCCTGAACGCCAAGTCTTGAACGCGCGCCTTTCGCGGCGCCGCATTTGCTGGCGTCAGGCGCCTGCCCGGTGTGTCGTCGCCAGGAATGGGCTCATCTTAAGCGAACCCGGTTCATTTTGGGACTCGCCTCAAGGTAGCTTTGGTCCTATGGGGTGACGACGACGGGGGCGGGCGCGTCAGGGAGCTGAGCGTGCTGAAGTTACGTCGCGTATTCGACACCGAACATCATCATTATATGGCAGGTCTCCAGGTCTTCCTGGTGGCTCTGCTGGCGGGCGGGCTGGCCATGGCCGCGCCCTATATCGGCCAGGAGCGCCCCGAACTGCGGGTGGCCAAGCTCACCTCCGGACAGATGGACGCCGTGGCCTTCGCCCGCCTGACGGGCGCCATGGACCCGGCCATGCTGAGCGTGGCCGACCGGTTCGCCCCGACTCCCGTGTCCCTGGCCTTCGCCCACATCAATCGCGCCACCGGCGTCATGGAGGGCCTGGACGGCGCCCCCGAGCCCGCCATCCTGCGCCTGCAGGACATGGACGAGGCCCAGGCGCGGCTTTGGAACGCGTCCAATCCCACCTCGACCCTGCCCAATCCGGCCGCCCGGCCCTTCCGCATCTCCGGCGGCGCCTCGCACCAGGCCCGCGCCGTCGATTGCCTGGCCGCCGCCATCTATTACGAGGCGCGCTTCGAATCCGTGGACGGCCAGCGGGCCGTCGCCCAGGTGGTGCTGAACCGCGTGCGCCATCCGGCCTATCCGGCCTCGGTCTGCGGCGTGGTCTTCCAGGGTTCGGAGCGCACCACCGGCTGCCAGTTCACCTTCACCTGCGACGGGGCGCTGGCCCGGGCGCCTGACCCCGAGGGGTGGATGCGCTCGCGCCAGATCGCCGAGGCGGCCCTGTCCGGCTCGGTGATGAAGGAGGTCGGCAACGCCACCCATTATCACGCCAGCTATGTGGCCCCCTACTGGAGCCCGAGCCTGATGAAGGTGGCCACGGTCGGCGCGCACATCTTCTATCGCTGGATGGGCGGCTGGGGCCTGCCGGGCGCCTTTGGCGGCGCCTATAGCGGCGATGAGTCCGTCGGCTTCCGGGTCGCCGCCCTCAACCGGCTGTCTGGCCCTGGCGAGGTGCAGATGGTGGCCCTGACCGAGGCGGTCGACGCCATGGGCGCAACCCAGGTGGGCGGCGACGCCGGCCAGGGCGAGGGCGGGGACATCCAGGTCGTCGAGGTGGCGACCATCGACCACGACCTCGTGACCGAACCCCAGACGGTGGTGAGCCAGGCTGAGGGCCTGGTGCCCGCCGAGCAGCTGGACTGGGCCGGCCGGGTCAAGCCCCGCGCGCCGGCCCGCCTGGCGATGCCGTCCGGCGGCGTCTTTTAAGGACCCCCGTCAGCCGGCGAGCTGCGGATTGGCCTCGGCGGTGAAGGCGGCCACGTCCTCCAGCAGGCCATCGGCCGCCATGCGCACCAGTTCGCCGCCCTTTTCCGGGGTGGCCAGGGCGGGGTCCGAGCCCATGCGGCCGTCGGGATAGCGGGCGCGGAAATCCAGGGCCTCGCGGATCGGGCCGGTGGGGGCGATCTTTGGGGAGTACTCCGCCGTCTTGATGGAGTCCGGATAGGCCCACTGGGTCACGGCGATCTCGGACGGGGTCGCATGGCTCCCGTGGCCGACCGGGAACTGGCTGGCGGCCAGGCCCATGACGCCCTTCAGCTCCCACCAGTTCTTCAGCCGGCAGGAAAAGCCCCGGGGCTTTCCGGCGAAGCTCGCCTCGGCATAGAGCTCGGAGAAGGCGGCCTCGATGGTGGCCACATTTCCCCCATGGCCGTTCAGGAAATAGAGCCGCTCGAACCCGTGGGCCGACAGGGACCGGCACCAGTCGCCGATGGCGGCGATGAAGGTCGAGGGCCGTAGGGAGATGGTGCCCGGAAAGCCCAGATGGTGCTGGGCCATGCCGATATTGAAGGTCGGCGCCACCAGGATGTCGCCGCTCTTCTGCGCCTCATGGGCGATGATCTCGGGACACAGCCAGTCTGTGCCCAACAGGCCAGTGGGACCATGCTGCTCGTTGGAGCCGATGGGAATGACCACCGTCCTGGAACGGTTCAGAAAACCCTCGACCTCGGCCCAGGTGGACATGTGCAGCAGCATGGCAGGGGTCTCCGCGTGGTCGATGTTCGTGATTCGACATAGGCGCTTCACGCCGCAGAGGTAACCCCCGAGACCGCCTCAGATTCCGGCATACCATTCGTAGCCGCGATCTTCCCAGAATCCGCCCTGGCCGCCGGCGATCTGGGCGAAGCTCTCCACCGCCTCGATCCGCATCACATATTTGGCGTGCTTGTAGCCCAGCTGGCGCTCCACCCGCAGGCGCAGCGGCGCGCCGTGCGCCACCGGCAGGACCTGACCGTTCATCTCGTAGGCCAGGATCGTCTGTTCGTGGAAGGCGTCCACCAGATCAAGGCTCTCATAATAGAGCCCGCGGTCGCCGGCCGCATGGGGATCGAGCCGATCGGCGCAGTGGAAGACGATGTAGCGGGCCTCCGGCTTCAGCCCCGCCTCGTCCAGCAGGGCCGAGAGCCGGGCGCCCGTCCACTGGCCGATGCTGCTCCAGCCCTCCACGCAGTCGTGGCGGGTGATCTGGGTGCGCGCCGGCCGCGCGCGCAGGTCATCCAGGCTGAGCGCCAGGGGCTGCTCCACCAGGCCGTCGATCTGCAGCCGCCAGTGGGCAAAGCCGGTCTCGACCATCGCCTGATAGGCCGGCTCGCCCGGGCGGCGGGTGCCGTTGGCGCGGAAGTCCGGCGAGATGTCCCTGGCCTCGAACTCCCGGGCCAGGGCGGTGCGGGGCAGGATCAGCCGCTGGGCGGCCTGGGTCAGGCCCTCGGCCCGGGCGAGGCCGGCCTTGACCGCAGGGTTGCGGTTGAGCTGGTCGCAGCCGGCCAGGGTGAGGCCCAGAAGGCTGGCCCCCAGGCCCGACAGCAGGCCGCGGCGGTGCGGCGCGGTTCGGCTCATGGCTGGTCTCCTTCCAGGGTCCCGCGCCGGGCGCCTCCGGTGATCATGGCCCGCACCTGACCGATGGGACCGGACGCCAGCACCATGGCCAGGTGGACGATCACGAAGGCGACGATCAGGCCCGCGGTGAGGAAGTGAAGGGTCCGGGCCGACTGGCGGCCGCCGAAGATCTCGAAGGTCCAGGGCCAGGCGGCGTTGACGCCCGGCGACATGCCCAGGCCGCTCAAAACCATCAGCGGCAAGAGGACAAAGATCACCCCCAGATAGGCCAGCTTCTGCAGGCTGTTATAGCCGTGCGCCGCCGCCCCCTTGGGGAAGCGCAGGCGGGCGTGCGCGACGATCTCGACCCGCAGGCGCCGGGGCGACAGCTCGGCGCGGGCCGGCGCCAGGTCCCGCCGAAAGTGGCCTGAGGCCAGGCCCCAGGCCAGGTAGACCAGACCATTGGCCACCAGCACCCAGGCGAAGAAGAAGTGCCAGCGGCGGCCATCGGCCAGGGACCGATAGCTGGGCAGGGTGGCCCAGGCGGGGAAGCCCCGGCGCTCCCCGTCAGACAGGCCAAACAGGCCGGTAGTCTCGATCTTGAGCGGCCCGACCTGGGTGAAGCCGGCCAGCCGGTCGCCAACCGGCTCGGCGGTCATGGCCGCCCAGGGTTCGGCGAAGGTCGAGGTGTGCCCCCAATAGAGGGCCGGGTGGGCGTTGAAGATCTGCAGCCCGCTGCCCAGCAGGACGAAGAGGGCCGCCACATTGACCCAGTGGGTCAGCCGCACCGGCAGGCTGTGACGGCGGCGGGGGCGATCGGCGGCGGCGTCCGGTGTCGTCTCGTCCATGAACATCGGTCCTGTCCCGTCCCCGGCAGACTAGCTTTGGAAGACAGGCTGGAACAGGCCCGCCGCCCTATGCGCTCTGCCTTCATACGCAAACCCAGGAGGCTCAGATGTCTGGACCCGATACGAAACACCGCACCCCGGTGGAGAACCCGCCGCCGGAAGCCCCCGTCCGCAGCCAGGACGAGCAGATCGAGCGCACCGGCCGCGGCCCTGAAGTGACCGGCGAAACCGAAGAGGCGCCCAAGGTCCCGGGCGACAGCGAGGCCTGAGGACCGGCCAAAGGGGGCGCGCGGCGTTGCCGTCGGCGCGCGGGCGCCCCTAAGGTCTGCGCCGCCCTTGCGGGCGTAGCGACGGGGGAGGCGGCATGACCTGGAACGGCGGAACCGAAATCTGGGTGGGCGGGGTGAACACTTGGGAATGCGATGAGATGGGTCATCTCAACGTGCGCCACTGGGTGGCCAAGTCCATGGAGGCCCTGGCCGGCCTGGCCGCAGCCCTGGGGATGCCCGACGCCTTTTCGCCGCTGGCCCAATCGACCCTGGTGGTGCGCGAACAGCACATCCGGTTCCTGCGCGAGGCCAAACCCGGGGCGGCCCTCACCGCCCGCGGCGGGGTGGCGGCCATGGGCGAGGACGAGGCCCGGTTGCTGATCGTCATCCTGCATCCCGACGGAACGCCGGCCGCCACCTTCCAGACCGTGGTCCGCCATGTCACCGCCGACGGCGCCCGGGCCTTCCCCTGGCCCCGGCGGATCGTCGAGGCTGCGCAGGCCCTGCAGGTGGACATCCCCGACTTTGCCGCGCCGCGCTCGATCACCCTGGGCCCCATAGGCGAAAGCCAGGGCAGCCTGGAGAAGGCGCAGGCCATGGGCCTCAAGCGCATCGGGCTGGGCGTCATCGGCGCGCCCGACTGCGACGGCTTTGGCCGGATGCGCACCGAGATCCTGATGGGCAAGATTTCTGACGGCGTCCTGCACCTGCTGGGGCCCGACCGGGGACTGGCCGAGCCGGCCGTGGAGGGCGGGCCAGCGCCCCGGATCGGCGGGGCGGCCCTGGAATACCGCCTGGTGCATTTCGCCTGGCCGCGGATCGGCGACCGCTTTGAGCTGCGCTCGGCCACCGCCCATGTGGAGGAGCGCTTCCGCCTGCTGCGCCACTGGATGATCGACCCGGTCAGCGGCCGGCCCTGGGCCAGCGCCGAGAATGTCGCCGTGGGCTTCGATCTCGACGCCCGCAAGGTTGTGCGACTCAGCCCCGCCACGGTGGCGGCGCTTCAGGCCACGGCCCGCCCGGAGATGGCGCTCTAAGCGCGTTCCGATAGGTGGGAACCGGTTATCGGACGAAACGCGCTCAAGGCTCGGAGTCTAGCTGGCTAGGCCGGCGACCGCCTGCGCCAGGGCCTCACGAACCAGGTCGGGGCGCTCCATGGGCAGGAAGTGGCTGGTCCCGGGCACGGTCTCGATCCGGTAGCGGCCGGTGGCGGTCAGGGCCTCGATGTGGCCGTCCACCCGGCAGGTGGAGCCGTGCTCGGCCCTGAAGATCCGCACCGGGCAAGGACAGCTTTGCGCCGCAGCCCAGGCCTGGCCGTCATAGACCGAGAAGTTCGACGCCTCCCAGGCCGGCGCGCAGGCCAGCTGCACCCGGCCATCCTCCAGATCATGGAAGCCGGCGGCCACATAGTCGGCCAGCTGTTCGTCCGACCAGGTCTTGAAAGCGCCGCGGCCCTGATAGGCGGCGAGAGCCGCAGGCCGGCTGTCGAACACCGGCCGTCGCCGAAGGGCGCCCTGGACCAGGGGCGACTGGGCGATGTCGGTGGGGGCGAGCTCGGTCCGATCGGGGCTGAGCACCGGATCGAACAGCACCAGCCGGCCGATGGTCTCCGGCGTCTGGGCCGCGGCCATCAGGCTGGTGGTCGCCCCCATGGAGTGGCCGGCCACCACCACCGGGCCTGTGGTCACGTGCGGCAGCAGGGCCAGCAGGTCGTCGCGATATTCCGCCCAGCCCGGCCGGTTCTCCAGCTTGGTGGGCAGGGTGGTGGCGCCATGGCCGCGCAGGTCGATAGCCAGGATGCGCAAGGTCGCCCCCAGGGGCGCGAGGATGGTCCTGTAGGTCTGGGCGTTGAAGCCGTTGGCGTGACAGAAGACGATGTCGAGGGGCCGGTCGGCCGGGCCGAACTCCAGGGCCGCCATCTCGCCGCCCCGGCTGGGCAGGGGAAACCGGCGGGTCCGCAGCGTCGCATCGACCATTCCATCCATCGGCCAATCCCCTCGGTCCAAAGCTGTTCGTTTGCGCCGTGAAGCTGGGTCAGGGCGGGAAGCCTCCATATATCCTGTCTCACCCCTGACCCAAGGAGAGGTTCGCCATGGCCATCGCCACCATCGGCTATGAGGGCAAGACCCAGGCCCAGATGATCGAGGCGCTGAAGGCCGCCGGCGTCGAGCTGGTGGTCGATGTCCGCGCCGTGGCCGCCTCGCGCCGGCCGGGCTTTTCCAAGACCATACTGGGCTCAAGCCTGGAGGCTGAGGGGATCGGCTATGAACACCTGCGGGGCCTGGGCACCCCGAAGGCGGGCCGGGACGCCGCCCGCTCGGGCCGCATCGCCGAGATGCGCGCCATCTTCGAGGCCCACCTGGCAGAGCCTCAGGCCGTGACCCAGCTGGCCCGCGCCCAGGACCTGGCCGGCGAGAAGAAGATCGCCCTGCTCTGTTTCGAGGCCCGGGCCTGCGACTGCCACCGGGCGATCGTCGCCGAACGGCTCTGCGAGGCCCTGGATCAGCCGGTGGAAGACCTCTGAGGGCTTGGCCTTCCCCACGTCAGGGGGCGATGATGGGGGCCAACACTCAGAACAACCCAGGGATACGCCATGACCGCCGCCCATTCGAACGACTCCACCGCCATTCCGGCGCTGGGTCCCTGGACCTGTTTCGATGTGGAGATCGAGGCGGGGGTCGCCCATATCCGGCTCAAGCGGCCCGAGGCCTATAACAGCATGATCCGGGACTTCTGGAACGAGCTGCCGGTGATCGTCCGCGACATCAATGACAATGTCCGCGCCCGCTGCATCGTCATTTCCTCGACGGGCAAGCACTTCTCCGCCGGCATGGACCTGGCCGTGTTCGGCGGCGGCGGGACCTCGGCGGCCGACGGCGGGGCCGCCCCCGACCGCTTCATCGCCGCCGAGGGCCAGCGCCACCATATCCGCTGGCTGCAGGACTGCTTCTCCTGCCTCGACGAGGCCCGCATGCCGGTCCTGGCAGCCATCCAGGGGGGCTGCATCGGCGGGGCCATGGACATGACCAGCGCCTGCGACATCCGCTACGCCACCGAGGACGCCTTTTTCTGCGTGCAGGAGATCAATATCGGCATGACCGCCGATGTCGGCACCTTCCCGCGGATGTGCAAGCTGATCACCGAGGGCTGGGTGCGCGAGCTGGCCTATACCGGGCGGCGCCTGTCGGCCGAGCGAGCC
>NZ_JAUSLG010000080.1 GCF_030646615.1 Phenylobacterium sp. | reverse complement strand
GGCCGCGCCACGCTATCTGGCGCCGCTGGCCGACTAGGGCGAGCAGGCCTCAGGCGGGCTTGATCGGCAGGGCCAGACGCAGGCTGAGCTCCTTGAGCTGGCGCTCGTCCACCTCCGACGGCGCGCTCATCATCAGGTCCTGACCCTGCTGGTTCAGCGGGAAGGCGATGACCTCGCGGATGGCGCTCTCACCGGCCAGCAGCATCACAATACGGTCGATGCCCGGCGCGAGACCGCCGTGGGGCGGGGCGCCATAGCGGAAGGCGTTCAGCATGCCGCCGAACTGCTCCTCGACGATCTGCTGGCTATAGCCGGCAATCTCGAAGGCCTTGATCATCACATCAGCCCGGTGGTTCCGAACGGCGCCGGAGCACAGCTCATAGCCGTTGCAGACGATGTCATACTGATAGGCCAGGATATCCAGGGGATCCTTGGTCTGCAGCGCCTCCATCTCGCCCTGGGGCATGGAGAAGGGGTTGTGCGAGAAGTCGACATGGTTCGACTCCTCGTTCATCTCGAACATCGGGAAGTCGACAATCCAGACGAACTCGAACCGGTCTTCATCCACCAGCTTCAGGTCGGCGCCGACCTTGGTCCGCGCGGCGCCGGCGAACTTGTAGAAGACCTTGGGGTCGCCGGCGGCAAAGAAGGCCGCGTCCCCTTGGCCGAGGCCAAGGGCGGTCATCAGGCCTTCGGTCTTCTCGGCGCCCAGGTTCTTGGCGATTGGGCCGCCCCAGCCGCCCTGGTCCTCGCTCCAGAAGATGTAGCCGAGGCCCGGCTGGCCCTCCCCTTGCGCCCATGAGTTCATCCGGTCGCAGAAGGCGCGGCTGCCGCCCTTGGGCGCAGGGATCGCCCACACCGCGTTCTTGGCGTCTTCCAGGATGCGGGCGAACAGGCCAAAGCCGCCGCCACGGAAGTGGTCGGACACGTCCTGCATCTCGATGGGGTTGCGCAGGTCGGGCTTGTCGGAGCCGTACTTGGCGATCGCCTCCCGATAGGGGATGCGCGGGAAGGGATAGGGGGTGACCGGCTTGCCCTGGCCGTACTCCTCGAAAACTCCGTGCATCACCGGCTCGATGGCGGCGAAGATGTCGTCCTGGGTGACGAAGCTCATCTCCACGTCGAGCTGGTAGAATTCCAGGCTGCGGTCGGCGCGAAGGTCCTCATCGCGGAAGCAGGGGGCGATCTGGAAATAGCGGTCGAAGCCGGCGACCATCAGCAGCTGCTTGAACTGCTGCGGCGCCTGGGGCAGCGCGTAGAACTTGCCCGCATGCAGGCGCGAGGGCACCAGGAAGTCCCGGGCGCCTTCCGGCGAGGACGCCGTCAGGATGGGGGTCTGGAACTCGTTGAAGCCCTGGTCGGTCATCCGGCGGCGGATCGAGGCGATCACCTGGCTGCGCAGCAGGATGTTGCGATGCAGGGTCTCGCGCCGCAGATCCAGATAGCGGTGCTTCAGGCGGATTTCTTCCGGATAGTCCGGCTCGCCAAACACCGGCAGCGGCAGTTCGGCGGATTCCGACAGCACGTCCACACCCTTGGCGTGGACCTCGACCTCGCCGGTGGGCAGGTTGGGGTTCACCGTGTCAGGCGTGCGGGCGACCACCTCGCCCTCGACACAGATGACGCTCTCGGCCCGCAGGCGCTCCACCGTGGCGAAGCCCGGGGTCTCCGGGGCGAACACCAGCTGGGTCAGGCCGTAATTGTCCCGCAGGTCGATGAAGACCAGCCCCCCATGGTCGCGCTTGCGATGAATCCATCCGGAAAGGCGGACGGTCTTGCCCGTGTCGGCGGCGCGAAGCTGGCCGCAGGTGTGGGAGCGGTAAGGGTGCATGAGGAGTCGCAGAAAAAGCAGGGAAAACGAGGCGCGGAAGGGCGCATGCGGGGCCTGCCTTGTCAAGGCGGCGGGCCGGCCTAAGCCAGCCCGCATCCCGGAGATCGGCGGCCTATTTCGCGGGATCGACCAGGGCCTGGTAGACTAATGTGCGGGTGGTGGTCCCCAGATCTGGCCCGCCCGTGCCGCCGAACCGCTGGATCATGCCGACGAACACGATGTCGTTGGTGGGGTCGACCCAGAACCAGGTGCCGGCCGCGCCGCCCCAGCTGAGCGTCCCCTTCCCTTCCAGACCGCCGGCCTTGCGGGGATCCTTGATGACGGCGAAGTCGAGGCCAAAGCCCACGGCGTCGTTGAAGCGCTGGCCTACCGAACCGTTGGACGACACCAGGGCGTCCTCCGGGATCATGTCGGTTCCCATCAGTTCGATGGTCGCAGGCGCCAGGATGCGGACGCCATCCAGCTCGCCGCCATTGGCGATCATCTGGGCGAAGCGGGCATAGTCGGACGCCGTCGAGACAAGACCGCCGCCGCCGGACTCCATGCGCGGGGCGACCGTGAAGTCCTGGGCCGGCGCGCCAGCCAGCTCCTTGGCCTCGAACAGGCGTCCGCCATTGGGGGCGCCCACATAGACCGCCGCCAGACGGTCGGCCTGGCCGGCCCGCACCTGGAAGCCGGTGTCGGTCATCTTCAACGGCTGGAAGATCCGCTCGGCCATGAAGGCGCCCAGGGTCTGGCCGGTCAGCTTCTCGACGATATGGCCCTGGATATCGACGGCGACGGAATAGCTCCAGTCCGTACCAGGTTGAAACATCAGGGGAATGGTCGCGGTCTTCTCGACCATCTCCTGCAGCGAGGATGAGCCCAGGACACTCTTCTCCCGGAACATCCGGTCCACGGCGTGCTCCTCCGACAAACCGTAGCCGAAGCCCGCCGTGTGGCTCATCAACTCGCGCATGGTCGGGTCGCGGGTGACCGGCTCCAGGATGGGCTGGCCGTTGGCGTCCGTGCCGGTCATCACCTTGAGGTCGGCCAGTTCAGGGACGTACTTGCTGACCGGATCGTCCAGCCGCCAGCGGCCTTCCTCGAACAGGATCATCAGGGCTACGCCGGTCACCGGCTTGGTCATGGAATAGATGCGGAAGATGGCGTCCTTCTCCATCGGCCGCTGATCGGCCAGGCTCGCCTGCCCATAGGTGTTGAAGGCCACCACCTTGCCGTGACGGGCCAACAGGGTGGTCATGCCCGCCACACGGCCGTCGGCGACCGCCTGGGCCATGGCGGCGTCCAGGCGCCCCAGGCGTTCGGCGGAGAAGCCCACCGCCGCCGGGCTGGCGGCGGCTGGCAAGGGCGCGGGCGCCCGCTGGGCCAAGGCCGCGGGCGGCGCAGCCAGCAGGGCGACGGCCAGCGTCGCCGCCGCCAGGCGGTTGAAGTGGAACATGTGAGGCCTCCCCTAAAGCTCTTTGGGAGGGACCCTATCGGAGCTTGCGGCCGCCGCAATGGCCAAGCTGACCATGGCGGGGCGCCGTGGGTTTATTTGGGCTTGAACCGCTTGCTGGTCGGGAAGCCGCGTGGGGCGAGCTTGCCGGCCCCGGCCCGGCGGCCCAGCCAGTCGCGCCATTCGGGCCACACGCGCGTGCGGCCAGCCGGGTCGATCCAGACAGCGCCGGCCTCGGCTTCGAACACGGTGGCGTCCCGCAGGCCGCCCTCGCGATAGGCCTGCAGCTTGACCCCCTTGCCCCGGGGCATTTCGGGCAGCTCGGCGATGGGGAAGATGAGGATCTTGCCGTTGTCGCCGATCACCGCCAGGTGGTCGCCACGCACCGCCAGGGTCGGCAGGGCGCCGCGCTTGTCCACGGTCAGCACCTGTTTGCCCGCCCGGCGGGCGGAGACCGCCTCGTCCTCGATGAGCACGAAGCCGTAGCCGGCCTTTGAGGCCAGCACCCGGCGCAAGCCGGGCTTGTGGGCGAAAACATCGACGATCTCGACCTGGTCCTCCAGATCGATCATCAGCCGCAGCGGCTCGCCATGGCTGCGGGCCGAGGGCAGCTTGTCGCAGCCAATGGTGAAGAACCGGCCGTCCGAGGCCAGGATCAGCAGCTTGTCGGTGGTCTCGGCCGGCACGATGAAGCCAAGCTTGTCGCCCTCCTTGAACTTCAGCTCGGAGGGATCCTCGACCTTGCCCTTGGCGGCCCGGATCCAGCCGCGCTCCGACAGGATGACCGTGATCGGCTCGCGGGGGATCATGGCCTCGATGGCGGCCTCGGCGTCCACCTCGGGCGCGTCGGCGAAGATCGAGCGGCGCTTGCCCACGGCGGTGTCGGGGCCGAGGATCTTGCGCACCTCCTTGAGGCCCACACCGACCAGCTTCCATTGCCGGGGCTCGGACTCCAGCAGCTTCAGCAGGCCGTCGCGTTCTTCCGACAGCTCCCCGTGCTCGCGGCGGATCTCCATCTCCTCCAGCCGGGCCAGTTGGCGCAGGCGGGTGTTGAGGATGGCGTCGGCTTGCAGGTCCGAGAGCTTGAAGGTCTCGATCAGCTTGGCCTTGGGCTCGGCCTCGTGCCGAACGATGCGGATCACCTCGTCGAGGTTGAGATAGGCGATCAGCAGGCCATCGAGGATATGCAGCCGGGCCTCGATCTTGGCCAGGCGATGGCGGGCGCGGCGCACCAGCACCTCGCGCCGGTGGTCGAGGAAGGCGCGCAGGGCCTCCTTCAGGCTCATCACCCGGGGCGTGCCCCGGGCGTCCAGGACATTGAGGTTCACCGAGAACCTGCTCTCCAGGTCGGAGAGCTTGAACAGGCTCTCCATCAGGACTTCGGGCTCGATATTGCGGCTCTTGGGCTCGAGCACCAGCCGCACGTCCTCGGCCGACTCGTCGCGAACATCCCCCAGCAGAGGCGCGCGCTTGTTCTCGATCAGATTGGCCAGTTGCTCGACCAGATCGGCCTTCTTCACCTGATAGGGAATCTCGGTGACGATGATCTGATAGGTCCCCCGCCCGGTATCCTCGCGCACCCAGCTCGCCCGGGTGCGGACCCCGCCGCGGCCGGTCTCGTAGGTCTCCAGCATGGAGGCGTGGGATTCGACGATCACTCCGCCCGTGGGGAAGTCTGGCCCCTTCACATGGACCATCAGGTCAGCCGTGCTGACGTCCGGCGCATCCAGCATCAGCAGGCAGGCGTCGATCAGCTCGGCGGCGTTGTGCGGCGGAATCGAGGTGGCCATGCCCACGGCGATGCCGCTGGAGCCGTTGGCCAGCAGGTTGGGGAAGCCGGCCGGCAGAACCACCGGCTCCTCGTCCTCGCCGTCATAGGTCGAGCGGAAATCGACGGCGTCCTCGTCGATGCCGTCCAGCAGGAGCTGGGCCGCGTCGGTCAGCTTGCACTCGGTGTAGCGCATGGCCGCGGCGTTATCGCCGTCGATATTGCCGAAGTTCCCCTGGCCGTTGATCAGCGGGTAGCGCTGGGAAAAGTCCTGGGCCAGACGGACCAGGGCCTCATAGACCGCCGTGTCCCCATGGGGGTGGTACTTACCGATCACGTCGCCGACCACCCGGGCCGACTTCTTGGCCGAGGAGTTGGGATCCAGGCGCAGCTGGCGCATGGCGAACAGCAGCCGGCGGTGAACGGGCTTCAGGCCGTCGCGCACGTCCGGCAGGGCCCGGCCGGTGATGGTCGAGAGCGCATAGGCCAGGTAGCGCCGCGACAGCGCCTCGCTCAGCGGCTCGTCGATAATGCGGTCGCCGTCCCCATCGAACGGCGGAGGTGTGTGCTTGCTCATTGATTCTCCGTGGCCGCGATTCTAGCGCGCCGCGATAGGTCCGTCACAGCCGGTCGGCGTCCGACAGGCGGTCGATCATCCAGACCCTGGCCGGCGGCAGGGGCCGGTTCAGGGGATTGAAGACGAAGGCCTCCAGGAAGTGGCCGGTCAGATCAAGGCCCGAGCCGATATCGCCGGCCTCCAGCCCCCACTGGGCCGACAGCATGAAGGGCGGCAGACGCAGGAGCTTGTCCTTGTAGGGCTCCCCGGCCTGGGCGCTGACCGCCCGGCCCGTGCGGGGGCTCACATAGATCAGGTCGTCCACCGATCCCGTGGCCGCGCACTTGGAGAGATCCAGGCCAAAGCCCAGGTCCTGCAGCAGGCCCGCCTCGTAGCGGACGAACACCGCCGGCCAGATGTCCGGGATCGCCAGGGCGCTGATGAGGGCCTCCAGGGCGAGGTAAGCCCCGTGATGGGGCTCCCGTTCCGGCAGGGCGCCGGCGGCCACCGCAGCGGCCGCCGAGAGGCCGTGCAGGGCCAGGGGATCGTCGAACAGGGCGCCGGGCCCCTCGCCGATCGGCTCCAGGGTGGCCGCGCCCAGCTGTTCGGCCACCCGGGCGCGGAAGCGAACCCTCACCTGGGCGCCCGGCTGCAGGAAGGGCTTCAGCCGCCGTGAGGCCCCGCCGGCCACATGGGCGGCGTAGCGGCCATGCTCGGAGGTCAGCAGATCGACGATGGCGCCGGTCTCGCCATGGGCGCGGGCCGAGAGCACGAAGGCGTCGTCCTCGAACTCCATCAGACGTCGAAATCGAGGCCCACGTCGCCGTAGAACTCACGCTTGTCGGCCCAGGTCTCGTCGACCTTCACATGCAGGAAGAGGTGCACCTGGCGGTCGAACAGCTCGGTGAGCTCCTCGCGGGACTTCTGGCCGATCCATTGCAGGGTCTGGCCGGTCTTGCCCAGGATGAGCGGCCGCTGGCTGTCGCGCTGGACATAGATGGTCTGTTCGATGCGCACCGAGCCGTCGCGGCGCTCTTCGAAGGCGGTGGTGTCCACGGCCGCCGCATAGGGCAGCTCTTCATGGACCCGCAGATAGAGCTTCTCGCGGGTGATCTCTGCGGCCAGCAGGCGGGCCGGCAGGTCGGCGGTCTGTTCGGCCGGATAGAGCCAGGGGCCCTCGGGCACCAGTTCGGCCATCCGCCGCTTGAGGTCGTCCACGCCCGAGCCATCGGCGGCCGAGATCATGAACACCTCGGAATAGACGCCGGTGTCGAACAGGCGCTGGGCCAGGGCCAGCATGCGCTCGCGCTTGACCCCGTCGATCTTGTTGAGCGCCAGGATCGCCTTGCGGCCTGACGCCTTCAGCCCCTCGATGATGGTCTGGACGTCGATCACCGCCCGCTTGTCCGCCGGGCTGCCCTGAGCCTCGCCCACGGCGAGCTCCGCCTGGACGTCGATCAGGTGGACGACGCCATCGGCCTCTTCGGCCCCGCCCCAGGCCGAGCGCACCATGGCCCGGTCCAGACGCCGACGGGGGGCGAAGATGCCCGGCGTGTCCACGAGCACGATCTGGCTCTCACCCTCGATGGCAACACCGCGCACGGGGAAGCGCGTGGTCTGGACCTTCTGGGTCACGATCGAGACCTTGGCCCCCACCAGGCGGTTGGTGAGAGTCGACTTGCCCGCATTGGGGGCGCCGATGATGGCGACGAATCCGGCGCGGGTCATTGAGGTCCTTCACGTTTGAGAAGCATCACCAGGGCGGCGGCCTTTTCGGCCTCCTGCTTGGAACGTCCCTGGGCGGCTTCGGGATCATACCCCTCAATCGTCACCTGTACGGTGAAAGATGGGGCGTGGTCGGGGCCTTGGCGGGCGACGACCTTATAGGTGGGCAGGGCCAGGCCGCGCCCCTGCGCCCATTCCTGGAGCTGGGTCTTGGGATCCTTGCCCCGGGGGGCGTCGAGATCGGCGAAGGCCTGGGCCCAGAAGCGCAGGAAGAAGGTCCGGGCGGCGTCGAGTCCCGCGTCGATATAGAGGGCGCCGATCAGAGCCTCGCAGGCGTCCCCCAGCACGCCGTCGGACTCCCGAGCGCCGATCTTGGTGGCGCTGGCCGAGAGCCGCAGGGCCTCGCCCAGGCCGATGTCGCGGGCGACGTCGGCGCAGGCATGGAAGTTCACCAGATTGGCCAGGCGGCGGCTGAGCTCGCCCTCGCGGGCCTCGCCGTCCAGGCTCATCAGCCGTTCGGCGGCCAGCAGGTTCAGGACCCGGTCGCCGAGGAATTCCAGCCGCTCATAGTGGCGCACCTTGGTCGCGCCTTCGCCCACGCTGGCGTGGGTCAGGGCGCGCTCCAGCAGTTCGCGATCATGGAACACATGGCCGATCCTCGCCTCGAGTTCGGCGATGGCGGCCGCCCGGCGGTTCATAGGCGGTCGGTCACTGGAGGATGTTGAAGAACCGGCCCGGCCGCGCCTCGGTCACCCAGGTCCAGGGCTTGAACAGCGAGGCGGCCCGCTCCCAGGACAACAGGATGATCTCGGCCTTGCCCACCAGGTTTTCGGCCGGGACATAGCCCACGCCGATCTCGGCCGGCGCGCGGCTGTCGAGGGAATTGTCCCGATTGTCGCCCATGAAGAAGTAGTGGCCCTCGGGGACCAGGAACGGACCCTTGTTATCCATCTCGCCGTCGGGACCCAGGTCATAGGTCACATAGGTGCGACCATCGGGCAGGGTCTCGCGGAAGCGCATGACTTCGCGGGTGAAGCCATAGCCGGTGTCGATCAGGCCAGGCGACATGGCCTCCCGCGGCACGGGCTGGCCGTTCAGGATGATCTGACCGCCGCGAATCTCGATGCGGTCGCCGGGCAGGCCGATCAGCCGCTTGATATAGTCGGTGCGGCCATCGCGGGGCAGCTTGAAGACGATGATGTCGCCGCGGGACGGGTCGCGGGCCGCGACCCGGCCTTCGAACAGCGGCGGGCTGAACGGGATCGAGTGCCGGGAATAGCCGTACGCATATTTGGAGACGATGATGTAGTCGCCTTCCAGCAGGTTCGGCTCCATCGAGGCCGATGGAATGGTGAACGGCTGGAACAGCAGGACCCGCAGGACCAGGGCGATCAGCAGGGCGTAGACGACCGTCTTCACGATCTCGACGATCTCCTGCACCGCGTCGGGCTTATCGGACGCCGGCGCGCTGTGCACATTCTCGCTCATGCGTGTTCTCTGCGGCGCGCTGCAGCGCGCGGAAGGGGTTTAGCTATCGTCTGACGCGGGCTCTAGCAAGCCAGCCCCCCGTGAACTCGCCGTAATCGGCGATTCGCCGCAGGGCTGCGGCTATTCGGGCACGGCCTCGATGATCACGAAGGCCTGGGCGTAGGGATGGTCGTCGGTGAGCGTCACATGCACCACCGCCCGGTGGCCGGCCGGCGTGATCTCCTGCAGCCGCTTCAGGGCGCCGTTGGTGAGCGCCATGGTCGGCGCGCCCGACGGCATATTGGCCACCCCCATGTCGCGCCAGAAGACGCCCCGCCGAAACCCCGTGCCAAGCGCCTTTGAACACGCCTCCTTGGCGGCGAACCGCTTGGCGTAGGAGGCGGCGCGATCGGGCTTGCGCTCGGAGCGGCGGACTTCGATCTCGGTGAAGATGCGTTTGACGAACCGCTCGCCGAACCGCTCCAGGGTCTTGTCGATGCGCCGGATGTCGGCAAGGTCGGAGCCCAGGCCGATGATCACGCCGCCAGCTCCGCCCGGGCCTGGTCCATCAGGGCCCGCATCCGACCGATGGCGGCCGGCAGGCCGATGAAGATGGCTTCGCCGATCAGGAAATGGCCGATGTTCAGCTCGGCCACCTGCGCAATGGCGGCGATGGGCTTGACCGTCTCATAGTCGATCCCGTGGCCGGCATGGACCTCCAGGCCCAGGCGGGCCGCCTGGGCGGCGGCGGCGGTCAGCCGCGCCAGCAGCTCGGCCGCCCGGGGGTCACCGTCCCGCACGGCGTCGCAATAGGCGCCGGTGTGAAGCTCCACCACCTGGGCGCCCATGGCCTTGGCCGAGGCGACCTGCTCCAGGTCGGCGTCGATGAAGCAGGAGACGCGGATCCCCGCGGCCGCCAGCCGACCGACCACAGGCGCGATGTGATTGTGGCCCTTGACCAGGTCGAGGCCGCCCTCGGTGGTCACCTCTTCGCGACGCTCGGGCACCAGGCAGGCCGCATGCGGCAGGTGGCGGAGCGCGATGGCCTCCATCTCCGCTGTCACCGCCATCTCCAGGTTCAGGGGCCGGCCGCGGCGCTTCACGATCACCGCCAGGGCGTCGATGTCGGCGTCGGAGATATGGCGGCGGTCCTCGCGCAGATGGGCTGTGATGCCGTCGGCGCCGGCGGCGATGGCCATTTCGGCCGCCCGCACCGGATCGGGATAGGTGGCGCCCCGGGCGTTCCGGATCGTCGCCACATGGTCGATATTGACGCCCAGGCGCAGGCCGCTCATCGGTTCAGCCTCCGGCTGCCGGGATCTTCCACCGGAATGGCCGCCAGTTCGGGGGGCAGCTGGTCGGCGGGATAGGCCGGCACGTCCAGCTTCGCCAGGGTGAGGAAAGGCGCGCCGATCTCGGCCCGACCGCCGGAACGGTCGACCAGGGCCGCGGCGCAGACCACCTCGCCGCCGGCCTCGCGGATGGCTTCGACGCATTCCCGCGAGGACAGGCCTGTGGAGACGATATCCTCGACCATAGCCACCCGCGCGCCGGGCTTAAGGGCGAAGGCGCGGCGGAACTGGAGCCGGCCGTCGACCCTTTCCACATACATCGAGGGCACGCCCAGCTGACGGGCGGTCTCATAGCCGGGGATGATGCCGCCCACGGCGGGGGAGACGCAGACATCCACCTGACCGACCTCGCGCCGGATCAAATCGGCCAGGGCCTTGCACAGCCGCTCGGTGCGGTCAGGATACTGGAAGACAAGGTTCTTCTGCAGGAACATGCCGGAGTGGAGCCCGGACGAGAGGACGAAATGGCCCTCGCGGAGGGCGCCGGCGCCGCGGAATTCCTCAAGGACTTCGTCAGTGGTCATTTGGGCGCCTCCTTGAGGGCGAAATATCTGAGGGCGGCCTAGATGTCACCTTCGCCCTCCAGTCTATGGTTGGAGATTCGCAGGAGCCGCCAATGCCGGGGATTATCACAACCGAGCGCCTGACGCTGCGCCCCGCCCGGGCGAGCGACCTGGAGGCCATGCATGTGATCCTCAGCTCGGCTCACGCCATGGCCTTCTGGTCCACTCTGCCCCACGAGAAGATCGAAGAGACCCGCCTCTGGCTGGAGGGGATGATGGCCACCCGCAACGACGACTTCATTGTCGAGACCAAGGCGGGCCTGGTGGTGGGCAAGGTGGGCTTCTGGGCCGACCCGGAGATCGGCTACATTCTCCACCCGGACGCCCAGGGCCAGGGCTATGCGCAGGAAGCCGTGTCGGCGGTGATCGACCGGGCGTTCAAGGATCGCGGCCTGAACGAGGCGACGGCTGACGTGGACCCCAACAACACCAGCTCGCGCCGGCTGCTCGAACGGCTGGGCTTCGTGGTGGTGGGCAGCGCCAAGAAGACCTACCTTCTGGGTCACACCTGGGCCGACAGCCTCTATCTGCGCTGCACGCCGGAAACCTTCACCGGCGCCAAGACCCCCTGGACGTGGCGCGCCGTGCAGATGGCCTGAAACGGCCCGGCCGTTGGCCTGATTAATTGTGACTGGATTGCAACTAACTCATCCCCAAGGTTAAGGTTGAGCCAGAGGCGTGATCGACGCCCGCTGCGACATCTTAGGGAAACGGCCCATGACACTCCAATCCAGCTCGCCCCCGGCCCCCGGCGGGGCAAGACTCCTGCGCGGAGTCCTGGCGCCCGTGGCGGCGATCGCCCTGGCGGGCGCAGCCCAGGCCCAGGCCGTCGATCACCCGCTGAACCAGGGCGAGGTGGAGATTCGACGCACCGCCCACGGCGTGCCGCATATCCGCGCCCTGGATCGGGAAGGCCTGGGATTTGGCGCGGGCTACGCCTACGCCCAGGACAATATCTGTCTGATGGCCGATCAGATCGTCACCTTGAGCGGCGAACGGGCGCTCACCTTCGGCGCCGAGGGCCAGACCACGGTGTCCTTCCGCCCCATTCCCAATGTCGAGGCCGATGTCTTCTTCCGGTCGATCTTCGACATGGACGCCCTGCGACAGGCCTTTGCGGAGGTTGATCCCCGCTATGCCGACATGGTCCGGGGCTATGTGGCGGGCTATAATCGCTATCTGAGCGACACGGGCCTGGCGGCCCTGCCCGCGCCCTGCCGCGGCGCGGCCTGGGTCCGGCCGATCACCGTCGACGACCTGCTGCGGCTGAATGACGAGAAGATGATCCAGGCCAGCGCCGGCGCCTGGCTGTCGGGGATCGTGGCGGCGGTTCCGCCGGGCGGGGCGGCGCAGGTCGCCCTGCAGGCGCCTGAGCCGGCGCAATATGCCGGTCTTGGCAGCAATGGCTGGGCCTTCGGCAAGGCGTTCACGACCCAGGGCCGCGGTCTTGTTCTGGCCAATCCGCACTTTCCCTGGGCGACCACCAACCGGTTCTACCAGATCCACCTGACCCTGCCCGGCGAACTGGACGTCATGGGCGTGACCATGGCCGGCCTGCCCGGCGTCTCCATCGGCTTCAACAAGGACGTGGCCTGGACCCACACCGTCTCCACCGACCGCCACTTCTCGCTCTTCCAGCTGGATCTGAAGCCGGGCGATCCCATGACCTATCTGGTCGATGGCGCGCCGCAGCCGATCGAAGCCGTCACGGTCGAGGTGCCCGTCAAGGGTGAGACCGAGCCGCGCCGGCGGACCGTCTATCGCACGGCCTACGGACCGATCGTCGCCGCCCCGGCCAGCGGGTTTACCTGGGACACGGCCCATGCCTACGCCCTGCGGGACGCCAATCGCGGCGGCCTGCGCTCGTCAGAAGCCTGGATGCGGTTCGGCGTGGCGCGGTCGGTGGAGGAAATCCACCAGACCCTGGTGGAGACCCTCGGCATGCCCTGGGTGAACACCATCGCCGCCGACCGCCACGGCCGGGCCCTCTATGCCGACGTCACGGCGACGCCCAATCTGACCGACGCCCATATGCAGACCTGCGCCGCCGAGGCGCCGGCCGCGGCCAACTGGCGGGCCGCCCGACTCTTCGTGCTGGACGGCGCCCGGGCCGCCTGCGACTGGCCCGCATCACCTGAGACCCCCGTCGCGGGGCTGATGCCGGGCAGCGCCATGCCCGCCCTGTTCCGCGACGACTTCGTGGCCAACAGCAATGACAGCTACTGGCTGACCAATCCGGCCGCGCCCCTGACCGGCTATCCGCGGGTCATCGGCGAAGAGGCTGTGCCGCAGAACCTGCGCACCCGCTCGGGCCTGCTGGAGATCGCCGCATGGCGAGAGAGACGCGACGGACAGCCCGGCCGCCCCTTCGATCGCAAGGCGGTGGAGACCATTCTCTATGGCAACAAGGTCCTGGGCGCCGATCTCGTCCTGGATGATCTGCTGGCCGCCTGCGGCCAGGCCCCGCGCCAGACCCTGGAGACCGGCGTCATCGATCTCGCCCCGGCCTGCGCCGTCCTGGCCCGCTGGGATCGCCGGGCGGACGCCGACAGCGTCGGAACCCACCTGTTCCTCGAGTTCTGGACCGCCGCTCACAAGATTTCCGACCTCTATGCGACGCCCTTCGACCCGCAGCAGCCGGTCACCACCCCCCGGGGGCTGAGCCCAGCGCCGGAGGTGCGCGCCGCCGCCCTGACCGCCCTGGCCGAGGCGGTGCGGCTCACCCAGGCCCGCGGTCTGGCGCTGGCCGCCCCCTGGGGCCAGGTTCAGGTCCGCCCGGTGGGCGCCGAGCGGCTGGCCGTCCACGGGGCGGACGGCGACATCGGGGTGCTGAACGCCCAGCGCTCGGTCTGGAGCGATAAGGCCAGGGCCTATCTGCCCGTCCATGGCTCCAGCTATGTGCAGGTGGTGGAGTTCGAGGCCGACGGTCCCAAGGCCGAGGCGGTTCTCAGCTACGGCCAGAGCGCCCATCCGGACTCGCCCCACTATGGCGACCAGACCCGGCTCTATGCCGCCGAGGCCTGGTGGCCCCTGCCCTTCACCGAGGCCGAGATCGCCGCCGATCCGGCCCTGACGGTGACGCGGCTGAGCCGCTGAGGCCCGGCCGGGCGGGGGGCTCAGCCCTTCGCCCGGTCCACGGTTTCGACGCTGGGATTGGCCCGTAGCCCTGCGGCGATGTGGGTCAGGTGGCGGGCGTCCTTCACTTCGAGGTCGAAATCGACGTCGAAGAAGTCCCGCTGGCGATGGTGCATGCGCAGGTTGACGATGTTGCCGCCGGCCTCGCCGATCACCGTGCAGACCTGGCCCAGCACGCCCGGCGCGTTGCGGATGGTGGCCGCCAGCGAGGCGCGGGAAATGGTGTTGCGCTCGGCCTCCGGCGTCCATTGCAGGTCGCGCCAGACCTCCTCGCGATCCTCGTATTCGGCCAGGGTGGCGCAGTCGATCGTGTGCACCGCCAGGCCGCCGCCCTCGGGGTCCATGATGCCGACGATACGGTCGCCGGGCACCGGGCTGCAGCAGGGGGCAAAGTGCAGATTAAGGCCCGGCGTCAGGCCGCTGCCCCGCACATAGAGTCGGGCGCCGGCGCCGCCCTCGATCCGTCGCTGGGCGGTGGCGGCGTCGCGGTCGGCGGCCTTCAGGCCCGGGAAGATGACGTCGAGCACCTGTGTGGGCGTGACCCGGCCGCGGCCGACGGCTTCGAACAGGTCTTCCTCGGCGGCGGTGGCGAACCGGTCCAGGGCCGGGCGCAGGGAGACATCGGCCCGCTTCTTGCCGGCCCGCTCGAAGGTCTGGTCGACCGTGGCGCGGCCGAGGCGGATGAACTCGTCCTTCTCGCTCTGGCGAATATGCCGGCGGATGGCCGAGCGCGCCCGGCCGGTGACGGTGAGCGAGCGCCAGTCCGGCGGCACCACCGGCTTGGCGCCGCGGATGACCTCCACCACATCGCCGTTCTGCAGCAGGGTGCGCAGGGGCCGCAGCTCGCCGTTGACCTTCACGCCGATGCAGGTGTCGCCCACATCGGTATGGACCGCATAGGCGAAGTCGAGCGGCATGGCGCCCCGGGGCAGGCTGACCAGCCGGCCCTTGGGCGTAAAGACGAACACCTGGTCGAGGAACATTTCGAGCTTGGCGTGCTCCACCAGCTCCTCGACATCGCCGCCGTGCTCCAGCAGCTGGACCAGATGGCGCAGATTGACCAGGGGATCGCGCCCGCCGGCCGCGGCCTGGGCCTCGGCGTCGAAGCCATAGCTCTCGTTCTTGTAGCGCCAGTGGGCGGCGACGCCGTCCTCGGCCACCCGGTCCATGGCCTCGGTGCGAATCTGCATCTCGATGCGCATGCCCCGGGGGCCGACCACCGTGGTGTGGATCGAGCGGTAGTTGTTCCGCTTGGGCGTGGAGATGTAGTCCTTGAACCGCTCGGGCACGCTGGGCCAAGCCCGGTGGATCACCCCCAGCGCCCGGTAGCAGTCCTCTTCGGAATCGACGATCACCCGAAAGGCGTAGATGTCCGAAAGCTGAGAGAAACCGATCGATTTGCGCTGCAGCTTCCGCCAGATGGAGAAGGCGTGCTTCTCGCGGCCGAACACGCGAGCGGCCACGCTCGCGGCGGCCAGCTTGGCGGAAATTTCGCCGGAGACCACCGAGACCGCCCCGCCCTGCTCCTGGCGCAGGGCCTCCAGCCTGCGGCCGATGGCGTCGCGGGCTACCGGGTTCAGATGCAGGAAGGCCAGTTCCTCCAGCTCGGTGCAGATGCGGTGGCAGCCGATGGAGCGCGCCAGGGGCGCATAGATCTCCAGGGTCTCGCGGGCGATCCGCTCACGCTTGGCCGGGTTCTTGATGAACTCCAGCGTGCGCATATTGTGCAGCCGGTCGGCCAGCTTGACCATCAGGACGCGGACGTCCTTGGAGATGGCCAGGATGAACTTCCGCAGGTTCTCGGCCTGGCGGGTGTGTTCGGAATTGCCTTCCAGCTGGGAGAGCTTGGTGACGCCCTCGACCAGTTCGCCGATCTCTTCGCCAAACAGCTGGTCGATGTCGGCCCGGCTGACCGGACAGTCCTCGATCACATCATGCAGCAGGGCCGTGACGATGGTCGCGGTGTCGAGGCGGTAGTCGGTGAGGATGCCCGCCACCTCGATGGGGTGGGCGAAATAGGGGTCGCCGGACGCCCGCTTCTGCGAGCCGTGCATGCGCATGGCGTAGACATAGGCGCGGTTCAGCAGCGCCTCGTCGGCGGTCGGGTCATAGGACCGGACCTTGTCGATCAGTTCGTATTGGCGAAGCAGCTTGGGCGGACGCGCCGGAGCGGGCGCGTCCTTGGGCTCGGCGACGGGTTGGGCCGCCTGGACAGTAAGAGGGTCTGCGCCTTCGGGGCTCAGTACCGCTCCTCCTGACCGCCATCCCGGTCGCTCTGCAGGGCCCGGACCAGTTCCAGCTCGCTCATCTGGGCATGGGTCGGGTCGGCCAGCAGGGCCAGGGTTTCGGCCTCTTCCTCGGCTTCGGTGTGCTCGTCCACCCGCTGCAGGCTGGCGATCAGGTTCTCGCGCAGCTCTTCAGCGTCGACTACGTCGTCGGCGATCTCACGCAGGGACACGACGGGGTTCTTGTCGTTGTCGCGATCGACCAGCAGCTGAGCGCCGGCAGAGATGGCGCGCGCGCGATGGGCGGCCAGAAGAACCAGGTTGAAGCGGTTCGGGACCTTCTGGATGCAATCTTCGACGGTGACGCGGGCCATGAAATCCTCGGATTGGGGAGAGAACTGGAGAAAATAGTCGCTCACGCTCGATTGTGCAATGCCGCAGGGGGCGGCGCTTTCAGAGTGAGGGCGCCTACACCGTGACAGCCTTCCTCGGTCGCCCACCCTTGCGGCCGTTCTCGCGGGCGGCGCGAGCCTTCTGCGCCGAGCGGGCGCGGCCGCCGGCTGCGCCGAGCGTGCGGGCCATCCAGCTCTTGGAGCCGAAGACGCCGTTCAGCAGGCCCGGCACATGGAGATCCACATCAATCCTGGGCCAATAGAGACCATCGCCCAGCGGGCTGATCTCGATCTCCGACAGCTCGGCGGGCGTGGCCGCCTCCAGCCCTTCGGCCAGACGCGGTGGAAAGGCCAGCTCCAGGCCGTTGTTGAGGCCGACGACGATGCGCGAGACGCGCCGGTCGTAGCGCGCGGAGACGGCTTTGGGCTGGCCCTTCAGATCCTCTTGAAGGCGCTCTTCGGCTGCGATCCGGTCAGTATCAGTTATCGCCATGGATCTGCTCCCATGCACCACACAACGCCGCCAGCTCGGCGGCCAAGGCGTCCGCAATGCGGTTCAGCTCAGCCGTGGTGAGGCCGTGGCTACCCCGCAGGCTCGGCGGACCATCGGGACAGGCCAGAAAGAAAATGGCCTGTGTCCCGGCTCCCAGGACATGCACATGCGGCGGCCTGTGGTCGTTGGGATAGATCACGACGCGCAGGCGGCCGAGGCGCAGAACCGTGGGCATGTCTGAGAATACCATAACCCAAGCGGTTGGGAAATATGCCGAAGCCGACGCTCCCTCACCCCGGCCGGGCGTCGGAGCCAACCGTAGCGCAGGCGGCCAAATCGCGGGCCGTCAGCCCCGACACCGGATGGCGCCAGTCCGGCGCGATCTCGGCCAGGGGGCCCATGACGAACAGGCGCTGGTGGGCGCGGGGATGGGGCAGAATGAGGTCCGGGAGATCGACCACCTGGCGCCCATGGGCGATCAGATCGAGATCCAGGGTGCGCGGCGCGTTCCTTTCCCCCCGATTGCGGTTGAATTCCGCCTCGATTGAAAACAGGGTATGCAGAACCGAACGGGGTTCAAGGCGCGTCTCGACAATCGCGACAGCGTTGCGATACTCCGGCTGCGACGGATCGGGCCAGGCGGCCGAGCGCCACCATCCCGATCGCCGAAGAACAGGCAATCCCGCCTGATCGAAACGAGCCAGGGCGGCTTCGAGAAGGGCTTCGGAAGAGCCGTAATCGCCGGTCAGATTGCCCCCCAGCGCGATCACGACCGCCTCGTCCCAGCCAGATCCCGCGCCGTTTTCAAGGATTTCCACGCTTATGACTTTCTACCCCACCGATCGGCTCGCCCTCTTTATCGACGGCGCGAACCTGTACTCGGCGGCCAAGGGGCTCGGCTTCGACATCGACTACCGCAAGCTGCTGGAGGAATTCCGCAAGCGCGGCGTGCTGGTGCGGGCCTATTATTACACCGCCCTGGTCGAGGACCAGGAATACTCGCCGATCCGTCCCCTGGTGGACTGGCTCGACTACAATGGCTTCCGCCTCGTGACCAAGGCCGCCCGGGAATACACCGACGCGCAAGGGCGCAAGCGCTGGCGCGGCGACATGGATGTCGAGATCGCCGTCGACATGATGCAGATGGCTGAGCACGCCGACCACCTGGTGCTGTTCTCCGGCGACGGCGACTTCCGCTGCCTGGTGGAGGCCGTGCAGCGCAAAGGCGCGCGGGTCAGCGTCGTCTCCACCGTGAAGTCCCAGCCGCCGATGGCGTCTGATGACCTGCGCCGCCAGGCCGACGCCTTCATCGATCTGGCCGACCTGTCGGAGATCATTGGCCGACCCTCGCGCCTGCCCCGGTTCATCCAGGAGAGCCGGATGAACAACGAGCGCGAGAACGAGGCGGATGCCGAGGCCTGAGCCGGCCATGAGCGCCGCCGCCGAACCACCCCGCGACTGCCCGCTCTGTCCGCGCCTGGTGGCCTATCGGGAGGTCAATCGCGCGGCCCATCCCGACTGGTGGAATGGCCCGGCGCCGTCTTTCGGCGACCCCGGCGCCCGCCTGGCCGTGGTCGGCCTGGCGCCTGGCCGCATGGGCGCCAATCGCACGGGGCGCCCCTTCACCGGCGACTTCGCCGGCGTGCTGCTGTTCGACACCCTGATCCGCCTGGGCTTTGCCCGGGGGGCCTATGAGGCGCGGCCCGACGACGGGCTGGAGCTCATCGACTGCCTGATCACCAATGCGGTGCGCTGCGCGCCGCCGGGCAACAAGCCCGAAACGTCGGAGGAAGCCACCTGCCGGTCGTTCCTCACGGCCCGGCTGGACGAGCTGCCCAATCTCAAGGTGATCGTCACCCTGGGCGACGTATCCCGGCGCAATGTCCTGCGCGCGCTTGGCCTCAAGGCCTCTGCGGGCGTCGGCGGCCATGGGTCGGAGTTCCAGGCCGGCCCCTATACGGTGATCAACTCCTACCACTGCTCGCGGCTCAACACGAACACAGGGCGGCTGACGCCGCAGATGTTCGAGGACATCTTCGTCCGCGCCCGGACCCTGCTGGGGGACTAAGGGCTGGTCCGGGCTGCGGACGACGTTCCCGTCTTCCTCCGTCATGGTCGGACTTGATCCGACCATCCATGAACACCAAGGCCCACCCCGTGTTCATGGGCCCTCGCGTCAAGCGCGAGGGTGACGAAAAAGCTGAACTCCGATGGACCTCAGGCGCGCCGCCAGTACTGGTAGCGCCACAGGGGGGCAAATCCGGCGCGGGCATAGAGGGCGCGGGCCGGCGCATTGCCCTCCTCCACCTGTAGGAAGATCTGCGTCGCGCCCTTCGCCTGGGCCGCCCGGGCAAGACAGGCCACCACCTGACCGGCAAGGCCCTCGCCCCGGCGGGCCCGGCGGGTGCGCATGCCGTGCAGGCTGGCCCAGCCCTCGGCCAGGCTGAGCGCGCCCACGGCGTGGGTCCCCTCGGCGTCACGGACAGCAGCGAACAGCGCGCCCGGCGACTTCGACAGCACGGCCACCCGATGGGCGCCGTCGTCGGGATCAAACCCCTCGCCGAGGAACACCGCCGCCCAGGCCTCGTCCGGCCGCTCAAGTTGCGACGCGCCGGCAGGCTCGGCGAAGGCCGCGGCCCGATCGAGGTCGGCGCTCATCACCAAGGTCGGCTGCTGCGGCCCATAGCCCCGCTCGGCCAGGGCCTCGGCCACGCTGGCCAAGCCCTCCACATCGGGCAGGCGGAAAACCGGCGCCATGTCCCGGGCGCGGTAGGCGGCTTCGATACGGGCGATCAGCCCCTCGTCGCGGACCAGGGTGTGGGCGAGCGGCGCGGCGCTGTGGGCGCGGCCGATGGAGCCCGGCCGCAGACCCAGGATCCAGGGGCCGATCACCTCGAAACAGTCGTGGGCGACCGTGGCGATGGTGGCCCGCTCGATCGCCTCGATCTGCGCAGGGGTGGGCGGAGAAGGGTTCACCCCTTGTCGCGCAACAGCCGAGCCTTGTCGCGCTGCCAGTCCCGTTCGGCCGAGGTTTCGCGCTTGTCGTGCAGCTTCTTGCCCTTGGCCAGCGCGATCTCCAGCTTGGCCAGGCCCTTGTCGTTCCAATAGAGCTTGGTGGGCACGATGGTGCGCCCTTCCCGTTGGACCGCCCCGATCAGGCGGTCGATCTGCTTGCGGTGCAGCAGCAGCTTCCGGGGCCGGCGCGGCTCGTGGTTGAAGTGGCTGGCCTTGGCGTAGGGGGGAATGTCGGCGTTGATCAGCACGATGTCGCGCCCCTCCACCGCCGCATAGGATTCCGCGATATTGGCCTTGCCGGCGCGCAGGGACTTCACCTCGCTGCCCGTCAACGCCAGGCCCGCCTCCATGGCGTCGTCGAGGAAGTAGTCGAATCGCGCCCGCCGGTTTTCGGCGATGGGTTTTCCAGCCATGACGCGCGCCTAGACGATCCCGGCGTCGTGCAGAGCCGCCAGGACTTCCTTGCGCGCAGCCTCCGACGCCGGTGCGATCGGCAGCCGCGCGTCTTCAGAGCAGAGCCCCAGATGGGCCAGGGCGAACTTGGTCGGGGCCGGCGAGGCGTCGGTGAACAGCGCCTTGTGCAGGCGGATCAGGCGGTCCTGCCAGTAGAGGGCGGTCTTCCAGTCTCCGCTGAGCGCGGCGTTGTAGAAGGTGGAGACCAGGTCGGGCGCCACATTGACGCTGACCGAGATCGAACCGTGGCCCCCATGGGCCATGTAGCCCAGCGCGCTGGGATCATCCCCCGACAGCATCACCCAGTCCTGGCCGCACAGCAGGCGCTGCATGGTCGGCCGGGTCATGTCGCCGGTGGCGTCCTTGACGCCGACGATATTGGGCAGCTTGGAGAGCCGTCCCAGGGTGTCGTTGGAGATGTCGACCCCGGTGCGCGACGGCACATTGTAGACGATGACCGGCAGCTGCACGGCCTCGTTGATCGCCGCATAGTGGGCGTACATGCCCTCCTGGCTGGGGCGGTTGTAATAGGGCGTCACCACCATGGCCGCGTCGGCGCCGACGGCCTTGGCGTGCTTGACCAACTCGATGGCCTCCCGGGTGGAATTGGAGCCCGCGCCGGCGATCACCGGCACGCGGCCGGCGGTGGTCTTGATGCACAGGTCGACCACCAGGCGGTGCTCGTCATGGGACAGGGTCGAGGTCTCGCCCGTGGTGCCGACGGGCACCAGGCCGTGCACGCCGCCGGCGATCTGGCGCTCGATCAAGGCCACATAGGTGTCCTGGTCCACCGCGCCATCGCGGAAGGGGGTCACCAGGGCCGGCATCACGCCCCTGAATAAAGGTTCGGACATTGTCTGCAAAAAGCCGTGAAAGCGCCGCATGATGTTGCGGCCTATGATGTTGCGCGGACAATATGTCCGGCGCGGCCATGCCCGCAACCGCCCTGTCGTTCAATGGGTGAGACCTGGAGAGTTCCTGCTTGCACGTCCTTGCGCCAAAGACCCTTCTGACCGCCGCAGCCCTGTTCCTCGTGGTCGGCGTCCCCCAGGCGCAAACACCCCCGGCCTCAAGCCAGGACCCCTTCCCCAAGCCCATTGAACTCCAGGCCGTGCGCCGGCCCCCGCTCGCCCCCCTCTCGACCAGCGAGAACCAGCTGTTGCGCCAGGCCCTGGACGCCGCGCGGCGCAGCGACGTGGCCGCCACCCGCAGCCTGATCGGCGCCATGTCCGATCCCATCGCCCGCAAGATCGCCACCTGGGCCCTGGTGGATGTGGCCGGCGAATCAGTCGGCTTCTTCGAGGCCGATCAGGCCAGGCGCGACCTGGCCGACTGGCCCCGCAGCGCCGGCCGCCAGGAGACCGCCGAAAAGCTGCTGGTCACCTCCGGCCTGTCGCCGCAGCAGACCATCGCCTGGTTCGGCGGCGAACGGCCGGTGACCGCCCGCGGCGCCATCGCCCTGGCCAACGCCCAGATCGCCGCCGGCCAGGAGGCCGAGGCCACCGCCCTGATCCGCCGCGTCTGGCGTGACAAGGTGTTCGAGGCCGACGTTCAGGCCTCCATGCTCGCCCAGTTCGGTCGCTACCTGCGGCCCGAGGATCATGTTCGCCGCGCCGACCGGCTGCTCTACGGCCCCCAGGGACCAGCCGCACAGGCCATGCTCGGCCTGCTTCCGGCCGCTGAGCGGGCGATCGCCGAATCCCGAATCGCCCTGCGCTCAGGCTCAGCCGCCGCAGAAGCCCAGCTGGCCCGCTTGACGCCGACGCAGGCCGCTCACCCCGGGATCGCCTTCGAGCGCGCAGCCTATTTCCGTGGGCGAGGCCAGGAGGCCCGCGCCTATG
>NZ_JAUSLG010000075.1 GCF_030646615.1 Phenylobacterium sp. | reverse complement strand
GCGAACATCATGGCGATGGCGTGTTCGGCCGTGGTGATCGAGTTGCCGAAGGGGGTGTTCATCACCACGATGCCGGCGGCGGTGGCGGCGGGGATGTCGACATTGTCGACCCCGATGCCGGCCCGGCCGATGACCTTCATGTTCTTGGCCGCGGCGATGACGTCCTTGTCGGCCTTGGTGGCCGAGCGGACGGCCAGGCCGTCATAGTCGGCGATGATCTTCAGCAGTTCGTCTTTCGACAGGCCGGTCTTCACATCGGCGTCGACGCCGCGTTGCTTGAAGATCTCGATGGCGGCGGGGCTCAGCTTGTCGGCGATGAGGACGCGGGGCATGGGCGGTTCTCTTCATCAGAGCCCCTCCCCCTTGCGGGGAGGGGTTGGGGTGGGGGTGTTGGCGGATTGCGATCATGAAGGAGAGGCGGAGTTTCACCCCCCTCCCAACCCTCCCCCGCACGGGGGAGGGCATTAGGGGCTCAGGCGGCCTGGAGGTTTTCCGACAGGGACTCGAAGGCCCAGTCCAGCCAGGGGGTCAGCGCCTCCAGGTCGGAGGTCTCCACCGTAGCGCCGCACCAGATGCGCAGGCCCGGAGGGGCGTCGCGATAGCCGCCGATGTCCAGGGCCACGGCTTCCTTTTCCAGGGCCGCGGCCATCTTCTTGGCGAAGTCGGCCTGGGCCGCCTCGTCCAGGGCCGTGATCCTGGGGTCCACCACCTTCAGGCAGACCGAGGTGTTGGAGCGGGCGGCCGGATCGGCGGCCAGGAACTCGACCCAGGGGGTCTTTTCGACCCAGCGGGCCAGGACGTCGAGATTGGCGTCGGCCCGGCGGCGCATCTCGGTGAGGCCCCCGATGCGCTCGGCCCATTTCAGGGCGTCGATGGCGTCTTCCACGCAGAGCATGGACGGCGTGTTGATGGTGGCGCCCTCGAAGATCTCGAGATTGACCTTGCCGCCCTTGGTCATGCGGAACAGCTTGGGCATCGGCCAGGCCGGGGCGTAGCTTTCCAGCCGGGCCACGGCGCGGGGCGACAGGATCAGGACGCCATGCGCGGCCTCGCCGCCCAGGGCCTTCTGCCAGGAGAAGGTGACCACATCGAGCTTGGCCCAGGGCAGGTCCTGCGCAAACGCCGCGCTGGTGGCGTCGCAGATGGTGACGCCCTCGCGGTCGTCGGCGATGAAGTCGCCGTTCGGCACGCGGACGCCCGAGGTGGTGCCGTTCCAGGTGAAGACCAGGTCGGCGTCCTTGCGCACCTTGCTCAGGTCCGGCAGCTGGCCATAGGGGGCCGACAGCACCTCGGCCTCGATCTTCAGCTGCTTGGTCACGTCGGTGACCCAGTCCTTGCCGAAGCTCTCGAAGGCCAGCAGCTGCACGGGCCGCGCGCCCAGCATGGACCACATGGCCATCTCCACCGCGCCGGTGTCGGAGCCGGGCACGATGCCGATCAGGTAGTCGTCCGGAACCTGCAGAACCTGGCGGGTGCGGTCGATGGCGTCCTTGAGCCGCGCCTTGCCCAGCTTGGAGCGATGCGAGCGTCCGAGGACGGCGTTGGTGAGATTTTCAGGGGTCCATCCGGGGCGCTTGGCGCAAGGGCCGGACGAAAATTCGGCGCGAGCCGGCCGCATGGCGGGCTTGGTGTGGTCAGTCACTGCGATGTCTCCCATCCTTGCAGATGAGCAGCGCCCCGTTGGGAGGGCGTGGCCCGCCGCGCACAAACGCCCATTTGCGCGTCAGGACAAGCGGTTTTTTGCCGAAAACCCTGTCAGATCGTCCCCGGCAGGGGCGAATTCACCTGCGTCTCGGCGGCGCGCCGACGGCGGCTGGCGGCCAGGGTCCCGGCGGTGAGACAGGCCAGGATGCCGAAGAAGTCGATATTGTTGACGGTGACGTACAGCGTGTCGTGTGCGCGGCCGGTGACGAAGTAGAAGGCCTGCAGCGAAAACTGAATCGCCTGAAACAGCATCGCGCCCCCCAGCCAGAGACTGGCATAGCGCACGGCGAGCAGCAGGAAGCCCATGGCCAGGGCGCCCTCGAGCATCAGGCGCCCCACCAGGAAGGCCTGATGCTGTCGAAGTCCATTGGCGTAGGCGAAGAGGTCGCCCGCCGCCGTGACCAGGGCGAGTCCGAGGATCAGGCCGGCGCCCAGGCGCTCAGGCGCGCCGCCGCGGCGGAATGCGAACACGCAGACCGAGACCAGCAGGGCCCATAGGAGAACCCAGGTCAGAATATAGGTGGTGCCAGCCGACATGGTTGCGCCTCTAACCGTGATTAGAGGCGCAACACAGTTAAACTATTGCAATTAGCCCACGTCGCGCATGGCCGGGACGTTGCGCGCCGGCTCGAAGGGCTTGTCGGGACCCACCAGCTTGGTGCGCACGCCCAGGCGCAGCTTGGCCTCGTTCAGCTCGCCGTGCACGCCGACCATGGCGGTGCGGGCCTCGCCCAGGGCCTTGATGGCTTCCACCAGCTTGGCGGCGGCGTCATCGCCGAACACGGTGGAGACACCCACGTCCTTACGGGCCTTGAGCATCTCGGTCATCAGCTCGGTGGCTTCGATCAGGGCCGCGTCAACCGACTCTTCGGTGGCGAACAGCTTGTTGGCGACACGCTGGGCTACAAACGCCTTTTCCATGGGGAGTCCCTCCTGGGGGTTAACGGAATGCTAACCAAGCTAAACCAAAAGTTAACGCCCGTCCGTCCTTGCAACTGTGACAAGTTCACGCACAAGTTGCGTTCGCCTGGCAGGCGAGTGGGGAAGCGAATGGTTAGGACTATTGCCCTATGAGGGGCCGCTAGCCTCCCCGAGAGACCGCCCCCTTTCGCCATGGACCGCCCCCCCGATTCCGCCGGCGCCCGACATGAAGCGACCTTCCATGCGAAGGTGGCCGGGGTGGCGCTTGTCACGACGGTGGTGGTCCTGCTGGCGGCCTGCGCGACCTTCATGCTTCAGCAATGGGCGGTCGCCCGCGAGCAATCCCGGAGCCATTTTTCAGCCCTTGCCGATGTCACCGCCGATCTCGCGGCGCCGGCCGTCGCCGTGGGCGACATGGCGCGGGCGGCCATGGCGGTGGAGTCCCTCAGCCGCGTGCCGCTGGTCGAGCGGGTCCGCTTGACCGACGCCAAGGGCGCTGTGCTGGCCGAGTTCGTCGCCGAGGGGGCCGCCGACGCACGCGGCCTCAGCGTCGCCCATCACCTGATCTGGCAGGGGCGGACCATTGGCGAACTTCGGGTGGAGTCCACACCACCCCGCCTGCTCGGCATGCTTCCGCAATTCGCCGCCCTGACAGGCGCGCTGTTCTTTGGCGGGGTGGGCGTTGCGCTCTTCCTCTCCCGAGGCCTCGCCCATCAGGTGATCGCGCCGGTGCAGAACCTGTCGGAGGCCATGCGCCAGGTGGCGGCCAGCGGCCGCTTCGCGCCGGTCCCCCTGGAGGCCCGCGACGACCTGTTCGGCAGTCTGGCCCTGAGCTTCAATCACCTGCTGAGGCGCCTCGACGCCCGGGAGCGGGACCTCAACCGCACCCTTGATGAGCTGGTCGAGGCCCGGGATGCGGCCAATGCGGCCAATGTGCTGAAGTCGCAGTTCCTGGCCCATCTGAGCCACGAGATCCGCACGCCTCTCAATGGCGTCCTGGCCATGGCCGACGTCATGGCCATGGACCGGCTGCCGACCAAGCAGCGGGGGCGGCTCGACGTGATCCGCCAGTCCGGCGGCCTGCTGCTGACCGTCATCAACGACGTGCTCGACATCTCCAAGAACTAGGCTGGCAAGCTGACCCTGGTCGAGGAGGACTTCGATCTGGAGACGCTGGCGGCCAGCGCCCGGGCCAGCTATGGCGTCATGGCCCAGGCCCGGGGGCTGGACTTCGCCGTCGAGATCGACCCGGCCGCCGAGGGCGCCTGGCGCGGCGACGCCAACCGCATCCGCCAGATCCTGGGCAACCTGTTGTCCAACGCCGTCAAGTTCACCCTGACCGGCGCCGTGGCGGCCCGCTTCACGGTCGACCCGCAGGGAGGCCTGGTGCTGGAGGTCAGCGACACGGGCGTCGGCGTGCCGGCCGGCAAGTTGCCCCAGCTGTTCGAGAAGTTCGCCCAGGCCGACAGCACCGCCACGCGGCGGTTCGGCGGCACAGGCCTAGGCCTGGCGATCTGCCGCGAGCTGGCCCAGATGATGGGCGGTCAGATCACCGCCGAAAGCCGCGAGGGCGAAGGCTCGGTCTTCCTCGTCCGCCTGCCCCTGGCTCGGGGTCAGGCTCCGGCCCCGATGGCCGAAAAGGCGCAGGGCCTGGCGTCGTCCTCGGAGGCGCCCCGGTCCGACAGGGCCGCCCAGCCTGACGCGGACGAGGCCGGCCGGCCCCTGCGCCTGCTGGCGGCGGAGGACAATCTCACCAACCAGCAGGTCCTGGCCGCGGTCATGGCGTCCCTGGGCGTCGAGGTCGAGATCGTCGGAGACGGCGCCGCGGCGGTGGACGCCTGGGCCCATGGCGACTACGACCTGATCCTGATGGACATCCAGATGCCCGTCCTGGACGGCATTGGGGCGGCCCGTGAAATCCGCCGCCTCGAGGCCGGATCCGGGCGCGGCCGCATCCCGATCGTGGCGCTGACCGCCAACGCCCTGGCCCACCAGGTCGCCGACTACCTGGCCGCCGGCATGGACGATCATGTCGCCAAGCCCATTGAGATCGCCAAGCTCTACGACACCATCTGCACGGTCATGGACCGGCGGGGCGACGCCGAGGCCCACAGTCAGGTCGCCTGATCGGCCGCCTCGGCATCCGGTGAACGGCGGACAACGCCGCACTCAGACCGGCGTCACCGCGCCAGTGCTCTTCTCCCTGTGACGCCGCGGATCGCGGCTGACCTGCAACGCGGAGTTTGCACATGAAGTCCCTGCTGATCGCCCTCACCGCCGGCGCCGCCCTGACGGCGGGCCTCGCCACCGCCGCGTCGGCCGCCCCCGGCGGCTATGGCTACCAGGGTCCCGCCCCGGCCCATGGCGCCACGCAACACCGTGGTCCGCAGGCTCAGCCCGCCCGGGCTCCGGCCTGGATCCCCATCGCCCAGCGCAAGGCCAATCTGGAGCGCCGGATCGACATGGGTCAGCGCAACGGCGCCATCACCCGCAGCGAGGCCGTGCGCCTCCGGGCGGAGTTCAACAACCTCCAGCGCCTGGAGCATCGCTATCGCCAGGGCGGCCTGACCCGCTGGGAGATGGCCGACCTGGATCGCCGGATGGATGAGCTGAGCGCCCGGATCTATGTGGAGCGCCGCGACGCTGATCGTCGCTACGGCCAGGGCTATGGTCAGGGCCATCGCCGCTAAACTCCAAGTCCTGAGCGCGTTTGGTTCCGATAACCGGTTCCCATTGTCGGAACGCGCTCTAAGACCGGCGGATGAAACGGCGGACGAGCCGGGGCGCAAGCTCCGGCTCGTCTTTGTGTGGGGCTACAGCCGCAGTCGGCTCTCGATGACGGTCACCGCCTGGCCGCGCAGGATCACCCGGTCGCCGGCCAGCTCGCAGTCCAGATCGCCGCCCCGGCCGGGATAGGCCTGATGGAAGGCCAGGCGCGGCCGGCCGAGCTGCGCGGCGAAGATCGGGCTCAGCATGCAGTGCAGGGAGCCGGTGGCCGGGTCCTCAGGAATCCCCGACCCCGGCGCGAAGAAGCGGCTGACCACCTCATAGGGGGCCGCCGCGCCGGCCAGGGCGCTCACCCCGACATTGCCGCGGCCCTGGGTGGCGGCGCTGGAAATAGCCTGGAGGGCGGCCAGATCGGGGCTGAGGCTGCGCACCTCCGCCTCGTCTTCCAGGATCGCCACCAGGAAGGGGCCGGCCCAGACCGCCTGCGGCTCAGCCCCCAAGGCCTTGGCGAGGCCGTCTGGCGTCTCGATCTGGTGGACGGGGGCTGCGGGAAAATCCATGGCGTAGGCCTGGGCCTCCCGCGACACGGTGAGCGGACCCGACAGGGTGTCGAAGGTGAGGGCCTGCGCCGCGACGCCGAGCTCGGCGAACAGCATATGGGCGCTGGCCAGGGTGGCGTGGCCGCACAGGGGGACCTCCAGGGCCGGCGTGAACCAGCGCAGGCCAAGGCGCGCTGGATCATCGGTCCGCAACAGGAAGGCGGTCTCGGCCTGGTTGTTCTCCGCCGCCAGGGTCTGCATCCAACCGGTCTCCGGCCAGGTGTCGAAGGGCTCGACCACACAGGCGGGGTTGCCCCGGAAGGGGGCGGTGGCGAAGGCGTCTATGGTCCACTGGCGCATGGAAGGGCTCGCCGCTGGGGTTGTCCCGCCCAGTTATGCCCGGTCTGCGCCGCCATCAAGGCAAAGCTTGCCCTCGTCTCAGGCCTGGAGGGTCAGTTCCGGCCAGCGGGCCTGGGCCGCCGCCGCCGTCCGGGCAAAGCCTCGCGTTTCCCGCAAGGGGTTGGGGACCAGCCGCAGGGCGAACAGGTCCGACAGCCCGAAGGGGGCGAAGAGGCGCAGGGTCCCGTCGCGCTCCAGCCGGGCGCCGACGGCGAACATGGTCGAGGTGAAGCGGGTCAGGGCCTCGGCGCTGGAGGTCAGCGGCGCATAGGGCTCGCCGAACCGGTCTTCGAACCACAGATGCACCCGGGCCTGGTTGCGGACCTCCACCAGGGCGTCCAGGGGCGGGGGATAGGCCGCCGCCGCCCGCCGGATGGCGAGGTCCTCGGCCTCCCAGCTGAGGTCGGCGGCGTCGAAATAGCCCAGGTCGTAGTCCTTCAGCCCATAGTCGGGATCGCGGCCGGTCAGGTGGTTCAGCGCCTTCTGGTAGATGGCGCCGGAAAAGATCATCCAGTCGGGCAGGGCCAGCTCCCGGGCGGTCTCCATCACCCCCATCAGGCTGGGGGCGGCGCGCAGGATGTCGGTCAGCCGCTGTTCCAGTTCGGCCTCGCTCGCGCTCATCGGCGCAGAGTCCAGCCGTGGTCCAGGGGCCCGTGCCCCTTCCCCAGGCCCGGCGCGCTGGCCATGGCCTCCTGCACATAGGCCCAGGCCTGGGCTACGGCGGTGGAGAGCGGCAGGCCCTGGGCGAGGCCCGTGGCGCAGGCCGAGGCCAGGGTGCAGCCGGTGCCGTGGGTATGGCGGGTGTCCTGGCGGTCGGTCTCGAACACGGTCTCGCCGACGGGCGTCAGCAGCAGGTCGACCACCCGCTCGCCGGCCACATGGCCACCCTTCATCAGCACCGCCCCGGCGCCCAGCTCCAGCAGGGCCGCCCCGGCCCGACGCTGGTCGTCCAGGCTCTCCACCGCAAGGCCGGTCAGGGCCTCGGCTTCGGGGGCGTTGGGGGTCAGCAGGCCGGCGCGGGGGACCAGCAGGCTGCGCACCGCAGATATGGCGTCATCGGGCAGCAGGGCCGCGCCGCCCTTGGCGATCATGACGGGATCGATGACCGCGGGCAGGCCCGCGGCCTCGTCCAGCAGGCCCGCGACGGCCTCGACCATGGCCACATCGCCGAGCATGCCGGTCTTGATCGCATCGGCGCCGATATCGCCCAGCACCGCCCTGGCCTGGGCCAGGACGATCTCCACCGGGATCGGATGGACGGCGCTCACCCCCAGGGTGTTCTGCACGGTGACGGCGGTGATGGCGGTGGCGCCATAGCCCCCCAGGGCCATGACGGTCTTCAGGTCGGCCTGGATGCCGGCGCCGCCGCCTGAGTCGGAGCCGGCGATGATCAGGACCCGGCCAAGGGAGGGTGTGGAGGAGGTCATGGCCGCTTTTTCCATATCCGCCGGCCCCTGACGAGGGGCGAGACGGCCTTGCCCACAGACGCCCATCGCGCGAGGCTGGCGCCATGACGACACGCGCCAAGTTCGCCCTGGTCACCGGGGCCGGTTCTGGAATCGGGCGGGCCTGTGCGCTGGCCCTGCACGAGGCGGGCTATGGCCTCGCGCTCACCGGCCGTCGCCGCGAGGCCCTGGAGGCCACGGCCATGGGGCTGGCGGCGGAGGACGTCCTGGTCCACCCCGCCGACGTCACCGACGAGGACCAGGTGGACGGGCTGTTCGCTGCGGTGAAGGCCAGGTTCGGCCGGGTGGATGTGCTGTTCAACAATGCCGGGACCGGCGCGCCGCCGGTTCCCCTGGAGGACCTGTCGCTGAAGGCCTGGCGGCGGGCCATCGACGTCAATCTCACCGGCGCCTTCCTCTGCACCCGGGGCGCCTTCCGGCTGATGAAGGACCAGGACCCCCGGGGCGGCCGGATCATCAACAATGGCTCGATCTCGGCCCATTCGCCCCGGCCGCGATCGGTGGCCTATACGGCCAGCAAGCATGCGGTCACCGGCCTGACGAAATCCACCAGCCTGGATGGCCGGGCCTACGGCATCGCCTGCGGTCAGATCGACATCGGCAACGCCGCCACCGAGATGACCGCCGCCATGGCCAGGGGCGTGCCCCAGGCCGATGGAAGCCTCAGGGCCGAGCCGATGATGGATGTCGCCGCCGTCGCCCAGGCGGTGGTCTTCATGGCTGGCCTGCCGCTGGACGCCAATGTCCAGTTCATGACCGTCATGGCCACCGACATGCCCTTTATCGGCCGTGGTTGAAGTCGACGACGCCCGGCGCGCTCGGGCCGAAGTGTTCAGGGAGTACTTCGCGCTGCAGCTGAGCTTCGCCGAGGAAGTTTCACGCCTGAGCGGCCGGCCCCTGGGCGAGGCTGTTCGTGACTTCACCAATCTGCACCGCCGGCTAGGCCTGGGCGACGCCTCGACCTCATCGCCGCATCCAGAGTGGCGGGACTATTCAGGGCCGATGGAAGCGCTGCCGGATGCGCAGGCCCGGCTCGACTGGACCATGCGCGTGCTGGCCGCCGCCCCGGACGAACCGCCGCAACCGAACAGGGTCCGTTTCGGCTGCTTCAGCTATGACCCGCCAGAGGCCGGCGTGGTGCGCATCCACTTCAACAATCACGACAGCATCGATGGCGTCGGCCCTCTGGCGCGGTCCAAGGTCCCGGCACGACGTTCGGAGTTGGCGCGGATGTTCGCCCATCTGCGACGGACGGCGCCGGAGGCCGAGGTCGTCGTCGGCTCCTCCTGGCTCTACAATCTGGAGGCCTACCGTCGGCTCTTCCCGACCGACTACACCGCGTCGGCGACCGAGGCGGGGGAGGTCCGCCTGAGCGGAACCTCCAGCTGGGGCCAGTTTCTGACCCATTCTGGCGCTGTCCATCCCGAGAGGCGGGCGGCCTTCATGACGGCGCTCAAGCGTCTCGATCCGCAGGCGCCCTGGCGCGCATTCCCTCTGCGGCCCCTGCGGGTCACGGCGCCGGTGGAGCGCTTCTATACGCACTTCAGTCTCGGCTGAGCGCCCAGAACGTCAGGTCAGGCGGGCTCGCGCGATCGCCGTCCAGACATCGAGAGCCTGGGCGGTGTCTCCCACATCATGCACCCGCACGGCCGCGACCCCGGCCTGAGCGCCGGCCAGGGCCGCGGCGATCGAACCCGGCGCCCGGGCGTCGGGGGCGTCTGCGGCCGGGTGCAGGGCGGCGATGAACCGCTTGCGGCTGGCGCCCAGGAGGACCGGAAAGCCCAGGGCGACGACGGCGTCCAGACGGGCCAACAGGGCGAGGTTATGGTCCAGGCTCTTGCCAAAGCCGATGCCGGGGTCGATCCAGATCTTGTCCCGCGCCACGCCGGCCGCCATGGCGGCCTGTGCGCGCTCGGTCAGGAAGGCGCAGACCTCGGCGACGACGTCATCGTAGTGAGGGGCAGCCTGCATGGTGCGCGGTTCGCCCTGCATGTGCATCAGCACCACCTGGCAACCCAGCTCGGCGGCCACGTCGCAGGCGTCTGGGGCATAACGCAGGGCTGCGACATCGTTCCAGATGGTCGCGCCCGCCGCCACCGCCGCCCGGGCCACCTGCGGCTTCATGGTGTCGACCGACAGGGGGATGTCGCCGGCCGTGCGCAGGGCTGTGATCAGCGGCAGGATTCGGGCGATCTCGTCCTCGGCGCTCACCGGATCGGCGCCGGGCCGGGTGGATTCCCCGCCGATGTCGAGCAGGTCGGCGCCCTGGGCGATCAGGCGCTGGGCCTGCGCCCGGGCGGCGGCCAGATCGCCGTGCCGGCCGCCGTCGGAAAAGCTGTCCGGGGTCAGGTTGAGAATTCCCATGACCAGAGGCCGTGCGGGGGGCGGGGCTCTCGTCACAGGAAAGTCACGCCTCTTGAGGTTGTAGTTTTTCCAACGCCTATTCCCTTACCGTCCAAGGTAAATTGGCGCCAATCGCTGCGGCGCCGAAGGAGAAATACTGAAAGTGCTCACTCTGGGCGCGACGTGCATGTCACAACCCTGGTGTAGGGGGGTACGGGTGAGACGGTGACGCTTGGGGGAGCGGAAGAGCGTTTAAAATGATAGGCCCGATACGGTATCTGAGGCGTCGAAAGCGCCTCCAGCACGAGGCCACCGAAGAGGCGGCGTATCTGCGCCGACGCTTCGGCGAGGCGGCCCACTCAGCGGCCCTTGAAAAACTTGAGCGACGCGACCTCACCAGCTGGGGCCGCCAGGTGGTGGCCGAGGCCGCCAAGCGCCTGGAGCAGGGCTGAAGCCCCGCCCCAGGCGGCCGGGGATCAGGCGGGCTCAGGGCCCGGACGGGGCGAGATCGGAACCGCCACGGCCGGGCCGAGCACGCGGGGGCTGTCGGCCTCTTCGCGCTTGGGCGCGACGCCCTTGATCACATTGATGATCTCGTCGCCGCTGAGGGTCTCGTACTCCAGCAGCGCCTTGGCCAGGATGTGCAGCTCGTCGATCTTTTCCGTCAGGATGCGACGGGCCTCGTCGAAGGCGTTCTGCACCAGGGCCTTGACCTCCTGGTCGATCAGCCGGGCGGTCTCTTCGGAGACGTTCTGGGTGCGCGACACCGAATGGCCCAGGAAGACCTCGTCCTGGTTCTCCCCATAGGAGACCACGCCGAGCTTGTCGGAAAAGCCCCACTTGGTGACCATGGCCCGGGCCAGGCGGGTGGCCTGGTCGATGTCGGATGAGGCGCCCGAGGTGATCTTGTCCTTGCCGAAGATCAGCTCCTCGGCCATGCGGCCGCCCATCAGGATGGTCAGGCGCGAGGTCATCTGCTCGTAGGACATGGACAGCTGGTCTCGCTCGGGCAGCTGCATCACCATGCCGAGCGCCCGGCCACGGGGGATGATGGTGGCCTTGTGCACCGGATCGGTGGCCGGGACGTTCAGGGCCAGCAGGGCGTGGCCGCCTTCGTGATAGGCGGTCAGACGCTTCTCATCATCGGTCATGGCCATGGACTTGCGCTCAGCGCCCATCATGACCCGGTCCTTGGCGTCCTCGAAATCGCGCTGGGTGACCATGCGGCGGTTCTTGCGCGCGGCCATCAGGGCGGCCTCGTTGACCAGATTGGCCAGGTCGGCGCCGGAGAAGCCCGGCGTGCCGCGGGCCACGGTCTTGACGTCCACATCGGCGGCCAGGGGCACGTTCTTCATGTGGACGCGCAGGATGCGCTCGCGCCCGCCGATATCGGGGTTCGACACCACCACCTGGCGGTCGAACCGGCCGGGCCGCAGAAGGGCCGGGTCCAGCACGTCGGGGCGGTTGGTCGAGGCGATGACGATGATGGCCTCGGACGGATCGAAGCCGTCCATCTCCACCAGCAGCTGGTTCAGGGTCTGCTCGCGCTCGTCATTGCCGCCGCCCAGGCCTGCGCCACGGTGGCGGCCCACGGCGTCGATCTCGTCGATGAAGATGATGCAGGGCGCGTTCTTCTTGGCCTGCTCGAACATGTCGCGCACGCGGCTGGCGCCGACGCCGACGAACATTTCCACGAAGTCCGAACCGGAGATGTAGAAGAAGGGCACGCCGGCCTCGCCGGCCACGGCGCGGCCCAGCAGGGTCTTGCCGGTGCCCGGAGGGCCGACCATCAGGGCGCCCTTGGGGATCTTGCCACCCAGGCGCTGGAACTTCTGCGGGTCCTTCAGGAAGTCGACGATCTCGGTCAGCTCTTCCTTGGCCTCGTCGACGCCGGCCACGTCGTCGAAGGTCACCCGGTTCTTGTTCTCGGTCATCATCTTGGCCTTGGACTTGCCAAAGCCCATGGCCCCGCGGGCGCCGCCCTGCATCTGGCGCATGAAGAAGATCCACACCCCGATCAGCAGCAGGATGGGCAGGCTCTGCAGCAGGAAGCCCACCAGGGTGAAGCCGCCGGCCGGCTTGACCGAGATATCGGCGTTCTGGGCCTCCAGCCGGCTGACCAGGTCATCCTGGTTGTTGGGGGTGACGGCGGTGAAGGCCTCGCCCTGGGCGTCACGCACCTCGACGGCCGAGCCGCGGATCACCGCCGAGGCCACCTGGCCGGCGTTGATCCGGTCGAGCAACTGGGAATAGGTGATCTCGCGGGCGTTGGCCGCCTGACCACCGCCGCTCATCATGCTGTAGAGGCCAATCAGGACGACGACGATGACGCCCCAGATCGCCATATTGCGCATGTTCATGTGCTTCTTGTTCCGTCTCGGGAAAACTCAGGTTCAGACTAAGATAGGATGGCCTGAGCGGATTCACCAGCAAGGGCCGGGCCAGGGTGACGGCTGGCCGCGGACGGAAGCTTGGCCCTAGAGCGCGTTCCGATAAGTGGGAACCGGTTATCGGCGCCGAACGCGCTCAAGACATCAGGCCGCCAGGGCGGGGGCGGAGAAGCCTGCCGCTCAAATGAGAAAGGCCGCGCAGCGAACTGCGCGGCCTCATCTCAATTCATCGTGCCGGGATGGCGCAGGGCCGTCCCGTTCGGCGTCCTAGCGGGCGCGCGGCTTGGGGGCCGCGATCAGGCCTTCGCGCTGGGCGCGCTTGCGGGCCAGCTTGCGGGCGCGGCGCACGGCCTCGGCCTTCTGGCGGGCGCGCTTTTCCGAGGGCTTCTCGTAATGCACGTGGCGCTTCATCTCGCGGAACGAGCCTTCGCGCTGCATTTTTTTCTTCAAGGCCTTGAGGGCCTGGTCGACATTGTTGTCGCGGACGAAAATCTGAACCAGGGGACTCTCTCCTGCCTGCCTGCCGTTGCGCCACCCGGCGCACATGGCGGTGGCGGTGAAACAAAAATACGAAATAGCCCCGAAAGCGACCGCTCCGGAGCCGAGGGCGGCGAAATAGCAGAAGGCTTGGCCTATGTCCACGGAAGACGACGGCATTCGCCATGGTTAGAATGGCGCCATGACGCAAGCCGCTCCCGCCTCGACCCCTGATCCCGACGCCTGGGCCCGCGAGACCGAGGACAAAGTCCTGGACGCCGCCCTCGCCCATGTCGCTCACGAGGGCTGGACCCAGCGCCTGGCGACCCGCGCCGGCGCCGATGTGGGCCTCAGCGCCGGCGAGACCGAGCTTCTGCTGCCTAATGGCGCCGCCGACCTGGCCGCCCTGCTGGCCCGCCGCCATGACCGCCGCGCCCTGGCCGCCCTGGCCGGGACCGATCCCACGAGCCTGAAGATCCGCGAGCGCATCCGCGCGGGCGTCGAGGCCCGCCTGGACGCGGCGGGCCAGGACGAGGCCGCCGTGCGCCGCTGGACCGGCTTCCTGGCCCTGCCGCAGAACCTGGCGCTGGGCGGGCGCCTGCTGTGGGACAGCGCCGACCAGCTCTGGCGCTGGGCGGGTGACACGGCCACCGACGAGAACCACTATTCCAAGCGCGCCATCCTCTCGGGCATCCTCTCGGCGGCCCTCGCCCTCCGGCTGCATTCGGGCCGCGCGGCGTCCATGGCCTTTGTCGACGCCCGCATCGCCAATGTGATGAGCTTCGAAAAGTGGAAGGCGACCACCAGGATCCGCCCGTCCCTGGCGCTCAAGGGCCTGGCCCAAACGCTCGGCCGCATGCGCTACGGGTGAACGGGCGCCCCTCAAGCCCGGTGGGGGTTTTCGAACACCGCCTCGACGGACGTCTCGAACAGGACGGCGATGCGATAGGCCAGGTCCAGGGAGGGGTCGTGGCGGTCGCTCTCCAGGGCGATGACCGCCTGGCGCGACACCCCCAGCCGCTGGCCAAGCTCGGCCTGGGTCCAGCCGCGGGCGGTGCGCAACTCGCGCAGGCGGTTCTTCACGCTCGGCTGTTCCGCACCAGGGGGGTGACCAGGCCGAACGCCGCCCAGAACAGGGGATAGATCAGCCAGCCCGGCGCATGCGCCGCGCCCGCATAGGTCTCCAGGAACCCCCAGGCGGAGAACAGGGCCATGGCCGCGCCCGCCGCGATGACGAACCGCTTGGCCGCAAGCGCCCGGACGAACTCGTCGCTGTCACGCATCCAGACCAGCACCGCCCAGATCTGCCCGGCCACCGGCGCCGCCACCGCCAGGGCCAGCACCCAGGCCGCCCGCGCCCCGATATCGTCAAAGGCCCCGGTGATGGCGGCGATGTTGATCGCGGCGTAGCCGGTCATGAAGGCGGCGGTGCGCCGGATATAGCGCCGGTCGGCAGGGGTGGCGGACATGGGCTCGGCCTCCGTGAATGTCAGGTCAGCCTGACATAGAGGGGGTGTAAGGTCAACCTGACATTATATACGTGACAGAGCAGGCGGGGGTCGCCGGGATGGTTGAGTTCCAGGGGTGCGTCGCGCGGGCTTGACAGATCGGTGAATCGCTGATCCGGACTTGCGTTCAGTTTGTTTCGTGATAGGATTAACGTAATCCGGTGCCTACGGGCGGCCGGTAACAGATGGTACAAAATCCATCGAGCGGGGCTTCGGCCCCGCTTTTGTTATGGCAGGTACTTCATGCCGTAGCCCATGCGGGCTCCCGTCCCCGCGGAGCGGTCGTATTTTTTCTCATAGAGCAACTCCCCGATAGCTGCGGAGAGTGGCTTTCGTTCGTGGGTTCGGTCTCGCTCGAACATCACGCGGTCAAAACTAGGCTTCGCATATATGTCAGCGATCTGAAGGCCGGCGACGTTGTCCTTTTTGTCTCGGAACTTGATCTCGAAGGTATTTAGGCGCTCTGCAAAACGGGCTGGATCGCTGACGTAACGCGTTCCCGCCTCGCAGACGCCTCGGAAGGCTGCCGCCAAGGCGTTGTTCTTGCGGTGCTGGCGGCTCTCCGCAAATACGTCGCCTACACCGTTGCGCCTTTCGAGGTATTGGACGAACTTTTCGGCCAGAACCTCCGCGCAGTAGTGGTAGGGCTCCTTGTTGCTCCAATAAGCCTTGTGAAGCATCGCCTCTTTGTCCAGCACGACGGTCATGACGCAGTGTTCGACTGCTGTGAGGTACAACATCAGATCTGCGATGAAGCTGGCCATGCGGGCTTCATCGCTCAGCGTATGAAACTCCTTTTTGGCGGCAACAAAGTCGCTTCTGTGGAGGACGATGGGTGGCCCGTCAGGGTCAACGTGCGGGAAGTGCTTGTCCTTGAGCCGCTGAAGCCACGGGGCGCCCTTTTCGCGCATATGATCGACGGCTACGACAACGCCTGTCAGAGCCAAGTGTCGGTGCGGCAGTAGGTGACAACTTGCGACGTCATCCGTTCCGCATTCATCAATGTACATTCGAAAGTGTGGTCGGCCCATGCCCGATAGTGACCTTGAAGACGACAAGCGAGAAGACGCAGACGCGGAGTTTCAGCGCGTCCTCGGCAACCTGGTGAACACGCCCCACAAGGGGCACTCCAAGCCCGAACCGGGGCGTAAGCGGGGGCGTCCGGTAGGTGGTGAAATGGGGCGAGGCCCGAAGGCGTCGCCGGAAGTGAACGCGCCGCCTAAGGGAAGCGCGCCTCAATCCATTTCCGGCCCTCTGGAAGGGCGCGCACCCACGCTGGGCACTTCTCAAACTCAATGACAACCAGCTTGTCGTCATTGTCGATGAACTTGAGCAAGTGGTCGCGCAGACCGAATTGATTGGTCTGGAACCGTTCCAGCAACCAGACGGAAAGCGCCACCTTGGCGGCCGCAAGCCGCTCAAGCTCCGCCGTTAGTTTGGCGTAGTTCTTCTGGTTCATCAGGTCGTACGTGATGACGTAGTAGGCCATGTCCCGCCCCTCCTCAGGGCAGAAAAGTGGCCGGGTGGCGTTGACGAACTCGGGCGTTTCGGGGGAGTCTCCCCCCTTGGAAGATGCGACCGCCGCCACCCGGCAGGTTGCAGTTGGCGTCGGGTGTTGGTAGCGCCCGACGCCTTCATTCTAGGCGTGATTCGCGCGCGTGCTGATTGGCACGTGCCGATGCGCCCACAATGCCCTCACAGCTTTTTCCTAAGCCTTTGGATTCGCTGCGCCTTTTGCCTAAGCGTGCGCGGCTTCCGATAGGTCAGGCGCTTGCCGCCAATCCCACGCAGGGCTTCGTCGGTAGCGATGGTGTCGTCACGCCAAGGGCGGAGCGATTGGAATTACGGAAGTCGAACTCGGCCATGTAGCGTTGCAGATGCTGCGAACCGCAGTGCTGATGGTGTCCATCTTGACGTCCGCGACCACAAAGCGGGCGCGGCCGAGCCCCCTACTCCCGCATCCCCCACAGCGCCGCCGCATCCTCCGCGCTCAGCGGTCCCGCGTGCTTGGCCAGGATCACGCCGTCGGCGCCGACCAGGTAGGTCTCCGGCACGCCGGTGACGCCGAATTCGACGCCGGCGCGGCCGTCGCGGTCCACCAGGTGGGTGGCGAAGGGGTCGCCCAGGCGGGCCAGGAAGGCTTCGGTATTGGGCGGGGCGTCCTTGTAGGCGATGCCGATGATCGGGACGCCGGCGGCTTCCAGCTCCATCAGCACCGGATGCTCCACCTCGCACGGCGGGCACCAGGAGGCGAAGAAGTTGACCAGCACGGGCTGGCCGCCGAGCGCTTCGGCCAGGGCTGTCGGGCGGCCGTCGGCCAGGGCGGGCAGGGCCAGGACCGGGACGGGCTTGCCGACCATGGCGTCGGGCTGCACCTGGGGGTCGCGGTTCAGGGAATAGAGGCCAAACAGCAGGCCGAGCGCCACCAGGGCCACAAGCGGCAGGATGGCCAGCCAGCGGCTCATGGGGCGGGCGCTTCCTGGATTTCGGGGGCCGGGCGGCGCGCAGCCTCGGCGGCTTCTGCGGTCTGGCGCAGGATCTCGGTGCGGGCGCGCCAGCGGCGGGCATGGGCCAGCGACGTGGCGATCATGCCGGCGAAGACCAGCGCGGTGATGGCGAAGGCTGGCCACACATAGGCGCCATAGGGGCTGGCGTCGAAATCGAGCATGCCGAACATGGTCAGGCCCTCGCCGCGCGGAGCGCCAGGGCCTCGGCCCGGCGGCGCCACACCTCGCCGCGGATGCGCACCAGCCAGAGCGACCCGAAGGCCGACATATAGGCCAGGCCCATCAGCAGCAGGGGATAGAGGAAGACGTCGGCCACGGTGGGGCCGTCGGCGCGGAACACCGAGGCGCCCTGGTGCAGGCTGTTCCACCAGTCCACCGAGAACTTGACGATGGGCAGGTTGACCACGCCCACCAGGGCCAGGATCGCCCCGGCCCGGGCGGCCTTGGCCTCGTCATCCAAGGCGGCGCGGAGCGCCATATAGGCGACGTAGAACAGGAACAGCACCAGCACCGAGGTCATCCGCGCGTCCCACACCCACCAGGCGCCCCACATGGGCCGGCCCCACAGGGACCCGGTGACGAGCGCCAGCGCGGTGAAGGCGGCGCCGAGGGGCGCTGCGGCCTGGGCTGCGGCATCGGCCAGGGCATGACGGAAGACCAGGGACAGGAAGCTGGCGGTCCCGAGACAGGCATAGACGAACAGGCTCATCCATGCGGCGGGCACATGGATGAACATGATCCGCACCGTGTCGCCCTGCTGATAGTCCTCGGGCGCGGCGAAGCCGAGAGAGAGGCCGGCCAGGGCCAGGACGCCGGCGATCATGCCGAACATCGGCGCGGCCCAGCGGGAGAACGCCATGAACCGTTCGGGATTGGACAGGAAGGCCGGCGCTGGGATCATGGCGTGGGCAATTAGCCCCTAGAGCCCAGCCGCCGCAAGGCGTCGCTAGGCCGGTGCGACGTCATCTACCGCCGCCAGATCGCCGGCCAGGGCCTTGTCGATCAGCTCCAAGGTGCGCTCGACCCCGAAGATGGCCACGAAGGAGCCGAAGCGCGGCCCCTGGCTCTGGCCGAGCAGGACTTCATACAGGGCCGTGAACCAGGCCCGCAGGGGCTCGAAGCCCCCGGCCTTGCCGGCCTCGAACACCTCGTTCTGGATCGCCTCGGCGTCGGCGCTTGCCGGCAGGGCGCGCAGGCGGGCGGCCAGGTCCTCGATCGCCGCGCGCTCCTGATCGGTGGGGGCGCGGAAGGTCTTCGCGGGCTTCACGAAGTCCTCGTAATAGTTGAGCGCATAGCCCGCGAGCCGGTCCAGCAGCGGATAGGTCTCGGGCGTCGCGCCCGGGATGTAGCGGCTGAGGAAGCCCCAGAGGATCTCCTTGGTGGAGGCGTTGGCCGCCGAGACGAGGTTCAGCATCAGGGCGAACGAGATCGGCGCGCCTTCGACCGGCGGATCGCCCCGATGGACGTGCCAGACTGGGTTGTCGATCTGCGGTTCGTTGGCGCCCTCGGCCTTCTTGCGGTTGAAGGCGTCCAGCTGCTGCAGGTACTCGTCGGTCGCCTTGGGGGCCACGTCGAAGTGCAGCCGCTTGGCCGACTTGGGCGACTGGAACATGTAATAGGCCAGGCTTTCGGGCGTGGCGTAGCGCAGCCACTCCTCCATCGAGAAGCCGTTGCCCTTGGTCTTGGAGATCTTCTGGCCGCCCTCATCGAGGAACAGCTCGTAGTTGAAGCCCTCGGGCGGGGTTCCGCCCAGCACCTTGCAGACCTGGCTGGAGACCTTGACCGAGTCGATCAGGTCCTTGCCGGCCATCTCATAGTCGACGCCAAGGGCGACCCAGCGCAGAGCCCAGTCAGGCTTCCACTGCATCTTCACATGGCCGCCGGTGACCGGAACCTCGACCCGTTCGCCATCCTCGTCGGCGAAGACGATGGTCCCGCGATCGACATGGCGCTCCAGGGTCGGGACCTGCAGCACCTTGCCGGTCCTGGGGCTGACCGGCAGGAAGGGCGAATAGGTGGCGCGGCGCTCTTCGCCCAGCGTCGGCAGCATGATCTTCTGGATGGCGTCGAACCGCTCCAGGGCGACCAGCAGGGTCGCGTCGAACCGGCCGGAGCGATAGGCCTCGGTGGACGACATGAACTCGTAGTCGAAGCCGAATCCGTCCAGGAAGGCGCGCAGCCGGGCGTTGTTGTGGGCCGCAAAGCTCTCATGGGTCCCGAAGGGGTCGCGGACCACGCTGAGCGACTTTTCCAGATCCTCCTGCAGCATCTCCTGGTTGGGCAGGCCGGGCGGGACCTTGCGCATGCCGTCCATGTCGTCGGAGAAGGCGATCAGCCGGGTGGGAATGGCGTCGTCGGTGAGCGCCCGGAAGGCGGTGCGCACCATGGTGGTCCGCGCCACCTCGCCGAAGGTGCCCACATGGGGCAGGCCGGATGGACCATAGCCGGTCTCGAAGATGACCGACCGCTGAAGGGGCTCCAGGGTGGCGACGGCCTCGCGGGCCTTGCCGGCGGCGATGAGGGTGGCGGCCAGATCCCGCTCGGCGTCGGTCAGCCGCAGGCGCAGGATCCGCGCCAGCAGGCCACGGGCCTGTTCGAACGGCCAGCTCTTGGCCCCTTGGGCCGAATGTGAAAGTCCCTGAAGCATGGTTCAGGCGGTAGCGCGCATGACCGCCGGCCTCAAGCGGCATTTGTCCAACGGGCCGGCTGGGGTCACTTCAAGCAAACAGCGCCCGCGAGGGGCAGAGGTCGGCGACGGGGCATTCGTCGCACCGGGGCCTGCGGGCGACGCAGATATAGCGGCCATGCAGGATCAGCCAGTGGTGGGCCCGCACCAGATAGGGCTCTGGGATCACCGCCATCAGCTCGGCCTCCACCTGGTCGGGCGTCTTGCCGAAGGCGAGCTTCAGCCGGTGGGCGACGCGGAAGACATGGGTGTCGACGGCGATGGCCGGCTCGACCCTCAGCTCGTTCAGCACCACGCTGGCGGTCTTGCGCCCGACGCCGGGCAGGGCCTGCAGGGCCTCGCGATCCAGGGGCACCTCGCCGCCGTGCTGCTCGATCAGGATGCGGGCCGCGGCGATGACGTTCTTCGCCTTGGTGCGGAACAGGCCGATGGAGGCGATGAACGGGATCAGGCCTTCCTCGCCGAGCGCCAGCATCTTCTCCGGGGTGTCGGCGACCTCGAACAGGCGGGCGGTGGCCTTGTTCACCGAGACGTCGGTGGCCTGGGCCGAGAGGGCGACGGCGGTCACCAGCGTATAGGGGCTGTCATAGTTGAGCTCGGTGCGGGGATCGGACTCGGCGTCCTCGAACCGCTCGAACAGGGTGGCGATGCGGGCCCGTTCGGCCGGCGACAGGCGCCGCGGGGGCTTTTTCGCAGGCGGCTTTCGCGGGGCGGACTTCGGCGGCGCAGGCATGGGGGCTTGATGCCCTGCGCAAAGCCCCTCGCCAAGTCCGCGCGGGCGGCTAATATCGCGCCCAAGATGGACGGCCCCTATTACATGGATGCGGTCATCACCCCCAACCGCTCGCTGTCCCAGCGAGGGTTCGTGATCCTTATATCCATCGTCACGGCCCTGAACTGCGTCTCGGCGGCGGTCTTCATGTCGATGGGCGCGACCCTGGTGCCGATCTTCCTGGCCATGGATGTGGGCGCCGTCGCGCTGGCCTTCCTGGTCAGCTTCCAGGCCGCAAAGCAGGTGGAGCGCGTCCAGGTCACCGCCCGCGAGGTGCGCGTCCTGCGCCAGACCCCCCAGGCCCAGGCCCTGGTCTGGACCTCGCCCACGGCCTTCACCCGCGTCGATGTGGAGGTGGAGGACGAGCGGACGGTGGGGGTGAAGCTGATGCTGTCGGGCAAGTTCGCCCAGGTGGCCGCGGCCCTGTCGCCGGGCGAGCGGGCCGACTTCGCCCGCGCCCTGCAGACCGCCATCTGGCAGGCCCGATCGAACCGCTTCTAGACGCGAATATCCAGCAGCGAGCCGGGACGCAGGATCTTCTGCGGCGGCTCGTCGCCGGCGCGGACCTTCAGGGGGACCTCGCGGACCGGCGTGGCGTGCGGCTGCATCGCCGCGGCCGGCGCCGTGGCCTTGGTCGGGACCTGAGTCTGGGCGGGGGCCTGGGCCGGGGCGGCGCGGCCGAGCGCGGCTTCGAAGAAGGCCTTCTGGGCGGCGCTGCGCTGGGGCGGCGGCGTCCCTTGGGGGGCCGCCGGCAGGGCGTTCGGAAAAGGGGGTCGAATCGCGCTCAAGGCGAAAACCAGGGTTCAGGGGCTGAAATCGACCCCAAAATGGGCCTCTCGCGCTGAATTTATGGTTAACGACATCTGAAGGCTAGGCCTTCCGTGATGTGGCCTGCAACAGGGCGGCGAGGCGCTCGGCCAGGGCGGCCTCGTCCTTCATCTCGCATTCCCAGATCACCTCGACCCGCCAGCCCGACGCCGACAGGGCCTCAGCCGTGGTCACGTCGCGGGTCCGGTTGCGGCCGACCTTGGCCAGCCAGTAGTCGCGATTGGTCTTGGGCACGCGGGCGCCCCGGGCGCAGTCGTGACCGTGCCAGAAGCAGCCATGGGCGAAGATGGCCAGCCGCCGCCCGGGCAGGACGATGTCGGGCGAGCCCGGCAGGTCCTTGCGGTTCAGGCGATAGCGGGCGCCCAGCCTGGTCAACAGGCGGCGCAGGGTGCGCTCAGGGCCCGTGCCTGAGCCCTTGACCTGCCGCATGACGGCCGAGCGCTTGTCCGCGTCATAGACGTCGGTCATGACGTCCCAAGACCCGGGCCCGGCCGGCCGCCCGGCGTCCCTAAAGCCCTTCGAACAGGGCGGTGGAGAGATAGCGTTCGGCGAAGCTCGGAATGATGACGACGATGGTCTTGCCCGCCATCTCGTCCCGGGCCGCCACATGGAAGGCCGCCGTCAGGGCCGCGCCCGACGAAATCCCCACCGGAATCCCCTCTTCCCGGGCCACCCGACGGGCCATGGCGAAGCTGTCGTCATTGGAGACCTGCACCACCTCGTCGATGATGCTGCGGTCGAGGATGGAGGGCACGAAGCCCGCCCCGATGCCCTGGATCTTGTGCGGACCCGGCTGGCCGCCCGAGAGCACCGGCGAGGCCTCCGGCTCGACGGCGATCATCTTCAGAGTGGCCTTGCGGGCCTTCAGCACCTGGCCGACCCCGGTGATGGTGCCGCCGGTGCCGACGCCGGAGATCACCGCGTCGACCTTGCCGTCGGTGTCGTTCCAAATCTCCTCGGCGGTGGAGACCCGGTGGACCAGGGGGTTCGCGCCGTTGTCGAACTGCTGGGGCATGACCGCGCCCGGCGTCGCCTCGACGATCTCGCGAGCCCGGGCCACCGCGCCGGCCATGCCGCGCTCGGCGGGGGTAAGCTCCAGCTTGGCGCCCATCAGGGCCAGCATCTTGCGCCGCTCGATGGACATGCTCTCGGGCATGACCAGGGTCAGCGGATAGCCCTTGGCCGCAGCCACGAAGGCCAGAGCGATGCCGGTATTGCCGCTGGTGGGCTCGACGATGGTGGAGCCGGCCTTGAGAATCCCCTGGGCTTCCAGGGCCTCGATCATGGCCACGCCGATGCGGTCCTTCACCGAGGCGATCGGGTTGAAGAATTCCAGCTTGGCCAGCACCTCGCCCTTGGGCTGCAGCGCCGCGGTCAGCCGCGGCAGGCGCACCAGGGGGGTGTCGCCCATGGTGTCGATGATGGAGTCGAAAACCCGGCCCCGGCCCGCCCGGCGGAGGCCTTCGGCGTCGTAGGTCTTGTCGGAAGTGGCGTCCATGGACCTGCCTTCAAAATTCGCGTGTCTTGCCCTTTGAACGCAAACTTAGGGGTTCAGGTCGCAATTGTAAGCCGGTCATTCGGCGGCGATCGGCCGGGATCCGACATCAAGCAGGGCGGCAAGCAGGTTTTCCGCCAGCCAGGCCACCACCGGGACCGCCACCCCGTCGCCGGTCACATGCAGGGCACCATGGGCCGAGGCGGGCAGGGCATAGGTTTCCGGCAGCCCCATCAGCCGGGCCGATTCCCGCGGCGACACCAGACGAGAGCGCAGGCCGCCCCCGTCGGCGATCAGCAGCATCTGGCGGGAGGAGCCGCCGGTGGGCGTGCGCAGGCACCCGGCCAGGCCATCCAGCCTCACCTCGGCCCGCTGCACCCGAACGCCGTTCTCGGTGCGGATGCGCCGATAGGCGGCGCCGACCGCGCGGCCCTTGGCGGCCCGCTCGGCGTCAAACCGCCGCCGATGCAGGGGCGACATCTGGTCCAGGAGCAGTTGCGTCTGGGCCGCCGTGCGCCAGGCCACCGCCCCGTCGTCCTCCAGCAGGCTGGAAAGCTCGGTGTTGCGGGCCGGCGGCGCGGGCAGCCTCCACCAGACCCATCGGGCCGCCAGTTCGGCGGGCAGACGGCCTTGCGCCTCGACCAGGGCGCGGCTGTGGAAGGGGCTCTCGCCGACCAGCGACGGGGGCGGCGCAGCCTTGGTGGCCACAACGAAGATCCGTGGCCGCGACTGGGGCACGAAGCGGGCGGCGTCGATCTCCAGGGCGCCGAAATGATAGCCCTCGTCGGTGAGCGCCTGGCAGAGCGCCTGGAAGTCGGCGCCCCCGTGGGAGGTCAAGAGGCCGACCACATTTTCGATGACGATGGTCCTGGGCGCGCGGCCCTCGGCGTTCAGGTCCTGGACCAGCTTCCAGAAGCCGAAGAAGGCCGAGGAGCGTCCGCCAGCCAGACCCGCCCGGGCGCCGGCCAGGCTGAAGTCCTGGCAGGGGGAGGAGGCCCAGGCGAGGTCGGCCTGACCCGGAAGGTCTGCGGCCGAGAGCTTCCAGACGTCGCCCTCATGGAAGTGGGCCTCGGCGTCGGGGAAGTTGGCCCGATAGGCGCGGGCCTTGACCGGATCGAAGTCGTTGGCGAAGGCGCAGTCCCAGGCCTCGCCCAGGCCGAGCCTGGCCATGCCGCCGCCGGCGAAGAACTCATAGAAGGTGGGCCGGGGATTTCGACTCATGACGGGCATGAGTCTAGCCTGTCCCGGCCCAACGGGAAGGACCCATGCCATGCGCGCCATTGTCCCCAGCCGACGCCGCCCCGATCGCCCCTTGATCTGGCTGGCCGCGCCCGCCCTGATCCTGGGGCTGGCCGCCTGCGAACCTCGGACGCCGGGGGGCGCCGCCGCGCCGCCGCCGGCCGATGCGCAGGGCGCCCCGGCCGACCCGCTGGCGGCCTTCACGGGTGAGATTCGCGCCGTGGGGACCGAGCCCTTCTGGGGTCTGCGGATCACCGAGACCGAGATCACCCTGGAGCGAATGGACCACCCTTCGTCCAAGGGCCCCAATCCCGGGCCAAGCCTGGACGGCGAACGGGCCATCTGGCGCACGCCGACGCCCGACGGCGACGACCTGATGGTGACGCTCTGGGAGGAGGCCTGTTCGGATGGGATGTCGGACCTGACCTATGTCTATCAGGCCCGGGTCCAGGTGGGCGACGAGACCCTTTCGGGCTGTGCGGCCAAGGCCGACGCCATGCCCCGGGAGGGCGGCTGAGGCGCAGGACTCAGCCGCGCCGGGTCAGATCCGTCAGTTCAGATCCAGGGTGGCGACCTGCGAAGCCGGCGTCGGCTCGCGATCGGTCTGCCCGGGCGTGGGCAGGGCGAAGCCGATGATGGCTGCGCCGATGGCGATCACGAGGAAGAGGACTCTCAAGGCCAAGTTGGTAAGCTCCAAATAGACTGCGGCGGCTTCCGCCCCGTCATGGGCAAGGCAAACGGCGCAGCGCGCGGACCCGTTCCCGTCCGGGCGAGGCTTGCCCCGGCTCCGGTGTCGAGGGAGCATCGACCGCCCATGCCGGATGGACTTCGCCCGTGACCCAGATCAGCCTGAAATTCGACTTCGCCAATGGCGAGCGCCTGGGGCCGGGCAAGGTGGATCTGCTGGAGCAGGTGCGCGCGCACGGCTCCATCGCCGCGGCCGGGCGGGCCATGGGCATGAGCTATCGGCGGGCCTGGCTGCTGATCGATCGGCTCAACCACATGTTCGTCGAGCCGGTGGTGGTGACCCAGATGGGCGGCCGTGGCGGCGGGGCCGCCACCCTGACCCCGTTCGGCGAGACCATCGTGCGCCGCTATCGCGCCCTGCAGGCCAAGACCGCCGCGGCGGCCGCCGAGGACCTGGCCGCCCTCGAGGCCGTGCTGCGGACTCCGGACGACTGACCCCTCAGCGGGGCGTGAGGTCGAGAAGATCAGCCACCAGATCGCTGGCGGGCCGGGTCATCACCTCATCGGGCGTCCCGGTCTGCAGCACCTTGCCCTCATGCAGCACGCTCATCTGGTCGGCCAGGGCGCGGGCCTCGTCCAGGTCGTGGGTGACCAGCAGGATGGGGATCGGCAGGGTCCTGCGCAGGGTCACGAGATCCTGCTGCAGCCGCCGGCGGGTGCGCCGGTCCACCGCGGCGAAGGGCTCGTCCAGCAGCAGGACATCGGGGGCCCGCGCCAGGGCGCGGGCCAGGGCCACCCGCTGCTGCTCGCCGCCGGACAGGTCGGCCGGGCGCCGATGGGCCTTATCCTCCAGGCCGACCTGGGCCAGCAGGGCCAGCGCCCGGGCGGCGCGTTCGGCGCGAGGCTGGGTCGCCAGGCTGGTCTCCACATTGGCCTGGGCGCTCATGTGCGGGAACAGGGCATAGGCCTGGAAGACCAGGCCCACCCGCCGCGCCTGGGGGGCGAGCCAGGTCCCGGCCGCGGCGTCGAACCAGACCGATGGGCCAGACGTGATCTGGCCCTCCCGCGGCCGATAGAGGCCGGCGATGGCCTTGAGCAGGGTGGTCTTGCCGGCCCCGGAGGGTCCGACGATGGCGTGGAGTTCGCCCGGCCGACAGGCGAGCTCGACGGCCAGCGGAATCGGCCCGGCCTGGGCCAGGCGCACGCGCAGGCCGGGTCCTGAGGTGTCGGGGATCTCAGCCACGGAGGCGCACCGCCCGGGCGCCGACCCCATAGACCACGGCGATGGCCAGGAAGGCCGAGAGCAGCAGGAAGGCCGACATGATCCCGGCGGCTGCCGTGTCGAAGGCCTGCACCCGGTCATAGATGCTGATGGCGATGGTGCGGGTCTCGCCGGGGATCGCGCCACCCACCATCAGCACCACGCCGAACTCGCCCAATGTGTGGGTGAAGGTCAGCACCAGGGCGCTGAGCAGGCCCGGCCAGGCCAGGGGCAGCTCCACCTTGCGGAAGGTGGCGAGGGTCGACAGCCCGCCGACCCAGGCGGCGTGGCGCAGATCCTGGCCCACGCCCTCGAAGGCCCGCTGCAGGGGCTGGATGGCGAAGGGCAGGTTGAACACCACCGAGGCGATCAGCAGGCCCGAAAAGCTGAACACCAGGGTCTCGCCGGTCAGGGCCTGCCAGGCCTGGCCGATCGGGCTGGCGACGCCGAGCGCGATCAGCAGGTAGTAGCCGAGCACGGTGGGGGGCAGGACCAGGGGCAGGGTGATGGCCGCCTCCACCCAGCGCTTGCCGCGGAATGTATGGAAGGCCAGCAGCCGCCCGAGGATCACGCCGATGGGGAGCAGGACCAGGGTCGTGGCCGAGGCCAGCTTCAGCGACAGGACAAGGGCTGGCCAGTCCATCAGGGCGCCACGGCCTGCGGCAGGACAAAGCCGTGGCGCGCCAGGATTTCACGGGCGGCGGAGCTTTGAAGGAAGTCGTAGAAGGCCCGGGCCGGGGCGCTGGCGCCTTTCAGCAGCGCCATCTGCTGGTCCAGGGGTTGGTGAAAGGCCTCCGGGATCAGGGCGAAGGCCCCTCGGCGGGCGAATTCCGGGGCCAGGGCCAGCGAATAGGCGATCAGCCCCCCCTGGGCCGAGCCGCTGGCGGCGAACTGGGCGGCCTGGGCGGCGTTCTCGCCGAGCACCAGCCGGGGTTGGGCGAGGTCCCAGAGGCCGGCATGGATCAGGGCCTCGCGGGCGGCGCGGCCATAGGGGGCGTGATCGGGATTGGCGATAGCCAACCGGCTCACGCGGCCATCGGACAGGGCGGCGGCCAGATCGGCCAGCTGTGGATCGACCGTCAGGGCCGAGCCGTGGGGCGCGAACAGGACGATGCGCCCGCGGGCATAGGGCTGGCCCTCGCCCTCGGTCAGGTCGCCCTCGGCCAGGCGCCGCACATAGGCCCGGTCGGCCGACATGAAGATCTCGAACGGCGCGCCCTGCTCGATCTGGCTGGTGAAGGCGCCGGACGAGCCGAACACCAGCCGCAGGGGGCCCCCGCCCTGGGCTTCGAACGCCTGGGCGACCTGGGGCAGGGCGAACTGCAGGTCGGCGGCTGCCGCCACCGACGGTCCGGCGCGGGTCTGGCCCGGGGCGCAGGCCGTCACGGCGCTGGCCCCGACCGCGGCGGCGAGGCCGCGCAGCAGCTCCAGTCGTGTGACGCCGTGGGGCAAGGCCGGGCTCCATCCGCAATATCCCGCGAGATATAGCGCAGCCGCAGGGCCTGTCACGAGTCCACAGCGCGCTTGACGCAAGGGCCGCCTCAGGGCGCTAATTGGTCCAAGGGCCGGCGATCAAGACCGGCCCACGCCAGGGAGGCGGCGAATTTGGAACGGGCATATGACCTCGTCGTGCGCGGCGGGACCCTGGCTGACGGCACGGGCGCGGCCACCTACGAGGCCGATGTGGCGATCAGGGACGGGCGGATCGCCGCCGTCGGCGACATCCGCGGCCACGGCGCCGAGGAGATCGACGCCAAGGGGCTTCTCGTCACCCCGGGCTTTGTCGACATCCACACCCATTATGACGGCCAGGCCACCTGGGACACGCACATGCAGCCGTCCTCCTGGCACGGGGTGACGAGCGTCGTCATGGGCAATTGCGGAGTCGGCTTCGCCCCCTGCCGGCCAGAGGACCACGACCGGCTGATCCGGCTGATGGAGGGGGTGGAGGACATTCCCTTTCCCGTCCTGACAAAGGGCCTGGCCTGGAACTGGGAGAGCTTCCCCGACTATCTGGACGCCCTGTCGCGGCGGGCCTTCGATGTGGACATCGCCGCCCAGCTGCCCCATGCGGCCCTGCGGGTCTTCGTCATGGGCGAGCGCGGCGCCAACCGCGAGCCGGCCACGGCCGCCGACATCGCCGCCATGGCGACCCTGGCGCAGCAGGCGGTGGCCGCCGGGGCGCTCGGCTTCTCCACCTCGCGTACGCTCAATCACCGCACCAGCGACGGCCAGCCGACGCCGACCCTGACGGCGGGCGAGGACGAACTGACCGGCATCGCCATGGGTCTGGCCCGGGCCGGCAAGGGCGTGCTGCAGGTGGTGTCGGACTTCGCCGATCCCGAGGCCGAGTTCGCCATGCTGCGGCGGATCGTCGAGGTCTCGGGCCGGCCGCTCTCCTTCTCGCTGACCCAAGCCCCCAAGGCGCCCCAGGCCTGGCGCCTGCTGCTGGACGCGCTCACCGAGGCCACCGAGGCGGGCCTGCCCATGAAGGCCCAGGTCTGCGGCCGGCCGGTGGGGATCCTGTTCGGCTTCGAGTTGACGCTGAATCCCTTCTCCCATCACCCGACCTACCGGGCCATGGCGCACCTGCCTTTGCCTGAGCGGGTCGCCCGGCTGCGCGATCCCATGGTGCGTGAGGCCCTGCTGGCCGAGGCCACCACCGCCGAGCAGGGCTTTGCGGCGTCGACGCCCCGCAACTGGGCCAACATGTACCTGATGGGCGAGATCCCGGACTATGAGCCGGGCCCCCGCCAGACCATAGCGGCCCTGGCCCGGGCGCGCGGGGTGACGCCCGAGGTGGTGGCCCTGGACCACCTGTTGTCCGACGACGGGCGGGGCATGCTCTACCTGCCCTTCCTCAACTATGCCGAGGGGTCGCTGGCGCCCAGCTACGAGATGCTGGGCCATCCCGACGCGGTGCCGGGCCTGTCGGACGGCGGCGCCCATGTGGGCATGATCTGCGACGGCTCGTTTCCCACCTCCAACCTCACCCACTGGACCCGGGACCGGACCCGCGGGCCGCGGTTCGAGCTGGAGGCCATGGTGCGGATGCAGACCCGCGACACCGCCCGGGCCGTCGGCCTCTATGACCGCGGCGTCATCGCCCCGGGCTACCGGGCCGACCTCAATATCATCGACTATGCCAACCTGACGCTGGAGGCGCCCAAGGTCGCCTATGACCTGCCGGCCGGCGGTCGCCGCCTGATCCAGCGGGCGCGGGGCTATGTGGCCACCCTGGTGGCGGGCCAGGTCACCCAGCGGGACGGCGAGCCCACCGGCGCCCTGCCGGGCCGCCTGCTGCGAGGCGCCCAGCCTGGTCCCATGGCGATGGCCGCGGAATAGCGGTCAGTCGGACGGGGCTGAGGACGAACTCAGTTTTCCCTTCAACCCGGCCGCCGATACAGCCCATAAGGCGGCCATGACCGCTTCGCTCGCCGAGGCGCGGGAGGTCCTGCGCCGCACCTTCGGACACACAGATTTCCGGGGCCTTCAGGGCGAGGTGATCACAGAGGCCCTGGCCGGGCGCAGCGCGCTCGCCGTCCTGCCCACCGGCGGCGGCAAGAGCCTCTGCTACCAGATTCCCAGCATGCTGCGGCCGGGCCTCGGCCTGGTGGTTTCCCCGCTGATCGCGCTGATGACCGACCAGGTCGCCGCCCTGCAGCAGTCGGGGGTGGCGGCCGCGCGCCTGGATTCGGCCATCGAGCCGGCCGAACGGGCCGAGACCTGGCGCCGCGTGGAGGCCGGCGAGCTCGACCTGCTCTATGTGTCGCCCGAAGGCCTGATGGCCCCGCACATGATGGAGCGGCTGCGGCGCACGCCGCTGGCCCTAATCGCCATCGACGAGGCCCACTGCGTCAGCCAGTGGGGCCACGACTTCCGCCCCGACTATCGCACGCTCGGCCGGCTGGCCGACCTGTTCCCCGACGTGCCGCGCCTGGCGGTGACCGCCACGGCCGACGCCCGGACCCGCGACGACATCCGCGCCGAGCTGCGCCTGGAAGACGCGCTGGAATTCGTCGCCAGCTTCGCAAGGCCCGAGCTCGCCCTGTTCGCCGAGCGCAAGTCCGGCCCGGCCCAGAAGCGGGTGCTGGAGCTGGTGGCCGAGCGGCGAGGCAGGTCAGGCGTGGTCTATGCCGGCTCCCGCGACGGGACCGAGCGGCTGGCCGAGGCCCTGCGCCAGGCGGGCGTCGACGCCCAGGCCTATCATGCAGGCCTGGACAAGCATGTGCGCGCCAACCGGCTGGAGGCGTTTCTCGAGGCCGAGGATGCGGTGATGGTGGCGACCATCGCCTTTGGCATGGGGGTGGACAAGCCCGACGTCCGCTTCGTCATCCACGCCGATCCGCCGGGCTCCATCGAGGCCTATTGGCAGGAGATCGGTCGGGCCGGCCGCGACGGGGACCCGGCCGAGGGCATCACCCTCTATGGCGCCTCAGACCTCGCCTGGGCCCTGCGGCGGATCGACAGCCGGGAGATGGATGACAGCGTCAAGCAGGTGCAGGTGCGCAAGGTTCGCCAGCTCTACGCCATGCTGGAGGGCGCTGCGTGCCGGGCCGCCGCCGTCCGCCGCTATTTCGGCGAGGAAGGCGTGGAGCCCTGCGGCCAGTGCGACGTCTGTCTGTCCCCGCCGGAAACCGAGGACGCCACCGAGGCCGCCCAGAAGGCGCTCTCGGCCGTCCATCGGATGGGCGGGCGCTTCGGTCGCGGCCGGCTGGTGGACCACCTGCTGGGCAAGACCAAGGACCCGTCCGACTTCGAGGCCGGCCTCACCACCTTCGGCATTGGCCAGGACCGCAGCGCGATCGCCTGGCGCGACCTGGTGGACCAGCTGCTGTTCGAGGGCCTGCTGCGGGAAGACCCCAATGACAACCGCCCGCTGATCGGCCTGGGCGACGCCGAAGGGGTCCGCGCCGTCTATCGCGGCGAGCGGCGGGTCGCGGTGCGCAAGGCCGCGCCGGGCGCCGAGCGCAAGGCCCCGGGCCGCCGCCGGTCCAGCGCCAGCGACCTGGCCCTGCCGCCCGCCGACCAGGGCCTGTTCGAAGCCCTGCGCGCCTGGCGCCGCGAGGAGGCCGCCCGCCAGCACGTGCCCCCCTATGTCATCTTCCACGACCGGACGCTCGCCGAGATCGCCCAGGCGAGGCCCGCCGCCCAGCGGGCGCTCGGCGCCATCTCCGGCGTCGGCGAAGGCAAACTCGCCCGCTACGGCGAGGCCGTGCTGGCGGTGGTGCGGGGGTTTGAGGGGTGAGGTCCAACATCGATAGGATCAGGCGAAGGGGGGATGCGGACTTCAGTGTCCCCGACGTGATTCGACTGCAATCATGCCGGTTGTTGTGTTATATTGCATCCATAACGGTAGTTCTGAGTGAAAACCGTGAGAACACGTGTGCTGACACTTGCCTCTTCCACTCGGAAGATCCTGGGCGCGCTCTGCCTCTCGCTCTGTGCTCTGTCGGTCGCGGCTGAAGCTGCTGACAATACGAAGCCCGCAAGTCGATCCACCCTGGGACTCAACGCCCTAGAGGCCGGCGAATTGCTCCTCCGCGACGTGTGCCTACCGGCCATCCTTGAGCAAAAATCGATAGGCAAGCTCGCCATCAGCGTCGGCGGGCTATCGGTGGCTGCAAACTTGTATGGCGCAGGCCGGGACGATAAGGCCTACCGGCTTGGTCCAATCACCACCGCGGTCTACGTCATCGACTGGGCCGACGGTTCGTGCACCACTCGGGTCAACCGCGGAGACGCTGAGATGCTTCGAGGCATGGCCGAACGCACCATCCTCGCCCGCCCCGAGGCTTTCGTCCGCGGGAGCCACAGGCTGGAAGACAGCGGGCGCGTGATGCGCACGGTCTACTGCGCGCAGAGCGGCCCGGAACGATTAGTCGCCAGCATCACGACGCCGGGTCCGGTAACGCGGCGCGGCACGCCGGCGTTGTCGTCGACAGTCTACCGAGCGCAGGGAGCAAGCGCTCTATGCGCCGCGACATCGGCCGATCAGTCGTCAACCGACTAGCAGTCGGAGAAGACCCTCAGGACGTCTCTAAAGGATCGGGAGCGGAAGCTGCCTTCTTCGCCGAGTTCGGACACTGCCGGGCCATCCAGCGACTAATGGCCGTGCGTGGCAGCAAGCGCCTCACTCCGGATCGGGATACATCACGTGCGGCTCGGGCAGGGGCTCCAGGGCCAGCGCTTCCACAATCCGCCGCGCCGCCGCGTCCGGCGCAAGGGCCTCGGTGTCGATGACCAGGTCGGCGGGGATGGGCGGGTAGGCCGCACCGCCGCCGGCGATGAACTTCTGCAGCACCTCGCGGGCATGGATCTTCTTGGACGCCTTGCGGTCGGGGTTCTCGACCCGCTGCATCTGCGCCTCGGGCGAGACCTGGAGCTCGACGAAGACGACTTCGCCGCCGTGGCCTTCGACGGCGGCGCGGGTTTCGGCGATGAAGCTGTCGGGCACCGTGCGTTCCGGGGCGAAGGTGAAGATCAGGGGCCGGTCCTGGCGGGCGGCTTCTTCGAACATCGACAGCCAATAGAGGCTGCGAAGCCGAATGCAGGGCGCGCTGCCGAACGGGAAGACCGCGGTCACCGCGTCCAGGGCCAGGTGGTTGTGGAACAGGGGATAGTTGGTCAGGGCCGCCAAGGCCTTGGCCACCGTCAGCTTGCCGCAGGCCGCTGGGCCGAAGAGGAAGATCAGCTTCATGAGCGCCTCGTCTAGTCGCCTGAGCGCAGCCTAACCAAAAACGACGACGGCCGGGGCGGTTTCCCGTTCCGGCCGCGCCTCACGTCAAGTTCGCAGGATCAGAAGTTGGCGCGGACGCCGATCTTCCCGGTCCAGGAATACTCTTCGTACTGCAGCAGGCGCTTGCCGTTCGGGCCGTTCTGGTAGGCGACGTAGGGCTCGTCGCCCAGGTTCACCAGTTCGGCGACGATCTGGAAGTTGGACGAGACCCGGTACTTGGCTGAGATGTCGTACTGCAGGTGGTCTTCCACATAGCGGTCGGTCTCGGCGTCGCCGCCCAGCTCGTCCAGGTACTTGTCGCGATAGGCCGCCGCCAGGCGCAGGCTGACCGGGCCTTTCTCATAGCCGAGCGTCGCATTGTAGGTGTGCTTGGCCGAGGCGGGCAGGGGGATGGTGCGGCCCAGAACCTCTCCTTCCGCGTCCGTATAGGTGTAGTTGAAGCCCACCAGCAGGCCGTCGAACAGACCCGGCAGGAAGCGCAGGGCCTGCTGATAGTTGAACTCCGCCCCGGTGACCGTGGCCTCTTCGCCGTTGATCGGGATCACCGCCTCGTCATAGGCCACGCCCAGGAAGGACCCGTCCTCGAACTCGGCGTTGACGATGAAGCCCTTGATCGTCTTGTGGAAGACGCCGGCCGACAGCACGGCCTCAGGGGCGAAATACCATTCGGCCGACAGGTCGAGGTTCCAGGCCTTGTAGGGGTCGAGGTCCGGATTGCCGAACTCGCCTTCCCGCTCGCCGGCGTCGTCCTGGCCAATGATGAAGCGCGGGGCGATCTGGCCGATGCCGGGGCGCACCACGCTGCGGAAGGCGCCGGCGCGGACCACGAAGTCGCTGGTGGCGTCCCAGCGCAGGGTGGCTGAGGGCAGCCAGTCGGTATATTCGCGGCTGAAGCTGCGGGGCGTCACGAAGACAGTGTCCTCGGTCAGGACCACGCCGTTATACGTGCCGCCTTCCTCAACCTCTTCCACCAGATTGCCGCGCATCTCGTTCTGGGTGCGCTCGACGCGAACCCCGCCCACCAGGCGCACCGGGCCGCTGCGATAGCGGGCCAGCAGGTAGCCGGCGTCGATATCCTCATCCACGCCGAAGTCGGCGATGGCCGATTCCAGGGCGGAGTCGAAGTCATTCTGCTCGAAGCCGCCCTGCTGGCTGGTCCAGAAGCCGCGGACGCCGCCCTTGCCTGGGACCGGATCGATGATCGCCAGCTTGTAGTCCTGCGGCCCCAGGAAATCGGCCAGGGTCAGGTCGCTGGAAAAGCCGTCATAGACGTCGAGCTGCAGGTCATAGGTCTTTTCCCGGCGGCGGCTCTTGGCGCCCGCCTGAATCTCCAGCTCGCCTGAGTCGAGCACGAAGGCGCGGGCGATGTCGAACTTCAGCGTCACCTCCTCGTCCTCGGCCAGGCTCAGCGCCGTGCGCTCCAGCTTGTCGAATTCGTATTCCGAGGGGTCGAGGAAGTCGCCCAGGCCCTGGGTGATGGCATAGCCGGGCTTGGTCATGTCGCTGTAGTCGAAGGTCACGCCCAGCTCGCCGGCGCCGTCGAAGTCGCGGCTGAACTCGACGGGGTCGATGGAGCCCGATTCCTTTTCCCGCGCCTTCGACCAGGAGGCCGAATAGTCGAAGGTCCAGGGGCCGGTGAGCGTCTTGCCGCCCACGGTGTAGGAGGCGATGGACTGGGCCTCGAAGCGGTCCTTCAAATCGCGGACGACCTTGATCTCGCCGTCGGCGGAGTCGAATTCCGCCGTGGTCGCCGAGCCGCCGCTGGGGTCGCCGTCCATCTCGAAGATCAGCCGGCGGCGATATTCCTGGTCCTCGAACTGGCTGTAGAGGCCCCGGGCATAGAGGTCGGTGGTGTCGGTCAGACGGAAATCGACCGAGAGCGAGGCGCCCTTGCGGGTGCGGTTCACGTCATAGTCGCGGTATTCCAGGGTCTTGGCCGAGACCACGCCGCCGGACTCGTCCCAGTCGTCGGCCTCGATATTGTCGGTGGCGAACTGGCGCTCATAGAAGGACAGGCCGCCGGCGATCCCCAGCCGATCGCCGAAGGTGCGCGAGAAGTCAGCCGCCACCTTGGGCGACCACTTGCCGGTGAGGTCGTTGTAGGAGCCCTCGGCGGTGAAGCCGAGGAAGGGCTTGAGGCGGTCCAGCGCGCTGGTGGTGGTGATCTCGATGGAGGCGCCGATGGTGTCGCCGTCCATGTCCGGGGTCAGGGTCTTCTTGATCTCGATGGATTCCACCAGCTCGGCGGGCACCACGTCCAGGGCGACCGATCGGATATCCGACTCCGGCGCCGGCACGCGGGCGCCGTTGATCGAGGCGGCGTTGAGGTTGGGGTCGAGGCCGCGGACGGCGATGAAGCGGCCCTCGCCCTGGTCGTTCAGCACATTGACGCCCGGGGCGCGGCGAACCGCCTCGGCGACGTTCTGGTCGGGGAACTGGCCCACGGCGTCGCGGGTCAGGACGCTTTCGACGCCCTCGGCCTGGCGCTGGCGGGCGAGGGAGGAGTTGAGGTTGCCCCGCTGGCCCACCACCAGCAGCTCGGCCACCGAGCCGTCGGCGGGGCTCATGACGATCTGCGCCTGGGCGCCGGGCTCGGCCACCTGGACCCGGGTGGTGGCGGTCTCGCCGCCCGAATAGGTGGTGCGAAGGGTGTAGGTTCCGGCGGGCAGGTCGGTGAAGCGGAAGCCGCCGTCGGCGCCGGTCTTGGCCGAACGGTTCAGCTCGACAATGGTCACCAGGGCGCTCTGCAGGGTCCGCGCGCCGGAGGCGTCGCTGACCGTGCCGCTGAGCACCGCAGCCGAGGCCTGGCTCGCCGCCGCCAGGGCCAGGGCCGAAATCCCCGCCATCCACAGACGACGCCCGAACTTGTCGCGCATGGTTCACCCCTTCGTTGACGCTTTGCGTCGGTTGTCGGGGGCTTTGGCCTAGAAGCGTGACACTGGCGGCAAGGCAGGGTGACGAATCGATGACGGCCCAGGGATGAGCCTGGGCCGTCGGGTCGATGTTCCGGTCGTGGACGCGGGAGAGTCCCGCGTCCAGCGAGGTCAGAAGCGGTAGGCGGCGGTGAACCGCACCGAGTGGATGTTGAACTCGTCACTGGTGCGCTGGAAGTCCGTGCCCGCACCGTTCACCGAGGTGAAGGGGCCGCCGGCCGGGCCGCCGCTGGCGCGCACGGCGTAGTTGTCGTCGTCCAGGCGGGTGTAGAGGTACTCCAGGCCAAGGCTCACATCATTGGTGATCTTGTGCTCGACGCCGCCGCCCAGCTGCCAGCCATGGGCCTTGTCGTCGTCCTCGGAGACGTCGGTGAAGGTGTTGGCCCCATTGGTGGTGGAGAAGCTGTGCTGGATGTCGCCCATGGCGTAGCCGCCGGTGACATAGGGCAGGGTGTTGCCGACCGCATAGCCCACGCGGGCGCGGGCGGCCAGCAGGCCGTCGAGCTCACGGGCCATGGTGTAGGAGGCCGGCGTGGCGGAGAAGGCGGTGATGCTGTCCTTCACATCGGTGCGGACGGCTTCGCCCAGGACGCCGACGACGATATTGCCGAACTGCCAGTCATAGCCGGCGCGGACGCCGAATTCCGGGCCGCCTTCATCGCCGCCGCAGCCGCTGGCGCGCGTCGGGTTGTAGGTGCGGCCGTCGCAGAAGCCGGCGGCGAAGGCGTCGGCGCCCGAGCCGGTGCGCACGGTGTCGCCATAGGTCCCGTCGAGATTGGTGTCGAAGACGATGGATTCGTCGTCGTTCTCAGCCTGCCAGCCATAACCGGCGACGCCGCCGATATAGCCGCCGGACCAATCGCTGGCCGTCTGGGCCTGGGCGGCCGACGCCGCGGTCAGGGCGCCGATAGCCGCGGCGGCGCAAAGCATAGTCTTCATACTGGTAATCCTTGTCGTACTGCGAGAGCCCCCTCAGGCCTCGGATAGCAGCAACGCGCTCCGGGGCCCGGCGGATGCTCCGAAACCCGGCAGAGCTTCCGATGGCGGACGATGTGTTGCCCTTGGGTCACAGTGGTGTGTGCGGGCAGGAGGGCGGCCCCGCCCCGTCGCCAAACCTTGGCTTGACCGCCCCCAGGGCCTTAGCCTCTGCTCTCGGCAGACAATAGGGGGAGGGGACCATGAAGCCCTGGATCAGCCTGATGGCCGCAGCCTGCGGCCTGTTCGCCACCACCGTCCTGGCCGCGCCGGCCACGCTACGGGTGGAGTCCGGGACCCTGGCCGGCGAGGCCACTGACCGGGCGCGGATCTTCCGCAACATCCCCTATGCCGCGCCGCCGGTGGGGCCCTTGCGCTGGGCGCCGCCCCAGGCGCCACAGGCCTGGACGGGATCGCGACCGGCGGTGGCGGCCGGCCCCTCCTGTCCCCAGCCCATGCGCGAGGACGGCGCCCCCAACGCCGGGGGCGCCAATGGGCCGATGAGCGAGGACTGCCTGCAGCTCAACGTCTTCGCGCCCTTGGCCAAGCCGGGCGCCAAGCCCGCCCCGGTCATGGTCTGGATCCATGGCGGCTCGCACCGCACGGGCGCCGGCTGGGTCTATGACGGCCAGAACTTCGCCCGCGACGGGGTGGTGCTGGTGGCCATCAACTATCGCCTGGGGCCGCTGGGCTATTTCGCCCATCCCGCCCTGACCAGGGCGGCCCCAAGCATGAAGGGGGGCGCCAAGGCGGCCCTGGGCTCCTATGGGCTGATGGACCAGGTCGCGGCGCTCCAATGGGTCCAGCGCAATATCGCCGCCTTCGGGGGCGACCCCAACAACGTGACGGTGTTCGGGGAGTCGGCCGGGGGCATGAGCACGCTGGCCCTGCTGGCCACGCCCCAGGCCAAGGGCCTGTTCCACAAGGCCATCGTCCAGTCCGGCGGCGGCTGGTTCGAGCCTGACAGCCTGAAGGCGCGGGAACAGGCCGGGGTCGCGGCGGCCGAGAAGCTCGGCCTGTCGGCCAAGGCCACGGTCGCCCAGCTGCGCGCCGTGCCGGCCGAGACCCTGATCGAGACGGTGGACGGCGAGTTCGGGCCCTTCCCGGATGGCCGGCTGCTGCCGCGCACCGCCAGTCAGGCCTTCGCCGCCGGGGCTGAGATCGACGTGCCGATGATCATCGGCTGGAACAATGGCGAGGACAGCCTGCTGGGCGGACCTGGCGGCGGGGCGCGGTTCGCCGCCGCCCTGCCGCCCATGGCGCAGGCCTTCTATGAGGAGGCCGCCGCCGAAGGCGACGAGGCCCTGGGCCGGGCGGTCTTCACCGACCGGGTGTTCGGGGCGCCGGCCCGCTGGATCGCCGGCCAGGCCGCCGATGGGGCGCCGGTCTTCCTCTATCACTTCTCCTATGTGGGCGACCGCTATCGCCAGGTCCTGGACCGCGCCCATCATGCGGCCGAGATCCAGTACGTGTTCGAATACTGGGGCCGGCGGACTCCCGACAGCGTGGTCAGCGACGAGGACCGCGCCATGGCCAGGCTCATGCACGGCTGCTGGGTCGCCTTCGCCCGCTCAGGCGCGCCGGCCTGCGAGGACCAGGCCTGGCCGGCCTATGACGCAGCGTCGGACCAGCTCCTGGAGTTCGGGGCGGAGACCGGGGTGCGCCAGGGCTTCGCCAAGCGCCAGCTGGACGCCGTCGAGCTGTTCGCCCTGCCAACGCTCGCCCTGCGGGCGCAGTAGGCGACAGGCGCCCTGGGCGCCGCAGGCGCTGTAGAAGGCGACCACAAAGGGCACGAAGCTCACCAAGGGCGGCGTGGCCGCTTCGTGGTCTTTGTGTCCTTCGTGGTGGATTTTCTTCGCGCTCCGCGCGGCCATCTCAGCCCTCCGAACGAATCACCGGCCAAGGCGTTGAGCTGACTTAAGGAAATGCCCGGAGAACCACCCCATGGCCGCCCGTCCCACCTGGCAGGGCTATCTGCGCCTGTCCCTCGTGAGCTGCCCCGTGGCCCTCTACACCGCCACCAGCCGGGCCGGCGATGTCAGCTTCAACATGCTGCACAAGGACACCCACAACCGTATCCGCATGATCCCCACCGACCCCGACAGCGGGCCGGTGGACCGGGCCGACATCGTCAAGGGCTATGAGATCGAGAAGGGGCGCTATGTCGTCCTGACCCAGGACGAGATCAACAACGTCAAGCTGGAGACCACCCGCAGCCTGGACATCGAGCGGTTCGTCGACGAGGCCGATATCGACCGGCTCTACTGGAACGCCCCCTACTTCCTGGTGCCGGACGGGGACATGGCGGTGGAGGCCTATACGGTGATCCGCTCGGCCATGGAGGCCTCGGGCAAGGTGGCGTTGGGGCGGTTGGCCATGCACCAGCGCGAGCGGGTCATGGCCCTGGAGCCCCGAGGCCTGGGCATATTGGCCTATACCCTGCGCTCGACCGATGAGGTGCGCAGCGCCGATGAGGCCTTCGAGGACATTCCCGACGTCAAGCCCGACAAGAAGATGGTCGAGATCGCCACCAAGATCATCGAGCAGCAGGAGGGCGACTTCGAGCCGGCCATGTTCGCCGATCGCTACGAAGAGGCCCTGCGGGCGCTGATCGCCGAAAAGGAAGAGGGCCACACCATCGAGGCCCCCGAGCCGCCCAAGGATCTGGAGGTCAGCGACCTGATGGAGCAGCTCAAGCGCAGCCTGGGCGATACCGGCGGCGCCCGGCGCAAACCGGCGAGCCGCGCCAGCGCCACGGCAGGGCGCGGGGCGGCCAGCTCAAAGCGGAAGAAGAGCGCTTAAGCGGAGCGCCTAGTCCTTGGCGCGTTCCACATAGGAGCCGTCCTCGGTGAGGACGACGATGCGGGTGCCCACAGTGATGTAGGGGGGGATCATCACCCGCAGGCCCGCATCGGTCATGGCCGGCTTGTAGGAGGACGAGGCCGTCTGACCCTTCATGGCCGGCTCGGTCTCGGTGATCTCGACGGTCACCCGCGAGGGCAGGGAGATGGCGATGGGCACGCCCTCATGGGTCGAGAGCTGCACGGCCATGCCGTCCTGCAGATAGACCTTGGCCTCGCCGATCACGTCTTCCGGGGCGACGAGCTGGTCGAAGTTTTCCGGGTTCATGAAGTGATAGCCCTCACCGTCCTGGTACAGGAAGGTGTGCTCCCGCTCCTCGACGAAGGCCCGCTCCACCTGCTCGGTGGTGCGGTAGCGTTCCGACACCTTCACCCCGTCGGAGATGCGGCGCATGTTCAGCTGGGTCACGGGCGTGCCCTTGCCGGGGTGGATGTTCTCGACGGTCAGGACCACGTAGAGCTTGCCGTCCACATCGACGACATTACCCTTGCGGAGCGAGCTGGCGGCGACCTTCACGTGATGTCTTCCTCGAACCTGGGGCGGGCCGGCGCGGGCCCGTTGATCTCAAAAACCTATAGAGGTCCCGCGCACCTATAGGATCGCAGGCGTTTTCGCCAGCTTTGGCGCTGATTTTCCATTCCTGGCCGGACAGCTTCATGTCGCAGACGACCCCCTGGTGGGACAAGGACGCCCACCGCGACCGCCGTCCCTTCCTCACCGCCCGCGGCGACATCACCAGGGCGGTGCGCCGCTGGTTCGAGGATCAGGGCTTCACCGAGGTGGAGGCCGCCGCCCTGCAGGTCTCGCCCGGCAATGAGGCCCACCTGCACGCCTTTTCCACGCAGGCCATCGGCCCCGATGGGCGGCGCGCGGCGATGCACCTGCACACCTCGCCGGAGTTTGCGGCCAAGAAGCTGCTGGCGGCCGGGGAGACGAAGATCTTCGACCTGGCCCGGGTGTGGCGCAACCGCGAGCGCGGGCCACTGCACCACCCGGAATTCACCCTGCTGGAATGGTACCGGACGGACGCCCCCTACGAGACCCTGATGGAGGACTGCGCCCGCCTGCTGGCGCTCGCAGCCCAGACCCTGGACGCCAGGACGCTCACCTGGCGGGGCGCCGGCGCCGACCCCTTCGCCGAGCCGGAGAAGGTGAGCGTGGCGGAGGCCTATGCGCGGTTCGCGCGGATAGACCTGCTGGCCACGGTGGGCGACGACGGGAGCACCGACCGCGCCGCCCTGGCGACCGCCGCGCATGAGGCCGGCGTCCGGGTGGCGGCCGACGACACCTGGGCCGACATCTTCAGTCGCATCATGGTCGAGAAGGTGGAGCCGAACCTCGGCTTCGGCCGGCCGACCATCCTGTGTGAATATCCCACGGTCGAGGCCGCGCTGGCCCGGCCCAAGGCCGCCGATCCCCGGGTGGCCGAGCGGTTCGAGCTCTATGCCTGCGGGGTGGAGCTGGCCAACGCCTTTGGCGAGCTCACCGACCCGGCCGAGCAGCGCCGCCGCTTCGAAGCCGAGATGGACGAAAAGGCCCGGGTCTATGGGGAGCGCTATCCGCTGGACGAGGACTTCCTGGCCGCGCTGGCCCACATGCCGGCCGCCAGCGGCGCGGCGCTCGGCTTTGACCGCCTGGTCATGCTGGCGTCCGGCGCCCAGCGGATCGAACAGGTGATCTGGACCCCAGTGGCGCAGGTCTGACAGGGGCCGCATTGCAGGGACGTCCCATGTCGGCCATATGCCGCCGATGACGAGCCCGGCGCCCAAGACCCTGCGCACGCCCTCGGCCCTGGCCGGGGCCGGGCTGATCGCGGCCGACGAGATCGCCCCCCTGGAGGCCGTGGCCGCCCGCTACGCCGTGGCGATCACGCCCTATCTCGCCCAGCAGATCGCGGCGGGCGGGCCGGGGCTGGCGCGCCAGTACCTGCCTGATCCCGCCGAGCTGGACGCCACGGCCGATGAGCGCGCCGACCCCATCGGCGATCACGCCCACATGCCGGTCAAGGGGATCGTCCACCGCTATGGCGACCGGGCGCTTCTGAAGATCACCCATGTCTGCGCGGTCTATTGCCGGTTCTGCTTCCGCCGCGAGATGGTGGGGCCGGGCGGCGAGGGCGCACTGACGCCGGCCGAACTGGCCGCGGCATTGGCCTATGTGGCCGACCACAAGGAGATCTGGGAGGTCATCGTCACCGGCGGCGACCCCCTGGTGCTCTCGCCGCGCCGGCTTTCGGAGCTGATGGCGGGGCTTTCCGCCATCGACCATGTGAAGGTGGTCCGGTTCCACACCCGCCTGCCGGTGGTCGATCCGGCCGCCGTGACCGACGAGCTGGTCGCCGCGCTCAGGGCGCCCGGCAAGGCGGTCTATGTGGCCCTGCACGCCAACCATCCTGACGAACTCACGCCGCAGGCCCGGGCCGCCTGCGCCAAGATGATCGATGCGGGGATCGCCATGGTCAGCCAGAGCGTGCTGCTGCGGGGGATCAATGACGATGTGGCCGTCCTGGGCGCCCTGATGCGGGCCTTTGTCGAGACCCGCATCAAGCCCTACTACCTGCACCAAGGGGATCTCGCGCCGGGCACCAGCCATCTGCGGGTGCCGATCAGCGAAGGCCAGGCCCTGATGCGCGCGCTTCGCGGCGACTATTCCGGCCTCTGCCAGCCGACCTATGTGCTCGACATCCCCGGCGGCCACGGCAAGTCGCCCATCGGCCCGGCCTATGTGGAAGGCTGCGACGGCGCCTACGAGGTGGAGGACCCGCAAGGGACCCGCCATCCCTATCCCCCGAAGGGCTGAGCCCTAGAGGATGTAGCGCGACAGGTCGGTGTCGCCGGTCAGTTCGCCCAGGCGCTGGCGGACATAGTCGGCGTCGATGGTCAGGGTCTCGCCGTCCTTGTCGGCGGCGGTGAAGCTGATCTCCTCCAGCACCTTTTCCATCACCGTCTGCAGGCGCCGGGCGCCGATATTTTCCAGCGAGCCGTTCACCGCCACGGCGGAGTCGGCGAGCGCGTCGATGGCCTCCTCGGTGAAGGTCAGCGTCACCCCTTCGGTGGCCAGGAGCGCCTGGTTCTGGCGGATCAGATTGGCCTCGGGTTCGGTGAGGATGCGGCGCATGTCGTCCCGGGTCAGGGCCTTCAGCTCCACCCGGATCGGAAGCCGGCCCTGCAGCTCGGGCAGCAGGTCCGAGGGCTTGGCCACATGGAAGGCGCCCGAGGCGATGAACAGGATGTGGTCGGTCTTCACCGGCCCGTACTTGGTGGCGACGGTGGTCCCCTCGATGAGCGGCAGCAGGTCGCGCTGCACCCCTTCGCGGGAAACGTCTGCGCCGGCCCGGTCGGAACGGCTGGCCACCTTGTCGATCTCGTCGAGGAAGACGATGCCCTCGTTCTCGGCCAGCTCCAGGGCCTCCTGGGTCAGGGCCTCCTGGTCCAGCAGCTTGTCGCTCTCCTCGGCGATCAGCGGCGCCCAGGCGCCGACCACCGTGGTCTTATGGGTCTTGGTGCGGCCCTGGCCGAAGGCCTTGCCCATGATGTCGGAGATGTTCATCACCCCCATGGAGGCGCCCGGCTGGCCCGGCACGTCGAACAGGGGCATGCCGCCGGAATCGGCCAGGGTCAGCTCGACCTCCTTGTCGTCCAGCTCGCCGGCCCGCAGCTTCTTGCGGAAGCTGTCGCGGGCGGCGGTGGAGCCGGGGCCAGTCAGCGCATCCAGCAGCCGCTCCTCAGCGGCCGCCTCGGCCCGGGCGCGGACGGCGCCGCGGCGCTTGTCGCGGACCATGGCGATGGCGCTCTCCACCAGGTCCCGGACGATCTGGTCCACGTCGCGGCCGACATAGCCGACCTCGGTGAACTTGGTGGCCTCGACCTTCAGGAACGGCGCATTGGCCAGCTTGGCCAGGCGCCGCGCGATCTCGGTCTTGCCGACCCCGGTGGGGCCGATCATCAGGATGTTCTTGGGCGTCACCTCGTCGCGCAGGGCGTCGGGCACCCGACGGCGGCGCCAGCGGTTGCGCAGGGCTACAGCCACGGCCTTCTTGGCGTCCTTCTGGCCGACGATGAAGCGGTCGAGTTCGGAAACGATCTCGCGGGGGGAGAAGTCTGTCATGGGTTCACTAGGTTTGAGCCCGATCAGCGCCCTACAGGCGCTCCACCGTCAGCTCGCCATTGGTGTAGACGCAGATGCGCGCGGCGATGCCCATGGCCTTGCGGGCCACCTCTTCGGCCGAGAGGCCTGAGTCCATCAGGGCCATGGCCGCAGCCAGGGCATAGTTGCCGCCCGAGCCGATGGCCGCCACGCCGCTTTCCGGCTCCAGCACGTCGCCGACGCCGGTGACCGTGTAGATGGCGGACCTGTCGGCCACCAGCAGCATGGCCTCCAGCTTGCGCAGGTAGCGGTCGGTGCGCCAGTCCTTGGCCAGGTCCACGCAGGCCCGGGCCAGGTGCTCAGGATACTGTTCGAGCTTGGTCTCGAGCCGCTCGATCAGGGTGAAGGCGTCGGCCGTGGCGCCGGCGAACCCGGCCAGGACCCGGCCGCCGGCCAGGGTGCGGACCTTGCGGGCGTTGCCCTTGACCACGGTCTGGCCCATGGACACCTGACCATCGCCGGCGATCACCGTCTGGCCGTCCTTGCGAACCGCCAGGATGGTCGTGCCGTGCCAGTCGGGGAAGTTGGAAGAAGTCTGCGACATCCGCCGGGATGTGGCGACCAGGGCAGGTGAGGTCAAGCGCCATGGAATTTTCCGACGCCGAGGTCGAACGCTACGCCCGCCATCTGGTGCTGCGGGAAGTGGGCGGGCCGGGCCAGCAGAAGTTGAAGGCCGCCCATGTGCTGATCATCGGCGCCGGCGGCCTGGGCGCGCCGGCCAGCCTCTATCTGGCCGCCGCCGGCGTGGGCCAGATCACGCTGGTTGATCCCGACGCGGCCGACCTCTCCAACCTGCAGCGCCAGGTGATCTATCGCCCCTCAGACTTAGGCGCGCCCAAGGTCGAGGCCGCCGCAGCCCAGCTTTCCGCCCTCAATCCCCATGTGCAGATCAACCCCGTCCGCCTCGCCGTCGACAGCGCCAACGCCGGGGACTTGGTGGCCGGCGCCGACCTGGTGCTGGACGGCACAGACGACTTCGCCACCCGCTTTGCGGTCAACGCGGCCTGCGTGGCGCACGGCAAGCCCCTGGTCTCCGGCGCCATCGGTCGCTGGACCGGCCAGGTCGGCGTGTTCAAAGGCCAGCCCTGCTACCGCTGCCTCGTGTCTGACATCCCCCCCGACGCCGAGACCTGCGCCGCCGTCGGCGTCATCGGCGCCCTCGCCGGCGTCATCGGCTCGATGATGGCCCTGGAGGCGATCAAGGTGATCACCGGGGCCGGCGAAGCGTTGGAGGGGCGGTTGCTGATCTACGACGGCCTGGCGGCGGAGACGCGGACGGTGCGGATTGGGGCTGATCCGGGGTGTGCGGTGTGTGGGGCGGAGCGCGGCTGAGACTGGCCGGTGCCCTGAAAGCCCACACAGTAAATGTCTGATGAGGGCTCTGACCTTGGCCACGTCTGCTTCGCATACTGTTTCACTGAGGTGCGAAACGACCGCAGGCTCAGAAAATCCGCTCCTCCTAAGAGCGAAGCGTGACCTTCTGCGTAGCTTAGGAGAGTGAATGCACCGTCGCGTTCTGATCGTCCTGCTAGTGCGCTAAAGGCCGCCAAGAGAGTAGCGTGTTCGGCCGGCTCGTATCGGAAGTGGGATTTGATGCATCCTGTCTATCGTTATGCGAGACCGGCAAAGTCCTAGATCATCTCAGCGATGGGTGTGATTCTCGACCCGCTGCAGTCAGCGCTCGGATTGCGGCGCAGCAAGCATGCAATTATCAGATGAGCGGCAACCAGACGCACCCCTCCCCCTGCGACAAGTTCACCTAATAGGCAAAATGCTTAAAAGCATCACCCTCAAGTTCACTGAAAACGCTGATCTCACCCTCCCCGCGCGGGGAATCACGATCATCGTCGGGCCGAATAACTCCGGGAAGAGCCTAGTGCTTCGGGAGATCGAGTCCGCCTTTTCAATTCATCCTTTTCGTGAGCCTCCGGTGAGGGCCGCCTTGTCGGGATGAGGTGGATGGCGATGCTGTGCTCGTAAGGACGTCCTTCAGAGCGCTCGTAGCTGCACAGCATGGCCCATATCAGTTTGATCACCGGTCCGGAGCGCCGCCGCAGG
>NZ_JAUSLG010000071.1 GCF_030646615.1 Phenylobacterium sp. | reverse complement strand
CGCCGCGGCTGGGGCCGGGGGGGCGCGGACCCCGCGGCGCTGCGGGGGCGCCGCTACGGGGCTCGAAGGCCTTCTGGGGCCGATCCGCCCTGGGGCCGCCCTTGCCCTCCGGACGCGCCTTCCCCGTCGCCGAGGGGCGGGCGCGCTCTGGCGTATTGCGTTCGGCCCGCGGCTCCTGCGATCGAGGCCCGCCGGATCTCGGGCGATCGGCGGAACGGCCGGGGCCCGGCCGCTCAGTCCTGGGCCGCTCAGTTTTGGCTCGCTCAGCCTTAGGCCGCTCAGCCTTAGGCCGCTCGGTCTTGGGCCGCTCCGTCTTGGGGCGTTCCGAAGCCTGGCCGGGATTTGGGCCAGGCCTGTGACGGTCGGGGCGATCGGTCCTTGGTGGGGGCGCGTCTGGTCGGGCAGGGCGCTCGGACCGGGTCGGCTCTGCATTGGCGGCCGTCGCGGTCGCCCGGGCGGCCTGGACCCGGGCCTTGTTGATCATGACGCGGCCCTCGGCCAGGGCGACATCCCGACCGCTGACCTTGGGGGCCGGCTTCCCCTTGGGCGCGCCCTTGGGCCGGGCGGTGATCTTGGGCTTGGCCCAGCCGGGCTTGTAGGCCTTCTTTTCCACCGGCCCCTTGGCCTCGACCCGCTCGACCTCTGCGGCCGCCGCAGCCCGCCGAGCGGCGCCGACGCCGCGATTGCGCTTGGGCGGCGAATAGGCCGGACGGTCGCCCTTGGGCATGTCCTCCGGCGCGATGAAGCCGGCGAACTGTTCGCGCAGCACGCGGGGGCCCACCTCCTCGATCTCTCCGGCGTCCAGGACGCCCAGGGCCAGCGGCCCATAGGAGAGGCGGATCAGGCGGTTCACCTTCAGGCCCAGGGACTCCAGAACCCGACGGACCTCACGATTCTTGCCCTCGGTCAGGGTCAGGCTGATCCAGACATTGGCCCCCTGGGGGCCTTCGCGGGCCTTGTCGATGCGCGCCTCGATGGGGCCGTAGCGGACGCCCTCGACGGTGACGCCGTCCTTCAGGGCGTCCAGCTTGTCCTGGGTGATGCGGCCGTGCGCCCGGGCGCGGTAGCGGCGCTGCAAGCCGGTGGACGGCAGCTCCAGCGCCCGGGCCAGCGCCCCGTCATTGGTCAGCAGCAGCAGGCCTTCGGTGTTCAGGTCCAGACGACCGACGGAGATGAGCCGCGGGAGCCCGGCCGGCAGGGCCTCGAAGACGGTGGATCGGCCAGCCGGATCGGAATGGGTGGTCACCAGGCCGGCGGGCTTGTGATAGCGGAAGAGGCGGGCGGGCTCGCGATCGTCCACCACCTCGCCATCGACGGTGAGGATGTCGTCGGCCTCGACCTTGACCGCCGGGGTGGTCAGCACCTGGCCGTTCAGGGCCACGCGGCCGGCCTCGATCAGGCGTTCCACCTCCCGGCGGGAGGCGACGCCGGCGCGGGCCAGGGCCTTGGCCACGCGTTCGCCGCCGCCCTCGGTCGCGTCGGGCGCTGAGGGGTCGTGGGCGTCTGGGGCTTGACCGGAGGGGGGGCGGGGAGTTCGTTGCCGTTCGTGGACCATGATCACCGCACCATGCGCATTGCCCTGCGCGCCGCGCAAGACGCCGCCGCACGTGGGGAAACCCCTGTGGGCGCCTGTGTGGTCGATCCGGCCACAGGTGAGGTGATCGCCATCGGCGCCAAGGGCCCCATCGGCGGCCATGATCCCACCGCCCACGCCGAGATCGTCGCCCTGCGCGAGGCCGCCCGCAAGCTGGGCAATTACCGGCTCACCGGCCTGACCCTGGTGGTGACGCTGGAGCCCTGCGCCATGTGCGCCGGCGCCATCAGCCATGCCCGGATCGGCCGTGTGGTGTTTGGCGCCGAGGACCCCAAGGGCGGGGCGGTCGTCCATGGCCCGCGCTACTTCGAACAGCCCACCTGCCACTGGCGCCCCGAGGTCACCGGCGGCGTCCTGGCCGAAGAGTCCGCCGATCTGCTGCGCGGATTCTTCCGCGCCCGCCGAGCCAAGGGAACGCCTGCATGATCGCCATCCTCTTCGCCGCCGCCCTCGTCGATCCGACCGCGCAGGTTGAGGCTCTGGCCTGGATGACCGGGCGCTGGGTCGAGGTCCGCGAGGGCGTCACGACGGAGGAGGCCTGGCTCACCCCGGCCGGGGGCAAGATGGCCGGCGTCAACCAGTCGAGCCGGGAAGGCCGTCCCACCGCCGTGGAGCAGATGACCATTCTGGACACGCCCGACGGCCCGGTCTTCACCGCGACCCTGGCCGGCCAGGCGCCGACCGCCTTCATGTTGCAGCCGGGCCCCGAAGGCGAGGCGGTTTTCGAGAATCCCGAGCACGACTTCCCCCAACGGGTGATCTACCGCCGTTGCGGGGTCGATCTCTGCGCCCGCATCGAAGGTCTCCACGAGGGGAAGACGATCGGGCGCGACTGGCGCTTTGTCCGCGCACCCTGAGTCTTGCCTTTCGCCCCGCAAGGGCGGGATGATGTCGCCCATAAGAATTCGAACATTTGGGAGACGACCATGGGATTGCTCGACGGGAAAGTGGCCATTGTGACCGGGGCCGGCGGCGGCCTGGGCGAGGCCTATGCCAAGCTGTTCGCCAAGGAAGGCGCCTCAGTGGTGGTCAACGACCTGGGCGGAACCCGCGACGGGTCGGGCGCCGACCGCAGCGCCGCCCAGAAGGTGGTCGATGAGATCGAGGCCGCCGGCGGCAAGGCCGTGGCCAACGGGGACGACGTCTCCACCGTCGAAGGCGGCGAGAACATCCTCAAGACCGCGCTGGATACCTACGGCAAGATCGACATCCTGGTCTGCAACGCTGGCATCCTGCGGGACAAGACCTTCGCCAACACCTCGGAAGCCGACTGGGACCTGGTGGTCAAGGTGCACCTGAAGGGAACCTATTGCTGCGCCTGGCCGGTGTGGAAATGGATGAAGGACAACAATCATCCTGGCGTCATGGTGCTGACCTCGTCCACCTCGGGCCTCTACGGGAATTTTGGCCAGGCCAATTACGGGGCGGCCAAGGCCGGCATCTATGGCCTGATGCGCGTGCTCTCCATCGAGGGTCGCAAGTACGGCATCCGCGTCATGGGCCTGGCGCCGGGTGCCTTCACCCGCATGACCGCCGACCTGCCCGGCCGCCAGGGCAAGGAGCCCGACGCCATGAGCCTGCCGGAGAACATTGCGCCGGGCGTGCTCTACATGGTCTCGGACCTCGCCGCTGACCATTCGGGCAAGGTGCTGGGCGTCTCGTCCCGCGGGGTGCGCGAGATCAAGATGGTGCAGACCGACGGCTTCAATCCGGGCAAGCCCTACACCGCCCAGGACGTGGCCAAGCATGCCGAAGAGGTCTTCTTCCCGGCCGCCGCCGAACGCACCGCCGCCAGCGCTTGAGGCTGAGCACGGCGCGGCCTTGCGTCCTTCGAGGCTCGCTCGCGCTCGCGCCTCAGGATGAGGAAGGCGGGTGCTGGCTTTGGCGTCCCAGTTCGTCCTCATCCTGAGGCGCCCTGCGCCAGCGGGGCCTCGAAGGATGAGGACGGACGCTGGGCGCCGCACCGCCCCACGCCGTCTTGGTCGGGCTCGACCCGACCACCCATGAACACCGGGCCGATCCAGCGTGCATGACCCCTCCGATCAAGCCGGCGGGCGACGTGGGATTGGTTGCGGGCCGCTCCGAGGCTCGCTCTCCCTCGCGCCACAGGACGAGGGGTTGGAGGACGGCCCAAGGGTGTCAGTCCGCCCTCATCCTGAGGCGCCCGCAGGGCCTCGAAGGACGAGGGCGGTCGCAGGACGGACGCTCAGAACCCCTCCAACCGCGCATCCAGCCGCGCTCGGACCGCGGGCCACTCTCCCGCCAGGATGGAGAAGACCACCGTGTCGCGGATGCGGCCGGTCCAGACGACACGGTGCTGGCGGAGGATCCCCTCCTGCACCGCACCCAGCTTCAGGACGGCGGCGCGGGAGCGGTGGTTGATGGCGTCGACGTTCAGTTGCACCCGCCGGGCGCCGGCCGCAAAGGCGTGGTCCAGCATCAGCCGCTTGGCGGCTGGGTTCACCGCCCCCCCGCGATGATCGGGATGGTAATAGGTGCCGCCGATCTCGACGGTCGCATTGGCGATGTCGGGACCGATATAGCTGGTCATGCCGATGCAGCGGCCCTGGATCAGGACCGCATGGGGGATCCAGGCGCCCTCGGCGGCCTGAACCATCATCTTCGTCCAGGCAGCGTCGAAATGTTCGGGCGCCATGGAGTGGGGATAGAGGTCGCGCCAGACCTGCGGGTCCGCGGCGCAGGCGGCCTGCAGCTCCAGACGATGATGTTCGCCGAGCGGCTCCAGGCGAACATGCCGATTGTGCGAATTCTGAGCTTCCAGCTGCATTTCATCCCCCCTGCCCCAGCGATGCGAAGAATCTTTCACCCGCCCTCTTGCCTTTGGCCAGCAGTCGATTATCTCAGCTTGGCCCTTTTGGGCGTTTCCTCCCTATACCTTTCGAGCCGCGCCCTTCTTGGACGCGGCTCTTTTTTTGCCTCAGGCCCCGGCGAGCAGGCGTAGCCCCTGCAACAGGAAGGCCGCGCCCAGGGCGGTGAAGATCCAGCGGCGCCAGCGTCGGAAGTGGTCCTCGGAGACCATGTCCAGGAACCGCCGCCCGACCGCCGCGCCAGCCACCGCCGCCAGGACGACGCCGGCCACCAGGCCCAGGGCCAGCCCCTCCCCCTGGCCGCCGAGCGAAAACAGCGCCCCGCCGTAGAAGACGAGCTTGGCCATGTGGGAAAAGACCTGGAAAGCCGCCTTGGTCCCGATCACCTCGTGGCGGTTGAGCGAGCTGCGCACGAGGAACAGCTCGCTCAAGGGGCCTGAGACCCCCACCGCCAGGGCCATGACCGTGGCCAGGAAGCCCCCGACGACGGCGTGGCCCGGCCGTGCGGCGTCGAGCGGGACCAGCCGTGGCGGCAGCCAGACCAGGATCGGCAGCAGACCCATGCCGATGAACACGGCCGCCTTGGACGGCTGAAAGGCCACGAACGACAGCAACCCCATGGCGCTCAGCGACCCCAGACCAAACCATCCCACCGTGCGGTAGCGGACGTGGCGGGCGTTGAAGCCGGCCCGGGCGAGGTTGGAGGCGAGCTGCGCCGCCCCGTGCAGGGCGAGCGCCGCGCTGACCGGCAGGATCAGGGTCAACACCGCCATCAGCAGGGAGCCGCCCGCCATCCCCAGCAGGCCTGATATGGCCGAGGCGGCGAAGACCGCGGCGAGCACCAGCGCGATGGCCAGGCCGCTCATGCGCCCAGCCCCAGGAGCTGGGCGGCCTGGATCAGATAGAGGACGCCGACCGCGGTGACGATCCAGCGGGTCCAGCGCTTGAAGTTGACGTCGCTCATCTTCTCCAGGATCAGGCCGCCGCACCAGGTGCCGGCCATGGACAGCGGAATGGCCAGGGCGAACAGCCAAAGCGGCGGCATGTCGGCGGCGCGTCCGTCCCCGCCCGCCATCAGCAGGGGCGTCCCATAGACGATGATCTTGGCCAGGTGGGCGAAGACCTGGGTGGCCGCCTTGGTGGCCACGATGGCGTGGCGGGTGAGCTCTGTGCGGACGAAGAAGATGTCCAGCAGGGGGCCTGCCACCCCAGCCATCAGGTTCAGGCCGGTGACCAGGAAGCCCGAGGCGAAGGCCTGGGGCGGCCGGGCGGCGTCCAGCTTCAGCCAGTGGGCCGGCAGCCAGGTGAGCCAGGGCACCAGGCCCAGCATCAGGAACAGGAAGGGCTTGGACGGCGTGAAGGCGGCCAGCGACACCAGGACCGCGGCGATCAGGGAGGCCAGCGCATACCAGCCGACAATGTCCCAGCGCACATGGCGCCTATGCAGCAGCGCCCGCCAGCCATTGGCGACCAGCTGCAGAATGCCGTGGGTGACGAAGGCCGCCGACACCGGCAGGACGAGCGCCAGGGCGCCCATCAGCACCAGGCCGCCGGCCATGCCGAACACGCCGGACAGGGTGGCCGTCGCAAAGGCGGCGGCGAGGATGAAGATCGCAATAGGAAGGGTCACGTCGGGTCGTCTCCAGTGGAGCGGCCGGCCCCGAACGGCGGGCACAGGCCGCCGCCGGGAAACGGTCCGCAGCGCGTCGCGCGCGGGACGGAGCAGGCGCTGCTAGCCTCATTGGGCGAGCGCCTTGTAGAAGACGGTAGTGGCCTCGGGCCGGCCGTCTGTCGAAAGGGCGAATCCGGGGATGACGCCGACGCGGGTCCAGCCGGCGCGGGCATAGAGCCGCTCGGCGTCGCCGCCGGTGACGGTGTCGAGCACCAGAAGGGTCAGCCCCATCTGGCGGGCCGCCGCTTCGGCGCCCTCCAGCAGGGCGGCGCCCAGGCCCAGGCGCCGGGCGCGGGGCAGAACCAGCATCTTGGCCACGTCCCCGCGATGGGGCTGGTTCTCCGGCCCGGCCGGGATCACCTGGACGACGCCGCAAAGGCCCTGGCGGTCGAAGGCCGTGACCAGTCGGCGGCCGCCGTCCGCGTCCAGCTGGCCCGCCCACCAGGCCGTGGCGCGCTCGGCCTCCAGGCCCGCCAGGAAGGAGACCGAAGCGCCCTGGGCCACACAGGCGGCCAGCAGTTCGCCCAAGGCCGGCAGATGGGACCGCGCCTGTTGAGCGGTCAGAACATCGAGGCGCGTGTCGGGGCTCATGGCTTGGCCATACACCCAGCCAAGCGGCGCCGCCAGCCAGGCGCCGACCCCCCAAAGCAAAAGACCCCGGCGCAGGCGCCGGGGTCTCTCGGAAGCGAACTGGAACCTTAAGGTCCTAGTTGCGGAACACGGCCGCCGTGGACGGATCCTGGGGCATTTCGCGGTACTGCCGCAGCTCGTTGCGGCCGACCACCATGTGGTGCACCTCATCGGGGCCATCGGCCAGGCGCAGGGTGCGGGTGGAGGTGTACATCCGCGCCAGCGGGGTCTTCTGCGAGACGCCGGTGGCGCCGTACATCTGGATGGCCTGATCGATGATCTGGCAGACCCGCTCGGGCACCATGGCCTTGACCATGTGAATCCAGATGCGGGCTTCCTGGCGGTCCAGCACGTCCATGGCCTTGGCGGCCTTGAGCACCATCAGGCGCATGGCCTCGATCTCGATCCGGGCGCGGCTGACGATCTCGACATTGCCGCCCAGCTGGATGATCGGCTTGCCGAAGGCTTCGCGGGTCAGGCCGCGGGTGACCATCAGGTCCAGGGCCTTCTCGGCCTGGCCGATGGCGCGCATGCAGTGGTGAATGCGGCCAGGGCCGAGGCGCAGCTGGCTGATCTCGAAGCCGCGGCCCTCCCCCAGCAGCATGTTCGACGCCGGCACGCGGACGTTGTCGAAGATGATGTGCATGTGGCCGTGCGGCGCGTCGGGATCGCCGAACACGTTCATGGGGCCGACGATCTTCACCCCGGGGGCGTCGGTCGGCACCAGGATCTGCGACTGGCGGTGGTTGGCCGGGCCGTCGGGGCTGGTCTGGACCATGGTGATCATGATCTTGCAGCGCGGGTCGCCGGCGCCCGAGATGTAGTGCTTCTCGCCGTTGATGACGTACTCGTCGCCGACCAGGGTGGCGGTGGTGTTGACGTTCTTGGCGTCGGACGAGGCCGAGTGCAGCTCGGTCATGGCGAAGGCGGAGCGGATCTTGCCTACCAGCAGCGGCTTCAGCCACTTTTCCTTCTGTTCCGGCGTGCCGACGCGCTCGAGCACTTCCATGTTGCCGGTGTCGGGGGCGGCGCAGTTCATCACTTCCGACGCCATCCGGTTCTTGCCCAGCTCGACGGCGATGTAGGCGTAGTCGAGGTTGGAGAGGCCCTCGCCGGTCTCGGCGTTGGGCAGGAAGAAGTTCCACAGGCCCTCGGCCT
>NZ_JAUSLG010000055.1 GCF_030646615.1 Phenylobacterium sp. | reverse complement strand
CCACATCCCCGACGGGCCGGGCTATCAGGAGAAGTACTATTTCCGCCCGGGCGACACCGGCTTCCGCGTCTGGGACACCCGGTTCGGCAGGGTGGGCGTCGGCATCTGCTGGGACCCGTGGTACCCCGAGGCCGCGCGGGCCATGGCGCTGATGGGCGCCGAGGTGCTGTTCTATCCCACGGCCATCGGCTCTGAGCCCCATGACGAGACCCTGGACACCGCCGCCCCCTGGCGGCGGGCCATGCAGGGCCATGCGGTCTCCAACGTGATCCCGGTTGTGGGCGCCAACCGCACGGGCTTCGAGCCGTGGGAGAACTATCCCGGCGGCGGCCAGCGCTTCTACGGCTCGTCCTTCATCGCCGACCATCGCGGCGACCTCGTCGCTGAGTTCGGGGCCAATGAGGAGGGGGTGCTGACCTCGGAGTTCGACCTGGACTTCCTGGCCACCCACCGGGCGGCCTGGGGCTTCTTCCGCGACCGCCGCACCGACCTCTACGGCGCCCTGGCCGGTCCGCGGCCGGTTTGAAGCTTGGCGCCAGCCGACCGGCCAGCCTAGGGTCGCTCATGATCGAGACCGAGCGGCTCATCCTGCGGCGCTGGCGCGACGGCGACCGGCCAGCCTTCCACGCCATCTGCGCCGATCCGCAGGTGATGGACTGGCTGGGCGGGGTGCTGAGCCCCGACGAGGCCGACGCCCGGCTGGCGCGGGTCGAGGAGACCTTTGATCGCCTGGGCTATGGCCGGTTCTGTGTGGAGCGCCGCTCTGACGGCCGCGTGCTGGGCTGGTGCGGGGTCATGCCGGCCCATGAGAGCCAGCCCGTCGCCGGCACGCCGGAAATCGGCTGGCGGCTGATCCCCGAGACCTGGGGCCAGGGCTACGCCACCGAGGCGGCCGCCGCCGTTCTGGCCGACGCCTTCGGGCGGCTGGGGCTGACGGAGGTCTGGGCCTATACCAGTCCGCACAATCTGCGTTCGCAGGCCGTGATGCAGCGGCTTGCCCTGGCCCGGCGCCCCGATCTCGACTTCGAGAACCCCAACGCCCCGGCGGATGATCCCTTCCGCCCCGCCTGGGTCTGGATCGCAATCCCTTAGAGCGTGCAGCCGCTCGGCGGCGCCTTGAGGCGGGCGACTTCGCGGCGGGCCTTCTCCATGTCGGCGCGGAATTCCGGATTGGCCCGCATGCGGGCGACCATGGCCGCAGCCAGGTCGCGGCCGGCCTCCACGTCGCTGGGATAGTGCATGCCGCAGATGACCCGCGACTCGCCCATCTCCTTGCCGGCCTCCAGCAGGGGGCCGGCCTTGTCGGGCGCCAGCTCCACCAGGATCAGCGCCCAGGCCCAGCCGGTCATGGAATGGCCCGAGGGGTAGGAGGCGTTGATCTCCATCCAGGGCGCCCGGGGCACGCAGACCGGCTTGTCGTTGCCGATCAGCGGGCGGAGCCGGGCATAGTGATCCTTGGCCGGCGTGCTCACCGTGCGGACGTCCTGCTCGGCCCGCTCCAGGATGTGGGCGGTGACCGGCGTGGACTCCGGGCTGATGTCGAGGCCGGCGGCGCAGGCATAGCCCTTCAGCGCCTTGCCGCCCCAGAGGTCGGCGTCGGCGGCGGCCTTGGCCCAGCGGTCTGTGCCTTCCAGGGACCTGGTCTCTTCGAAGCGTTGGGCGTCGGCGCGGCCGCGGGGGCTGTCGGGCGCCGGCGGCGGACCGATCAGGACGGCGCCGTCCAGGTCGGCGGCGGTCAGGTAGCCATCGATCTCCGGCGGGACGAAGTCGGGGCTGTTGGGTTCGGCCAGGGTCGTCGGCGCGTGGGCCGGGGCGGCGACACAGGCCGAAAGTCCAGCGGCGAAGGCGAGGGCCGTGAGGGCGGGGTGCATACGGATCATCCGCCCTCTCTAGAACGGCTCCCCGCGAGGGGGAACCGTTCAGAGCAGGCCCTGGACTAGCGCAGCACCGCCAGACCGTTTTTGATCACCGTGGCGTTGCGGGACTTCACGCGCGCCTCAAAGCTGATCTCCTTGCCGTCCTTCCAGATGTCCACCGTGATGGTGTCGCCGGGGAAGACCGGGGCGGAGAACCGCGCCTGGTGGCTCTTGATCTGGTCGGGATCGAAGTCGGTCACCGCCTGCAGGATGGCGCGGCAGGTGATGCCATAGGTGCAAAGCCCGTGCAGGATCGGCCGCGGGAAGCCCGAGCGCTTGGCCGAGTCGGGATCCGAATGCAGCGGGTTGCGGTCGCCGTTCAGGCGATAGAGCAGGGCCTGGTCCTCGCGGGTGGTGAAGTCCACCGACATGTCCGGCGCCCGCTCAGGCACCTTGTGCGGCTCGGGCGCGCCCTCGGTGGGACCGCCGAAGCCGCCGTCGCCGCGGGCGAAGGTCGACGAGGTCAGGGTGGCGACCTTCTCGCCGTTCTCGTCGGTCCAGACCGATTCGTTGATGACGACCGCGCCCTTGTCCTTGCCCTTGTCATAGGCGCCGACCGTGCGGCCCTCGACGGTGAAGGTCCCCTTGGTGGGCAGGGGCTTGTGCAACTCCACCTTCTGTTCGCCATGGACGACCATCAGGAAGTTGATCTGGCTGGGGCGGTGGCCCTCGGGCATCTGCGGGGCGGGACCGGCATTGGCCGCAGCCCGGGCGCCAGCGGCCAGGACGGTGGCTGCGGTCGGGATGACCTTCAGGTTCTTCTCATAGACGAAGGGAAGCTCCGTCTCGTTCATCGGGTCCTGGCCCATGCCGACGCCGAGGGCGTAGAGCATGACGTCCTTGTCGCCGTAGGTGAATGTGCGCGGCGCGGTGCGCTGGTCGAGAATGTCGGGATAAAAGATAGGCATGTTGAAATCGTTCCTCCGGAGCCCGCTCGAGGTTGGGCTGCTCTTCTATGGGTCCGATTGAACCGGCACAGAGGCTGCGACGCAAGCGTCCCTCCTGGCATTTGCCGCCCTAGCCCTGATCGGCTAGAAGCGCCCGACCGCTCCGCGCGCGGGTCCTGGTGGACCCGTGGGACACCCGAATTCCTCGAAGGTTTCTTATGACCGAGACTACCGCTTCGGCCACGGGCCAGATCTCCGGCAACGTTCTGTTCTATTCCAATCCCGAGCCGCTCAACCCGACCACCCACAAGGGCATGGGCGTGAAGCGGATCGACGGTCCCTTCAGCTTCGCGGCCAAGCACAACCTGGTCCCGCTGACGGTGTCTGAATTCCAGCTGGCCGTGCTGAACGGCCCGATCATCTTCGTGGGCGAGGAAAAGACCCCCCTGCAGGTGATGGGTCTGAACCACGACGAGAACATCTTCGTCCTGCCCACCGGCCTGTTCGAGGCGGGCATCTATGTGCCGGCCTATGTGCGCCGCTACCCCTTCGTCTTCGCCAATGATTCCAAGGCCGGCCAGTCGATCCTGTGCGTCGACCGCAACGCGGCCTTCTTCGCCGAGAAGGACGCCGAGCTGCCCTTCTTCGACGAAAAGGGCGAGCCGACCGAGTACACCCAGAACTGCCTGACCTTCTGCAACAACTACGAGATGGAACGGCAGAAGACCCAGAGCTTCATCCAGCTGCTGAAGGCGTTGGACCTGTTTGAGCCCAAGGAGTCCTTCTACACCCCAGTGAATGAGGACGGCACGCCGGGCGAGCCCCAGAAACTGGCCGACTATTTCGGCGTCTCCGAAGAGCGCCTGCGCGAGCTGCCGGCTGAGAAGTTCATGGACCTGCGCCAGTCGGGCGCCCTGAACCAGATCTATGCGCACCTGATCTCGCTGGCCCAGTGGGACCGCCTGGTCGCCCTGTCGATGAACCGCCAGATGCAGGCCCAGACCCTGCAGGCCGCCAACAGCTGAGGCTGAACATCTCCCCGGTGGGCGCAGATCTCGCGCCTACCGGGCGAAGATGCTGCGGGTCAGGCAGGAAAAGACCAGTCGTCCGGCCTCGTCCAGCAGGTCGTGCTGGGCGATGACAATGCCCTTGCCCTCCCCCACCGGGTCCTTGCCCATCACCGTCATCCGCCCCCGCAGCAGCTCGCCGGCGGGCGGGTTGCGCACCCATCGCAGGGCGTCGACCCCCAGCCGCTTGGTCTGGGGCCAGCCGGCCGCAGCCTGGCTGTCCAGCCGCGCCCAGATGGCGAAGACCATGGTGTCAGGCGCCCCGCGATCCAGGGTCCAGCCGGGTGTGAAGGCCGCGATGAAGGCCGCCAGCGCCTTGGCGTCAACGGCCGCGGCGCCCAGGTTCACCACCTGGCCGATCTCGATGTCGTCAAACGGTGCGGGCATTCTCGGTTCTCGTAGCGGTTAGGGGCTGAAACCTCTGACGCCGCCCGTCGTAGATCAGGCGGGGGCCCCAGGTTCCGGAATCACGGATTTGCGGGCAAGGCCTATCTGACCCCATATAGCGGCAAGCCCCAAACAGGTTTGAGTTCAAGCATGATGCGTCGTCTCGCCGGGTTCCTGCTCGCCGCCCTGGTCCTGCCGTTGAGCCTGGCGGGCCCGGCCCTGGCCGCACCGGTGGACACCGGTCACCTTAGGGCCGAGCTGATCGCCCAGACCCAGGCCATCGCGCCGGGCCAGACCATCCAGGTCGCCCTGCGCCAGGAGATCGACAAGGGCTGGCACACCTATTGGCGCAATCCCGGTGATTCCGGCGAAGCGACCAAGATCGGCTGGACGCTTCCGGCTGGCTGGCAGGCCGGCGAATTCGTCTGGCAGCCGCCGCAGCCCCAGCCCGCCGGCCCCCTGGTGAACTATGGCTATTCCGGCGAGGTGATCCTGCCCATGACCCTGACGGCGCCGGCCGGTGCGACGCCGGGCCAGTCGGTGACCCTGCGCGCGGCCGCCGCCTTCCTGGTCTGCGAAGAGATCTGCATCCCGGAGGACGCGCTGCTCGAACTGACCCTGCCGGTGCAGGCCGAGCCCGCCCAACCGGCGGGGCGGTGGGCGCAGCCCATCGCCCGCGCCCTGGAGGCTGCGCCGAAGCCGGCCGGTCTCACAGCAGTTTTCCACAATGACGACGCGGGCCTGAAGCTCGCCGTGACCGGCGATGTGCTGACCGGCGCCGACATGGCCGAGAGCTACTTCTTCCCCTTTGACGGGGCGGTGATCGACCATGCCGCCCCCCAGGCCATCGAGCGGGGGCCTCAAGGCCTCACCTTGTCCCTGACTCCCAGCTACGCCTTCCAGGGTCCCGAACCGCCCCAGGTCATGGCTGGCGTCCTCAAGGTCGGCGAGACCTATTATGAGATCGAGGCCCAGGCCGGCCCGCTTCCGGCCGAAGCCGCTGGCCTTGGCCCGCCCGTGGCGCGGGCGGGCGGCGGCGGAGCCGGGCTGGGGCTTCCCCTGGCTGTGGTCTTCGCCATCCTGGGCGGGCTGATCCTCAACCTGATGCCCTGCGTCTTCCCCATCCTGGCCATGAAGGCCGCGAGCCTGGCGGGCCACGCTCACGAACAGGCCGCCGCGCGGCGCCAGGGCCTGGCCTTCCTGGCCGGGGTTCTGGCCACCTTCCTGGCCCTGGCGCTCGCGCTGATCGTCGCCCAGGCGGCCGGCGCCGCCGTCGGCTGGGGCTTCCAGCTGCAGTCGCCGCCGGTGGTCGCTGCGCTCTGCCTGCTGATGCTGGCCGTGGCGCTCAATCTGTCGGGCGTGTTCGAGATCGGGACCTCCCTGCAAGGGGTTGGGACAGGCCTCGCCAGCCGGGGCGGCCTGGCCGGCGCCTTCTTCACCGGCGTCCTGGCCGTGGTGGTCGCCGCCCCCTGCACCGCGCCCTTCATGGCCCCGGCGCTCGGCTGGGCCCTGACTCAGAGCGCGCCGGCCGCCCTGCTGGTGTTCGCCGCCCTGGGGCTCGGCTTCGCCGCCCCCTTTGTGGCTGTGGCCTTTGCGCCGGGCCTGCTCTCGCGCCTGCCCCGCCCAGGCCCCTGGATGGATCATCTGCGCAAGGTGCTGGCCTTTCCGATGTATGGCGCCGCGGCCTGGCTGCTGTGGGTCCTGACCCTGCAGGTCGGGCCCATGGGCCTGGCTCGGCTCCTGGCCGCAGCCGTGGTGCTGGCCCTGGCCGCCTGGCTCTATGGCCTCTCGCAGGCGCGCTCGGGCGGTGTCGCGCTTAAGGGCGGCGCCGCCGTCCTGGCCGTCGCGGCCCTGGCTGCGGTGCTCATCCCGGCCTATCAGACCCCGGCCCCGGCGGGCGAGGCCAGGGGCGCGGTGGCCGAGCTGCCCTACGAGCCCTATAGCGCCGAGCGCCTGGCCGAGCTGCGCGCCCAGGGCGCGCCGGTCTTCGTGAACTTCACCGCCGCCTGGTGCGTCACCTGCCAGGTGAACGAGCAGGTGGCCCTGGCGCGGCAGGGGGTGGCCGACGCCCTGGCCGGCACCGGAACTGTCTATCTGAAAGGCGACTGGACCCGGAAGGACGAGGTGATCGCCGCCGAACTGGCCCGCCACGGCCGGGCTGGGGTACCCTTGTATCTGGTCTATGGCGGGGCCGGCGCCGAGCCGGTGATCCTGCCGCAGATCCTCACCGAGGGCGTGGTGGTCCGCGCCCTGCAGGCCGCCGCATCCGCCGGCTGATCGACGCGTAAAAGAAAGAGTGCTCGCCGGCCTATATCCCAAGAAGGAGACGCCCATGACGACCTCGACGCTTTCCCGCCGCCCCATTCTGCTGGGCCTGGCCGCCGCCGCGGCCCTGGTCGCTGCGCCCGCCCTGGCGGCCCCGGCCATCGGCAAGCCGGCCCCGGCCTTCACGGCCGTGGATTCCACCGGCAAGTCCCGCAGCCTGGCGGAGTTCAAGGGCAAGACCGTGGTCCTCGAATGGACCAATGAGGGCTGCCCCTATGTCCAGAAGCACTACAATGCCGGCGCCATGCAGGGCCTGCAGAAGAGCGCGGGTCGCGACGGCGTGGTGTGGCTGACGCTCATTTCCTCGGCGCCCGGCAAGCAGGGCTACAAGACCGCCGCCGAGGCCAATGACTGGAAGGCCGAGAGCGGGGCGGCGCCTACCGCCATCCTGCTCGATCCCAAGGGAGAGGTCGGCCGCGCCTATGCCGCCAGGACCACGCCCCACATGTACGTGGTCAACCCGGCCGGAACGCTCGTCTATATGGGCGGCATCGACGACAAGAACAGCGCCGACGCAGCGACCCTCAACGGCGCCAAGAACTATGTGGTCGCCGCCCTGGGCGACGTGAAGGCCGGCCGCGCCGTGGCCCAGCCGGTCTCGGCGCCCTATGGCTGCAGCGTGAAGTACTAGAGCGCGTTCCGATAAGCCGGCGCCGGTTATCGGAACGAAACGCGCTCAAGACATAGACCCGACAGCCTGACTCAAAGACCGGGCTCTCGGGTTCTTAGACGCTCCCGTCGGGCGCCAGGCCAGAGGCCGGCCCCGGCGGGGCGAGCAGCACCTCGACATTGTCGTTGAGCAGATAGATCAGCTCCCGCAGGGCGGTGTCCCTAGCCGGCTTGTCGGCGGCCAACTGCAGGGCGGCGAGCTTGACCGGCAGGTCCTCGGAAATGCCCCGCAGGATGCAGGCCAGGTCTCCATCGACGCCCCGGTCGCGCACCTTCTGCTGGCCCTGGCTGTCCAGGGCGGCCAGGTCGGCGACGCCGGTCTTGAACGCCTCGGTCGCCGGGGCGTCGGTTTCGCGCATGGCCTCGGCCTGGGCCTTCAGGTCCTGGGCGCGGGCGACGATGTCGGCGAACAGGGGCTCCAGCGCGGTGGCCGGCGCCGGCGTCGGGGCGTTCGGCTGAACGGGCGCAGGGGCGGCGGCCATCCACAGCAGGGTCGAGGCGGCGAGGGCGGCGCAGGACATGGATCTGACCTCAGGACACAGATTGAGCGCGTTCCCGGGGCGCAGGGCCATGGGAACGAAGACGGGACGACCGGCTTTTGCTAACCGGTTTCGGCCCGGTTCGTACAGGCAGGTTGGACAACGCCATCCTGCGCGGGGCCGCTTGAACGGGGGATGAATCATGTCCGACCTGGACGCCGCCTGGTGCCGGCTTCGCGCCGCGGGGGCCGCTGCGGCGGCGCGTTCCATCGCCAGCCTGTTCGAGGCCGAGCCCGACCGCCTGGCTCGCCTGAGCCTGCAGGCTGCCGGCCTCTGCCTGGACCTTTCCAAACAGCCCTGGTCGGCCAAGGACCTGGCCCTGGCCCTGGACCTGGCGCAGGCCGCTGGGCTGGAGGCGGCGCGCGAACGGCTGTTCGCTGGGGAGACCGCCAATCCGTCCGAGGGCCGCGCGGCCCTGCACATGGCGCTCCGCGCGCCGCGGGGCGCAGACTTCGCCGCCCAGGGGGAGCCGGTCTCCCGCGAGGTCGAGGCGACCCGCGCGGCCATGGCCGACTTCGCCCGCGCCATCGGCGGCGGCGAGCGGCGGGGCGCGACCGACAAGCCGTTCAAGGCCATCGTCCATATCGGCATTGGCGGGTCGGATTTCGGACCCCGGCTGGTCTGGGAAGCGCTGCGGGCGGCCGATCCGGCCATCGACCTGCGGTTCATCGCCAATGTGGACCCGGCCGACAGCGCCCAGGCTCTGTCGGGACTTGATCCCGCCGAGACCCTGGTGGTCGTGGTCTCCAAGACCTTCACCACCCAGGAGACCATGGCCAACGCCATGATCGCCCGGGACTGGCTGCGCGCCGCCCTTGGGGAGGCCGGCGACGCCCATCTGGTGGCGGTCTCGGCCGCGCCGGACGTGGCTCAGGGCTTTGGCGTGCGGGACGACCAGATCTTCGGTTTCCGAGACTGGGTCGGCGGGCGCTATTCGGTCTGGTCCTCGGTGGGTCTGTCCTGCGCCATCGCCCTGGGACCGGACGTGTTCGAGGCGCTGCTGGCCGGCGGCGCGGCCATGGACGACCACTTCCGCCAGGCGCCGCTGGCGGCCAATGCGCCGGTATTGCTGGCCCTGGCCCACATCTTCAATCGCAACGCCATGGATCGGCCGGTGCGCGCCGTGGTGCCCTACGCCCAGCGTCTGCGATTGCTGCCCAACTTCCTCCAGCAGCTGGAGATGGAGTCCAACGGCAAGCGCACGCGCACGGACGGGAAGCCGGTCAGGCAGGCCACCGCTGCGGCGGTGTTCGGCGACGCCGGCACCAATGTGCAGCACGCCTTCTTCCAACTGATGCATCAGGGCAGCGACATCATCCCGGCCGACATCCTGGCGGTCGCCCATAGCGCCGACGGCCATCCCGCTTCGCAGACCAAGCTGCTGGCCAATGCGCTCGCCCAGGCCGAAGCCCTGATGGTTGGCCGCAGCGAGGCCGAGGTCCGCCGGTCCCTGCAGGCCGACGGCCTGTCGGCCGGCGAAATCGACATCCTGGCGCCCCAGAAGACCTTCCCCGGCGACCGGCCCACCAGCTTCCTGCTGATGGACGCCCTGACGCCGGAAGCGCTGGGCGCCCTGATCGCCCTCTACGAGCACAAGACCTTCGTCGAAGGCGTGCTCTGGGGGATCAACAGCTTCGACCAGTGGGGCGTGGAACTGGGCAAGACCCTGGCCGGCCGCATCTTGAAGGATCTGGAGGGCGAGGCGGTCGGCGCCCATGATCCCTCGACCTCGGCCTTGATCTCGCGGCTGCGGGGCGAGCCCTGAAGGCTGGCCTTGCGCGCGCGCCTCGGCTATAGGGCCGCCCATGATCTGCGTCGCGCCCCATCACGGCCATCACCACCATCCGATCTCCTGCGGGATCGGGCGGGGTTGCGCGGCCTAGGTCCTAGGACGACGACCACGGCTCGAGCCCCCGCAGCGGACGGGGCTCGCCGCTGGATATCCCCGTCCGTCGCGCCCATGACCTTAGGAGCGACGTATGACCTTGAACGCCTTCCCCCCTTCGCCAGAGCCCGCCGCGTCCTTGCGGCGTCCGGCTCCTTCATTTAGGCGCGCGCCATGACCGACGAGACCGCCCCCACCCGCCCGGAGGCGCGCAGCCCGCGCGGCTTCATGGACCGCCGCGCCCGCGACCTGGTGGCCGAGCGCCAGATTCTCACCGCCGTCTCGGCGGTCTATGAGCGCTATGGGTTCGAGGCCCTGGACACCGGCGCCTTCGAATATGCCGATGCCCTGGGCAAGTTCCTGCCCGACGCCGATCGTCCCAATGAGGGCGTCTTCGCCCTGCAGGACGATGACGAACAGTGGATGGCGCTCCGCTACGACCTGACCGCGCCGCTGGCGAGGTTCGCCGCCCAGAACTGGGAGACCCTGCCCAAGCCGTTCCGCCGCTACGCCTTCGGCCCGGTCTGGCGCAACGAGAAGCCTGGGCCCGGCCGTTTCCGCGAATTCACCCAGTGCGACGCCGACACTGTGGGCTCGGCCCGACCGGAGGCCGACGCCGAGATCATCGCCATGGCTTCGGAGGGCCTGGCCGCGGCCGGCCTGCCGGCCGGGTCGGCGGTGATCCGTATCAATAACCGCAAGCTGCTCAACGGCCTGCTGGCCACGGCCGGGGTCAGCGACGAGCGCCAGAAGCTGGGCGTGCTGCGGGCGGTGGACAAGCTCGACCGCCTCGGCCCCGACGGGGTTCGCCTGTTGCTCGGCGAAGGCCGCAAGGACGAATCCGGCGCCTTTACCAAGGGCGCGGGGCTGAACGCGGCGGCGGCTGAAGCCGTGCTCGCCTTCACCGCTGCGGGCGCCGCAGGCGGTGATCGGGCCAGTGTGCTCGCCCGTCTGGCCGACATCATCGGCGGCTCGGCGGAGGGGGATGCGGGGCTGGCCGAACTGGCGGCCATCGACGGGGCGCTGAAAAGCCTGGGGGTGTCCGAGGCCCAGGCGGTCTTCGAGCCGGCCATCGTCCGGGGGCTGGACTACTCTACCGGCGCGGTGTTCGAGGCCGAACTGCTGCTGGAGACCACCGACGAGAAGGGACATCCGGTCCGCTTCGGCTCCATCGGCGGCGGTGGCCGGTATGACGACCTGGTCGCCCGCTTCACCGGCCAGACCGTGCCGGCCACGGGCTTCTCCTTCGGGGTCTCCCGCCTGGCCTCGGCCCTGCGCGCGGCGGGCCGGGACATGGCCGCCGACGTCCGCGGGCCGGTGGTGGTCATCGCCTTCAACAATGAGGACATGGCCCACTATTTCGCCGCCGCCGGCGAGCTGCGGGCCGCCGGCATCGCCGCGGAGGTCTATCTGGGATCCTCAGGCATGAAGGCCCAGATGAAGTATGCTGACCGGCGCCTGGCGCCGGCCGCCGTCATCCTGGGCGGGGACGAGATCGCCGCAGGGACCGTGACCATCAAGGATCTCGACCTCGGGCGCGAACTGGCCGCCGGGATCACCGACAACAGCCAATGGCGCGGCGAGCGTCCGGGCCAGATCAGCTGCCCCCGCGGCGAGCTGGTGGCGAGCGTGGCCAAGATCGTGAGGGGCGCCTGATGCGGGTGGAGCCGACCCTGCCGCCCGCCGTCCTGGCGGCCATCCGTGCGCCGTTCGAAGCGGCGGGCGCGACCCTGGCGGACGTGCCCCTGGTGCAGCCCCTGAACCTGATCCTGGACCTGGCGGGCGAGGGCCTGCGGGCGCGGCTGTTCGTGGTCCAGGCCGAGGGGGGCGCGGAATCCTGCCTGCGGCCGGACTTCACGGCGCCCGTGGCCCGCAGCCACGTGGAAAGCGGCGCCGCCGAAGGTCGCTATGTCTACCAGGGCAAGGCGTTTCGCGCCGCGCCCGAGCACACCGGCCGATCGGAGGAATTCCTGCAGCTGGGTCTGGAGCGGTTTGATCCCCCAGCCTCGGACGCCGTGGCGTCTGACGCCGAAGTGGCGGCCCTAGCCTGGCGTGCGGCGGTCGCCGGCGCGCGGAGCGATCTGGAATTCTGGCTGGGGGATGCGGCCCTGTTCGCCGCCTTCATCGACAGCCTCGATCTCGCCCCGGCCCTGGCGGCCCGCCTGGTCCGCATCGCCAAGCGCCCGCGCCTGCTCCAGGCCGAGCTGGCGCGCGCCGGACAGGCGGCGGCGGAGGACGGGACCGACGGGGGTCTCGCCGATCTGCTGGCGGATCTGCCCGGCGAGGGGGCTGGAATCCTGCTCCGCGAAGCCTGGGCCCTGGCCGGGATTGCGCCAGTGGGCGGCCGTGGGCCGGCGGAGATCGCCGAGCGGCTGGTGGCCAAGGCCCAAGCGCGCCGGGCGCCGGCCCTGACCACCGACCAGGCCGCCGCCGTCGCGGGCTTCCTGGCCATTTCTGACCGGCCCGAGGCGGCGCTGGACCAGGCCCGTCGTCTGGCCGGAGGTCGGGCGTCGGCCCTGGACGCCGCGATCGCGGGGTGGTCGAGCCGTCTCGCCCGGCTCGCCGCCGAGGGTGTTCCGCAGGATGTCCTGAGGTTCACGCCGGGGCTCGGCCACGCCTTCGACTATTATGACGGCCTGACCTTCGAGGTGCGCAGCACAGCCCTCGGGGCCGACCGGCCGGTGGCGGCCGGCGGGCGGTATGACGGGTTGCTGGCCCGGCTCGGGGGCGCGGCGGGCGGTCGCGCGGTCGGTTGTATGGTCCGGCCCTGGCGGGCCTTCGCCCAGGGAGAAGCCTGATGGACGCCCCGCTGATCATCGCCGTGCCGTCCAAGGGCCGGCTGAAGGAACAGGTCGAGGCCTGGCTCGCCGACTGCGCGCTGAAGCTCGAGGCCGAGGGCGGCGCCCGCGGCTACATGGCCAGCCTCAAGGGGCTGGAGGGCGCGCAGGTTCGCCTGCTGTCAGCCGGCGACATCGCCGAGGCCATTGACGCTGGCGAGGCCCATCTGGGGGTGACCGGCGAGGATCTGATGCGCGAGCGGCCGGGCGACCTCTCCGCCCGCGCCCTGCTGCTGCGTCCCCTGGGCTTTGGCCGCGCCGACCTAGTGGTGGCCACGCCCAAGAGCTGGCTCGACGTGGAGACCATGGGCGACCTGGAAGAGGTGGCGCACGACATCCTGGCCCGCACGGGGCGGCGGATGCGGGTGGCCACCAAATACATCCTGCAGACCCGGGCCTTCTTCGCTCGTCATGGTCTGGTGGACTACCGGATCGTGGAGTCCGGCGGCGCCACCGAAGGCGCGCCGGCGGCCGGGGCGGCGGAACTCGTGGTCGACATCACCACTACCGGCGCCACCCTGGAGGCCAACGGGCTGAAGGTGCTCAATGACGGGGTGATCCTGAGGAGCCAGGCGCATCTGGCCGCCAGCCTGCGGGCGGACTGGACCGATCCCCACCTGCAGGTGGCCGAGAAGCTTCTGCGTCTGGTGGAGGCCCGCGCCAACGCCCGGGCCAGCGCCGCCCTGACCTGGCCTGAGGCCGAGATCGGGGACGTCGGCCAGGGCGTGATCGATGGCCTGATCTCCCGGGGCGCGTCGCGCCGGCCCAACGGCGTGCTGGCCCCGGCGGGCGTCGTGGCGGAGGCCGGCCAGGCCCTGTCAGCCGCCGGCCTTGGCCCGGTTACCGCCGCGCAACCTGACTTCGTGTTTGAAACCTGCTCGCCGGGGATGGACAGGTTGAGGTCGATCCTGGCTAAAAATTGACATTTGAGTCAGAAATATCGGGATTGTGAGGGCTGTTGGGCGAAATCCCGGAAATCTGAAGGGAAATTCCGCCTTTCTGCCGATTTGGTTCATTGACTCGGACCCGAAATTACCGTTTTCTCACCTGGCGAGAGACAAGACGGCGACTTAAGTCCTGAAGTCTCCGGCGTTTCGGGGAGGAAACGCCCTTCTAAACTGAGCGGCAGCTCACAATAAGAACAGGCCCGTTGCGATTATCCCCCGCAACGGGCCATTTCTTTTGGCCGATTCCCATAAAATTGACTCATCCGATAAAAACCGGAGCGGGTCCCTGCGACCGCGCCCCGGCTCCGGGACTCACCAGATGCGGACCCGGTCCTCCGGCGCCACATGCATGGCGTCCTCCGGCGCCACATCGAAGGCCTCATACCAGGTGTCGATATTGGCGACCGGCACATTGACCCGATAGTGCGGGGGTGAGTGGGGACCCGACACCAGCTGACGCCGCAGGGCGTCCTCCCGGTACTTGCCGCGCCACACCTGCGCCCAGCCGAGGAAGACCCGCTGGTCGCCGGTGAAGCCGTCGATGACCGGCGCCGGCTGGCCGTCCAGGGACAGGTGATAGGCGTCGAGGGCGAGCAGGACGCCGCCCAGGTCAGCGATATTCTCGCCCATGCTCAGCTGGCCATTGATCGGCAGGCCCGGCAGAGGCTCGATGGCGGAATACTGGGCGCCGAGCTTCTGGGCCTGGGCGTTGAACTTCTCGGCGTCCTCGGCCGTCCACCAGTCGGTCAGCTTGCCGTCGCCGTCCGACTTGCGGCCCTGGTCGTCGAAGCCGTGGGTGATCTCGTGGCCGATCACCCCGCCGATGCCCCCATAGTTGATGGCCGGATCAGCCTCGGGATCGAAGAAGGGCGGCTGGAGGATGGCGGCGGGGAAGACGATCTGGTTCTTGGTCGGGCTGTAATAGGCGTTCACGGTCGGGGGCGTCATGCCCCATTCCTTGTCGTCCACCGGCTCGTCCAGGCGACCCACCCGATAGGCCCATTCGAACGCCGCGGCCCGCTCCACATTGCCATAGAGGTCGTCGCTCGCGATGGTCAGGTCCGAATAGTCCCGCCATTCCTCCGGATAGCCGATCTTCACGGTGAACTTGGACAGCTTCTCCAGGGCCTTGGCCTTGGTCTCATCGCCCATCCAGGTCAGCCCCTTGATGCGGGTCTCCATGGCCGTCTTGATGTCGCCCACCAGGGCTTCCATCTTGGCCTTGCTCTCCGGCGGGAAGTACTCGGCCACATAGAGCTTGCCCAGGGCCTCGCCGGCATAGGTGTCGACCATGGTCACGCCGCGTTTCCAGCGGGGGCGCTGCTCGGGCTGGCCCGACAGGGTCTTCTCGCGGAAGCCGTGATAGGCCGCGACGAAGGGCTCCGACAGATAGGGCGCGGCCTGATCGGCCAGGGTGTAGGCCGCCCAGGCCTTCTGAACCTCGATCGGGGTTTCGGCGAAGATGGCGGCGATCTTCGGGAAGGCGGTGTTTTCCGAGGCGACCACCCGCTCGGCCTCGGTCAGGTCGGCGCCCTGGATGAAGGCGTCCCACGGGAAGTCCGGCGCATGGGCCTTCAGTTCGGCCGGGGTGTAGGGATTATAGGTCTTGTCGTCGTCGCGGCGATCGGCCCGGGTCCAGGAGACCTCGGCGATCTTGGTCTCCATCTCGACGATGGCCTTGGCGTTGGCCGCAGGCTCGGTCCAGCCGGCCAGGGTCAGGAGCTCGGCCACATAGGCCTCATACTGCGCCTTCTGCTCGGCGAAGGCCTCGGTCAGATAATAGTCCCGGTCGGGCATGCCGAGGCCGGCCTGGCCGAGATAGACCGTGTAGCGCTCGGGATTCTTGGCGTCGTCATAGACATAGGCGCTGAAGATCGAGCCGCCGAAGCCCTTCATGGTCTCGCCCATCAGCCGGGCGAGATCGTCCTTGGTGGCGGCGGCGCGGATCTTCGCCAGGTCCCCGGAGAGCGGCGCGGCCCCCTTGGCGTCCACCGCGGCCTTGTCCATGAAGCTCTTGTAGAAGGTCCCGATCAGGGCCTCGTCGCCGCTGGCCCCGCCGCCCGCCGCCGAGGCGTCGAGCACGGCGCGCATGCGGTTGACCGACAGCTCGTTCAAGGCGTCGAACGTGCCATAGCGCGAACGGTCCGAGGGGATCTCCAGGGCGTCCACATAGGCGCCGTTGACGTGATTGAAGAAGTCCTCGCCCGGGCGCACGGCGGCGTTCATGCCCGTGCGGTCAAAGCCCCAGGCGCCCATGCGCTGGGCCTGGGAGACATCCACGGTCGCCCCGGCCTCGGCGGGGGGGGCGGCGCTGAAGATATGGAGGGGGCGGAAGTCGGAGGAGGATGCCGGCGCCGCAGCGCTCATCAGGGCGGCCGCCGCAGCGGCGCCGAACCAGAAGGTCTTCATGTATCAGCCTCAATTGGGGTCTGGGCGGACCATGCCTCGCCCAGACCCCGAGAGGCTCATTACATTTTCGTTAGAGCCTGATGCGATCAGACGGAATCGTCTGATCGTTGAATCAGG
>NZ_JAUSLG010000045.1 GCF_030646615.1 Phenylobacterium sp. | reverse complement strand
TGGTCGCCGAGGCCCTGCGCATCTTCTACGACATGCGCAAGGTGCCGGGCCTGAAGAAGAAGCCGTCGACCTCGGAACTGCTCGACTGGCTCAAGCTGCTAATGGTCGAGGACATCGACGCCGACGCCCTCAAGGAACGCGACCCCACCAAGCTGATCCCGCCGCTGCACGGCGCCCTGCTGAAGAACGAGCAGGACGTCCACCTGTTCGAACGCCTGGCCTTCCTGGCCCGGCGCGAAGGCGCCGGCGGCTCGCGTCCCGGCCAATAGTCGCCCCCTTGCCCCGAAGCCTTGCGCTTCGGGGCTTACGGCGAATTCACTCGACGATGCAGACGCGCCCGTACACCGTCACGGCGAAGGTGTACGGGAGCCTCTGAACATGAATTCCACCCTGACGATCGCCGCGATGGGCCTGATCCTGGCCCTCCCGGCCTGCGCCCAGCGCCCCGACTCCGCGGCCACCACCGGCCGCCTGGATTGCCCCGAGCAGTCGGGCTCCCTCACTCGTGTCGAAGCCGCGTCGGATGGGCGATCCTGCCGCTATCGCATGGCCGATGGCGCCGATGTGGAGCTTCGGCTCGTGGATGTGGTGGGCGACGCCCGGGCGACTCTGGCCATGCTGGAAACCGAACTGGTTGCGGCCTTGCCGCCGGAGCTGGCCAATGTCGCCTCAGGCGCCCCGGCCACGGATGTCGAGGAGAGCGCCGCCCTCGCCGCCCAGGCGATCGCTGAGGCCAGGGCCGACGCAGGCGGCGATGCGTCCGCGCCCGCGGACGCCAGCCCAGAGGCCGTGGATGTGAGGGTCGCCGGCTCTCGCATTCAGGCCCGGGACGATTCCGTCCGCATCGCTCTGCCGGGTATCAAGATCGACGCCCAGGACGAGATCGCCAACGTCCAGGTCGGTCCAATCAACATCAATGCGTCCGATGACGGCGCGACGATCAAGATCTACAGCGAGGTTCGCCTGAAGGGCGAGCACCTGTCGCGCGAAAAGAGGGGCGTGCGCGCCACCTATATTCTGGCCGGCGAGCGCCGAGCCGGCGCCGCGCCCTATGTGGGCCTTGAGGCCGGCGGCCCGAAGGTCGGCCCCCTGACCGTGGCCATCGTCACCTCCGCCACCGCAGAAGCCGATGACAAGAGCCTGCGGGACATTCAGAGGCTGGTGCGCGAGAACGGCGGGGTCTGACCTGCCAGGCCACCCCGCCGCCTCATATCAGGCCGGAACGACTTCCATGACCTTGTAGGTCAGCGGGCGGCCGTCCTCGTCGGTGACCGTCAAATATTCGCCCACCACGAAGCGATGCTCGCCCAGGCGGTGGAGCGGCTCGTCATCTTCGGTGTCGTCGCTGTCATAGTCGAAGAACCAGCGGTCCCGGCGCTTGGCCAGGCGGCCGTCCACGGCGTCTTCATCCGGGGCGAATCGGCGGACCACGCATTCGGCGCGGGACTTGGCGTAGGCCTCGTCGTCGAGATAGCCGTCGGCCGTGAGCGGCGCCGTCAGGGCGTAGCCCCGATGGTCGTCGCCGCCAGCGAACTCCGTGCCAGGATTGCGGGCGAGCCGCATGACGATACGCGAAAGGGTCATGGAAGACCTCGAACTAGTGGGACAGGAAAAGGGACGGCGAATCGGCCGCCAGCAGGGAACGGGTGGTGCCGCCGAAGATGAACTCCTGCAGACGGGGATGGCCAAAGGCGCCCGCCACCAGAATCTCGGCGCCGGCCTTCTGCGCCGCATAGAGCAGCATCGGCGCGGCCTCGCCGGAATCCGGCAGCACCTCGCATTCGGCGGTGACTCCGCGGGCGGCGAAATAGGCCTGCAGGCGGGCAGGGTCCAGGGAGCGCGTCGTGGCCCGGGGGGCCGTTAGGATCACGACCTTGGAGGCCTTCTGAAGCAGAGGCGTCGCCTGGCGCGCAGCCCGGGAGGCTTCCTTGCCCCCGTCCCAGGCGACGGCCACCGTGCCGCCGACCTTCAGGCCCGGGCGGGCGATCAGAACGGGCCGCTGCTCATCGGCCAGCACTTCCTGGAAGGCTTCGGACAGCGGTCCGCGGCCGCGGCCGGGTTCATCGGAGAACACCACCACGTCCGAGAGACGGCTCTCGGCCGAGAGGTTGGCCCAGACCGGCGTCTCCAGGGCCATGAAGCTCTTGGCGCCATAGGACAGGGCGGCCACGGCGTCACGGGCCTTCTTTTCCCCTACGGCGGCGGCCTCCTTCAAGGACTCAAGAGCGGTGGCCTGGACCCCGCCCATGAAGCCCTCGCCCATCCAGGGCATGACGTCGGCGACATCAGCCGGGGTGTAGACCCCCGCAAGTTCCGCGTCGAAGGCCCCGGCGATCAGCGCGCCGGCCTCCAGAACAACACGATCGCCTTCGCCGCCGGACAGCGGCGCCATGATTCTCGCCCACGTCATTTGCTTCCCTTTCCTGAGACCAGGATGATGCGTCCCGTGATCTATGCGTGCATTGATCTTTGCCAACCCACGCACCGGTCGAGCGCGACCATAGGACTGTGAAAGGAACGCCGCGATGAGGAAAGGGCTGCGTCGCAATGTGCGCGAACCCCGCGCCTGGCAACGCATGCTGTCAGGCCGGCGGCTGGACCTCCTCGATCCCTCCCCCATGGACATCGAGATCGAGGACATCGCCTATGGCCTGGCCCGCGTGGCGCGCTGGAATGGCCAGACGATTGGCGATCACGCCTTCTCCGTGGCGCAGCATTCTATCGTGGTGGAGGAGATCGTAGCCCACATCCAGCCGGACATCGCGCCGCGCTGGCGCCTGGCCGCCCTGCTGCACGACGCGGCCGAGTATGTGATCGGCGACATGATCTCACCGTTCAAGCAGGCCCTGGGCCTGGATTACAAGGTCTTCGAAGAGCGGCTGGAGACCGCCATCCATGTCCGGTTCGGCCTGCCGGCCAAGTCGCCGGCCGCCGTGAAGACCCTGATCAAGCGGGCCGATCACGCCTGCGCCTATTACGAGGCGACGCAGCTGGCGGGCTTTTCGGGCCAGGAGGCCGTGGAGTTTTTCGGCGACCCGCCGGAGGAATACGACCTTGTTATCGAGCCCCTGTCGGCATCCCAGGCCCAGGCGCGCTACATTCAGCGCTATCATGTGCTGTCGGAGGCTGCGGGATTCGCGCCGGCCGACGCCGCCTTCGATACGGAGTAGCCAGACATGACGATCATCGTCTGCAGCCTGGCCGACCTTCCCTCGGTGATCGCCGCGCGCAGGCCCTCGCACATGGTGACCCTGCTCGACCCCACCACCATGATCGAAACGCCTGACGCGATAGCGCCCGATCGCCACCTGAAGCTGGGGGTGAACGATATCGCCCAGCCGGCCGAAGGTCTGACCGCCCCGGACGAAACCCTGGTGGGCCGCCTGCTGACCTTCGCCGAGAGCTGGGACGAGCGCGACCCGATGGTCATCCACTGCTGGGCGGGCGTCAGCCGCTCGACGGCCAGCGCCTTCACCCTGGCCTGCGCCCGCAGCCCGGAGGTCGACGAGGCCGCCATCGCCTGGACTCTGCGCAGCCTCGCCCCCCACGCCTATCCCAACCGCCGGATCGTCGCCCTGGCCGACGACATGCTGGGCCGGCAGGGCCGCATGGTGGACGCCGTCGAGGCGATTGGCGGCAATGGCTTTGTGAGCCTCGGCTCGCCGTTCGACTTCGCCGCCCGGCACTGATGGCGCAGGGCCCGGCCCATCTCCCCGTCGTCATCGGCCTGTCCGCCGTGGTCGTGGCGGTGCGCGACGGCGAGGCCATGGTCCTGACCGTGAAGCCGAGAGCGGCGGGCGCTGGGCTGGCTTCGGAACTGGCGGGCCTGCCCTTCGGCCCCTTCGACCCAGACGCCCACCGCACGTTCGAGCTGGCCCTGCGGGCCTTCGTGACCGCCCAGACGCGGTTCGATCTCGGCTATGTGGAGCAGCTCTACACCTTCGGCGACCGGGGCCGCGACGCGCCCCTGGCCGATATGGGCGGCGGCGATGCGGGCCATGGCGCGGCGGCCAGCCGGGTGATCTCGGTCGGCTATCTAGCCCTGACCCCGACGGCGGTCGAGACCGAAGCTCCAGACACCGCCTGGGCGCCCTGGACGCGGTTCTTTCCCTGGGAAGACTGGCGTCAGGGTCGTCCGGCCGCGGTGGAATTGATCGAGGACGCCCTTCGGCGTTGGGCCGACGCCGCCCCTGGGCCCCTGCGCGCCACGCGCCTGGCCAGATCGCGACTGGCCTTCGCCCTGGACGGCGCCCCCTGGAACGAGGAGCGGGTGCTGGAGCGCTACGAACTGCTCTATGGCGCCGGCCTGGCGCCCGAGGCGGCCCGGGACCGCAGCGAGGCCGGCGGCGAGCGGTCCGAAGCCCTGGCCGCCGCCCTCGGCGCGCCGATGATCTCCGACCACCGGCGGATCCTGGCCACCGCCCTCAGCCGGCTGCGGGGCAAGATCAAGTATCGGCCCGTGGTCTTCGAACTGATGCCCGAGGCCTTCACCCTTTCGGCCCTGCAGCGGGCCGTGGAGGCCGTGGCCGGCGCGCCTTTGCACAAGCAGAACTTCCGGCGGGTGCTCGAGCGCAGCGGTCTCGTCGAGGGCCTGGGTCGGATCGACACCGATACGGGCGGGCGGCCGGCCGAACTCTTCCGGTTCAGACGAGAGATTCTGAGCGCGCGGCCGGTGTCGGGCCTGTCGCTGCCGCTGCTTCGCGACTGAGCGCCTCGGGCTGGGTCGCCGCCCAGCGCGCCCGGATCTGATCAGAGGTCTCGCGGCTGCCGTCGAGGCTCCAGCCCGGGGGCCCGAACAGATAGCCGGCCGCCTCGCGCGGGGAGCGCGCGGTCAGAAGATCGCGCCCGATCGCCGCCCATTCATGAAAGGCGACCCGCAACAGGTTGAAGGTGCCGAGGTTCTTCACCACCCCATAGCGGCAGGGCTCCTCGTCCAGTTCGGCCTGGAAGGTGCCGAACAGCCGATCCCAGATGATCAGGACGCCGGCATAGTTGCGGTCGAGATATCGGGGATTGCGGGCGTGGTGGACCCGATGATGGGACGGGGTGTTGAACACCGCCTCAAACCAGCGGGGCATCCTGCCGATGGCCTCGGTGTGGATCCAGAACTGGTAGACGAGGCTGATCCCCTTCTGGATCGCCACCATGGCCGGCGGAAAACCGATCAGGGACAGGGGCAGCCACAGGAGCCAGGTCCCGGCCACGCCACCGGTCCAGGTCTGCCGCAGGGCGGTGGACAGATTATAGTGCTGCGAGGTGTGGTGATTGACATGGCTGGCCCACCAGAACCGGCGCTCGTGGGCCAGGCGGTGGAACCAGTAGTAGGTCATGTCCTCCAGCAGGAAGAGCGCGACCCAGGCCCAGATGGCCGTCATCGGGATCTCGAACAGGCGATGCTCGTACACCCACAGGCTGGCGGCGAAAATGGCGCCGCCGGTCAGCAGGCCCGCGGTGGTGCTGCCCAGGCCCATGGCGAGCGAAGTGAAGGTGTCCCGCGGTTCGTAATTCGCCTTGGCCCGCCCCAGGCGGCCCAGAATGATCTCCAGGACGATGGCCAGGACAAAGAACGGCACCGCCAGGGCGACCGGGTCGAAGTCGGGCGTCATGCGGCGAGGTCGGCAGGGGGCCAGTTGTCGAAGGCCAGCAGGGCCCGCGGCGCGGCCACATCGCCCAGGTGGATCGAGAGCACGCCGCCCTTGAACATGGCCGAACTCGCCTGACACCAGGAGAGCCGCCGCACGGCGAAGCCGTCGCCGACCGCCATCAGCACCAGCGCGCAGGCGCCGGAACGCGCCAGGGCGCCCTTGCCGTCGCGGGTGATCCAGAGGCGCTCGATCGGGCGGTCTGGAAAGTCTTCGAAGAACAGCTCACGGGCGCGGGCCTCATCCAGGGGCCGGGCCGGGCGACCGATCCGCGCCCAGGCCGACAGGCCCACCAGCACGGCCACGGCGGCCAGCGAGCTGCTGAACTGTATCAGGAACGCCTTGTCCACTGCGCTTGTCCTCCCCGAAAGCGCACGGTCGGCCGCGAAACTGGCCCGGTCAAGCAAAACGGCGCGCCCCAGGTGGGACGCGCCGTCGCTTCAGATCCAGAATCTGGACCGGAAAGGCCTAGAACTTGCGGACGTAGCCCACGGCCCAGACGTCGGCCGAACCGCCGTCATCCTGGAATTCCTGGCGGGTATAGTCGGCGCGGAAGCCGTTCTGACCATCCAGGAAGTAGCGGCCGCCGACGCCGAAGTTCCAGCTTTCGCCGTCCGCCTTGCTGCTGATGCCGGCCGCCGAGGCTTCGATCTCGGTGGTGCCATAACCGACGCGGGCGAACAGATCAGCCTGCGGGTTGATCGGCAGGAAGCCGACGCCATAGATGGCGGCGCTGTGTTTGAGCTCCACATTGATCGGCGAACCGCCAATGCTGACCGGCGGGTTGTAGGTGTCGTCCTTCACGCCAAAGGCCAGCTCGCCCTCGACGCCCAGATAGGGCGTCAGCTTGGCGCCCAGGCGGCCCTGGATGGCGCCGAGGTTGAAATCATCGGCGTCGGCGTGGGCGTAGCCCACCGAGCCGTAGATCTCCGGGGCCGACATCGACTGGGCCTGCACCGCGGCAGGGGCGGCGGCCAGGACGGCGACAGTGGCGGCGGCGGTGATGAGAGACTTCATACGAGATACTCCGAACTTGGGGACACGCTCCCCCGAGCGGCGTCTTCATCGTCGGCAATCGGGGCGAATTCCTGTCCGTCCGCGGACCTTTGCAGGGCAGCCACAGAGTGTGATGAAAGAGCCACATCACCCCCTGCCCGCTTTCGCCGCGGCCGTGGTATCAAACCGGCCAAGCCCGGAAGAGGCTGTCTTCGGAGAAGCGATCTTGCGTAACGCCGTCATCGCCGCCACGGGGCTTTACACCCCGTCCAACACCCTCACCAACGCCGAGCTGGTGGAGACCTTCAACGCCTATGTGGAGCGCTTCAACGCCCGCAACGCCGAGGCCATCGCCGTCGGCGAGATCGCGGCGCTGACGCCGTCGTCAGAGGCCTTCATCGAGAAGGCGTCCGGGATCAAGTCCCGCTACGTGATGGACAAGTCGGGCCTGATCGATCCCGATGTGATGCGCCCGGTCATCGCCGAGCGGCCCAACGAAGAGATCTCCATCCTGGCCGAGATCGCCGTCGCCGCGGCCCGTCAGGCCCTGGAGACCTGGGGCAAGCCCGCCAGCGAGATCGGCGCGGTGATCTGCGCGGCCTCCAACATGCAGCGGGCCTATCCGGCCATGGCCATCGAGGTGCAGCAGGCCCTGGGCGTCGACGGCTTCGCCTTTGACATGAACGTCGCCTGCTCCTCGGCCACCTTTGGCATCAAGACGGCCGCCGACTATATCGCCACCGGCTCGGCCAAGGCGGTGCTGATGGTCAATCCCGAGATCACATCTGGCCACCTGAACTTCTGCGACCGCGACAGCCACTTCATCTTCGGCGACGTGGCCACCGCCGTGATCGTGGAAGCCGAGGACGAGGCCACGCCCGGCCAGGGCTGGGACATCGTCGGCACGCGGCTGAAGACAGTCTTCTCCAACAATATCCGCAACAATTTCGGCTTCCTGAACCGCGCCGCGCCGGAGGGGGCCGAGGCCCGCGACAAGCTGTTCGTCCAGGAAGGGCGCAAGGTGTTCCGCGAGGTGGTGCCGATGGTGTCCGAGATGATCACCGATCACGCCCGGGACCTTGACCTCGACCCCACGGCGCTCAAGCGCCTGTGGCTGCATCAGGCCAATATCAACATGAACGACATGATCGGCCGCAAGGTGCTGGGCCGCGATCCGACGCCGCAGGAGAATGTCATCATCCTGGACGAATACGCCAACACTTCGTCGGCCGGCTCGATCATCGCCTTCCACAAGGCCAATGACGGGTTCGACGCCGGCGAGATGGGGCTGATCTGCTCGTTCGGCGCCGGTTATTCGGCCGGCACCGTCTTCGTCCGCAAGCGCTGAGGCCAAGGCGCCAGCCCTGAAGAGAAAGGCCCCGCCGGCTGATCCGGCGGGGCCTTATTGTTTTAGCGGTCCTTTTCGCGTTCGCCGATGGCCGACTGGGCCGCGGCCAGCCTGGCGATCGGCACCCGGTAGGGCGAGCAGCTCACATAGTCGAGGCCGACCCGTTCGCAGAAGTCGATGGAGGCCGGATCGCCCCCATGCTCGCCGCAGATGCCGAGCTTGATCTCCGGCCGCTGGGCGCGGCCCCGCTCGGTGGCGATGCGGATCAGGTCGCCGACGCCTTCCTGGTCGAGGCTGACGAAGGGGTCCTTTTCGAAGATTCCCTTGTCCATATAGGCGGCCAGGAAGCGGCCGGAGTCGTCGCGGCTGATGCCGAAGGTGGTCTGGGTCAGGTCGTTGGTGCCGAAGGAGAAGAACTCGGCGTTCTCCGCCAGGTCGGCGGCCCGGATCGCCGCCCGCGGCAGCTCGACCATGGTGCCCACCAGATAGGGGAAGTCGAGCTTGCGCTCGTCCAGCACCTGCCTGGCCACCCGGTCGGTGAGCAGGCGCAGGAACTTCATCTCCTCGCCCTTGGCCACCAGGGGATGCATGATCTCCGGGCACGGCGGGGTCTTGCCGCTCTCGGCGATCTCGCAGGCGGCCTCGAAGATGGCCCGGACCTGCATCTCGTAGATTTCCGGATAGGAGACGCCCAGGCGGCAGCCCCGATGGCCGAGCATGGGGTTGGTCTCGTGCAGCTCCTTGACCCGGCGTTCCAGGACCGCGAGCTCCAGGCCCGACGACTGGGCGAGCGCCTTCAGGTCCTCCTCGGTGTGGGGCAGGAATTCGTGGAGCGGCGGGTCGAGCAGCCGGATGGTGACCGGCAGGCCCTCCATGATGGTGAAGAGCTCCACGAAGTCGGCCCGCTGCATGGGCAGGATCTTGGCCAGGGCCGTGCGGCGGCCCTTTTCGTCGTCGGCCAGGATCATCTCGCGCACGGCGGCGATGCGATCTTCCTCGAAGAACATGTGCTCGGTGCGGCAGAGGCCGATGCCCTCGGCGCCGAACTGGCGGGCGGTGCGCGCGTCCAGCGGCGTCTCGGCGTTGGCGCGGACCTTCAGGCGACGCAGGCCGTCGGCCCACACCATCAGGGTGGCGAAGTCGCCGGTCAGCTCGGGCTCGATCATCTTGACGGCGCCGGCCAGGACCTCGCCGGTGGAGCCGTCGACGGTGATGATGTCGCCGGCCTTGAAGATGCGGCCACGGACGCGGAACTCGCCGGCCTTGGGATGGATCTGCACCTCGCCGGCGCCGGACACGCAAGGCCGGCCCATGCCCCGGGCGACCACGGCGGCGTGGCTGGTCATGCCGCCGCGGGCGGTCAGGATCGCCTTGGCCGCATGCATGCCGTGGATGTCTTCAGGGCTGGTCTCGTCGCGGACCAGGATCACCGACTCGTGGATGGCGGCCAGGCGCTCGGCCTCGTCGGCGTCGAAGACGATCTTGCCGGTGGCCGCGCCGGGCGAGGCCGGCAGGCCCTGGGCGATCACGTCCCGCTCGCTGGAGGGATCGATGGTCGGGTGCAGCAGCTGGTCCAGGGAGGCGGGCTCAACCCGCATGATCGCTTCTTCATGGGTCAGCACACCCTGGGCGGCCAGATCCACGGCGATCTTCAGGGCCGCCTTGGCGGTCCGTTTGCCGTTGCGGGTCTGCAGCATGTAGAGCCGGCCCTGCTCGACCGTGAACTCGATGTCCTGCATGTCGCGGTAGTGGGTTTCCAGGCGGCCAACGACCTCCTTGAACTGGGCGAAGACCTCCGGAAGAGCCTCCTCCATGGAGGGCGACTTGTCCCCCATCTCCTCGCGGGCGATCTTGGTCAGGGCCTGGGGCGTGCGGATGCCGGCCACCACGTCCTCGCCCTGGGCGTTGATCAGGAACTCCCCATAAAGGCGCGCCTCGCCGGTGGACGGATTGCGGGTGAAGGCGACGCCGGTGGCCGAGGTCTCGCCCATATTGCCGAACACCATCGACTGGACGTTCACCGCCGTGCCCCAGCTCTCGGGGATGTCGTGCATGCGGCGATAGAACTTGGCTCGGTCGTTCATCCAGCTGGCGAACACTGCGCCCACCGCGCCCCAGAGCTGGGCCTGCGGATCCTGCGGGAAGTCGGCGCCCATCTCGGCGGCCACGGCCTTTTTGTAGTCGGCGACGACCTTTTCGCAGTCCTCGGCGGTCAGGGCGGTGTCGACGGTGACGTCGAGGCGCTCCTTATGCTCGTCGAGGATTTCCTCGAACATGTGGTGGTCCAGGTCGAGGACCACGTTGGAGTACATCTGGATGAAGCGGCGGTAGGAATCGAAGGCGAACCGACGGTCCCCCGACAGCTTGGCGAGGCCTTCCACGGTCTTGTCGTTGAGGCCGAGATTCAGGACGGTGTCCATCATGCCGGGCATCGAGGCCCGCGCGCCGGAGCGCACCGAGACCAGCAGCGGATTCTCGGCCTCGCCGAAGCGCTTGCCAGTCAGTTCCTCGACCCGCGCCAGCCCCTGCTCCACCTGGGCCCTCATGTCGTCGGGATAGCGCTGCTCATTGGCGTAGTAGTGGGTGCAGCACTCGGTGGTGATGGTGAAGCCCGGGGGGACCGGCAGGCCCAGGGACGACATCTCGGCCAGGTTGGCGCCCTTGCCCCCCAGCAGGTTCTTCATGGAGGCGTCGCCGTCGGCGGTCCCGCCGCCAAAGGCGTAGACCCAGCGCGTCTTGGTCAGGCTCGTCATCGTCCCACTCATCCCGTCACTTGGCTGAAATCCGCCACGCGCCCCATGGCGTTGCGAACCTGGCTCAGAAGCCGCAGGCGGTTATCCCGTTCTGCGGGGTCTTCAGCATTCACCAGAACCTGCTCGAAAAAGGCGTCCACAGGCCCGCGCAGACCTGCGAGCGCCTGCATGGCGGCCACGAAATCCTCGGCGGCCAGGGCCTGAGCCACGGCCGGCTCGACGCCGGCCAGGGCGTGGACCAGGGCGAGTTCGGCCGCCGGCGCGCCATCCATGGCGACCGCCGGGCCGTCCGGAAGAACGCCCTTCTTCTCCTCGGCGCGGAGAATGTTCGTCGCGCGCTTATAGCCGGCCAGCAGGTTGGCGCCGTCCTCGGTGGTCAGGAACCCGTCCAGGGCCTCCACCCGGGCGACGATACGCACCAGGTCGTCGTCGCCCAGGGCGAAGACCGCATCCACCAGGTCGTGACGACGCCCCTGCTCTCTCAGAAGCACCTTCAGCCGGTCGGCGAAGAAGGCCACCAGATCGTCGCCGGCAATGTCGCGGATCGGCAGGCGCAGGCCGCCTTCCAGGACGATGCGGATGACGCCCAGGGCCGCGCGGCGCAGGGCGTAGGGATCCTTGGAGCCCGTGGGCTTCTCGTCGATGCCGAAGAAGCCGATCAGGCTGTCGAGCTTGTCGGCCAGGGCCAGCACCTGACCAAGCGGGCTGGCCGGGACCGCGTCACCGGGTCCCTGAGGCTTGTAGTGATCGCGGATGGCGTCGGCGATGTCCGGGTCCAGCCCTTCGGCGCGGGCATAGTAGCCGCCCATCAGACCTTGAAGCTCCGGGAACTCGCCGACCATGCCGGTCACCAGATCGGCCTTGGCCAGTCGGGCGGCCTGGGCGGCGGTCTCGGGATCGGCGCCGACCAGGGGCGCGAGGCGCCGCGCCAGCTGGACGATCCGCTCGGTCCGCTCGAACATCGTGCCCAGCCTGGCGTGGAAGGTGACGCCCTTCAGCTTCTCCAGCCGGTCTTCCAGGGTGAGCTTGCGGTCCTCGTCCCAGAAGAAGCGGGCGTCGGCCAGACGGGCCGACAGCACCTTGGCGTTGCCGGCCGCGATGGCCGCGCCGCCGTCGGCGGCCTGGATATTGGCCACGGTGATGAAGTGGGGCGCCAGGCCCCCGGTCGCCGGATCACGCACGGCGAAGTACTTCTGGTGTGTCCGCATCGACGTGCGGATCACCTCCGGCGGCAGGTCGAGGAAGTCGGGGTCCATGTCCCCCAGCACAGGCGTCGGCCATTCGGCCAGGCCGGCCACCTCGGTCAGCAGGCCTTCATCCTCCACCAGCTCCAGATTGCGGGCGAAGCAGAGGGTGCGGGCGCCATCAAGGATCGCGGCCTTGCGTTCCTCGGCGTCCAGCACGACAAAATGCGCCGAAAGACCCGCCTGATACTCGTCGAAATTGCGGGCGCGGAAGGGCTTGGCGTCGCCCATGAAGCGGTGGCCCTCGCTGGTCTCGCCGCTGGCGATCCCGTCGATGACGAAGGGGACGACCACGCCGTCGAACACGCAGACGATGCGCTTCAGCGGCCGGACCCAGCGCAGCGTCCCCCGCCCCCAGGTCATGGACTTCGGCCAGGGGAAATTCCGCACGATGGCCTCGACCATCTCGGCGATGATCTCCGGCGTCGGACGGCCCTTGCGTTCGATCTTCGCGAACCAGACCCCGTCCTGCTCGACCAGCTGGTCCATAGTCAGGCCGGTGGAACGGAGGAAGCCCTCCATGGCCTTGTCCGGCGCGCCGACGCGGGGGCCTTTGCGTTCTTCGGTCCGATCGGCCTGAGCCTCGGGCAGACCCTCGATCACCAGGGTCAGGCGGCGTGGGCCGGCAAACGCCGTCATGGCCTCGGGCAGGAATCCCTGCTCGGCCAGGCGCTCGCGGGCCATGCGCTCCAGGTCGCGGGCGGCCTGAGCCTGCATGCGCGCAGGGATCTCTTCGGAGAAGAGCTCGAGAAGCAGCTGAGGCATTACTGGACTCCGGCCTCAAGCGGTTCTGGCGAAAGGCGCTCTCGACCTTCGGCGCGCTGAACCTCATTCCACTGGTCCATCAGCGCGCGCGTGGTGAAGTGGCCATAGAGCTTGCCACCCTTTTCATACTGCCAATCGCTGACTTGTTCGTCCTTGAAGGCGACCAGCGAGCCATACTGGAGATCGCCGAGATCATCGGGGGGGTTGGCCAGCGTTCCGCGGCCACCGTCCGGCTCCCGCACCACGTCAAAGACCCAGATGTGCTCCTCACCGTCCCGCGACACCGTAGGAAGACCGACCTTCAAGGCGAACTCGCTGTAGCCTGGCGGTGGAGCCTCATGGAGGCGCCAGAAGATCGGCAGCGTGGCCTGCGCCTGAGCCATCGCAGCTACGACCGCCGGATCATCTTCCGTGACGAAGACCATTTCTTCGCTCTCCGGCCGAGCCTCGGCGCAGCCGGCGAGTGTCATCATCAGTCCAGCACAGAAGGCCAACAGGGCGGGCCTCATGCATTGCCCCCTTCATTGGCCACCCAGGCCTCGGCGCACATCTTGGTCAGGTCGCGGATGCGGCCGATATAGCTCTGCCGTTCGGCCACCGCGATGGCGCCGCGGGCGTCCATCAGGTTGAACAGGTGGCTGGCCTTGAGCACGTGATCATAGGCCGGCAGGACGATGGCCTGGCCCTGCGGCCCCTTCATCGCCAGCAGCCGCGGGACCTGGGTCTCCATGTCCTCGAACTGGCGCTTCAGGGTGGCCACGTCATAGCCGTCGAAATTGGCCGTCGACTGCTGGCGCTCGTTCTCCAGGAACACCTCGCCATAGGTCATGGGCGCTGGCCCGTCCGGATCGTTGAAGGCCAGGTCGGTGAAATGGTCGACGCCCTGCAGATACATGGCCAGCCGCTCCAGCCCGTAGGTGAGTTCGCCGGCCACCGGCCAGACGTCCACGCCCCCCACCTGCTGGAAGTAGGTGTACTGAGTCACCTCCATACCATCGCACCAGACCTCCCACCCCAGGCCCCAGGCGCCCACAGTGGGGTTTTCCCAGTCGTCCTCGACGAAGCGGATGTCGTGCAGGCGGGTATCGAGGCCGATGGCCTCCAGGCTGCCCAGATAGAGGTCCTGCAGGTCGTCCGGGTTCGGCTTCAGGATCACCTGGTACTGATAGTAGTGCTGCAGCCGGTTGGGATTTTCCCCATAGCGGCCGTCCGCCGGGCGGCGGGAGGGCTGCACATAGGCCGCCCGCCACGGCTTTGGACCAAGTGCGCGCAGCACCGTGGCCGGGTGAAGCGTACCCGCCCCCACCTCGATGTCGTGCGGCTGCAGGATTACACAACCCTGGCGGCTCCAATAGTCATGGAGTTTCAGGATCAGGCCCTGAAACGAGAGCGGTTTTTCTGAGGACATCTGGGCTGATTTGCAGGCGCAAAAAAAGTCGGCGGACCATAGGGCCCGCCGACCTCTGCATCAAGCGCGCGGCGAAGATAGATCAGTTGCCGCTGGGCGTGCTCGCCTTGCCGGCCCGGGAGTCGGGCTCGCCGTACCTAGCCCGGTTTTCCTCGGTGTCGGGGATGGGGCCGTTGGTGACCATTTCGGTATTGGCGCCGGCGGCTGTGGTCGAGGCCATGGAGCCGGCGTCTGTCGCGGCGGCGGCGTCTCCGCCCGCCATGGCGCCCGGCGCGTTTACCGCACCCGAGGTATCGGCGTTCATCTCGGGCCCTGCGGACATGTCCCCAGACATGGTGGCGCCGGCGCCCGCCCCGGTCGCTCGGGTGGAGTCCACCGAGGGAAGCCCGGTCCTGGAGTCCTTATGGTCGGCTGGGGCGGCTTGGGTCTGCATACCGCCCGACGCCTGGGTCGAGCCGTCCATGGTTTGGGCCTGGGCGGCGCCGGCGGTGAGAAGCGCCGCAGCCGAAGCGGCGGAGAGGATCATCTTGAGGTTCATTGCTGCATTCCTTTGCGTTTCAACGAAGCCTGCAGGTCCCCCCCGCCGTCCTGTCAGACTCTTGGCCTAGTTGCTCGCCGCCGAGTTCTGGCCGGCGTTCGAGAGGGGTGCGCCGTATTCGGCGCGATTTTCCGGTGTGTCCGGAATGGGATCCATGGCGCTCGCCTGAGACGGCGCCGTGGCTGAGGTGTCGGGAGCCATGCCCGTGGGCGCGGCCTCCGTTGCGGGCGGCGCGGACTGGTATGTAGCCGCCGCGTCAGCGCCTGCGGCGGCGTCAGCGGCCGGCGGGGCCGCAGCCGCCGGGACGGCGCCCGGCGTCAGGACCTTGTCGACCACATGGACCACGCCATTATCGGCCATGACATCGGCCTGGGTGACGCGGGCCTGACCCACCATCCACGTGTCGCCGCTGCCGTCGACCTCGACATTCTCACCGGCGACCGTGGGCACGGGGCCCTTGGCGCCTTCGATCTTCGACCCGTCCACCACCGCATTGACCACGTGATAGGTCAGGAGCTTCTGCAGCTCGGCGCGGTTTTCTTCAGCCATCAGCCGGTCGAGTTCGCCGGCCGGCAGGGCGGCGAAGGCGGCGTCTGTGGGGGCGAAGACCGTCAGGTTGCTATTGTCCTTCAGCAGCCCAACGAGGTTCGTCGCCTCCAGGGCCTTGACCAGGGTCGTGAACTGACCCGAGGCCTGGACCGTCTCCACGATGTCGCCGGCGGGGGCGACCTGCGTGCTCGCACGCGCCGAAGCGCCGGCCTGGGCGGCCGGAACGCCTTCCGAAGGGGTGGACGGCGCAGGCGTCATGGCGTCCTGCGCCTGGGCGGCGCCCGCGATCAGGGCGGCAGCGGCGGTGGCGGTCATCAGGCGGGTCAGATGCATGGTCATCCTGTCGTCAGTTGGGAGCGCGACCCAGAGAGCCTGGGCCGCGGGTCGAGAGGTTTACGCAGCCGCCGCCGATGGGTTGCCCGTCATCACAGCCTCGTGATCTCAGTGGCGCATACCCCGCCCTGCGGCGCCTAAGGCGGCGGCGGATAAGCAGGATGTGACTAGTTTCTGCGCATTCCCGCCCCGCAAACGCTCAGAAACTGCACACCAGTTGGCTTTCCTTAACCTGGGGATGTGGGACGCCCCCCCGTTTGGCCGACCGTCGATAGCGTAACAGTCGCCGTCAACCGACACCGTCGGAATGGGGCCATGGGGCTTGGTGACGGCTCGAACCAAAAAGGGGACGCACGGCGTAAAGCCGTCGCGATAGCGAGCGGATGAAACTGATCATGGCGATCGTCAAACCCTTCAAGCTGGACGACGTGCGCGAAGCACTTGTCGCCGCCGGCGTTGAAGGCCTGACGGTCTCGGAAGTCAAAGGCTATGGCCGCCAAAAGGGCCAGACCGAGATCTATCGCGGCGCGGAGTACCAGGTGAACTTCGTGCCGAAGGTCAAGCTGGAGGCCGTCGTCGATGACGCGGCTGCAGCCAAGGCCGTCGAGGCCATCAAGGCCGCCGCCGCCACCGGCAAGATCGGCGACGGCAAGATCTTCGTCGTCAACGTCGAGGACGCGGTGCGTATCCGCACCGGCGAGACCGGGGCCGCCGCCCTTTAAGGGCGCAAAGAAACGGGACAAGGGGATAGTCAAATGTTGTCATTGAAATTCAACAGGCTGGCCGGGCTCATGCTCGCCGCCGCCATTGTCGGGGCGCCCGCCGCCTCGGCCTGGGCTCAGGAAGCGCCGCCGCCGGCCGAGGCCACGATCGAGGCGCCGGCCGAAGAGGCCGTGCCGATGCCCGAAACGGCGTCGGTCGAGGAAGCCCCTGTCGAGGAGGCGGCGCCCACCGATCTGTTCGCCCACCAGGTGCCTCTGGAGTTGAATGAAGCCTCTACGGGCTGGATCCTCGTCTCCACCTGCCTCGTTCTGCTGATGACCATTCCCGGCCTGGCGCTCTTCTACGGCGGCATGGTGCGGCAGAAGAACGTCATCAACACCGTGGCGACCATCTTCGCCATCACCGCCCTGGTGACCGTGCTCTGGATGGCCGTGGGCTACAGCATCGCCTTCGGCACCAACGCCAACGAGGGCCTGAACGCCTATATGGGCAGCTTCGACGCCCTGTTCCTCGGCGGCGTGACCGTCGAGACGGCGCATTCGCTGACCTCGGGCCTGCCGGAGTTCCTCTGGATCATGTTCCAGCTGACCTTCGCCATCATCACCCCCGCCCTGATCGCCGGCGCCTTCGCCGAGCGGATGAAGTTCTCGGCCATGCTGCTGTTCATGGGTCTGTGGTCGGTGTTCGTCTATGCGCCCATCTGCCATTGGGTGTGGGGCGGCGGCGTCCTCGGCGGCGCGGGCGTGCTCGACTTCGCCGGCGGCACCGTGGTGCACATCAACGCCGGCGTGGCCGGTCTGGTCTGCGCCATCGTTCTGGGCAAGCGCAAGGGCTACGGCGTCGACAACATGGCGCCCAACAACCTCGTCTACACCATGATCGGCGCCAGCCTCCTGTGGGTGGGCTGGTTCGGCTTCAACGCCGGTTCGGAATGGGCGGCTGACGGCCTCGCTTCCGCAGCCATGATGAACACCCAGGTGGCCGCCGCGGGCGCGGCCCTGACCTGGATGGTCATCGAGTGGGTCGAGCGTAAGAAGCCCGGCATGCTGGGCCTGGCCTCGGGCGCCATCGCCGGCCTCGTGGCCGTGACGCCGGCCGCCGGCTTCGTCAATCCGCAGGGGGCGCTGATCATCGGCCTCGTCGGCGGCGCGGCGGCCTATGTGGGCGCGGTGTGGCTGAAGAAGATGCTCAAGTACGACGACAGCCTCGACGCCTTCGGCGTGCACGGGATCGCGGGCATCGCCGGCGCCCTGCTCACCGGCGCCCTGGCCGATCCGGCCATCAACGGCGCGGGCGAAGGCGCCAGCGTGATCACCCAGGGCTTCGGCATCCTGGCCACGATCGCCTGGTCGGCCGTCGTCACCTTCATCATCCTGATGATCTGCAAGTTCACCGTCGGACTGCGGGTCTCCGAGGAAGAAGAAGTCGAAGGTCTGGACCTTTCCCAGCATGGGGAAGCCATCCACAGCTGATCTGGCTCTCAAGGCTGATCGCGGAACGGGGGCCCTTCGGGGCCCCCGTTTTCGTTTGGCGCGACGGTTCGCAGTGTCCGTTGATCAAGCCTCGACGCGTTTGGCGCCAAGGCCGCCTCAGGCTGGGTCGGGCCAGGGACCACCCAGACGGCAGCGGCGCACCCACCAGTCGGGGCGCAGGCTCTCGAGCCGCTCGGCCAACTGCTCAGCTTCGATATCGCTCGAACACAGGGCGAAGCAGGTGGCTCCAGACCCCGACATGCGGGCCAGCAACACCTCGGGCTCGGCGGCGAGATCAGCCAGGACGTCCCCGATCTCAGGCGCGACGACGATGGCGGCGGCCTCGAGGTCGTTCCGCTGCAGGCTAAGCCAGCCGGCCAGCTCCTCGACGCTCTCGAAGGCGTCCGGCAGGGGCGACGGCGTGATGTCGCCAAAGGCGGCGAGGGCGTCGAACTGGCGATAGACCGCAGCGGTCGAGGCCGGAACACCGGGATTGACCAGCACCGCCGGGCAGGCCGGAAGACGGGGCGCCGGCGCCAGCGCCTCTCCCCGCCCCTCAGCCAGCACCGGCGCGCCCCAGAGGCAGGCGGCGCCGTCGGCGCCCAGGTCGGCCGCAACGGCCTGCAGGGCCTCATCGGACAGCTCCGGCGCCCAGGCCGCCCGCAGCAGCCGCAGGGCCGCCCCGGCGTCGCTGGAGCCGCCTCCCAGGCCCGCCGCCACCGGCAGGGCCTTGTCCAGCATCAGGCTGACGGGCGCCCGAGGACCACGGAGCACGGCCCGCAGGGCGGTGGCCGCGCGAACCACGAGATTGTCGCCCTCCCCCGGCAAGGCGCCGGCGAAGGCGCCGGTCAGGCGAAAGTCCAGCGCGTCGGAAGGCGCCAGCGAGACGCGGTCGCCCACGTCGGCGAAAGCCAGGAGCGAACTCAGCGGGTGATAGCCGTCAGCGCCAGGCGCGCCGACGTGCAGGAAGAGATTGACCTTGGCCGGCGCAAAGGCCTTTCCGAACATGCGCGGCGTCCTAGCGGGCCACGGCTTGCGGCGCGGCGATGGCGGGCGCCCCGGCCGTCGCCGCGACCCTCGGCTGCGGTCCAAGGCCGGAATCCAGCTTGGCCTCGGCGTCCTGGCGCATCCGGTCGTCCGGCTCCAGGGTCAGGACGCGACGCCATTGGAAGACGGCTTCGTCCCGGCGGCCCACCTGCCAATAGGCGTCGCCCAGGTGGTTGTTGACCTCCGGATCGCCAGCCTCGAGCTCGACGGCCTCCTCAAGGATCTCCACGGCCTTGTCGTACTGGCCGAGGCGGTAGTAGCCCCAGCCCAGGCTGTCGACCATGGCGCCCGAGCGGGGATTGGCGTCGACCGCCATCTGCACCATCGCCAGGGCCTCTTCCAGGCGCTCGCCCCGGTCGATCCAGCCATAGGCCAGGTAGTTCAGGATGTCGGGTTCGTTGGGATTGAGCTCCAGGGCCGCCGACAGATCGGCCTCGGCCTTGGGCCAGTCGCCCATGCGCTCATAGGCCGCCCCGCGGGCGAACAGCAGCCGCCAGTCCGGCGCCGGACTTGAGGCGATCAACTGGTCCAGGGGCGCGATGGCTTCGGCGTACTGCTCATTGGTCCGCAGCAGATCAGCCAGGGTCAGCAGCGCCACGGGGTCGCCGTCGCTGGCGTTGGCCCGCGCGATCTCCAGGGCGCGCTCGGTGTCGTCGGCGCTCTGATAACTCCAGGCGAGCTTGCTCTGGGCCGTGGCGTATTCCGGTTGATTGGGCTTCACCCGCTCATAGGCCGCCCGCGCCGCCTCCAGATCGCCGGCTGCGCCCATCAGATCGCCGACCATCATCCAGGCGTCCACCCGGTCGGGGTCGAGCCGCAGGGCCAGCCGCACATAGGCCAGGGCGAACTGGCTCTGACGGGCCGCCAGCATGGCCGCGGCCGGGGTCAGGATGGCCTCGGCGGCGCCTTGGCGAACGGTGGGCGGCGGCGGCGGGCTGCGGCGCGCGATCGCCCTCGCCCGGGCGTCGTTGAGCGCCCGGTCGCGGGGATAGCCCGCCAGGGCCTGGTCGTAGAGCGCCACGGCGTCGTCGCGGCGCCCCCGACGCTCCAGGAATTCGCCATGGGCGACGACCAGCATGGGAGCGGCCTCGGCGCCCTCGGTCAGGGCCTTGAAGTCGGTTTCGGCCTCGTCGTAGCGCCGGGCGCGCTCGAACTGATAGGCCTGACCCAGCATGCCGAAATACTGCACCAGCCGGTCGCCGGGCACGTCGGGCCGGCGGATGGCCGCCTGCTGGTCGCCGGCCGACGCCGCCGCCCAGGGGGTCAGCAGGGCCGCCGCGGTGCGGTGGGGAAAGCCGATCTCCTGCTCGGTCAGCAGGGTGTAGGCGGCGGCGCCCTTGCCGTCGGCCAGGGCGTCGACGGCGCGGACCAGACGCCCCAGACGCTTGGCGCCTTCCGAAGCGCTTTCATCAACAGGGGCGATCTCGGCCGCCCGCTTGATCTCGCCGCTCAGCACGGCGGCGGTGAAGGCCCGCTCGGCCAGCAGGCCCGGCTGGGCGCTCACGTCGGTGGCGCGATCGAAATAGGCCGCGGCCTGGCGGCTCTCGCCGTCATTGAGCGCCGCCTGGCCCGCCAGGAAAAGGCCGTAGGAGGACCGATCCGGCAGGCTGGCGCCTGGCGGGGTTGCGCTCGCGCAGGCGGCGAGAAGGAACAGGGGGACCGTCACGGTCAGGGATCGAAGACGCATCCCCCTAGGGTTTCCTTTTCCGCGCGCCGCCGCAAGCGCGCCGGCGTCACATATTCGGATAGTTGGGCCCATCGCCCCCTTGTGGGGTGGTCCAGACGATATTCTGCGACGGATCCTTGATGTCGCAGGTCTTGCAGTGAACGCAGTTCTGGAAGTTGATCTGGAACTTCGGGTTCTGGCCCGCCTCGTCGTAGAGCACCTCATAGACGCCCGCGGGGCAGTAGAGGCGCGCCGGCTCACCGAACCGGGGCAGGTTCACCTCGATCGGCACGGACGGATCCTTGAGCCGCAGATGGGCCGGCTGGTTCTCGTCGTGGTTGGTCGCCGACAGGAAGACGGACGACAGCTTGTCGAAGCTGATCTCATTGTCCGGCTTGGGATAGACGATGGGCTTGTAGTCCTTGGCCAGGCCCGTGGACTCCGCATCGGTCTTGCCGTGCTTCATGGTGCCGAAGATCGAGAAGCCGCCGGTCAGATTGCTGATCGTCATATCGACGCCGCTGATCATCGTGCCCAGCGCCGTGCCGAACCTGGCGATAATCGGCTTGGTGTTACGGACGATCTTGAGTTCCTTGTGGACCCAAGAGGCCTTGAAGGCGGTCTCGTACTCGACCAGTTCGTCGCCCCGGCGGCCATTCTGGATGGCGGCGAAGGCGGCCTCGGCCGCCAGCATGCCGGTCTTCATCGCATTATGGCTGCCCTTGATGCGGGGCACGTTCACGAAGCCGGCCGAACAGCCGACCAGGGCGCCGCCGGGGAAGAACAGCTTGGGGATCGATTGCAGGCCGCCCTCGGTGATGGCCCGCGCGCCATAGGCGATCCGCTTGCCGCCCTCCAGGTGAGGCCGCACGGCCGAGTGCTGCTTGAAGCGCTGGAACTCGTCGAAGGGCGACAGCCAGGGGTTCTTGTAGTTCAGGTGCACCACGAAGCCGATGGCCACGTAGTTGTCCCCGAAGTGATACATGAAGCTGCCGCCGCCGGTCTTGTCGTCCAGCGGCCAGCCCAGGGTGTGCTGCACATAGCCCGGCTGGAACTTATCGTCGGGGACCTGCCACAGCTCCTTGATGCCGATGCCGAACTTCTGGGGCTCCTTGCCCTCGGCCAGGCCAAACTTGGCGATCAACTGCTTGGCGAGCGAACCGCGGACGCCCTCGCCGATGAAGGTGTACTTGGCCAGGAGTTCGACGCCCGGCTGATAGTCGGGGCCCTTGTTCCCGTCCTTGTCGATGCCGAACACGCCGGCGACCACGCCCTTGACCGCGCCATTCTCGTCGAACAGCACCTCGGAGGCGGCCATGCCGGGATAGATTTCCACGCCCAGCGCCTCGGCCTGCTGGCCCAGCCAGCGGCAGACATTGGCCAGGGAGGCGATGTAGTTGCCGTGGTTCATCATGAACTTCGGCATCGGCAGCCAGGTGATGTCGAGCTCGCCCTGGGGGCCGAGATAGATGAACTTGTCCTTCTTGACCGGCGTCTCCAGGGGCGCGCCCAGGTCCTTCCAGTCGGGAAACAGTTCGTTCATGGCGATGGGGTCGATCACCGCCCCCGAGAGGATATGAGCCCCGATTTCGGAGCCCTTTTCCAGCACGGCCACATTGAGCTCGGCGCCGGCTTCGGCGGCCAGCTGCTTGAGGCGGATCGCAGCCGACAGACCCGCAGGGCCGCCACCGACGATGACGACGTCGTACTCCATGGACTCGCGTTCGACGTCTTCGGTCATTATCCCCTCACACTCCTATTATCCGAAGGTCGGGGCCCCTAACCCTCGCCAACGGCGTTGATCCTTTGCGCGTCTTATCGGAAGGTCTGCCTCGCGCGGTCAAGGACAAACCCCGCGAATCTCAAGGATTTCGACGCTTAAGTATGGATCATACCGCTACGCCGCCCCCCCAGATCCTGGTCGAAAGCCTGCTCGCCTTCTGGGCCGACGCCGGCGTCGATTGCCTGTACCAGGACGAGGCGAGCGACCGGATCGCCGCAGGGTTGACCCTGCCCCCGCGCCACGCCGAGCCCTCGAGCGCGCCTGCGGCGGGGGCGGCTGGCGTGGGCGCCGCCAAGGTCCAGACCGACGACGCCATCGTTCTCGCCCGCCGCCTGGCCGCCGGCGCCCAGGATCTGACCGAGCTGGCGGCCGCCATCACCGCCTTCGAGGGCTGCGCCCTGCGCTATGCCGGCGCCGTGCGCCAGGCCGTCTTCAGCCGCGGCCTTGCCAATGCGCCGGTCATGATCATCGGCGAAGGTCCCGGCGCCGAAGAGGATGCCCGCGGCGAGCCCTTCGTCGGCCGCGCCGGCCAGCTCCTGGACCGGATGCTGGCGGCCGCCGGCCTGACCGACCGGGTGTTCATCACCAATACCGTCTTCTGGCGTCCTCCCGGCAACCGCACGCCCACGCTTGAGGAGCAGCAGGCCTGCGCCCCCTTCGTCGAGCGCGCCATCGAACTTGTCTCGCCCAGGATCCTGCTGCTGCTGGGCGCGGCCTCGGCCAAGGCCATGCTCAAGCGCGAAGAGGGAATCCTGGCCATGCGCGGCCGCTGGTTCGAGTGGCGGTCGGCGGACGAAAGTCTCGAACTGCCCGCCATGCCGACGCTTCACCCGGCCTTTCTGCTTCGTCAGCCGGCAGCCAAGAAGAAAGCGTGGAGCGATCTCGTCTCATTGGTGCAGAGGCTTGATCGGCCGGAGCGGCCCCACTAGACCAGCCTTGAGCTTCGAGAAAAGGGCCACGGAACCGCCGCGACACATCGGCGGACGTGGAAGGTCGCATGACGACATCGACGCGAAGACAGGTCTTCCGCCTGGGCTTTGGCGCTATGAGCGCCGCAGCGCTCAGCGGCGTGGCCAGTCGCGCCTGGGCTGCGCCCCAGGTGTTGTCCCCCTGGGACGTGGTCCGCTATCGGGCCGCCTTCGCCGCCGTGGACCGTGGCGACTTCATCGAAGCTCAGATGCAAATGGTCGAGGTCAAGGATCGTTCCCTGGCCGGCCACCTGGCCTTCCGGCAACTCATGCACCCCACGGCGCACACCTCATCCTATGAGGAGCTGAGCGCCTGGCTCGCAGCCCACGCCGACCTGCCCGGCGCCGAGCGCGTCTATGGCCTGGCGCTGAAGCGCCGGCCGGCGGGCGCCCCCGCCCCGCGTACGCCGGTGGTCACCGGCCTCAACTGGGGGCGGGTCGAGACGGCCGCCCAGAAGGTTGGCGGCCGACTGAACTCCGACAAAGGCCGCGCCGCCCGCGAGGCCTTCTATGGCGGCGACGTCACCCGGGGCTATGATCTCGCCGTGGCCTCTGGCGAGCGCTGGATCGCCGGCATGGCGGCCTATCGCCTGGGACGCTACGAGGAGGCCGAGGGCTTCTTCAGCGCCGTGGCCCGGGACGATGACGAAGGCGAGTGGCTGAAGTCAGCCGGCGGCTTCTGGGCTTCCCGCGCAGCCTCCAAGGGCGAAGAGGTCGATCGCGCCAACGCCCACCTGCGGGTGGCGGCCAGCCATCCGGGCACCTTCTACGGCATGATCGCCGACCGTCGCCTGGCCCTGGTGGGCGAAGACACCGCCCCGGTGCGGCTGTCGCGCCAGGGCGCCTATATGTTCCGCGCCTCAGGCGCCGGGGCCGACAGCGTGGACATCCTGCGCTTCGCCAAGACCGATCCCCGCGCCCGCCGGGCCGTGGCGCTGAGCCAGGTGGGCCTGGCCCTGGAGGCGGGCCTGGAGCTTCGCGCCGGCCTGACCCTGGCGCGCACCGGGCCTGAGCGCAGCCGCTGGACCACGCTGGCCCTTGGCCTCAACGCCCCCCTCACCTCCCAGGCCGACCAGGCGGGCCGGCTGCGGACCGCCTTCGCCTATCCGACGCCGGCGCTGGAGCCCAAGTGGGGCTTCACCATCGACAAGTCCCTGGTCTACGCCATCGTCAACCAGGAGAGCCGGTTCAACCCCGCCGCGGTGTCGCCGGCCGGCGCCGTCGGCCTGATGCAACTGATGCCCGAGGCTGCGGCCCGCGCCGCCGGCGACGACAAGCTGCGCCAGGATATGAGCCCGCTGTTCGATCCGGGCTTCAATCTGCGGGTCGGCCAGGACTATCTGACCTGGTTGATGGAGCGCGGGGTCGGCTATGACCTGCTGCAGGTGGTGGCGGCCTATAATGGCGGCCCCGGCACGCTGCAGAAGACCGTCGCCATGGTCGGCGAGCAGGCCGACAGCCTGCTGGTCATCGAGTGCCTGCCCTCGGTCGAGACCCGCAACTATGTGGAAAAGGTCGTGGCCGCCTACTGGTCCTATCGCGACCACTTTGGCCAGCCCTCCAGCACCCTGGACGCGGCCGCCCGCGGCGCCCGGATCATCGACGCCCGCCTCGACTTCGACGGCAGGATGAAGTTCTAGGGCGTCCTAGCCCAGGCGCACCGCGCCGCGGCCAAACTGCGCCCGCAGCACCCTCAAGTCCCCTTGCGTCCCGCCGAAGTCCCGGGTGCGGACCAGCAGGCCCGCGCTGCGGATCTGTCGCCGGCCCGCAAGCCAGCCGCTTTTCAGGGGCGGCAGCAACAGGGCCGGCCGGGTGGCGCGGGAGCTGTGGTCGGCGACCACCTCGATCCAGCGGCTTGGAAACCGCATGTCGGGTGTGACGATCAGCAGCCAGTTGCCCTTGGCGACGGCGGCGGCGGCGGCGATGGAGCCCCGCAGCAGCGTGGCGCCGGCGTCCTCGCACAGGGCGGCGGTCGCCGCATCGGAATCCCCATCGGCCACGATCACCTCGCGTACCAGCCCCTCGACGGCCGCCGGCACCAGGGCGGCGAGGAGACCCGCGAGGGCGTCGGCGGAATCATGGGCGGGCACGATGACAGTGATCATGACGCCAAAGGCGGCGCTTCGGGGCCTGGGTCAAGGGTGTTCTTGTTATGTTCCGACCGCTCCGCTAGCCTGTTGCAGCATGGTCACCTTCACCCAGCAGATTCGCGGCCGTGGCGCGCGCACCAATGCCAGCGGCCGCTTCGAGAGCCAGCAGCGCGAGGCCTTTGACGATGGCTGGACCGCCGACGACGAAACGCCGGCGCAGCTTCGCACCCATGTCCTGCCGGACAAGGCCAGGACGATCATCGCGCGCAACACCAGCCCCGATGTGGGTTTCGACCGGTCGATCAATCCCTATCGGGGGTGCGAGCATGGCTGCATCTACTGCTATGCGCGGCCGGCCCACGCCTTTCTCGGCCTGTCGCCGGGGCTGGATTTCGAGAGCCGCCTCTTCTTCAAGCCTGACGCCGCCGCCCTGCTGGAAAAGGAGCTGTCGGCGCCGCGCTATGAGCCCCGGGTCATCCATATCGGCGGCGACACCGACCCCTACCAGCCCATCGAACGCCAGCAGCGGGTGACGCGACAGGTGCTGGAGGTGCTGCAGCGGTTCAGCCACCCCTTCACGATCATCACCAAGTCGGCGCTGATCCTGCGGGACGCCGACATCCTGGGCGAGATGGCGTCCAGAGGCCTGACCCGTGTGGCCATCTCCATCACCACCCTCGACCGCAAGCTGGCCCGCAGCATGGAGCCCCGCGCCGCCACGCCGGAGCGGCGGCTGTCCGCCGTCGAGGGCCTGGCCAGAGCCGGCGTCCCGGTGGTGGTGATGTTCGCCCCGGCCATCCCCAGCCTGAACGATCACGAGATGGAGGCGGTGCTGGAGCGCAGCGCCCAGGCTGGCGCGGTGGGCTCAGGCTATGTGGCCCTGCGCCTGCCCCTGGAGATCAAGGACCTGTTTGAGGAATGGCTGGCCACCGACCACCCCGACCGGGCGGCCCGGGTGATGTCGCTGGTGCGCCAGATGCGCGGCGGCAAGGCCTATGACGCCACTTTCGGTTCCCGGATGAAGGGTCAGGGGCCGGTGGCGCAGATGATGGGGCAGCGGTTCAGTACGGCCCGCCGGCGCTATGGCCTGGACCAGACTCTCCCCGACCTTGATCTGTCAGCCTTCAGGGTCCCGCCCCGCGTCGGCGATCAAGTGGATCTGTTCGGCTAGCTAGCGGTTGAAAACCCCGATCAGCTCCACATGCGGCGACCACAGGAACTGGTCCACAGGAAAGACCTGCTCCAGGACAAAGCCGGCCTCGATCAGGACGCGGGCGTCCCGGGCGAAGGTGGCGGGATTGCAGGAGACGCCGATCACCCGGCTGACCTTGGAGCCGGCGATCTCGACGACCTGCTCGGCGGCGCCGGCCCGGGGCGGGTCGAACACCGCCAGATCGATCTTCTTCATCTCCTGGATCAGCAGCGGGCGGCGGATCAGGTCGCGGGCCTCGGCGGTGACGCCCTTGAGGCCCGGCGCGGTGGCCACGGCAGCGTTCAGGGCGGCGATGGCCGGCGCCGATCCGTCAGCGGCATAGACCGGCGCGATCTGAGCCAGGGCGAAGGTGAAGGTGCCCACCCCGCAATAGAGATCGGCGATCCGCTCGGCGCCCGCCGCGGCCTTGGCCACGAAATCGACCATGGCCCGCTCGGCGGCCGGCACAGCCTGCAAAAAGGCGCCCGGCGGCAGGACCACGCGGACGTCGCCCAGACGCACGCTGGGCGCCGTCTGGTCCATATAGGCGATCTCGCCATCCATGGAGACGCGGGCGAAGCCGCCGGCCGCGGCCTGCTCGGCCAGGCGCATGCGGGCGTCAGCCGAAAGGCCGCCGCTCTTGCGCTCCACGCCGGTGATGTCGATGTCGATCCCGTCATCGGTGGCGGTGACGTGCAGGGTCGGGGCCGACTTCGGATGCTCGAACAGGGGCGCGGCCAGGCGACGCATGGCCGGCAGGGCCGCGGTGATCTTGGGGTCGGCGATGGGGCAGACCTGGATATCCACCAGGTCCCAGGAATTGCGGATCTTGTAGCCCAGGCGCGCTTCGCCCCGGGCGCCCTGGCGGGCATGCAGCGCCACGCGGCGGCGGCTGAACGGCGGCGAGGCGAAGATCGGCAGGACCTCGGTCTCGATATGCTGTCGGGCCAGGGTGCCGATCAGGCGCTCGCGCTTCCAGGCGAGATAGGCGTCGGTGCGCCAGTGCTGCAGAGCGCAACCGCCGCAGAGACCGAAGTGGGGGCATGGAGGTTCGACCCGTTCGGGGCTCGGCTCCAGGATCGCCAGGGTCTTGCGTCGTTCGCCGGTCCCGGCCACGCGGACGCGCTCTCCAGGCAGGGTGAACGACGCGAAGATCGGCCCCGGCGCCAGGCCATCGCCCTCCCCGCCCATCTCGGCGATGGTCACCTCGACTTCGGGGCCGGGCCCCGGCGGCGGGCGGGGGGCGGAACGGCGGACGGGCTTGGAACTTCGCATCCCCAGGGCCATTTCACATTTTGACGCCTGACGCCACGGCCGGCTCGTCGCAGGCCAGATGAACGAACATGAACGACCCGCTCAAGGACCGTTCAGGTAAGCGCCGCCATATTGAAGATCGACAAGGACGAGCCTCACCCGCCGTCCACGATTTCCGCTCAAGGGAGAGCTACGATGTCCACCCGTTCCACCATCGCCAAGGGCGCCGTCGCCGCGGTTGCGGGCGTCGCCACTCTCGCCGCCGCTGCGGCTGCCCCGACCATGGCCTCGGCCCAGTCCTACGGCTATTATGGCCAGACCCAGGGCAACACCTATTACGACCCCTGCCGCCGCGATCAGACCAACCGCAGCACGGCCGGCGCCCTCATCGGCGGCGCGCTGGGCGCGGTGATCGGTTCCAATGCGGCGGCCGGCGGCGTGCGCACCGAAGGCGCTCTCCTGGGCGGCGCGCTCGGCGCTGCGGCTGGTGCTGCGGTCGGCAACCGGGCTGCGGCCTGCGCCCCGGGCTATGACAACCGTACGACCCAGAACAACCAGTACGGCTACGGCGCCGGCGGCTATTACGACCAGAACCGCTATGGCCAGTCTTATGGCTACAGCCAGCCCCAGTATCAGGGCGGCTACTATCAGAGCGGCGCGGCGCCCGGCTATTACGGCTCGTCCTATGACAGCAACCGCTACGGCTATTCGTCGTCGTCCAGCTCGTACGGCCAGGCCTATGACCGCTATGGCCGCACCTATTCGGTGGCCCAGCAGCCCAGCGCCGATGGCTGCAGCATCGCCGAGAGCCCGATCTACATGCCCGACGGCTCGACCCAGAAGCGCTTCGTGCGGGTCTGCCGCGACAATTCGGGCCGCTATCAGGTCGTCGACTAAGACCTGAGCAGACTCGAACAAAATCGGCCGTCCACCTTCGGGTGGGCGGCCTTTTTCGTGTTCAGGCCCCCTTGGTCGCCCAGACCAGGAACTCCACATTCCCATCCCCGCCCGTAATCGGACTGGGCGCAGAGGCGTTCACGGTCCAGCCGGCGGCCGCCAGAAAGGCCTGGGCTTCCGTGAGGGCGCGGGCGCGGGCGGCCTCGTCCTTGACCACGCCGCCCTTGCCGACGCCGCCGGGCCCCACCTCGAACTGAGGCTTGACCAGGACCACCAGATCCGCGCCCGGCGCCGCCAGGGCCAGCGCCCTGGGCAAGGCCTTGGTCAGGCTGATGAAGCTGACATCACAGACAATAAGGTCGGGCGCAAAGCCGATGCGGGACTCGTCCAGATCCCGGGCGTCGGTGGCTTCCAGGCTCAGGACCCGCCGGTCGCCCGCGATCTTGGGATGCAGTTGTCCCCGCCCGACATCCACAGCGCAGACCCGCGCGGCCCCGCCGCCCAGGCAGACCTCGGTGAACCCGCCGGTGGAGGCGCCGACGTCCAGGACGTGGCGGCCTTCCATCCTGACCGGCCAGATCTCCAGGGCGTGGGCCAGCTTCAGCGCCGCGCGGCCGACCCAGGGATGGGCGGGCTCGGCGGCGATCTCGACATCTTCGTCCAGCAGATCGGCGGGGCGGCGCACGGGCTCGCCGCCGGCCAGAACCCGGCCCGCCTCGATGGCGGCCCGGGCCCTGGCGCGGCTGTCGAACAGGCCACGCTCGACCAGCAGCAGGTCGGCGCGCTTTCGGACCATGGCTCAGGCGTCAGCCGGTTCCTCGAACAGCTTCTTCAGCTCGTTCTTAAGGATCTTGCCGTTGGCGTTGCGCGGCAGGGTCTCGTGCCAGAACTTCACCGCGATCGGCACCTTGAAGGCCGCCAGGTGCTCGGCCACATGGGCCCGAAGCTCCTGCTCGGTGACTTCGGCGCCGGGCTTCAGGGTGACCACGGCGGCCGGCTCTTCGCCGAGCGTGCGGTGCGGCACGCCGACGATGGCGGCGTCCATGATCGCCGGATGGTCATAGAGGACGTTCTCGACCTCGACGCAGTAGATGTTCTCCCCGCCGCGGATCAGCATGTCCTTGGCCCGGTCGATGATGAAGCAGAAGCCCTCCTCATCCAGCCGCGCCAGATCTCCGGTGCGCACCCAGCCATCGACAAAGGTCTGGGCGGTGGCCTCGGGCTTGTTCCAGTAGCCCTTCACCACCATTGGCCCCTTGGCCCACAGCTCGCCCACGGCGCCGATCGGAAGCTCGGTCACCCCGTCGGCAGGATCAACGATCTTGAGCTCGGCGACGGGCGCGGCGGGGCCGCAGCTGTCGGGGCGGTTCACATAGTCCTCGGCGCCGTTGCTGGTCACCGTGGCGCAGGTCTCGGTCATGCCCCAGCCCTGGCCGGGCTGCGACTTGGGGAAGGTCTCGCTGAGGCGACGGACCAGCTCAGGCGCGGACGGGGCGCCGCCATAGGCCACCGATTCCAGGGACGAGAGGTCGTAATTGGCCCGGGCCGGGTGCTCGATCAGCTGCCAGGCGATGGTCGGCACGCCGCCCGCCGACTGGATCTTCTCGCGCTCGATCAGCTCAAAGGCGCGAACGGCGTCCCACTTGTGCATCATCACCAGCTTGGCGCCGCCGAACAGGCTGGGGTTCAGCACCGCGAAACAGCCCGTGACGTGGAAGAAGGGCACCGAGATCAGCGACGAGCGCTGCGGGCCGTCCGGATCGGGAGCGGGCGGCATTTCGCCCCGCCGCAGGAAGCGCCGGGCGCCGGCCGCGCCGGCCGTCAGGATGTTGGAGTTCACGCCCCGGTGGGTGCCGAGCGCGCCCTTGGGCTTACCCGTGGTGCCCGAGGTGTAGAAGATGGTGGCGTCGTCGTCCTGGTCGATCTCCACATCCGGCAGCGGCAGATCGGGCAGATCGCCCCAGCTGTTGGCCTCCCCCAGGACATCCTCGAGCTTGGTCACTTCCGGATGGGCGATCTCGTCGCTTTCCCGCGACACATAGACCCGGACTAGGTCCGTGCAGTTGGGCAGGTGTTCGGTCAGGCGCTCATAGCGCTCAGCGTCCAGCACCACGATCTTGGCGCCGGAATCAGTCAGGCCGTATTCCAGCTCAGGCCCCGTCCACCAGGCGTTCAGCGGTGTGACGATGGCGCCCAGAGAGGCGCCGGCATAGAAGGCCACCACCCATTCCGGCAGGTTGCGCATGACGATGGCGACCCGGTCGCCCTTGGTGACTCCCTGGGCGGCGAACTCCTTGGCGAGGTTCGCCACGGCCCGATGGAAGGCCTCGAAGGAGACGCGCTCGTCCTCATAGACCAGGAAGATCCGCTCTCCATGGGCGCGGCCGGCCTCGACCACCGACCGCAGGGACGGCGGCGAATTCTTCCACGCCTTCATGGTCACCCCGCGCACGGTGACCTCTTCGATCTCCAGCGGGGAGCCGGGCGCGCCCAGCAGGGCGTGGGCGTCGGCGATGGACATGGCTGGCCAGCCGGGAGGCAGGGCGGCCTCGGTCATGGGCGTTCTCCTAATGCTTGCGCAGGGCTCACATCGCCCCGCGTCGTCCCAGGTGAACAAGCATAAGCTGAGGCCGGAGGCAAACATGTGTTCGTCACCTCCGCGCCCGGCCTGCGGCGGCGGGCCGCAGGGGCCTGCAAGATGTCCTTAATCACGCCGCACCACGTTGAAATCCATGTATTTTGGAGCGCGCCCCATGGATCCTGCCATCGCCGCACGCGTGGCGGCGCTTGATCGGCTTGAAATTCTCGATTCCGCGCCGGAGGCGTCGTTCGACTCGCTGGCCGGCCTGACAGCCCAGATCTTCGACGCGCCCATCGCCGCCATCAGCCTCCTGGACACCGATCGTCAGTGGTTCAAGGCCCAGGTGGGCCTTGATCTGCCTCAGATCGACATCTGCCTGTCCTTCTGCGCCCACGCCGTGGCCACGGGGGACGAACCCCTGGAGGTCCTCGACGCCCGGCTCGACCCCCGCATGGCGGATAATCCGCTGGTCACCGGCGAGATGGGCCTGCGCTACTATGCCGGCGCTGTGATCCATGCGCCGACGGGCGAAGCGATCGGCGCCCTGTGCGTCTTTGACACTCGCCCTCGACCGCCCATGAGCGAGGCCCGTCGCAAACAGCTGCGCACCCTGGCCGACGCCGTGGAGGACGCCCTGCGCCTGCGGCTGGAGCTGACCCGCCATCGGGAGACCGAGGCCCGCCTGATCCGCAGCGAGGCGAGCTATCGCATGCTGTCGGATCACTGCCACGACATCCTGGTGCGCGCCGACCGCAAGGGTCGAATATCCTATGCCTCGCCCTCCACCCGCGCCCTTGGCTATGCGCCCGACGAGGTGGTTGGCCGTTGCTTCACCGACTTCGTGTCGCCCAAGGATCGGAAGTCGGTTCTCGGCGCCCTGGCGCAGTTGTTTGACAGCTCGCCGACCGACGAGGTCATGCAGGCGCCCTACCCCGTCCTGACCCGGGCCGGAGACACGGTATGGCTTGAGGGCGCCTCCAGCCTGGTGCGCGACAGCGAAGGTCGGGCCACCGAGGTCGTCAGCGTCTATCGCGACGTCACCGCCCAGCTGGCGCTTCAGAAACGGCTGGAGGCCGCGGTCGAGGCCAAGGCGGCCTTCCTCGCCAATATGAGCCATGAGTTACGGACCCCGCTCACCAGCATCCTGGGCTTTTCCGCCCTTCTGGCCAAGACGCCGGACTTGCCGAGCGCGGCCAGCGCCCATGTGACGCGCATCGCCACCGCCGGTCGGGCCTTGTTGGCGCTGATCAACGACATCCTCGACGTCTCCAGGTTGGAGGCAGGCCACATCGAGCTGGAGCTTGAGCCGAGCCATATTCCGGGGCTGGCCGAAGAGGTGCGCGACATCCTCTCGGTGCAGGCCTCGGCCAAGGGGGTGGCGTTGCAGATCACGGACGATCTGCGTCACGCCGACCGACAGGTGGACAGCCTGCGCCTGCGGCAAGTGCTGCTCAATCTCGCAGGCAACGCCGTGAAGTTCACCGATCAGGGCGCCGTCCACATCCACCTTGCCGAGGTCGGCGAAGATGCAGATCGCCTGCGCATCGAAGTGATCGATAGCGGTCCCGGCCTTCCCGAAGCCCATCGCAAGCGGCTGTTCGAACGGTTCGCCCAGGGCGACTCCAGCGTCACGCGCAAGCATGGCGGCTCCGGTCTTGGCCTGGCCATTTCCCGGGAGTTGGTCGAACTGATGGGTGGCGAGATCGGGGCCGAGACCCGCGATCAACCCGGCGCCTGCTTCTGGTTTGAGATCCCCGCCCCGCGCGCGCCGCCCAAGGCCGCCTCCGCTGAGCCCCCGCGGGCTCCCAACGCGGGGCCCGGCCTCTCAGGTCGCGTGCTGATCGTCGATGATCATCCGGTCAATCGCGAGCTGGTGCGCCTGTTCCTCGGCCAGGCCAGCGTCACCACGGTGGAGGCCGACAATGGCCAGACGGCTATCGAACGGGCCCTGGCCGAGCCCTTCGACCTGATCCTGATGGATGTGAACATGCCGGTGATGGACGGCCTTGCGGCGACCAGCGCCATCCGCGCCAGCTGCCCGCTCAACGCGGAGACGCCGATCGTCGCCCTCACGGCCCAGACCGGGACCGAGATCGAAGAGAAGTGTTTCGCCGCCGGCATGGACGCGGTGCTGGCCAAGCCCATCGCCCACGCCGACCTGTTGGCTCTGGCCGCTCAGGTCATGGGGCCGCAAGCGCCGAAGTCCAGGAGCGCCGCCGCCTGAGGGCGACGGCGCCGTCGGCCCTCAGCCGACCCCGGCCAGACGCTGCAGGGCGGCTTCGAGCTTGGCCTTGGCGGCTTCGGCCTCGGCCATGCGTTCGCGGTTTTCCTCGACCACCTCTTCGGGCGCCCGGGCCACGAAGTCGGGATTGCCCAGCTTCTTGGCCGTATGGGCCACGTCGGAGGCCAGGGTGGCGATCTCCTTCGTCAGGCGCGCCCGCTCCGCGGCGAGGTCGATGAAGGCCGCCACCGGCAGGGCGAAGGTCGCGCCCTCGACCACGAAGGGGATGGCGCCGTCCGGCGCGCGCTCCACCGCCTGAACGCTGGCCACGCGCAGGGTCTGGCAGATGACCGGCGCCGAACGCGCCAGAATGTCCCGCTGCCCAGGGCTAGCCTCGATGACCAGGAGGTCCGGCCGGGCGCCAGGCGGCACGTTCAGTTCGGCCCGCACCGAGCGGCCCTCACTGACGGCGGCGATGATCAGGCCGATCTCGGCCTCGGCCGCCTTGTCGATCAGGTCCTCACCGAGCTCAGGCCAGGGCGCGGTCATCAGGAAACCCTGATGCTGGCGCGCGGCGCCCTCGCCGGCCGTCTGCACCCAGAGCTCTTCGGTGAGGAAGGGCATGATCGGGTGCAGCAGGGTCAGGATGACGTCGAGGATCCAAGCCGCCGTGGCCTGGGTCTCGGCCTTGGCCGCAGCGTCCTCGCCGTTCAGCAGCGGCTTGGCGAGCTCGACGTACCAGTCGCAATAGACGTTCCAGATGAAGCGGTAGAGCAGGCCCGCCGCCTCATCGAAGCCGCAGCCGTCCAGGGCCTGGGTCACCGCCTGGCTGGTGCGGGCGGCCTCGCCGACAATCCAGCGGTTGAGGGGAACCTGCAGGGCGGCGGGATCGAAGCCTTCGGCCCGGGCGCAGCCGTTCATCTGGCAGAAGCGCGTGGCGTTCCACAGCTTGGTGCCGAAATTCCGATAGCCTTCAATGCGTTGGCGCGACAGCTTGATGTCCCGGGCCTGGCCCGACATGGCCGTCAGCGTAAAGCGCAGGGCGTCGGCGCCGAACTCGTCCACCAGCTCCAGCGGGTCCAGGACATTGCCCTTGGACTTGGACATCTTCTTGCCCTCGGCGTCGCGGACCAGGGCGTTGATGAAGAC
>NZ_JAUSLG010000041.1 GCF_030646615.1 Phenylobacterium sp. | reverse complement strand
CCTGGCCGGCACCGGCGGCGGCATCGCCTACAATGTCGAGGAATTCCGCGAGATCGTCGAGCGCGGCCTGGACCTGTCGCCTACCACCGAGGTGCTCATCGAAGAGAGCGTGCTCGGCTGGAAGGAGTACGAGATGGAGGTCGTCCGCGACAAGGCGGACAACTGCATCATCATCTGCTCCATCGAGAACATCGATCCGATGGGCGTCCACACCGGCGACTCCATCACGGTCGCCCCGGCGCTGACCCTGACCGACAAGGAATATCAGTGGATGCGCCGCGCCTCGATCGCGGTGCTGCGCGAGATCGGCGTGGAGACCGGCGGCTCCAACGTGCAGTTCGCGGTGAACCCCGCCGATGGCCGCATGGTGGTCATCGAAATGAACCCGCGGGTGTCGCGCTCCTCGGCGCTCGCATCGAAGGCCACCGGCTTCCCGATCGCCAAGGTCGCCGCGCGCCTGGCCGTCGGCTACACCCTCGACGAGCTGATGAACGACATCACCGGGGCCACGCCAGCCTCGTTCGAGCCGTCCATCGACTATGTGGTCACCAAGATTCCCCGCTTCGCCTTCGAGAAGTATCCCGGCGCCGAGGCGACGCTGTCGACCTCGATGAAGTCGGTGGGCGAGGTCATGGCCATCGGCCGCACCTTCGCCGAGAGCCTGCAGAAGGCCCTGCGGGGGCTGGAAACCGGACTGAACGGCCTCGACGAGATCGCCATCGAGAACGCCGACGACCCGGAAATGGGCCATGCGGCCATCGTTCGCGCCCTGGGCCAGCCGACGCCTGACCGCCTGCGGGTGATCGCCCAGGCCTTCCGCCATGGGCTCAGCGTCGAGGAGGTGAACGCCGCCTGTTCGTACGAGCCCTGGTTCCTGCGCCAGCTGCAGCATCTGGTCGCCGAGGAGGCCCGGGTGGCCCGCGAGGGCCTGCCCGGCACGGCCGAGGCGTTCCGCGCCCTCAAGGCCCAGGGCTTTGCCGACGCCCGCCTGGCGGCCCTGACCCACACGACCGAGGCCGAGGTGCGCGAACAGCGCCGGGGCCTGGGCGTGCGCCCGGTGTTCAAGCGCATCGACACCTGCGCCGGCGAGTTCCGCGCCGAGACGCCCTACATGTATTCCACCTACGAGACCGGCGCGCTCGGCCAGATCCCGGAGTGCGAGAGCGACCCGTCCGACGCCAAGAAGGCCATCATCCTCGGCGGCGGGCCCAACCGGATCGGCCAGGGAATCGAGTTCGACTACTGCTGCTGCCACGCCGCCTATGCGCTGGCCGACATCGGCGTGGAGTCGATCATGGTCAACTGCAATCCCGAGACCGTCTCCACCGACTATGACACCTCCGACCGGCTGTATTTCGAGCCGTTGACCGCCGAGGACGTCCTGGAGCTGATCGAGGTCGAGCGCACGAGGGGAACCCTGCTGGGCGTCATCGTCCAGTTCGGCGGCCAGACGCCGCTCAAGCTCGCCAAGCCCCTGGAAGACGCCGGCGTCCCGATCCTGGGCACGACCCCGGACGCCATCGATCTGGCCGAGGACCGCGAGCGCTTCCAGCAGCTGCTGCACAGGCTGGAGATCGCCCAGCCGATCAACGCCATCGCCCGTTCCGACGCGGAGGCCTTCAAGGCCGCCCACCAGGTGGGCTATCCGGTGGTGATCCGTCCGTCCTACGTGCTGGGCGGCCGGGCCATGGAGATCATCCGCGACGACGAACAGCTGGCCCGCTATGTCCGCGACGCCGTGCAGGTCTCCGGCGACAGCCCGGTCCTGCTCGACCAGTATCTGTCGCGGGCCACCGAGGTGGATGTGGACGCCATCTGTGACGGCGAGGCCGTCTTCGTGGCCGGGGTGATGGAGCATATCGAAGAGGCCGGGGTCCATTCCGGCGACAGCGCCTGCTCCATGCCGCCCTTCTCGCTGAAGCCCGAGACCATCGCCGAGCTGAAGCGCCAGACTGAGGCCATGGCCCACGCCCTGCAGGTTCGCGGCCTGATGAACGTGCAATTCGCCATCGAGGAGCCGCACAGCGAGACCCCGCGCATCTATGTGCTGGAGGTCAATCCCCGCGCCAGCCGCACCGTGCCCTTCGTCGCCAAGACCATCGGCCGGCCCCTGGCCGCCATCGCCGCCAAGGTGATGGCCGGGCGCAAGCTGTCGGAATTCGACCTGGTCGAGGCGCCCTATGATCACGTGGCCGTCAAGGAGGCCGTCTTCCCGTTCGCCCGGTTCGCTGGCGTCGATACGGTGCTCGGCCCCGAGATGCGCTCCACCGGCGAGGTCATGGGCCTGGACTGGCGTCGCGAGGGCGAGCCGGACGCGTCGGCGGCCTTCGCACGGGCCTTCGCCAAGAGCCAGCTGGGTGGCGGGACCATACTGCCCAAGGCCGGCGCGGTGTTCGTCTCGGTCAAGGACAGCGACAAGCCCTGGATCCTCGAGCCGGTTCGCCTGCTGCTGGCCCAGGGCTTCACCATCCTGGCCACCAGCGGCACCTGCGACTATCTGGCCGAGAACGGCCTGAGCGTGCAGCCTGTGAAGAAGGTGCTGGAGGGCCGTCCCCACATCGTCGACGCCATGAAGAACGGCGAGGTGAAGCTCGTCTTCAACACCACCGAGGGCAGGCAGTCCCTGTCGGACTCCTTCGAGATCCGCCGCACGGCCCTGATGATGAAGACACCCTATTTCACCACCGCGGCCGGCGCCCTGGCTGCGGCCCAAGCGATCACCGCCACGGCCACCGACAGCCTGGATGTCCGCCCGCTTCAGTCCTATGGGCGAGCCTGGGCCGGATAATTTTGACTCTTACGTCGAAATTCTGGCCGTTTTTCGCCTAAGATGAAAAAACCTTGTTCGGATAAAGTTGACGTAGCGCTGAGTCAGGCGCAGGCTTTCCTCAGTCGCCTGACTTCGGCAGGCACGGGCGCTTACGGGCGGCCCAGATAACAGTACGCGGTCGCCCGCAATGCAGCGTCTACCCGTGGAGATCTGCCCCAGTCCGGCGTCGGACCCAGCCAGAGAGCTGAGGCCCGTAACCAGAGACTGTATAGGGAGCTCGTCATGCACGTCGACGAAGGCCACGAAACCCATCACCCCCGCCGCAAGAACCTGCTTCGCCGCTTTGAAGGCGTGACCGATCTTATGGTGGTCGCCCTGATCGTCCTGCTCGGCGGCGCCATGCTGTTTGGTCTGCTGACCGCCGGCGGCAGCCCAGCCTATATGCAATAGGCGAAACGGCGCGGCCTGCGCCCGCCTGGGACCCTTGTCTTGGCGGCGCAGTCTTCCCTCCGGCCCGCCTGTAAGCTAGGCCCATCGGACGGCGCGTTCAGACGCCGAACGGAGGGACATCATGACGGGACGGGTAGAGGGCAAGGTCGCCCTGGTGACCGGCGCAGCCAGCGGCATCGGCCGGGCCTGCGCTGAACGGCTGGCCGCCGAAGGCGCCCATGTGGTGCTGAGCGACCTTTCCGACGCGCAAGGGTCGGAGGTTGCGCAACAGTTGGCGGCCAAGGGGCGCCAGGCCAGCTATCTCCATCACGACGTCACCGACGAGGCGGCGTGGATCGACGTCATCCGTCAGGTGCGCGAGGCGCACGGTCGCCTCGACATCCTGGTGAACAATGCCGGCATCGGCCTGGGGGGCTCGGTGATCGAGATGAGCCTGGCCGACTTCCGCCGCCAGATGGCGGTCAATGTCGAAGGGGTCTTCCTCGGTGTGAAGCACGGCCTGCCGCTGATGCGCGAAAGCGGCGATGGCGGCTCCATCATCAACATGTCGTCCGTCGCGGGCCTGAAGGGCGCGGCCTCCCTGGCCGGCTATTGCGCCAGCAAGGGCGCGGTGCGCCTGTTCACCAAGGCGGTGGCCCTCGAATGCGCCGGCGCCCAGGACAAGGTGCGGGTCAATTCCGTACATCCCGGCATCATCGAGACCCCCATCTGGGACTCGATCATCGGCACCGGCGGCCCCGGCGCCAACGCCGCCCCTCAGCGCAGCGCCACCCTGGACGCCATGGCCGGGGCGGCGACGCCGCTCGGCTATAAGGGCGACCCCGCCGATATCGCCGAGGGCGTGCTCTGGCTGGCGAGTTCGGAGTCGCGCTATGTGACCGGGGCCGAACTGGTGATCGACGGCGGGCTGTCGGTCCGCTAAGTCGGCGCCCATGACCGCCACGCTGCATGTGATCTTCGGCCCCCAGGGCGCCGGCAAGTCCACCTACGCCAAGGACCTCGCCCGGCGCCTGCCCGCCGTCGGCTTCGCCATCGATGACTGGATGGGACGACTGTTTGGGCCCGACATGCCCGAGCCCCTGGAATTCCAGTGGATGATGGACCGGGTCGAGCGCTGCGAGGCGCAGATCTGGTCCACCGCCGCCGGCGTTCTGGCGGCCGGCGCCTCGGTGGTGCTGGACCTGGGCCTCATGCGCCGCAGCGACCGCCAGCGGGTGGCCGAGATCGCCGAAGCGGTGGAGATTCCCCTTCAGTTCCACTTCGTCACCGCGCCCCTGGAGGTTCGCCGCGAGCGGGTTCTGGGCCGCCAGGAAGTGGCCGGCGAGGGTTTCCGGCTGCTGATCACCCCGGAGATGTTCCACTTCTCCGAAAAGGTCTATGAGGCGCCCGACGCCGAGGAACTGGCCGGCTGCATGGTGAGCGAGAGCGCCTGAGGCGTCCTTCAGGACTCTTTCGTCCAAACGGGATCGAAGCCTGCGGCACTTGCGTTTCGCAGCGCACACTCATATCGTCTCACCCCCGGACGTTGGCGCCCGCGGCCGGAGAATTCCCCTTAGGCGCACTACTCGAGTCCTCATCCGCCATGGAAAAAGTCCCGATGACCGTCGGGGGCTATCAAGCTCTCGACGAAGAACTGAAGCGTTTGAAGACGGTCGAGCGGCCGTCTGTCATCTCCGCCATTTCCGAGGCGCGAGAACACGGCGACCTGTCGGAAAACGCGGAGTACCACGCCGCCAAGGAGCGGCAAGGCTGGATTGAAGGCCAGATCGCCGACATCGAGGACAAGCTCGCCCGCGCGCAGGTCATCGACGTCTCCAAGCTGTCCGGCAAGCAGGTCAAGTTTGGCGCGACCGTCTCCATGGTCGACGAGGACACGGAGGAAGAGGCTCGCTATCAGATCGTCGGCGAGCACGAGGCCGACGTGAAGGCTGGCCGCATCTCGATCTCCTCCCCGATCGCCCGGGCCATCATCGGCAAGGAGATCGGCGACGTGGTCGAGGTGAACACCCCAGGGGGCGTGAAGTCCTATGAGGTTCTCAAGGTCGACTGGGTCTGAGTTTCAGCCCTGGCCGGTTCAGGTCTCCGATCTGAACCGGGCGGCGGCGGCCAATCGCCTGTGACAGCAGCCCCCCCTCCCTTACGCATCTGGGTGGTCTCCGATGGCCGCGCGGGCATCGAGAACCAGGGCCTGGGCCTGGCCGAAGCCATCGCCCGACAACGCCCCGTCGACGTCAGCGTCAAGCGGATCGGCTGGCGCGGCGGGTTTGGCCGCCTGCCCTGGTGGCTGAATCCTGCGCCCCTGCGCCTGTTGGCCGATGGGCATGAGATCGCGCCGCCCTGGCCCGACATCTGGATCGCGGTGGGCCGCGCCACCCTTCCCTTATCGCTGCGCATGCGACGCTGGAGCAAGGGCCAGACCATGGTCGTCCAGCTCCAGGATCCTCGCGCCCCGCCAGCCGCCTTCGACCTGGTCATCCCGCCCAAGCACGACCGCATGCGGGGCGACAACGTGTTCCCCATCCTGGGCTCTCCCCACAGGGTCACACCCGAACGCCTGGCCTCCGACTACAGGCGGTTCGAGGGGCAGTTGTCGGCCCTCCCCCGCCCCCGGGTGGCCGTGCTGATCGGCGGCAAGTCCAAGGCCTTCGACATCTCGCCGGAGCGGGCTGCGGCCCTGGCCCATGAGATCGAACTGCCGATCGCCCAGGACGGCGGATCGGTGATGGTCACCTTTTCCCGCCGCACGCCGGACGCCGCCAAGGCGATCCTCGCCGCCCGGCTGCGCCACCTGCCGGGTCTGGTCTGGGACGGCTCAGGCGACAACCCCTATTTCGCCTTCCTGGCGGCGGCCGACTACATCCTCGTCACCGAGGAATCGACCAATTTGACCACCGAGGCCGCGTCGACCGGCAAGCCCGTCTTCATCCTGAAGATGGAGGGGGAGAGCCTGAAGTTCCGCCTCTTCCATGAGGAGCTGGAGCGGCTGGGCGCGGCCCGGCCCTTCGGCGGCGCTTTCCATAGCTGGACCTATCCGCCCCTGGCCGAAACCGATCGCGCCGCGGGCGAAGTGCTGCGCAGGTACGACGACCGGGCGTAGACCGGGTGGACAGGCGACTTCAGGCGCGTTACCCGCGCCGCGGCCGCAGGGACGCCCGCGGCCAATATCCCAAGAGGTGTGACGTGAGCACGACGACCCTGGCCGCCTATCTGTCCCAGTCGACCATCCCGCCACGCCTGGCCGACCTGGTCGGCGCCGTGGCCAAGGGCTGCGTGGAGATCAGCGCCCAGGTCCGCCGTGGCGGCGCCGGCCAAATCATGGGCGCCCTGGGCAGCGAAAACGTCCAGGGCGAGGTGCAGCAGAAGCTCGATGTGCTGTCCAACGACATTCTCCTGGCCCTGTGTGCAGAGGCCGAGGGCCTGAGCGCCATGGCGTCCGAAGAGATGGAGACCATCCATCCGGTGCGCGAGGTCGGGCCCCAGGGCGGCTACCTGCTGCTGTTCGACCCCCTGGACGGGTCCTCCAACATCGCCGTCAACGTCTCCATCGGCACCATCTTCTCCATTCTGCCGACCCCAGCCGACAGCGTCGGCCGGGCCGTCACCGAGGCCGACTTCCTGCAGCCCGGCCGCAACCAGGTCTGCGCCGGCTATGTGGTCTACGGCCCGCAGACCCAACTGGTGCTGACCCTGGGCGAGGGCGTCTGCGCCTTCACCCTGGATCCGGAATGCGAAGACTGGGTGCTGACCAATCCGGCCATGGCCATCCCGGCGGAGACCAAGGAATTCGCCATCAATGCGGCCAATACCCGCCATTGGGCGGCTCCGGTGAGCCGCTATGTGGAGGAATGCCTGGCCGGGGTCGAAGGGCCGCGGGGCAAGGACTTCAACATGCGCTGGGTCGCCTCCATGGTGGCCGACGTCCACCGGGTCATCACCCGTGGCGGCGTCTTCATGTATCCCTGGGACAAGCGCGAGCCGAACCGCCCGGGCAAGCTGCGCCTGATGTACGAGGCCAACCCCATGGCCCTGCTGGTCGAACAGGCGGGCGGCGCGTCCTTTGACGGGACCGGCGACACCCTGGACGCCCCCGTCACCGGCCTGCACCAGCGGGCTTCGGTCATGATGGGCTCGAAAGCCGAGATCGCCCGGCTTAGGGACTATCACGCCGCCTGAACGGCCGCGCCCTGCGCCCCGGGCGCCTTGTCGCAGGGGGTTTACGGTTAACAGTTGGTTAGACGGCGCGCCCTAGCCTTGCCCGGTCGTTCCAGCGCCGGAGCCCTGCCGTGACCACCCCGCCCCTCGTTCAGGAGCTGAAGGGCCTGCTGCCCGCGCCGCTCGTGGCCGAGGCGCTGGAGACCTTCAAGGACATGCTGCGCGCCCGGGGCGCGGACGCTGAGGACGACATTGACGCCCTGGTGGACGCCCTGCGGACCGCGGACCGCGCCGCCCTGGGCGAGGTCTATGACGCCATGCGCGAGACCGACGTGTTCCGCCGCATCGTCACCGCCGAACCCCTCCGCCAAGCCGCCCAGGCCATGACCGGCGCGGCTCGGCTGCACAGTCCTTTCCAGCATGCGGTCTTCCGCATGGACCTGGCCGGTGAGCCGTGGCGCGGCTTCGACTGGCACCAGGACTATCCCTACAACATGCTCTGCGACCGCTCCGTCACCGCCTGGACGCCGCTGACGCCGTCCGGCGCGGCCAATGGCGGGGTCGATGTGGTCGAAGCCGCCGAAGCCCGCCTCTATCCCGTCGATGTCCGCCTGAAGCGCGACGCGGCGGGCCGGCCCCTTGGCACGCGCGACGCCTTTATCGCCCAGGACTTCCATCCCGAATTCGAAACCCAGAGCCGCAAGCCCGAGCTTCAGCCCGGCGACGTGCTGATGTTCCACAACAGCGTGCCCCATCGCTCCGGCTACAATCCCGGCCCACGGCACCGCTATTCCATCCAGGTCCGGTTTGGCGACCTGCTTGCGCCCGAGGTGATCGCGCGCGGCTGGCGCAACCGCCGGGCTGACGGGTTCGAGGCCTTCGCCGCCCTGCATCCGGACCTGATCGCTTCCGAGGAACGCCCATGACGCCTGCCCCCAAGATCCCCGCTGACGAGACCCTGCGCGCCCTGCTCAAGGCCCATCTCGACGACCATGACCTGATCGCCAACCTGGCCTCCTTCGGCCGGCGGATGCACTTCATGAAGGGCTTCGCCCACTATGAGGTCTTCAAGCTGATCGAGGACATGCCCGGCGATATCGTCGAGTGCGGCGTCTACAAGGGCGCCTCGCTGCTGACCTTCGCCCGCTTCCTGGAAACCTTCAGCCCCGGCGACCGGACCCGCAAGGTGCTGGGCTTCGACCACTTCCGCGGCCTGGCCGACCGTTCGGAGAAGGATGGCCTGGACGCCCGGGTCGGCAACACCGCCGAGGGCTGGAACCCGGCCCAGTTCCGCGACACCCTGTTCGCCCTGGTCGAGGCCTTCAACGCCGACTCCTTCGTGCCCCAGCGGCCGCGCGTCGAGCTGATCGACGGCGATGTGAAGGAAACCGCCCATGCCTATGTGGCCGAGCATCCCGGCCTGCGGGTCGCCCTGCTGCACCTGGACATGGACCTCTATGAGCCGACCCTGGAGGCCCTGAAGGCCTTCTGGCCGCGCATCCTGACCGGCGGCGTGGTCCTGCTGGACGAATACGCCATCCGCGAGTGGCCCGGCGAGAGCGAGGCCCTGGAGGAATTCTTCGACGGCGCGCCGCCGCGGATCGAGAAGTTCGGCTGGGCCTCGGCGCCGGGCGGCTTCTTCGTCAAGGAATAGGCCGCCCGCCACGCAGGACGGCGCCTTGCCGCCGCAATGGGGTCTATCTTGCGCGCACAGGAGCGCACGATTGATTCTCGCCATTCTCCAGGCTCGACTGAGCTCATCCCGTCTGCCGGGCAAGGTGTTGCTGCCCCTGGCCGGCGCGCCCATGCTGCTGCGCCAGATCGAGCGCGTGGCCCGGGCGCGGCGTATCGACCAGATCGTGGTGGCGACCAGCGTCGAGCCCAGCGACGATAGACTGGCCGAAACCGTCGAGGCTGCGGGCCTGGCCGTCCATCGCGGCCCCCTTGACGATGTTCTGGCCCGGTTCGTGGGCGCCCTGGCGGCCTGGCCGGCCGACCATGTGGTGCGTCTGACCGGCGACTGCCCGCTGATCGACCCCGGGGTCATCGACCAGACCATCGACCTCCATCTGGCCCAAGCGGCTGGCTACACCCACAACCGCTACGACCCGTCGGGCTATCCCAAGGGCCAGGACGTCGAGGTCATCTCCGCCGGCGCCCTGCGGCGCACCGCGGGGGAGGACCACAGCCCCGAGGCCCGCGAGCACGTGACCTGGGCCGTCCGCAACGCGCCGTCCCGCTACCGGATCGCCCGCCTGGATCCGCCTGTGGACGAGGGCCAGGTCCGCTGGACCGTGGACACCCCCGATGACTATGAGTTCGTCCGTCAGGTCTATGACGGGCTCTATCCGGCCAACCCGGCCTTTTCCTCCGATGACGTGCGCCGCCTTGTCCGCGCCCGGCCGGAGCTTGTGACCTTTGGCGGAGAACGACGCCTATGACCCCGCGGGTCCTTTTCATCGTCAATGCCGGGCCCGAGGTCGGCGGCGGGCATGTGATGCGCAGCCTGACCCTGGCCGCGGCCCTCACCGAGCGCGGCGCCCAGTGCCAGTTCCTGGCCGACGCCAGCGTGGAGGCCATCCTGGCGGCCTTTGCGCCCGACCTGCCCCGGCGTTCGGTGACCTCTCTGGCGCCCGAGGCCCTGGTGGAAGCCGCCGCCGCCCTGGCCTTCGAGGCCGTGGTGTTCGACCACTATGGCCTGGCCCGGCCTGAGCACCAGGCCATCGCCGACGGCCGCCCTGCGGTGGTGATCGATGACCTCGCCGACCGCCGCCTGGGGGGCAGCCTGGTGCTGGACTCCGGCCCAGACCGGACCGACGCCGATTATCGCGGACTCACCGAGGGCGCGCGACTGATGCTCGGGCCGCGCTATGCGCCGGTTCGCCCGGCCTTCGCCGCCCTGCGCGACACAGCCCTGGCCCGCCGGGCCGAGCCCCTGCGCCGGGTGCTGGTCTCCATGGGCCTGACCGATGTGGGCGGGATCACCAGCCAGGTGGTCGAGCGCGTGCGTCGGCGGTTTGGCGACACCGAGCTGGACGTGGTGGTCGGCGCCGCCGCCCCCAGCCGCAAGGGCCTGACGCGCATCGCCGCCCACGATCCGCGCCTGACCCTGCATGTGGACACTCCGCACATGGCCGAACTGGCCACCGCCGCCGATCTCGCCATCGGGGCGGCCGGGTCGGCCATGTGGGAGCGCTGTGTCCTGGGCCTGCCCAGCGTCGTCGTCACCCTGGCCGACAATCAGCTCGCCGCCGCCGCCGCCCTGGCCAAGGCCGGCGCGGTGCTCGCGGTCGACGGCCGCGCTGCGAGCTTCGAGACCGACTTCGACCGGGCGCTGACCCGCCTGTTCGTTGACGATCCGCTGCGCCGGGGCCTGGCCGAAAAGAGCGCCGAGCTGTGCGATGGCCAGGGCGCCACCCGGGTCGCCGACGCCTTCTGGCCCCTGCTCATCCAGTCCGCGACCGTCTGACGCAGCGGCCTTAACTGAGTTTTTCGACCTTGGCCGGCATCCTTGCCCCTCACATGCGGGTCGGGGAGGCCAGGGCATGACCAAGGTTCGGATTATCGGCGGGGGCCTGACCGGCATCCTCGCCGCCTTTGAAGCCCACCGTCTGGGCGCCCGCGAGATCGTCCTCGAAGACGCCCTGGATCGCCTTGGCGGCTGGAGCCTGCCGCGGGTCAGCCATGGGGTCGAGCTGCGCGATGGTGAGTTCGCCTTCGGCGCCGCCCAGGATCCGATCCGGCGGGCGCTCGAATGGCACGGGGTCGCCTTTGACGATGTGGATCTGCACGTGGGCGCCATCAGTCCGTCGCCATCGGGTCCCCGGGCCAGCTGGAGCGCCGGGCCGGTCCTGACCGCCCCGGCGACGTCGCCCTGCCAGGACGAGGCCGAGACCCTCAACGACCTGCTGCGCGCCTATCCCCGGGCGGCGGCCGACCCGCTGGCCCACTACTGCCAATGGCGGCTGGGGGTCTGGCTCGACGAGATCCATGCCAGCGCCGCGCCAGCCCTGGGGCTCGATCAGGTGCGCCTGGTGAGCCCTGGCGACGCGGCCGTCCCCAATGTGTCGGTCCCTGTGCGCGGCGCGACCCCAAGGGATGGCCTGAACGGCTTGTTCTTGGCGGCCAGCCGCGCCCTGGCCCGCCTCGGCGTCCAGATCCATTTGCACAGCCTGGTCTCGCCGCGGGAGGCCGCCCTGTCGCGGGCCGACGACGACATCTTGATCTGGGCCGCCGATCCCCTGCCCCTGTTCGACCTGACCGCCCAGCCCCGCCCGCGCCTGATCGGCGAGCGGGTGGCGAGCTATGTCTATCGCGCCCGGATCGAAGCCCCCCTGCCCCTGACGATCCGCAACTACACCGCCGAGGGCAAGATCAGCGCCCTGCGGGTCTATGAGAGCCGCGGCGAGACCCTGGTCAGCATCGAATGCGTCGACGAGGTCGGCGACGCCGAGCTGAGGGCCGAGGCCCTTCGCCTGCTGGGTCCCTTCGCCCGTCGCCCGATGATCCTGGAGGCCTGCCTCCTGACCAATATGCGCACCCGCTTCGCCTGTCCCTCCACCGAGGCGGTGAGCCGGCTCGCCCGCCTCGAGGCCGAACTCGATCGCCAGCATGAGGGCCGCTTCCTGGTCGCCGGCTGGGAATCGGCCGATGCGCCGGCCCGCATCTCGGCCCTGGCCGAGCGCCTTGGCGCCGTGATGGGCGCAGGCGCTGCGGTCAGCGCGGTAGCCTGATGTCCGGGCCGAGGGTGGAACTGCGTGATGTCACGCCCGAGGACCGGGACCGGCTGCGGGACTGGCGGAACCAGCCCGATGTCGCCCAGTGGATGTACACCGACGCGGTGATCGGACCCGAAGATCACGCCCGCTGGTTCGCCGCAGCCCTGGCCGACCCTTCCCGCCGCTACTGGATCATCGAGCTGGACGGCGAGCCCGTAGGCCTGGCCAACCTCGCCGACATCTCGCCGGCCAACCGTCGGTGCGCCTGGGCCTACTACCTCGCCTCGCCCGCCGTGCGGGGCAAGGGGGTGGGCGCCTATGTGGAGTACTGGATGATCGAGCAGGTGTTCGGCGCCCTGGGCTTCGCCAAGCTCTGGTGCGAGGTGCTGGTGGAGAACGAGGCCGTCTGGAAGCTGCACGAATCCTTCGGCTTCCGGCGCGAAGCCCTGCTGCGCCAGCATGTGTGGAAGAATGGCGCGCCCCGCGATGTGGTCGGCCTGGGGCTCCTGGCGCAGGACTGGGCGGCCGTGCGCGAGGCCAGCCGCGAGCGGCTTCAGGCCAAGGGCTACGCCCTGGACTAAGTCTCTTCGAGCATGTCCCAGGACATCGGCTCGCCCCGCTTCAGGTCCCGGGCCGCCACGCGGCCGATGACCGCGTCGCGATGCTCTGGCGCCAGGCCTAGCCCTGGCCGGATTGAGCGCACGTCGGAGGCCGCAAGCACCGCGCCGGCCTTCACATCGGCGGCCACATAGATCGAGCGGCGGAACTGGGCGTTGGCCCGCTCTGACCCCAGCAGATCGTACTGGGCGTGGCCGAGGGATTCCCAGGCCGCGCGGGCGTCGGCGACCAGGGTCTGGAACTCAGCTGGCTCCAGGGAGAAGGCCGCGTCCGGCCCGCCATCGGCCCGCGCCAGGGTGAAGTGCTTCTCGATCACGCGGGCGCCCAGCGCCACTGCCGCCACCGCCGCAGCCGTGCCCGGCGTGTGGTCTGACAGGCCGATGGGACAGCCGAACCTCGCCGCCATGTCAGGAATGGTCCGCAGATTGGCGTCGGCGAAACTGGCCGGATAGCTGGACACGCAGTGCAGCAGGATCACGCCGCCGGCCCCGGCCGAGAGGGCCGTGTCGCGGGCGGCTTCGATCTCGGCCAGATTGGCCATGCCGGTGGAGATGATCAGAGGTTTGCCGTGGCGCGCCGCATAGGCGATCAGCGGCAGGTCGACAGCCTCGAATGAGGCGATCTTGTAGGCCGGCGCATCCAGGCTCGCCAGGAGATCTACCGCCGTCTCGTCGAAGGGACTGGAGAACAGGATCACCCCCCGGGCGCGGGCCCGCGCGAACAGGGCCGGATGCCATTCGTAGGGGGTCTGGGCCTCCTGATAGAGCTCGTGCAGGCTGCGGCCGTCCCAGAGGCCGCCGTGGATGCGAAACTCCGGCCGGTCCACATCCATGGTGATGGTGTCGGCGGTATAGGTCTGGATCTTGATGGCGTCGCAGCCGGTGGCCGCAGCCGCGTCGATCATGGCCAGGGCCCGATCCAGGTCGCCATTATGGTTCCCCGACAGCTCGCAAATCACGAACGGGCGGCAGCCAGGGCCGATCGGACGGCCGGCGATCTCGATAGGGGGCTGGTCGGACACGAAGCGCTTCTTCCCGTGGTGACGCGCCAGTCTAGCGCGCCCCTCGAAACAGCGCGTTAACTCTGAGAACGGTCGCCCTTGCGCGCCCGCGCCACGCCCACGACCGCGCCCAGCCCGACCCCGAAGGCCGTGCCCAGGGCGAGACTTCCCAAGGCGGCGCCGGTCACCGCGCCCAGGGCCACCCCGACGCCCAGCCACTTCCCGGTGGTGCGCAGATCCGTGCGGCTGGGGGTCCCGGGCGGCGGATTGTCGGTCTGCGGAGCCGGGGTCTGCGGCGGCAGGGGCGGGGTTGTGAGGCTGTCGGTCATGGCGGCCAAACGCACGGCGGCGTCGCTTGTTGCGCGCACGCCCTCGCACTGCGCGGAATCTTCTCTAAATAGAGGCCATGTCCGAGCCCCGCACCACACGCTGCCTCATCCTTGGGTCTGGCCCTGCCGGCTACACCGCCGCCATCTATGCCGCCCGCGCCCTGCTCAACCCCGTCATGATCGCCGGCATCCAGCCCGGCGGCCAGCTGACCATCACCACCGAGGTGGAGAACTATCCGGGGTTCGCCGAGGCCATCCAGGGTCCCTGGCTGATGGAGCAGATGCAGGCCCAGGCCGCCCATGTGGGGACCGAGATCATCAACGACATCGTTGTCGAGGCCGATCTCTCCAAGCGCCCGTTCCGCCTGGTGTGCGATTCCGGCGATGTCTGGCTGGCCGAGACCCTGATCATCGCCACCGGCGCCCAGGCCCGCTGGCTGGGCCTGGAGACCGAGGAGAAGTTCAAGGGCTTCGGCGTCTCGGCCTGCGCCACCTGCGACGGCTTCTTCTATCGCGGCAAGGAGGTCGTGGTGATCGGCGGCGGCAATACCGCGGTCGAAGAGGCCCTGTTCCTCACCAACTTCGCCTCCAAGGTCACCCTGGTTCACCGCCGCGACGAGCTGCGGGCCGAAAAGATCCTGCAGGAGCGCCTGTTTGCTCATCCCAAGGTCGAGGTGATCTGGGACAGCGCCATCGACGAGGTGCTGGGCGAGACTGATCCCCTGGGCGTCACCGGCGTGCGCCTGAAGAACATCAAGACCGGCGCGACTCAGACGATCGACTGCGCCGGCGTCTTCGTGGCCATCGGCCATGCGCCGGCTTCCGAACTCTTCAAGGGCCAGTTGTCCATGGACTCGGCCGGCTATCTCGACGTGAAGGCCGGGACGGCCACCACCGAGATCGAAGGCGTCTACGCCGCCGGCGACGTGACCGACGACGTCTACCGCCAGGCGGTGACGGCGGCCGGCATGGGCTGTATGGCCGCCCTTGAGGCGGTGCGGTTCCTCGCCGAGGAAGACCACCGCAAGGCGCACAATCCGATCAGCCACGCCGAAGCCGAGAAGATCGGCGCCTGGTAGGCGTTTCCCCCGACGACGAGACGAGGGCCTATGACCAATCTGATCGTGAACGGGGGCCGCCCCCTGCGGGGCGAGATCACGCCCTCCGCCAACAAAAACGCCGTCCTGCCGGTGCTGTGCGCCACCCTGCTCAGCGACGCGCCCCTGGTCCTGCACCGGGTGCCGGACATCACCGATGTGCGCAAGATCCTGGAGTTCTTCCAGGCGCTCGGCAGCCAGGTGGACATGGACTACGCCACCGGGACCCTGCGGCTGCACCACGGCGAGAACCTGCGGGCAGAGGGCGCGCACCTGCCCCTGGGCATGCGCTCCTCGGTGATGCTGATCCCGGCCCTGCTGCACAGGTTCGGCCAGGCCAGCCTGGAGGACGAGGCCAAGGGTTGCACCCTGGGCGCCCGGGAGATCGATCCGCACCTGGAGGTCTTCGAGGCCTTCGGCGCCCGGGTCGAAACCCGCGACGGGGCCATCCTGATCTCCACGCCGGAAGGCTTCCACGCCACCCGCCACTGGCTGGACTACGCCTCGGTGACGACGACCGAGAACTTCGCCATCTGTGCGGCCACGGCCAAGGGAACCTCGCAACTGGTCAACGCCGCCTGCGAGCCCCACGTCCAAGAGTTCTGCCGCTTCCTCATCCAGATGGGCGCCAGCGTCCAGGGGGTGGGCGCATCGACCCTGACCATCGAGGGCGTCGAGAAGCTGGCGGGCACGACCTTCACCTTCCAGGACGACTTCCATGAGGTCGCCACCTTCCTGGCCATGGGCGCCATCACCGGCGGCGATGTGGCCGTGCGCAACGGCGCCTCGGAATCCTTCCCCCTGATCGACCGCACCTTCGCCAAGTTCGGGGTCGAGGTGGAGCACAGGGACGGCTGGTCGCGGGCGCGACTGGACGGCCCCCTGCACGTGCGCCAGCCCTATACCAGCCACATCCTGCAGAAGGTGGAGGCTGCGCCCTGGCCCTATGTGCCGGCCGACCTGCTGCCGATCTTCATCGCCCTGGGCGTCCGGGCCGAAGGCTCGGTGATGTTCTGGAACAAGGTCTATGAGGGCGCGCTGGGCTGGACTTCGGAGCTCGCCAAGTTCGGCGGCCATGCGGTGCTGTGCGATCCGCACCGGGTGATCACCTATGGCGGCAAGCCGCTGTTCCCGGCCCAGGTGGAGAGCCCCTACATCATCCGGGTGGCCATCGCGCTGTTCATGCTGGCCGCCAGCATCGAGGGCAAGTCGACCATCCTCAACGCCGCCCCGATCAAGCGCGCCCACCCCAACTTCGTCGAGAACCTCAACGCCCTGGGCGCCGACGTGGAGTGGGTCCTGGGGGACTGAGGCGCCTCAGCCCCGTCGTCCTCGGGCTTGACGGGGGAAGAGGAGGTATGGCGGCTGTCCAGCCATGCGCACCCCCAATCCCGTCGTCCTCGGGCTTGCCCCGGGGACCCATGAACACTGGAATTCGACGATGGTCGTAGGCGGTTCGACCGTGCCGGCTGACAGTGGAGAGACAACGCCATGATCCGACACGCCCGAACCGCTGACCATGCCGCGATCCGCGCGGTGAATCTGGCCGCCTTTCCTGAGGCCGCCGAGGCCGATCTGGTGGAGCGGCTGCGGCGTGACGGGGACGTGGTGTTTGAAATGGTCGCCGAGGATCAGGGCGAGATCGTCGGGCACATCCTGTTCAGCCGGCTGTGGGCCGACAGCGCCAACCTCTATGTCGCCCTGGCGCCGATGGCGGTGCGGCCTGGTCTCCAGCGGCAGGGCCTCGGCTCGGCCCTGGTGCGGAGCGGCCTGGAGTTCTGCAAGGAATACGGGGCCCAGGGCGCCGTGGTTCTGGGCCACCCCGACTACTATCCCCGTTTTGGATTCTCGGCCGAGGCTGCGGCGCAGATTCGCGCGCCCTATGCCGGGTCGCCGGCCTTCATGGCCCTGGCCCTCGAAGACGACGCCTTCGACGCCCCCCTCACCCTGGCCTATCCGGACGCCTTCAACGGTCTCTAGTCGGTGGGACCGGCCGCGGGCGTCGGGCCCCGTTCGGCGTCCAGTCGAGCCTCCACCTCCGCCAGCCGCTCATTGATCTGCTGGACTTCTTCCGGCGTCGGCTGACGGCGGCTGGGGCTCAGCACGCCAGCCACCCGGGTCGGAGCTTCGCCGGCTTCCGGGGCGGCGACCTCGTAGGTCCGGACGTCGCCGGCCAGGTCCAAGGTCACCTTCCGACCGGGCGCGATCCCCTGTCCGCTGGGATTGAGCAGGCCCTGGGTGCGGGCGTCGATGCCGCCGAGGATCGCCACGGTCAGGTTCTGCTCGCCGCCCACATAGCGGCTGGTGAAGGCCGGCGGCTCGCCCATGGGGCCGGTCCAGCGATAGAAGATATGGGCGCCCACCTTGGTCATCTTCACCAGGGTCGGAGCCCAGTAGGGGGCGACATAGTCGGCGTGATAGTGGGTGGCCGACCCCACATCCTCCTCGACGAAGCCGTCCAGGGCCTCGGCGGCGACCGCCTCCACCTGGCGCCACAGCCAGGGCTCAGGCGCCCAGGTCAGGGACCCGTCGCAGGTGAAGCTGAACTGGCAGCCGGTGCGCCGCGCCGAACCCTGGAAGACCACGCCGCAGACCGAGTTGGGATAGGCCGGGTGGCGCACGCGATTGAGCACCACCTGCGCCACCGCCCTCTGGCCCTCCGGCGGCTCGCGGGCGGCCTCGTAATAGATGGCCTGGCTGAGGCACCGCAGGGCCTGGGCTCGGTCCTGGCGCGAGGCCCGCAGGATGAACGGCTCCATGGGGTTGATCGGCAGGTCGGCGAAGGGCTTCAGCGCATTGATCTCGCGGGCGGCCATGTCGAAGGCTGTGCCAAAGCCGAGGGTCGGCAGGGTGGCCAGATCATAGGTCTCCCAACCCTTCACCCGCCCCCAGTAGTCTGTCCCCCCCGCCGGATCGTGGCGCTTTGCCAGGGCCAGCATGGCCGGATCCATGTCGGCGCTCACCCGGCGCAGGCCCTCATCGGAGAGATTGCGCGCCACGGTGGCGAGACCGGCGACCCGGCCATCATTGAGGGGGCGGTCATAGCTGGTGAGGCAGCCGCTCAACGCGAGCGTCGCAACAAGCAGGGCGACGGAGCGTAGGGGCGCGATCAAGATTGACGGTCCTCTGTGGGCCAGCGGAAACTCCCGCGGGGGCAAGCTATAGGCGACATGAGGCCGGCGAAAAAGCGGGCGGATCCAAGCCATGAACGCCTGAACCCTTGCATCGGGGGTCCAAGGGTCTATATCTGTGACAGACGAGTTATGCTCTGAGTGAGCATATCAAAGGCGCCTCGCCGACACCCAAGCCCGGAGGCGTCTTTTTTGGGCCATAGAAATGCTCATCATGAGCATAAGGAGGACGCCATGGCCGCAGACGGTTTTGCTCCGCTCGCCTTCACCCCTGAAGTCGAAGCCGAAACCCAAGCGCTTTGGGATCGCGTCAAGAAGCACGTCACCCCCATGGAATGGCGGCTTCAGGCCCCGCTGATCTCCGAGATCAACCGGATCAAGCGCGAGAAGAACGCGGTCATCCTGGCCCACAACTACATGACGCCGGAAATTTTCCACGGGGTCGGCGACTATGTGGGCGACAGCCTGGGCCTGGCCAAGGAGGCCGCCCGGTCCGACGCCGCCATCATCGTCCAGGCCGGCGTGCACTTCATGGCCGAGACCTCCAAGATCCTGTCGCCGGACAAGCGCGTCCTGATTCCCGACCTGCGCGCCGGCTGCAGCC
>NZ_JAUSLG010000034.1 GCF_030646615.1 Phenylobacterium sp. | reverse complement strand
GCGACACGCCCACCAGGACCACGTCGGCCTGTTCCAGATCCTGCCCGCCCTGGCCGTCATCATGGCCGATGGCGTAGTTCAGGGCGTCCATGCGGTTGAAATAGTCGTGGTCCAGGGCGTGCTGGGCGCCGACCCGGGTGGTCGTATTGACCCCCAGATAGCGCGACACCGCCGAGACCAGCGGATCGAGCGCCGGGATGCAGGCCAGTTCCAGCCGCCGGCAACCCTCCTCCAGGGCCGCCCGCAGCTCGGCGTCGACAATGGTGTGAATGACCAGGCCCGGCGCCGACTCGATATCCGACAGGGCCCGGTCCAGCTGCCGCTGGGAACGGACCAGGGCGTAGATGTGCTCGATGGGCAGGACGTCGTCGAACCGGGCGCAGACCGCGCGCGCCATGGCGTTCAGGGTCTCGCCGGTCGAGTCCGACACCAGGTGGACGTGGAAATAGGTGGCGATGCGCGGGTGGGTCATACCGAGGGGGGCGCCTGCGACAAAATGCTCTTGGGGACCGAGGAGTCGATAAGTCTCTTAAAGGAGGCCGGCGAACTTGGGGATAGGCCGCGACTTATCCGCCGCCGCGGGGGGCTCGGCGGCCGACCCTGTAGGGATCTGAGTTTGGGGGTCGGATCGTCCACCGGTTGAGCCCATGGGGAAAGTCTTAACGAAAGGTAAACACAGGGGCCACCTGAGCACCCCCTTCGTCCTCAGGGACGGGCCAGGGCGGCCGGCCGAGGGCCTTAAGGTTTTGTTAAGGAATGTGGCGAGGCTTGCCGCCCGGCGCCCGCGATTCACATGGCCAGGCCCGGCCTCGGGACAAGCCCGGCCGACCCTGTGGGCAAGTCGGTATGGCGGCGGTGTTTTCGGGTTTTCCCCGGGTCTGACCGGCCCTACCTCAACCTCATCCTCAAACAGATCTTTCTTTCAGGAAGAAGGGAGGGGGCCTGTGTCCACCTGGCCCCTTGAGCAGGCGGGCCGGAGCGGCTTTAAGGCTTGGCATGAGTGACACGACGAAGCCCCGCCTCCTTCGCGCCCTGGCCGGCGAAACCCTCGAGCGCCCGCCGGTCTGGTTCATGCGTCAGGCGGGCCGCTCCCTGCCAGAGTATCGTGAGCTCCGCACCAAGGCCCCGGACTTCATCGCCTTCTGCCACAATCCGCAGATGGCGGCCGAGGCGACCCTGCAGCCCATGCGCCGTTTCCCCCTGGATGCGGCCATCGTGTTCGCCGATATCCTGCTCCTGCCCAAGGCGCTCGGCCAGAAGGTCTGGTTTGAAACCGGCGAGGGGCCCAGGCTTGGCGAGCTGCCGGCGCTTTCGGCCATGGAGGCCGAGATCGAGGCCTCGACCGGCAGGCTTTCCGAGATCGGGGAAACCCTGACCCGGGTGCGGGCTGAGCTGGAGCCGGAGCGGGCCCTGATCGGCTTCGCCGGCGCCCCCTGGACGGTGGCCACCTATATGATCGAGGGCCGGGGCTCCGACCGGTCCGGCGCGCGAACCTACGCCTATCAGAACCCCGAGGATCTCGACCGGCTGCTGGACATCCTGGTGGAGTCCACCGCCCGTTATCTGGTGATGCAGGCCAAGGCCGGCGCCCAGGCCCTGAAGCTGTTCGAGAGCTGGGCCGAGGGCCTGGCGGAGGATGTGTTCGAACGCATCGTCATCCGGCCCCATGCGGCGATCATCGAGAAGGTCCGCGCCGCCGGGATCGACACCCCCTTCATCGGCTTCCCCCGCGGCGCCGGGGCGCTGGTGGAAAACTACGCCGCCGCCGTGCCGGTGCAGGCCGTGGCCCTGGACACCCAGGCCAGCGCCGCCCTGGGGCGCAAGATCCAGGCGGGCGGCAAGGCGGTGCAGGGCGCCCTGGACAATCTGCTGCTGCGGGCCGGCGGCCCGGCCATGGACGCCCGCATCGACGCCCTGATCGAACAGTGGGGCCAAGGACCCTACATCTTCAATCTGGGCCATGGTGTGCTGCCGGACACGCCGGTGGAGAACATTGAGCGCGCGGTTCGCCGCGTGACGGGGACCTGATGAAAAAGCTCGCGGTGGTCCTCTTCAACCTGGGGGGACCCGACGACCAGGACTCCGTCCAGCCCTTCCTGTTCAACCTGTTCCGCGACCCGGCGATCATCAGCCTGCCGGCCCCGGCCCGCTATGCCCTGGCCGCCCTGATCTCCACCACCCGCAGGAAGACCGCCCAGGCCAACTACGCCATCATGGGCGGCGGCTCACCCCTGCTGCCGGAGACGAAGGCGCAGGCCCAGGCCCTGCAGGCCGAGCTGGCCGCCAAGGCGCCGGAGCTGGAGGCCAGGATCTTCATCGCCATGCGCTACTGGAAACCCCGGGCCGAGGCGACGGCGGCTGAGGTGGCGGCCTTTGCGCCCGACGAGATCGTGTTGCTGCCGCTCTATCCGCAGTTCTCCACCACCACCACGGGCTCGTCCCTGAAGGACTGGGCAAAGGCCTATAGGGGCCCGGGCGTCGTTCGTACCGTCTGCTGCTATCCGACCGAGGCCCGGCTGATCGAGGCCCATGCCGACCAGATCGCGCAGACCTGGGCCGCGGCGGGCAAGCCTGAGGGCCTGCGCCTGCTGTTCTCGGCCCATGGCCTGCCCAAGTCGGTGATCGCCCGGGGCGACCCTTACCAGGCCCAGATCGAGGCCACCGCCGCGGCCGTGGCCGCCCGCCTGCCGGAGCTTTCCGACTGGCAGGTCTGCTACCAGAGCCGGGTGGGCCCGATGGAATGGATTGGTCCGTCCACGGAGGTCGCCCTGCGCCAGGCCCAGGCCGACGGCAAGGGCGTGATCCTGACCCCCATCGCCTTTGTCTCCGAGCATGTGGAGACCCTGGTGGAGCTCGATCACGAATATGCCGAGATCGCCAAGACCATCGGCTGCGCCCCCTATCTGCGGGTTCCGGCCCTGGGGATCGCCCCCGGATTCATCGCGGGGCTCGGCGGCGTGGTGCTGAACGCCCTGGACGATGCGCCGGGTATCGCGCCGGCCGGCGGCTGGACCTGCCCGGCCGACTATGGAAAATGCGCCTGCAGGACGGGGAGGGCGGCATGAACTGGTTTGATCTGCTTCGGGGCCTGCACATCATCGCGGTGATCGCCTGGATGGCCGGCATGATGTATCTGCCGCGGCTCTACGCCTATCACACCGAAACCGCGCCGCCTGGCAGCGAGTTCGACGCCCACTTCAAGGTGTGGGAGGCCAAGCTCCTCAAGATCATCATCAACCCCGCCATGGTGCTGACCTGGATCCTGGGCCTGAGCCTGATCATGTATCATGTTCACGCCATGGGGCAGGGCTGGGCCTTCCTGCTGCAGCCCTGGATGATGCTGAAGCTCGCCCTGGTGATCTTCCTGTCCGGCTGGCACGGCATGCTGGCCGGGGCGCGGAAGAAGATCGCGGCCGGTGAGCGGCCCCGCAGCGCCAAGTTCTGGCGGGCCACCAATGAGATCCCGTTCCTGATCGCCATCGCCGCCGTGCTGGCCGTGACCCTGGAATTCGGCGGCCGCTGACCCCATCTGGTGTGAGACGGCCCTTGACCTCGGCCCCCCGGCTGTGGTTTTGCGTTAGCACACGCGGGAGAAATCCCGCGCCCGCCTTTCCCGGCGCCGCGCGTTCTACGCCGACGGCCCGGTCCTCGAGACAACATAACCGGCGCCGCCTCGCTGCGCCCCACCTCTCGTCCCCGCCCGCCCGGAGTCCGTCCGGCGGTTCGCGGCCCGACATACCCTCTCAGAGCTTTCAAAGACCCCGATGAGCGAAGACACCGAAACCGAAGTCCTGGACTCCCAGACCGACGACGACGCCGGCATGGACGCCGAAGACGAGCCGTCCCTGGCCTCCCAGGCGATCGCCGCCATGGGCCTGACGCGCATGTCCCTGCAGGAGCTGAAGGAGAAGTCCTCCTCCGATCTGCTGGCCTTCGCCGAGCAGATGGACATCGAGAACGCCAACTCGATGCGCAAGCAGGACATGATGTTCGGCATCCTGAAGACGCTGGCCGAAGAAGGCGTGGAGATTTCAGGCTCCGGCACCATGGAGGTGCTGCCCGATGGCTTCGGCTTCCTGCGCAGCCCCGAGGCCAACTATCTGCCCGGCCCCGACGACATCTATGTCAGCCCCTCGCAGATCCGGAAGTTCGGCCTGCGCACCGGCGACTCCGTGGTCGGCGCCATCCGCGCCCCCCGGGAAGGCGAGCGCTATTTCGCCCTGGTCAAGGTTGACCAGATC